>CAVUJF010000010.1:0-70286 GCA_963741745.1 uncultured Pseudomonadota bacterium | reverse complement strand
TGATCGACGCCTAAGTCTTATGCTGCAGGCGCCTGTGCAGGCTGCGCTCGGCGCGCTCCGCGGCATGACCGTCCCACAGATCCGGCCGGCGCCCCTTCGGCCACTTCCCGGACAGTGCCTCGGCGACCGCCGCCGGCAGCTGCTGCGGCTGTAGCAGCCGGTTGGTACCCTCGCTGACGGTGATCGGACGCTCAGTGTTCTCCCGCAGCGTCGCGCACGGGATCCCGAGGTAAGTGGTTTCCTCCTGCACGCCACCGGAATCGGTGATCGCAATGGTGGCGTGCACGACCAGGTTCATGAACTCGATGTAGCTCAACGGCTCGGTGGCGCGGATCTGCGGCGCCTGCGTGATGCGCTCCAGGAGGCCAAAGTCGACCAGGCGCTTGCGGGTGCGTGGATGCACCGTGAATACCACGGTGAGGCTTTTGGAGAGTTGCTCGATGGCGGCGACCAGTTCCTCAAGCTTGGCCGGTTCATCGACATTGGACGGCCGGTGCAGCGTGACGACGGCGAACGGGCCGGTCAGTTTGAGCTTGGCGCGCACGTCCGCGGCCATGATCTTCCCGCGCAGCATCTCGAAGGAATCGAGCATGATGTTGCCGATGCAGTCGATCTTCTCGGCCGCCACGCCTTCGGCGAGCAGATTCGCGTCCGCATCGGGCGAGGGCGTCCACAGCACATCGGCAATCGCATCGGTGACCAGGCGATTGATCTCCTCGGGCATGCGCCGGTCGCGGCTGCGCAGGCCCGCTTCCAGGTGCACCACCGGGATCCACAGCTTCGCCCCCACCATGGCGCACGCGGCGGTCGCGTTCACATCGCCCACCACCACGATCGCATCCGGGCGGCCGGCCTGGCAGACCGCTTCATAGGCGATCATGGTGCGCCCGGTCTGCTCCGCATGGGTACCGCTGCCGATCTCCAGGTGGTGGGTCGGCTCCGGCAGCATGAGGTCGCGAAAGAACGAGTCGGACATGTTCGCGTCATAGTGCTGCCCGGTATGCACCACCAGCGGGCGGCACCACTTTTGGGCCTTCAGGGCGTGGAAAAGTGGCGCAATTTTCATGAAGTTGGGCCGCGCGGCCGCGATCAGATGCACCACTTTTTCACTCACGGGTCGGCTCTTTCCTGACGATTTCTTGGCCCTGCGGATGCTCAAGAGTGAGATCCGCGACATGCTCGCGCAACCTGCGGGCCATTAGACTGCATAATGTCGGCAGCGTGAACCAGGCGTGGACTCAATCTTGACGGGGCCATGTCTGTGCGGGGAGACACTTCCCTTACGGGCACGACGGCAGGTAACTTTCACCGCTCACATACCACAGGGACTACCCATGGCGCTTTGGAAAGACTCGAACACGGGAACCGGACCCGCTCCGGCAGCTCCGGCCCCATCCGCCGCCCCCGCGCCGCAGCGCGAGCCGGCCAGCGTTGCCTCGCTCAGCCCGGATACGGCCCGGCGCCCGGCCCCCGCACCGGCACCCCAGCGCAGCGATACCAAGGAATCGCACATCGCCTCGGACCTGACGATCGAGGGCAAGATCAGCGGCACCGGCCACGTGCGCATCGCCGGACGCTTCAAGGGCGACGTGCAGGTGGACGGCAATGTCACCCTGGATACGGGCGCGAAGCTGGAAGGCCACGTCAAGGCGGCCGTGGTGGTCGTGAGCGGTGAGCTCATCGGCAACATCGATGGCGCCAAGCGCGTGGAACTGCTGGAGAGCGGTGTCATCAACGGTGACGTCAAGGCGGGGTCATTGACGGTTGCTGCGGGCTCTCGCATGCGCGGGCAGGTCGAGTTTGGCTATGACGCCGAGGGCCGCAGCACCAAGTCCGAAAAGGGCTTTGGTAACGCATGAGCGTCGCCTCTCGTCCGGTGACCCCGGGCAAGACGCGCACGTGTCCGCACTGTAAGGCCGCGATCCTCGAGAGCCTGAGCATCTGCCCGGGCTGCATGCACCACCTGCGCTTCGACCAGGAAGCGGCGAAGCGCCAGGTGGCGGCCACCTCGGCACTCAAGGTCGAGGGCGTCATCCGCCACCCGCCGCTGCAGGAGCCGTGGGAGTACTACGTGGTCATCGCCGTGCGCAACGACCGCGGCGAGGAAGTCGCGCGGCAGGTGGTGAATGTCGGTGCGCTGTCGGGCACCGAGAAGCGCACCTTCACGCTCTCAGTCGACGTGCTGCCGCAGCAGGGTGCGGGCGGAACGAGCACCAGCGCCACCGGCAGCCGGCCGGCGCTGCAGGTTCCTGCGCAGAAGCGCTGAGCTGCGCGCTAGAAGCGCGCCTCGGTCTGCACCAGGAACTGCACTTTCTGGATGCTCGGGTCCCCGTCGAGCGGGAACGCGAGGTCCACGTGAATGACATTCCCCAGGCCCGAGCGCGCATTGCCCAGGCGCAGGCCGAACCCGACGTCCTTCAGAAGCCCGAGGCTCGGCTGCGCCAGCGGTGCGCTGCCCCAGGTGCGGCCCATGTCGTAGAACACGGCCCCGCCCACGCGGAATAGCCGGAACGGGTACCAGTCGGTGAAGTAGCGCTGCTCGAGCGTCAGCAGCGCCCGGCTGGTTCCACCCTGATAGCGCAGTGGGTAACCGCGCAGGCCATTGTCACCCCCGAGCAGGATCTGGTTGTCGAGGTCCAGCGACCAGCCCTTGGTGGCCTGCAGCGCGGAGAAGAACAGCCAGTGCGTACTCTGCTCCTTGTAGTAGCGCGCGGAAATATCGAAAATCCCGTTGCGCAGGTCTCCGCTCTCGAGCCGCCCGGAGAAATCCGAATAGAGCAGCAGCGTGCTGGAACCGCCACTGCTGAAGCCTCTGGTTGCCGATGCCTGCATGAGCAGTGCGTTGGTGCTCGAGCCCAAGGCGGTCGGTGCATACCCCAGCCGAAGGCTGGCCGCAATGCCGAGCGCAAAGTCCTCGGTGCGGGCGATCTGATCGTGGTTCCACAGCTTCCTGTAGTCGTTCTGCACCAGGTCGTACTCGATGAACGGGTAGACGAAGCGCCGGTCCTCGGGCAGCAGAGTCGTTGTGCCCTGGGAGTTGCTGACCGGGGAGAAGCGGTGGTCATCGTAGGTGGCCCCGGCCGTCCAGCGCTGTACCCAGTTCCCCTGCAGTCCCTTGGACCAGCCGTAGTAGGTCTCGAACAGCTGGTGCTTATCCTGGAACTGGTCTACCTCCTCCCCGCGGTCGTAGAGCTTATCGACCTGCTCGCCATCGAGCAGCGCCACAGAGCCGGACCAGTGGGTGTCGAGTGCGAAGAACGGCCGCGTGACGGTGAGTGCATGCAGGTAGCCATCGCTTAGGGCCGCGTAATTGACATCGACGGCGACCCGGCTGCCAAAGGCGTGCCGGTCGCGCAGTTCGATCGAATTGCTGGTGCGGTCGACATCTCGGGTGTGCGAAAAGTTGAGCGCCGCCCCGGTGCCCAGCAGGTTCACCTCCTCGAGCTTGATGCCGACGGAGTTCGTACCGCCACTGCGCCCGAAGTTGAATCCGGGGTTGAGTGTCCACACGTCGCGCGTGGTCACCCTGAGATCAACCTTGCCGTCCTTGTAGCTGGTAATGCGGATCCAGGCGTCGTAGAAGTAGCTGTCGGCACGCAGCAGGCGCTCGGATTCATCCAGCAGGCGGCGCGAATAGAGGTCCCCCGGCTTGAACAGCAACTGCTTACGCACGACGCGGGCGCGCGTCTTGATATGCAGGCGGTCGGCGAGCCTGAAGAGTTTGGTGTCATCCTTCGGGTCGTTCAGGTCGAAGATGTTCTGGTTGTCGATGACCACCGTGCCGATGACGGCCCCATCGGCCTCCAGCGTCGCATCCGAGGGGATGCCGGGGGCATCCCCGGGTGGGCCGTAGCTGGGCCGCACGGCGGCGACCTCGGGGTTATCCTCGGGGGAGGCGCCGCGCTGCTCGGAAACGGCCGCGGCCGCCGCCAGCGACTCATCCGCCGCCCCTGCGGCTGCGGCCGCGGGCACAGCGCTGGCAGCAGCGACAGAGCACAGGCAACCGCTGTGGCGGGGGCGCGCGCCAGCATGGAGGGGCGGGTGCGCGGTGACCGGCCGGCCATGGCCGTCAATGCCGGCAATCAGTGGGCAGGTCTGTACATTGCGGCATTCTGCGCGCCATCCTTGAGGCTACCGGTGCGGCAGGTAGCAGTTCCGGCGGCCGAGACCTGCGGGCGAAGTGCGGCGGTGGTCGTGGCGGGTACGCTCCATCTACCTGACATTAGCATTCAGCTACCTGACATAAGCATTCAGCGGAAGCGTCGATTATGACAACGAGAGGATCTGCGTGTTGTACTGTCGGCGGCTTCCTAGGGGCCCTGTGGGTGGTCCTGGGCAGTGCCGCAGGCGCCCCGGCCCGGGCTGCGGAGTCGCCTCCGGTGGCCGCCCAGACGCTGGTGGTGTTTGCGGCCGCCTCGCTCGCGGAGGCCCTGGATGCGCTGGATGGCGCCTTCACCACGCAGACGCGCATTGCCGTGAAGACCTCGTACGCGGCCAGCTCGGTGCTGGCCAGGCAGATCGAGGCGGGCGCGCCGGCGGATGTGTTCCTTTCAGCGGACCACGAGTGGATGGACTATCTGGAGCAGCGTCGACTGCTGCGCACCGGCACGCGGCGCGACGTGCTCGGCAACTCGCTGGTGCTCATTGCACCGGCCGACAGCGCCGTGCAGCTGAGGATCGCCCCGGGGTTCGCGCTCGCCCCGGCGCTGGGCGAGGGCCGTCTCGCCTGCGCGGATCCGGACTCCGTGCCGGCCGGACGTTACGCCCGCGCGGCGCTGATCCGGCTGGGCGTGTGGGAAGGTGTGCAGTCGCATCTGGCGCGCGCGGAGAATGTGCGCGCGGCCTTGGCGTATGTCGCCCGGGATGAGGCGCCACTGGGAATCGTTTACCTGACGGATGCGCAGGCGGAGAAGCGCGTGCGCGTGGTCGGTGTCTTCGGGGAGGACACCCATCCACCGATCCTCTATCCGGCTGCGGTGACCGCGCGTGCGCAGCCGTGGGCGCAGAAGTACCTGGAGTTTCTCTCAGGGCCCGCGGCGCGCGCGACCTTCCAGCGCTACGGCTTCCGCGTCGTCGGCGCAAAGCCCTGACCGCAAAGGGGCGCCACCGTTTCCGGGTGGCGCCCTTTTACCTTGCTGCTTTCAGAACTTGCCGTTCTGGAAGTCGCTAAAGGCCTGTTGCAGCTCCTCGCGCGTGTTCATGACGAACGGTCCGTATTTGGCCACCGGCTCCTTCAGCGGCCGTCCGGCCACCAGGATGGCGCGCGCGCCCCCGGATGAGCCGCCCCGCAGGCGGATCTGCGTGCCTTCGCTGAGCACCGCCAGTTCGTGCGTGCGCACCGGCTGCGCCTCGTCACCGACGGTAACCTCGCCTTCGTACACGTACAGGAATGCTGCGTAGTCAGCCGGCAGGTCCTGCACGAATTCGGCCTTCGCCTCCAGCGCAAGATCCAGGTACGTGGGATCCGTCGCCGGCTGCAGGATCGGCCCGACGATGCCCGCGGCGCTGCCGGCGATCACTTTCACGGTGACCCCGGGCGCCGGGGTCGCCGTCGGAATGCGCTCGGGACCGAATTCCTGATACTTCGGCGGGGTCATCTTCTCGCGCGCCGGCAGGTTCAGCCACAACTGGAAACCGCGCATGCGGCCCTCCTGCTGCTCGGGCATTTCCGAGTGCACCAGCCCGCGGCCCGCGGTCATCCACTGCACGCTCCCCGGGACCAGCACGCCCTCGTTGCCGTGGTTGTCCTTGTGGCGCATGCGGCCATCGAGCATGTAGGTGACGGTTTCGAAGCCGCGGTGCGGATGGTCGGGGAAGCCGGCGATGTAGTCCTCGGCGCGGTCAGTGCCGAACTCGTCGAGCATCAGGAACGGGTCCAGGTCCGGCAGCTGGGGCTGCCCGATCACGCGCCGCAGCTTCACTCCGGCGCCATCGGAAGTCGGCATCCCCTTGATCACGCGCCGCACGGAGCGGCTCGCAAGCTCAGCGGTCGTCATGGGAACTCCTTTGCCAAAGTTAGAACGGATCCAAACGCCCGGCGCACGCCTCAGGCGGCCCGCCGGACCGGCACCCGGATCGATGCCAGGGCCGCCTCCAGCGCAGACCTGCGCTGCTGCGGGGAGAGGCCCAGCCCCTGCGCGCGCACGAAGCTCACCTCGTCGATGCCCAGAAAGCCGAAGAGGAACCTCAGGTACGACTCGCCGAACTCCTGGCCTGCTGCGGGATCGTGCACACCCCCGCGCGTGAGCGCGACGGTGATGTTCTTGCCGCGCACCAGTCCTTCAGGACCGCTCGCCGCATAGCGGAATGTCTTGCCCGCCACCGCGATGCGGTCGATCCACGCCTTCAACTGGGAAGGGATGCCGAAATTATAAATGGGGGCACCGATGACGATTACATCGGCCGCCAGGAACTCCTCCAGCGCGGTCGCATCCTGCTGCGCGAGCACGGCCTGCGACAGGTGCGGCAGCTCTGAAGCCGCCAGGTCACGGTAGGTGACGGCGACGCCCGGTTGGCTGGCCTTCAGTTGCCCGACGATCTCGCGCGTGAGCACCCGGCTCGCCGAGGCCTCGCCCTGGATGCTCGAATCGATATGCAGAACTCTCATGGATCTCTCCTCACAGGCGTTTACCCGGTGCAAGAGGCTAATCTGTGGGACAGTAATTGAGTATCCAGCGAAACTAGGACATATTGTCCTGAATTCGGTGCTAATCGGACGCCTATGCAGCCACTGGAGGGCTTCTACTACTTCACCCAGACCGTGGACCACGGGGGCTTTGCCGCAGCGGCCCGGGCGCTGTCGATCCCCAAGTCGCGCCTGTCCCGCCACGTGGCAGCGCTCGAAGGGCAGCTGAACGTACGGCTGGTGAACCGCTCGACGCGGCGCTTCGTGGTGACCCCCGTGGGCCGCGAGGTGTACCGGCACGCCGCGGCCATGCTGGCCGAGGCCGATGCCGCGCTCGAGGCGGTTGAGTTCGCGCGCGCCGAGCCGCGCGGTGTGCTCAAGGTGGCCTGTCCGGTGGCGCTGGCGCAGTCGGCGCTCGCCCCGGTGCTGCCACAGTTCCTGGCGAAGCACCCGCAGGTGCGGCTGCAGCTGGAGGTCAGCAACCGGCGCGTCGACGTGTTGAGCGAGGGGATCGACGTCGCCCTGCGCGTGCGTACACAACCGAGCGGGGAGGACGGGCTGGTGATGCGCGTCTTCCGCCAGCTCGAGGAGCTGCTGGTCGCAAGCCCCGACTACCTCGAGCGCGCCGGGACGCCGCAGGAGCCGGCACAACTGGCGGGGCATCAGACGCTCGACTATGGCCTCGAGCTGGAGCGCCGCACCTGGGACCTGGTCGGGCCGCAGGGCGCGCGGGCCGCCGCCGCGCTCGCCCTGCGGCTGGTGTGCCATGACTTCGTGGTGCTGCGCGCGGCGGTCCTGGCGGGCCTGGGGATTGCGCGGGTTCCGGAGAGTGTGGTGCGCGAGGACCTGAAATCAGGTGTCCTGACACGGGTGCTGCCGCAATGGAACGCCCCGCAGGGCGTGCTGCACGTGGTATTTCCCAGCCGCCGCGGCCTGCTGCCGGCGGTACGCGCCTTCATCGATTTCCTCGCCGAGCGCCTGCCCGCGAGGATGTGAATCAGGCCAGGACCTCGGCGCACAGCCCCTGCACCAGCGCCTGCGCCAGCGGCGGCGCACACAGCACGACGCACTTGGTGAGCGCATCGGCCACCATCGCTGCCGGGGCGCGCACCGCCGCGTAGCGCCGCGTGGGGGTCGTGCCGGGCTCGCGGAGGTAATATCCCCGGTGCTCGGCGGGACGGTGTGCGGCGTCGAGGTCGCTCACGGCCAGGGCCGCCTCGCGCAGCTCGCACGGCAGGTAGCTGCCGTCCGCACAGCGCAGCAGCACCGTCTGGGGTTGCGGACCGTGGACGCGCAGGTCGCCACCGGCATTCACCAGACCGGCGGTGCAGCCGGCCGCGCGCAGCACCTCCAGCGCGCAGTCGACGGCATGGCCCTTGGCGATGCCGCCGCAGTCGATCTCCAGGGGCGCGTGCGCGCAGGCCCACGGGTTGCGTGCATCCGCGGACAGTTCCAGCTCACAGAGCCGGCCCGCGGATTGCGGCAGGCACGGATCAAACACGCCTCCGGAGAGCCCGAACAACTGCTGCGCGAAATCCAGTACCGCCCAGGTGGAGGGGTCGATGGGAACCGCGGTGCCCGCCGGAGCCAGGCGCAGCTGCCGCAGATCGCTGCCTTCGCGGTGCGGATGCATGCGTTGCTCGACGTGGCGAATCTGCGCAAAGGCGGCCTCGAGTGCCGCCAGCGCGTCCCCGGCCGAGCGCGCACGGGCCTCGATCGCCACCCACGTGCCCAGGCCCGTGCGCATACGGCGCACGGGGACCTCGCCCGGCCCATGCGCTGCGGGGCTGCCGGGTACCGCGCCTACCCCGGTTGGACCTTGGCTCGCCATGCCGGTATCCTACGGCAATTAAGAATCATTCGCATTTAGACGTATCGCCTGTGAGCATCACGAATCTGACCGCGCTCGGGTTTGCAGCAGCCGGTATCGCCCTCGCGGCGGTCCCCGCGCAGGTCGTGGTCGCCGCGGACTACCTGTCGGTGGAGGGGGCGCAGAGGGCGCTGTTTCCCCAGGCGGACCACTTCAGGGAGGTCGTGTTCGCCCTGAGCAGCGCGCAGCGCGACAAGGTCGCCGCCCTGGCGGGGGAACAGCCGCCGCATCGCAGCCTGCGGGCCTTTCGCGCGCTGCGCGGGGCCGACACCCTGGGCTACGTGTTCATCGACGAAGTCGTGGGCAAGGAAGACTTCATCACCTATGCAGCCTCCATCGATGCGCAGGGGCGCCTGGGCACCCCGGAGGTGATGAGTTACCGCGAGAGCCATGGCGGGGAAATCCGCAACCAGGCCTGGCGGCGGCAGTTCGCAGGACGCGACAGCCTGGAGCAGCTGCACGTGCAGGCGGACATCAAGAACATCGCCGGCGCCACGCTCTCCTGCGGCCATGTGACGCAGGGAGTGCGCTGGCTCATGGCTCTTTGGCAGGTGGCGCTGCAGGCGCCCCCGGCGGGCGCCTGAGCCCCCCGTGGTCGCCCGAGTTCCCCGTGCGCTGGAGGTATCCTGGGCTGCCCCGTTACGGATGAGTCCGGGTCTGCGTGCGGCGGTCTTCGGGGTGGGAGCGCTGCTGTGGGTGTCGGGGGTCGCCTGGCTCGTGCTGCACCTGGGGTTCGAGCCGCGCAACGAGTTCGGAACACTACCCCACCCCTGGGAGGCCCCGCTGATGCGCGGGCACGGTGTCGCGGCCGTGGCGGGTGTGTTCCTGCTGGGCTGGCTGGGCGCGGGCCACGTCCTGGAGCGCTGGCGGCGCGCCCGCAACCGCACCTCGGGATGGGTTCTGGTGGCCTGCGCGGTGCTGCTGGTATGCAGCGGCTACGCGCTTTACTACACCGTCGGCGCCTGGCATGCCGGCTCTGCACGGGTGCACGAATGGCTGGGGGCGGGGACGCTCATGGTCGCCCTCGCGCACTGGCTGCGGATCCGCAGCGCCTGAGGGCTTGCCGTTCACGCCCCTCCTGCGGTTCATACCCGGTTCAGGGCGCCAACCCCCATATAGGCGTCGTGAACCGGCGCGTCACGGTCAGGCCCCAATCTGTGGCAGGGTGTCCTGGCGGGAGTCGGGCGCTGCCCGGTCGTGCGAGGAGGAGTGCATGAGAACCTGGCCTTCGATGGCATGCCGGCTTGCTGCGCTCGCAGGACTCACGCTGTGCGCCTGGACTGCACGGGCGGACGATACCGACCCCCCGGGACGCGTGGCGCGCTTGAGCGAGGCACAGGGCAGCGTGTCGCTGCAACCTGCCGGCGTCCAGGAATGGACCGCGGCCACCGTGAACCGCCCGCTGACCACCGGCGACCGCCTGTGGAGCGATGCCAGTTCGCGTGCCGAGCTGGACATGGGAGCCGCCGTGGTGCGCCTCGGGGCCATGACCGGCTTCTCGTTCCTGAACCTCGATGACAATTCCGCCCAGATACAGCTCACCGCGGGCACGCTGATCGTTCGTGTCCGCGAGATGCGCGCCGGTGACAACTACGAGATCGATACGCCCAATCTCGCCGTGACGCTGCAGCAGGCGGGGGAATACCGCTTCGAGGTGAGCGAGGAGGGCGATGCCACTGTCGTCAAAGTGAGCGAGGGCCTGGCGCAGGCCTCAGGGGCGGGGCAGCTGCTGCAGATCGGCACGCAGCAACGCTTCACCTTCACCGGCACCGGCCAGCTCACGGCGGACATGGCGAGCCTCGGGGCTCCCGATGAGCTGGATGCCTGGTCGGCCGCGCGCGAGCGCCAGCTCGAGGATTCGCCCTCGCGCGAGTACGTCGCGGATGACATTGCCGGCGCGCAGGACCTGGATGACAGCGGCCAGTGGCAGGAGACCGCGCAGTACGGCTACGTGTGGACCCCGACGGTGGTGGTCGTCGGGTGGGCGCCGTACCGCTTCGGACACTGGGTGTGGGTTGCGCCCTGGGGCTGGACCTGGATCGACGACGCGCGCTGGGGCTACGCTCCGTTCCACTACGGGCGCTGGGTCAGTCTCAACAGCACCTGGTGCTGGGTACCCGGGCCGCGTATCGCGCGCCCGGTGTACGCCCCGGCGCTGGTCGGCTGGGTCAGGGGTCCGGCGGGCGGCTCGCTCACGGTCACCGGCAACACTGTCGGCTGGTTTCCCCTCGGGCCGCACGAGGCCTACGTTCCCGGCTATCGCGTAAGCCCCGGGTACGCGCGCAACGTGAACATCACCAACACCACGATCATCAACAATACGTACATCACCGGCGTCTACACGAATCCGCCGCCAAACCAGCACTACGTGAACAATACCTCGGCGGCCGTGACCGCGGTGCCACAGGAGGTATTCGCTTCCGGCCAGCGCCTGGCCGGCCACACCCAGCGCATTGCGCCGGCATTGCTGACCGGCGCCGTGGCCGGCGCGGTGGCGCCGGCCATCGTGCCCAGCCGCGCGAGCGTGCTGGGGGCCAACCCTGTCCACGGTACCGTGCGACCGCCGCCGGCGGTGATCAATCGCCCGGTACTCGCGCGCACTCCACTGCCGCGCGCCCCCGTGCCGTTCGATCGGCAGGTGAGCGCCATCGAGGCCAACGGTGGGCGGCCGCTGGCGCGCCCCGACCTCGCGCGCCTGCAACCGGCGGCCGCAGCCGTACCGGTACGCATGGTGGGCACGCCGCCGGCGCCCCGCGCGGGGGTAAACACCCAGGCGGTCACGGCAAGCGGTGGGGCTGCCGCGCCGGGGTTCGCCGATCGTGAGCATGCGCTCCAGAACACTGCGGTCCCGGTGCCACAGCGTTCTGCCGCACCCGCGGCGCACTCCGCGGAGCCCCTGGTCGGGCGCCCGCCCACGGTCGGGACGCCACCGGGTGCGACCGCCGCCGCGCCGCGCTATGAGCGCCCTGCCGCGCCTGCGGTACCGCCGCATCCGGGGACGCAGGAGCCGGTGCGCGCTTACCCTGGCACGACCCCGCAAGTGCCGGTGTACCCGTCCGTGGCGACTCCGCTGACGAGCGCCCCGCATACGCAGCGCGCGCAGACGCAGGCACCTGCCTATCACGCTCCGGCACCGGTGGTGAGCGCGCCGGTCCTCAGGGAGCCGGTTCCCGTGCGGGAGGCAGCGCCGGTGATCCAGGCGCCGCGGCCGCCGGCGCCCACGCATGCGCCGCCGCCCGCGCCCGCCCCGAGCCCGCCGAGGAGCTCGCCCCAGCCCTCGGCGCCCGAGCCAAGCTCCAACCGCTGAGCGCACCTGCCGCGCGCCTGCGTCCGGTCACTGCCTAGGCGGTGCCGCGCTCGCCTTCATACTCGAGCGCTTCGCGTTCCAGTTCCTTCAGGAACGCGCGCACTTCCGGCCGCGTGCACAGCTCGCCCACGAGCATGACCTGCAGCAGTGCCTGCAGGTGCACGCGCAGTGCAACGGCCAGCACGCTCAGCGGATAGCCCCGCAGGCGATCCAGCATTTCGGCAAGTTCATCGAGGCATTCCTCGATGGTTCCGTCTTCACGCAGTGCATCGGCCGCCGGCATGGCACACCTCCAGGGAACGCTGTGGAGCGCAGGCGCACAACATACCCGAGCGGCCGTCGCGCCGGGCACGCGCGCCGTGCATGGCGCGCGTTTCTGTGCGAACAGGCAGGCAATCGCAATTCCAATGCGGTGGCGCGCGCATGAGACTGCGCACCCCTTCAATGAACCTGCGCAAAGCCAAGGAGTCCCGCATGAACGCCACCGCTGCACCCGCCCCCGCAGATCTTCAGCCCAGGCACGCGCAGCGCGGCGCGCTGGTGCTGGGCATGCTGCTGCTGGTGGCCTCGAGCCTGGCGCTGGCGCAGGCGCAAGGGTCCCCCTTCATGACCGGGGCCACATCCCTGCAGACAAACATCCTCGCCTGGCTTACGCCGATTGCGGTGATTCTGGTGATGGTGCTGGGAGCCATGGCGATGGCAAACCGAATGTCTTGGGGGTGGTGCCTGGCCGCAATCCTGGGGATAGCGATTTCCTTCGGGGCGCCGCAGATCGTGACCTGGGTACGCAGCCTGTTCGCGGTCTGAGCGATGAGTGCGCGCAATACCGGGCTGACGGCGGACGTGCTGTTCGTCGGGGCAACAAGGCCCCCGATGCGCTGGGGAGTCACCTACGCAGCGCTGCTGTGCAATCTGGTGTTCACGATGGAGGCCTTCCTCCTGACGCGAAATCTGTTGACGCTGTTGGTGTGCCTGCCGATCCACGGAGTGTGCGCGCTGCTGTGCGCGCGCGACCCACGCTTCTTCGACCTGCTGCTGCTCTGGGGGCGTACGCGACTGCCGGCGATGCTGACCACGCTGCGCCTATGGCGGGCGAGCAGCTATAGCGCCCTGGCGCTGGACCTGCCGGACATGCGCGGGCGACGGCGGCAGCAGGATGTGCGCATCGCCGCAGCCTGCAACTTCAGGGGCGGGCGATGAGGGCGCGCCGGGCCTCGCTGGCACGCCGCGAGCGCAGTGCCGCCGAGCACGTCCCCTACTGCGCCCACGTCTCACCGACCGTCATCCGCACCGCGGCCGGTGACTATCTGCAGGGGCTGCGCCTGGGCGGGGCGAGTTTCGAGAGCGCGGACGATGAGCAGCTCAACACCTGGCACGAGCGTCTGAATGTGCTGTGGCGCAACCTCGCCACTCCCAATCTTGCGCTCTGGACCCATCTGATTCGCCGGCCCGTGCGACCGCAGCTCGCGGCCGCGCACGGCGCGGGCTTTGCCGCGCAGCTCAGTAACCGCTATGCGCAGCGGCTTGCGCGCGAGAGCATGATGGCCAACGAGCTGTATATCGCACTGGTGCACCGGCCCGCTGCGGGGGCTGCGGCCAGCCTGGTCACACGCGCGCTGGCCCGCTCCCGGCGAGCCTCGCAGGCGGCGGATCTGTCCGATGCCCTGGATGCTTGCGCCAAGCTTGCCCAGACGGTGCAGGCCTCTCTTGAGCGTTACGACCCGGAACTGCTGGGCACGTATCGCCACGGCAACACCTGGTGCTCCTCGCTCCTTGAATACCTTGCCCTCCTGGCGAACGCGGAGGCGGTGCGCGTGCCGCTGCCTGCCGGGCCGCTGGATGCGGCACTGGTCACGACACGGCTGCTGTTCGGGTCGGAAGCCATCGAGTACCGCGCCGCCGCGGGGACGCGCGTCGGTGCGATGCTCGGCATCAAGGAGTACGCCTCCCCGAGCGTCGTGGGCCTGTACAACCGCCTGCTGTCTGCCCCATTTGCGCTGGTGCTCACCCAGTCCTTCACGTTCATATCGCGAGGCGCCGCCCAGGCTCTGCTGCAGCGGCAGATCAACCGCATGGCGAACGCGGGAGACTTTGCGCGCTCGCAGGCCGCGCAGCTGCACGAGGCGCTCGATGCGCTGGCGGGCGGTGAGTTTGCGATGGGCGATCATCATCTCTCCCTGCAGGTGCTCGCGGAGGTGGATGCTCCCGATGAGTCTCCGCCGGCGCGGCGGCTCAAGGCCCTGAACGACCACGTGGCGGTGGCGCGCAGCTACCTTGCGGACACGGGCATGACCGTGGCGCGCGAGGATCTGGGGCTCGAGGCCGCCTTCTGGGCGCAGTTGCCCGGCAACTTCGCGCTGCGGACGCGCAAGGCGCCGCTGAGCTCGCGCAACTTTGCGGCCATGGCGGCGTTCCACAATTACCCCCTGGGCGCGACCCCACGGCAACCACTGGGGCGATGCGCTGGCGCTGCTGCGCACCAATGCGCACTCGCCTTACTACTTCTCGCTGCATGCGAGCGACCCGTCAGATCCGCACGGCGGCAGCCGCAAGGATACCGGCCACACCTTCATCTGCGGACCGACCGGATCGGGCAAGACGGTGTTCATCGGTTTCCTCGTCACCTTGCTGGCCCAGCAGGGCGCGACCCAGGTGGTCTTCGACAAGGACCGCGGCCTGGAGATTCTCGTGCGCGCGCTGGGCGGGGAATACTTTCCGCTGCGCCACGGCATCCCAACCGGCTTCAACCCACTGCAGCTGCCGGAGGACCCCCAGCACGTGGAGTTCCTGAAGGCATGGCTGCGCCTGCTGGTGCGCAGTGCCGGGGCGCCGGCACTGAATACCCGCCAGGGCGCCGACCTCGACCAGGCACTGCATGGCACTCTTGCCCTGGAGCGGCGGGCGCGGCGGCTGTCGCGGCTCATCGACTTTCTAGACCCGACGGATCCGGAGGGCGTGCATGCCCGCCTTGAGCGCTGGTGCGCCTCGGCTGGCGGAGACTATGCCTGGGTATTCGATAACGACGCCGACACCATTGCCGGCGGGCTCGGAGGCCACCACGTCGTCGGCTTCGATGTCACGGACTTTCTCGAGCATGAACTCACCCGCGCGCCGCTGACGCTCTACATGTTCCACATGGTCCGGCAGTTGCTCGACGGCCGGCGGCTGGTGTGCTGGATGGACGAGTTCTGGCGGCTGCTGGCGGACCCGGCTTTCGAGGGCTTTGCGAAGGACGGACCGAAGACCTGGCGCAAGCTGAACGGGGTGATGTGCCTTGCGACGCAGAGTGCCAGTGACGTCCTCTGCAGCCCCATCAGCCGCACGATCATCGAGCAGACACCGACCAAGATCTTCTTCCCGAACGCCGATGCTGACGAGGCGGAATACACGCGCGGACTCGGGTTGAGCGAGCGCGAATTCCGCCTCGTGAAGCAGCAGCTCGCGCCCGGCTCGCGCTCCTTCCTCGTCAAGCAGGGCCACCACAGCCTCGTGTGCCGCCTCGACCTGGATGGCTGCGACGCGCACCTCTCGGTGATATCGGGGCGTGCCGCGCACCTGGAGCGCATGCGGCGACTGCGTGCGCAGCTGGGCACGGACCCGGCCGCCTGGCTGCCCGCATACCTGAGTACCGCTGCCGCCGAATGAGAACCATTTAAAGGAGTCAACCGTGAACCATCGAAGGATCGGCTCGCTGCTGCTGCTTCCGGTGCTGCTGCTGAGCGCAGTCGCGCATGCGCAGTTTGCCGTGATCGACGTCGCCTCCGTCACTCAACTGATCTCCCAGCTGCAGACCCTGCAGCAGCAGCTGGACACCGCCCGCAGCGAGCTCAGTCAGGCGCAGGCGCAGTACCAGGCGATGACTGGCGCGCGCGGCATGGAGCAGCTGCTTTCCGGGAGCAATCGCAACTACCTGCCCGGTGACTGGGCAACCCTCAGCGCCTTACCTGCCGCGGCCGGCGCCTACCCGGGCCTGGCGGGCCAGGTGGGAAGCGCCCTCAGCGCTGCAAGCGTGCTGACGAGCGCGCGGCTCGCGGCGCTGCCGATGACCACGGCCGCGCAGCTACAGGTGCAGCGCCAGAACGCCGCGCTGCTGCAGGGTCTGTCGCGTGCGGCGCTGGCCAATTCCAGCACGCGCTTCGCGGGCCTGCAGCAGTTGATCGACGCACTCGGGCGCGCTGCGGACGAGAAGGCTTCCCTCGATCTCACTGCCCGGATCGCAGCCGAGAACGGGATGCTGCAGAACGAGCACACCAAGGACCAGGTCCTGTACCAGGGTATGCAGGCCGAGCAGTGGGCCGCCGCAGAGCGCGCCCGAGAGCTGACCGTCATGGGCCATGGCCAGTTCGACAGCCGCTTCCAGCCGCATCCATAGGACAATCCATGGGCTTCTTCGGCACGTTCTGGGCCTGGCTCAACAGTCAGCTCAACGGCTACATCGGCGCCAACACGGCGCTGGTGGCCGAGACCCTGGAACCGGCCGTGATCACCCTCGCCACCGTGTACGTGATGGTGTGGGGTTACCTGCAGCTGACCGGACGGATTGAGGAACCGATGATCGCCGGGCTCAAGCGGCTGCTCACGCTCGCCGTGGTGCTCGGTGCCGCGCTGCACCTGTGGCTCTACAACGCCGTGGTCGTAGATACCTTCTATCGGGCGCCCGCGCAGCTGGCCGCAGTTCTTGTGGGCGCGAGCGACCCGGTCAGCTCGCTCGATGCGATCTGGGCACGCGGCGGCGCGGTGGCCAGTTTCCTGTGGAACAACGGTGGAATCTTCAACGGCGACTTCGGCTACTACGTGGCCGGCGCGGTGGTATGGGTGGTCATTGGGCTGCTGTGCGTCTACGTCATGTTCCTCATTGCGCTCTCGAGCATCGCCCTCGCCGTACTGCTCGCGCTGGGCCCGCTGTTCCTCGCGTTGCTGCTGTTCGAAAGCACCCGTCGCTTCTTCGAGTCATGGATCGCGCAGCTGGCGAACTACGCCTTCATCACGATCCTGACCGTGCTGGTTGCGGCGTTGCTTCTGCAGGTTGTCGAGTCCTACGCGGCGCAGACCGCGCAGCGCGGGTCTGCGCTCGTCACCGTGGATGCACTGGACATGATGCTGATGAGCGTCCTGGTGTTCCTGCTGATGCGCCAGGTCATGCCCATCGCCGCCTCCCTGGCCGGGGGAGTGGCGCTGTCGAGCTTCGGCCTGGTTAGCGGCGCGATTGGCTGGGGATTGCGGCACGGCGCGGGTGCGGCCCGCGCCGGCGGCTCCCTCGCAGTTGCCGCGTTGAGCGCACCTGCGCCTGCGGTCGCCGCGCGGCTGAGCCTCAGGCACGCCGGCTGGCGCGTCCCTTGAAGTATCAGGAGGTCCGTCAGATGCGCTCGTCCATCGTCCTGCTCATCCTGGCTGTGCTGCTTGCCGGCTGTGGCGCCCACGATCCAGCGCGCTGCGACGGAAAGCTGGAGCCCATCAACATGCCCGCTCACGCCCGCACGGCACCTGACAGCAATGGCCAGTGATCCCCTGGGGGAATACTTCCGCGAGGCGGCGAGCTGGGACCAGGACCGGCGTGCACAGGCGCAGCGCAGCACACGACGCGCCTGGCAGGTCGCAGCCGCTGCCGGGCTGTGCGCGATCGCCAGCTGTGCGGCCCTTGCGGTGCTCGTGCCACTGAAGCGCGTCGAGCCATTCGTCGTACGGGTCGACAGTTCAACCGGCATCGTCGATGTCGTGCCGGCCTACAGCGGCGGCGCAGTGCTGGAACAGAGCGTGACGCGATACTTCCTCAGCCACTACGTCTCGGTGTGCGAGCGCTTCAACTTTTCAACGGCGGAGAGCGACTACGAGGAATGCGGCGCGTTCCACTCCGCGCAACGCAATCAGGCGTGGTACGCGCTGTGGAGCCTCAACAACCCCGCCTCGCCGCTGAACCTGCACAAGGACGGCAGCACCGTGCGGGTACAGGTCGAGTCGGTGAGCTTCTTCGAGCGCGCGAGCGGGGTCACGGACTTAGCACAGGTGCGCTATCTCAAGGCGGAGCGCCACGGCGCCGGGGCGGCCGAGTACGTGACGCACTGGATCGCGACCATCCAGTACGCCTACGCGCAGCCTTCGCAGGACCCGCGCGTGCGCCGCTGGAACCCGCTTGGCTTCAAGGTCACCGAGTTGACGTCTGAGCCGGAAGTGCTCGCGGCACCGCCGGCTGATAAGCCCGGCTGACCGCCAGAAGGATCGATGCATGCACAGACCCAAGTCGGTATGTGTCCTTGCGATGCTCCTGGCCACGCACGCGGCCGCTAAGAGCAGTCATGCGGGCGAGGCCATGACTGACAGCCGAATCCGCACCGTCGTGTACGCGGCGGATGAGGTGTACCGCCTGCGCGGCTACGCCGGCTACCAGATCGATCTTGAGTTCGAGGCCGGGGAGAGCTTCGTGGGTCTGGGCGCTGGAGATGTGGAGGGACTTACCTTCGGCGCGGAGGGCAACCACCTGTTCCTGAAGCCGCGCGCCGCCGGCATTGCGACCAACCTGACGATCATCACCAGTCGCAGGACCTACCACTTCGACTATCAGGCCAGCGAGCGCCATCCTGACTCTGCGGGCGCGGACGTGGTGTATGTGATGCGCTTTGCCTACGCGCCGGTGCCGGAGGCTGCGGACGCGGGCCCATCGCTTGATCAGAGCTTCGTTCAGGCCGTGGCTGCGCGTCCCCATAACCTGGACTACGGCTACCGTGGCAGCCCCGGACTCAAGCCGCTTGCCGCCTGGGACGACGGCGTGCAGACGCATCTTACCTTCGGCTCGCGCCAGGAGCTGCCGGCGATCTTCGTGCGCAACGACGACGGCACGGAGTCGCTCGTGAACTTCAGCATCGATGCCGATGAGGTGACGGTGCACCGGGTTTCCCGCGAGCTGCAGGTGCGTCGCGGAGCCTTGAGCGGTTGCATCGTCAACGAAGCCTTTGCCGGTTCCGGCGAACAGCTGCGCTCCGGGACGATTGCGCCCGGGGTGGAGCGCGCGTCACGGCGCGTGGCGCCGTGACGCCGCCGCCGGTGGACTCGCAGGGCACAGCGCCAGGGGAGCAGCCGACGGCGGCCGCCAGCGTGCGCGGAGAGCGAGCCGCCGCGCTGGTCAGCGCCGCTCAGAGCGTGCAGGCGCGTGCCAGCAGCATTCTCGCCGCAGGCCTGATGATCGTCCTGGGGGGTGCGGCGCTGAGCTGGTACTACGCTCACGCACTGGCGCGGCCCGTGCGCGCACGCCAGAGCGCCCAGCTGAGCGCCGCGAGCCGCGCACAGGGCGAGATGCCACTGCCGGCACTGGGGCCCATCGAGCCTCCCGCCGTGCCAGAACACCCGGCCGAACCGCCGTCGCTGCCGGAGCCACCTGTGGGTGAGGGTGCTGCTCACCTTGATGCGATAGGCAATGACCTCCCGGCGGCGGAGAAATCTCCCGCCGAGCTGGCCCGCGAGCGGCGCATGTCCGGAGCGGTGTTCGCGCGGAGCCCCGCAGACGCTTCGGTCCGTGCTCCAGCGCCGGCCTCTGGCGGAGCCGGAGCCGCGTCCGCGCCGTTGCAGGAGCCGGGCGTCACCCCGGGGGCAGGTGCCTCCGGTGCCTCGGGTATGTCCGCTCTGCTCACCCCGACCGTAACCCCCGGTGCGGTTGCGCAGCGCCTGTCGAACACGCGCTTCCTCCTGCCCAAGGGAGCTTTCATCGACTGCACGCTGGAGACCGCCATCGATTCGACGCTCCCGGGCATGACGACGTGCATCACGGCTGCCGATACCTTCGGCGCCGATGGCCGGGTCGTGCTGCTGGAGCGCGGCACCAAGCTGGTTGGCGAGACGCGTGGGCAGGTGCAGCAGGGTCAGGCCCGGGTCTTCGTGCTGTGGACCCAGGCGCGCACGCCCGCCGGGGTGCTGGTGCCGCTGGATTCACCGGGCACCGATGAACTCGGCCGCTCGGGGCTTCCGGGGGAAGTCGACCGTCACTTCTGGCAGCGCTTCGGCGCGGGCATCCTGATCTCGCTCATCGATGGCGCGGTGCAGGTGGCGGTGCAGTCCGCGAGCCACTCGGGAGGCACCGTGGTCTACGCGCCCTCGGCATCCCAGGACATCGTGACTGAGGTTTTCAAGGACACCCTGCGCATCGCACCCACCGTGACTAAGAAGAATGGCGAGCGCATCCAGATCCTGGTGGCACGCGATGTTGACTTCGGGCCCGTGTATGAGCTGCGCACTGCGGCTGGGCGCTGAGCCTCCCATGGCGGCGGACCCTGCGGGCGAGCGGTCCGCGCTTGAGCTTACGCTCGCAGCCCTGCGGCCACTGCTCGCAGATCCCGAGGTGACCGAGCTGTGCATCAACCGGCCACGCGAGGTCTTCATCGAGAGTCGCGGCGGCTGGCGTCGCGCGGAGTTGCCGTGCGCGGACTTTGACTGGTGCCGACGCCTGGCCAAGCTGGTCGCAAACGTTACCCGGCAGCGCATCGATGAATCCGCGCCGCTGTTGTCCGCCTCCCTGCCTTCCGGAGAGCGCGTGCAGATTGTGCTGCCTCCGGCAACCACGCGCGGCTGCGTGGCCATCACCATCCGTCGTCCGGCGGATGTGGTGTGGTCGATAGAAGACCTGAGCCGGCGCGGGGTCTTCCGCGGCACCCGCGGCACCGAGGCCATGGCGGATGAAACAGACCGGGAGCTCGTGCGCCTGCACGCCGTGCGCGACTACCCGGCGTTCATGCGCCTGGCCGTGCGCGCCCGCAAGAACATTGTCGTCTCCGGGCCCACGGGCTCGGGCAAGACCACCTGGACCAAGAGCCTGATCCGCGAGATCCCGTCCGCCGAGCGCCTCGTGAGCATCGAGGATGCGCGCGAGCTGGTGCTGGACGGGCACCCGAACCATGTACGGTTGTACTACAGCAAGGACGACCAGGGACAGGCGCGGGTGACGCCCAAGCAGCTGCTGGAGTGCTGCCTGCGCATGCGCCCGGATCGCATCCTGCTCGCCGAGCTGCGCTCGGAGGAGGCGTTTGACTATCTGCGCAATGTCAACTCGGGGCATCCGGGCTCGATCACGAGCGTGCACGCGAGCAGCGCAGCACTGGCCTTTGAGCAGCTTACGCTGCTCGTGAAGCAGAGCAGTGCAGGTTCCGGGCTTGCGCGGCGCGAGATCAAGAGCCTGCTGTATCTGCTGGTCGACGTGGTCATCCAGTGCTCGGTGCAGGCCCACCAGCGGGTGGTCAGCGAGGTGTGGTTCGATCCGCAGCGCAGGCTGCGCCGCCGCGCCGACGCAGCACAGTTGCAGGGGACGCTGCGCTGATGGGCGGCGCGCAGGCGCTCCTGCACGGCTGGCCCGGTCTGCTCAGCGCCTACGGCGCGATACAGGCGCCGATGCTGGCAGGCATGCTGCGTGCCCGCGCGCCATGGCCGCGGCTGCTGGTCTCTCCCGTCGTCGCCGCACCGCTGACCGCGGCGCTCGGCGTGGGCATGGCGCTGGCGGCTCCGCTGCTGCGCGGGATTGGCAGCGGTGCGGCGCTCGAGGCACAAGTGATCACCGGCCTGGGGGCGAGTATCGCGCTCGGCTACGCGGCGGGCCGTGTCCTCGGGCGCAGTGGCGGCGGCGGGGCCATACACCAGCGCGGCGCGCTGGTCGAGGAAACGCCCGTAGCGCCGACGCGCATCCAGGCGCCCGGAGGAAGACACGATGCGCGGCACGGGCATGTCACCGTGGCCGGCATCCCCCTGAGCCCGGAAGACGAGATGAAGCACTTCAAGTTCATCGGCACCACCGGCACTGGAAAGAGTACGGCGATCCACGAGGTGCTGGAGGCGGCGCTGCGCCGCGGTGACCGCGCGGTCATCGCCGACCCTGATGGTGGCTATCTCAGGCGCTTCTACCGTCCCGAGCGGGGCGACGTGATCCTCAATCCCTTTGAGCCGGCTTCCGCGCGCTGGGACCTGTTTGCGGAGATCCACGACGCGTACGACGTGGAGCAGTTGGCGCGTTCGATGATTCCCGACCACGAGGGCGCCGACCGCAGCTGGCGCGGGTACGCGCGTACCTTCTTCAGCGCCGTGACCTCCCAGGCACACGCCGCCGGCAGCCGCGATGTGCGTGACCTGTACCGCCTGCTGGTCGTGGCCGGCACGCAGGAACTGAAGACCCTTGTGGCCGGGACCCCCGCGCAGCCGTTCCTCGAGGAGCACAACGGGCGCATGTTCGATTCGATCCGCTCGGTCACCGCCTCTGCCGTCGGCGCCCTCGACTACGTCGCGCAGCAGTCCAGCGGGCCGCTGTCAGTGCGCCAGTGGGTTCGCGGCGGCCGCGAGGCTCGGGGGGGTGTCCTGTTCATGCCTTACCGGGCCGGGCAGGTCGCGGCGCTGCGCTCCACGATTTCCGCGTGGCTGCGGCTGGCCATTTTTGAGGCGATGGAAGCGCCGGAAGGGGACCAGAGGCTGTGGTTCGTGGTCGACGAACTGGATGCGCTGGGGCAGATCGACGGGTTGAAGGATGCCCTGGCCCGATTGCGAAAATTCGGGGGTCGTTGCGTGCTGGGATTCCAGTCGGTTGCGCAGGTCAGCTCGACCTATGGTCACGGCGAGGGGCAGACCCTGGTAGAGAATTGCGGCAACACGCTCATCCTCCGCTGTTCGGGCAGCGAGCACGGTGGCACCTCGCAGTTCGCCTCGCGCCTGATCGGCGAACGCGAGGTCCTGCGCCTGAGCACCTCGCGTTCGCGCCGTACAACGGAGCTGTTTTCCTCAGTAACCCGCGCCGAGCACCTGAGCGTGGAAGCGGCAGTCATGGCGGCGCAGATCGAGCAGCTGCCTGACCTGGCCGGTTACCTGAAGATCGCCTCGCAGCCGCAGTGGCGGCGGGTCGCCTTGCGGCCGATGACGCGGAATGCGAAGCCTGCCGCTCGAGAACCCTCGGTCGCGCTGCGTCGTTCCTTGCCCGCTCGCGGCCAACATCCTGCCCCTGGGGTCCGCGCCGCGATGCCGAGCGAGGGCATGGAGGCGGGCCCGTCCTGAAGCTGCCATGGAAGACAGCACGGTCAAGATCGGCCTGCTGCTGGAGGCCGCGGAGTCCCACCAGGCAACGGCAGCCGAGGCGCTGGAGCGCCTGCGGCAGCATGCGGCGGGCCTGGATGCCGTGGTGCGCGAGGAGATACGCGCCACGCTCGTGGAGGAGCTGCAGGACCTGCAGCGCCACAGCCAGCTGGCGGTGGAGAGCCTGCGCGCCCTGGCGCGACATGCGCACCTGCGCGCCATCGGGCTCGGTGGGACGCTCGTACTCCTGGCCAGTGCCACCCCGTTCGCACTGGCGTGGTGGCTGCTGCCCTCATCCGCGGAGGTGGCGGCGTTGCGCGCCAGCCGCGACCAGCTGAGTGCCGATGTTGCACACCTGCGACGCGAGGGCGGCGCGGTTGATCTGAGGCATTGCGGGCCGCAGCGGCGCCTGTGCGCACGCATGGACCGCGCGGCGCCGCGCTACGGCGAGGCCGCTGACTATGTCGTCCTGAAGGGTTACTGAGGGTGCACGAGGCTGCATCAGCGATGCTGCCGGGATCGATGCTAGCGTGGCTGGCGTGCGGCCTGCTCGTGTGCCTCGTGCTCGCATGGGTACGGTGTGCCCCGTCGAAGGACGTGCACAAGCGCGGCACCCGCGTGCTCTCCAGACGGCGCTGGCCGCGCCGCGCGCGCGGCCGGGTCAGCCTTGCCGGCGTAGCTCTCCATCCACGGGAGGAGACCAAGCACTTCAAGCTGATCGGCACCACCGGCACCGGCAAGTCAACCGCGATTGCCTGCCTGCTGGCCGGCGCGCTCGGGCGCGGGGACCGTGCAGTCATTACCGACCCCGATGGCGGCTACCTGAAGCGGTTCTACGACCGGCGCCGGGGGGATGTGATCCTCAATCCCTTCGAGCCGGCGTCGGTGAAGTGGGACCCGTTCGCCGAGGTCCAGGCACCCTGGGACATCGAGCAGGTGGTCATGGGGCTGATTCCCAGCACCGAGGATGCATCGGCGCGCGAGTGGCGCGGCTATGCGCGCACCTTCCTCAGCGCCGTGCTGCGCCGCTGCTGGAGCACAGGAGGGGTCGACCTCGCCGAGCTGTGGCGGCTGCTCACGGTGGCCTCCGCGGCGGAACTTCGCCCGGTGGTCGCCGGGTCCCCGGCGCAGCCGTTTCTCGACCCGGAGAACGCGCGCATGTTCAGCTCGATCCGCTCGGTCGCGGTGTCGGCGGCCGCGGCGCTGGAGTACGTGGCCACACAGCGTGCACGCGGCTTCTCCGTGCGCCGCTGGGTCCGCGACGGGCGTGGCGTGCTGTTCATGCCCTATGCCGCCGCACAGATCGCCGCCCTGCGCTCGATCCTTGCCATGTGGATGAGACTGGCGATCTTCGAGGCCATGAATCGGGCCGGCGAGGACTGCCACCTGTGGTTTGTGGTCGATGAACTCGATTCCCTGGGGGCGATCGATGGGCTGAAGGATGCCCTCACACGGCTGCGTAAATTTGGCGGTCGTTGCGTGCTGGGATTCCAGTCGGCGGCGCAAGTTTCATCGACCTATGGCAACGCCGACGCTCAAACAATAATCGAGAACTGCGGCAACACGCTCATCCTCAGATGCTCAGCCAGCGAGCACGGCGGCACCGCGCAGTTTGCCTCGCGCCTGATCGGGGAGCGCGAGGTGATCCGCCGCCAGACGGCCCGGGGAAGCGACCGTGAGGGGCTCTTCGCCCGACGGGGCGCACGTCGCTCCACCAACGTTAGCGAACAGCATGTCATCGAGGCTGCCGTCCTCGCCGCGCAGATCGAGCAATTGCCGGATCTTGCCGGGTACCTTAAGACCGCATCCTCGCAGGTGTGGCGGCAGGTGCGCATCGCTGCGCAACACTGACCGCATCATGGCCTTCTTCTACCTGAACATCAGTTCCGTCAGCCGCGGGGCCGGCAGGAGCGCGGTGTCCTCGGCGGCCTACCGCGCGGGCGAGCGCCTGCGCGAGGAGCGCACCGGGCGGCTTCACAACCACAGTCACCGCCGGGACGTCGTGCATACGGAGATCTTCGTCCCTGAACAATTCGCCGGCCAGCCGCTGGAATGGGCGCGCAACCGCGAGCGGCTGTGGAATACCGCCGATCGTGCGGAAAAGCGCCACAACTCGCGCGTCGCGCGTGAGTACCAGGTGACGCTGCCCTCGGAACTGAACCCCGAGCAACGCCTATCTCTTGCGCGCAATTTCTCGCGCGAGATCGCCGAGCGCTATGGTGTGGCGGTCGACCTGGCGGTGCACGATCCGCGCCCGGATGGGGACCCGAGGAACTTCCACGCGCATATCCTGACCACCACCCGCGAGGTCACCCCGACGGGTCTGGGCGCGAAGATCGGCCTCGACATGCAGCCGCTGAATCGCCACCGGCGTGGCCTGCCGAACCACCAGGCCGAGTATGTGAACGTGCGCGAGCGGTGGGCGCAACTGACCAATGCTGCACTGCGTGAGGCCGGCATCGACGCCAGCATCGACCATCGGTCGTACGCCGCGCAAGGCATTGACCGCGAGCCGGTACCACGCATCCCGATATCCCACCTGAGACTCGAGCGGCGTGGCGTGCGCAACGAGATCGCCGAGCAGATACGCGCGCAGTACCAGGAGCGTGTGCAGCAACGGCTGCTGCGGGCGCAGGCCAAGGCAGCTGAGCAGGGCGTAGCGGTCGCGGCTGATCCTGGCGGACGCACCACCGGCCCTGCGGAGGCGGCGCCGAAAACCGACCTTGGGGAGGTGCGCCGCCAGGCGCGCGAGGCGTGGCTGGCGCTACGCGCAGCGGCGCCTGCTGCCGAGCCCAGAGCACGCGAGCACGCGCCGGCCGCACCGGAACACCATGCCGAGGATGATCTGACGCGCTGACGGGCTAACCGGCCGTGCGCGCCTGGTACCAAAGCACGCCGTTAGGGTCGGCATGGCGCACGGCGAGGCCGCGCACGATCAGGCAGTTCAGGTGGGCGAGGCTCTCGCCCGTGGCCATGCCGAGCATGTCCAGGCCGATGCTGCGCTTGAACAGCACGCTGAACACGTCCACGGCGCGCTTGGGCGCGTCCAGTTCCTGAAGTACCCGTACCAGACGCTTCTCATGCCCCGCGGCGAGGTCATCGAGGCGAGCGTGCAGCCCGCGGAACGGCTCGTTGTGCGAGGGCAGCACGAGCACGTCATCCGGGATCTGCTGCTTAAGCCAGGCAATGGACTCCAGCCAGTCGGTGAGCGGGTCGGCGTCCGGCTCGGTCGGGAACACCGACACATTCGAGGTAATGCGCGGCAGCACCTGGTCACCGGAGATCAGCAGCTGCAGCTGCGGGCAGTGCAGGCACAGGTGCTCCGGTGAGTGCCCGCGACCGATGACCGCGCGCCAGCGGTGGCCCCCGATGATGAGTTCCTCGCCCGCCACGACGCGCCGGTAGCTGTCGGGCAGCGCGTGCACCGCCTTGCCGAAGCCGCCGAAGCGCGCCCGGTAGTGCTCGAGCGCCGCCTCGTCCCATCCGGCGGCGCGGTAGAAGTTCACGCCATCGAGCGGCGCCTCGCGTCCGGTATCGGCGACCAGCATCCGGCAGGTGACGTACTCCAGGCGGGTCGTCCACAGGCGCACGCCGTGGGCGCGCGTGAGCCAGCCGGCCATGCCGATGTGGTCCGGGTGCATGTGCGTGCAAACCACACGCTGCACCGGCCTGCGCTCCAGGGGTCCCGCGAGCGCGGTCTGCCAGTCGGTGGCCGTCTCGGCGGTCTGCATGCCGGTGTCCACCAGCGTCCAGCCCGGTCCGTCGGCAATCGCCCAGAGGTTGATGTGGTTCAGGCCGGCCATCGGCAGGCGCATGCGCAGCCAGCGCACGCCGGGCGCCACCTCGTGCGCCTCCCCGGGCGCGGGGGCCGCGGCGAACGGGTATGTCAGCGCGGTACTGGCCGTGGCCTGTTCGTTCATATGTCCAAATGTAAGCGCTGTGACAGAACTTAAGAGTAGCGCACTCGCCGTTCACTGGAGTCCCGGTCGCGTCGGATTCACATTGCCGGCGCGGATGCTTACACTGTGCGCCCGATCAAAGCGGGGCAGCGGCACCGAGCGTTCTCAGCAGGTGCGCCACGCCCCGCCCCGCACGCCAGCGATCCGCCTTACGACCGTTTTGCCGGCTGCAGCCTCCAGGGGCTGCCGGGAGCAATGAGCATTGAAGAGGCTTTTTCTATGGGTTCGGCGAAGTTCCTGCCGGTGGCCGGCGCGCTGTTGATGGTGGGCCTCGCCGGCCCGCGTCCGGTGGCGGCAGGCTCTGCCGATGAGGTCGCAGAACTCAAAGCGGAGCTGGAGGCCCTCAAGGCCGACACCGCAGCGCTGGAGGCCAGGATCAGGCAGCTGGAAGCTGCCGCGGCCAATGCACCGCCAGCGGCGGCGACCGCCGCCGCGGCGAGCCCGCCGCCGGCGGCCCCCGTGTATCCGCAACCGCCGCCGGCGCCCCCGCCGGCCAGGGGCAGCAACCCGACCGCGTTCAACCCCGCGATCTCGATGATCATCACCGGTAACTACGCGGCGACCTCGGAGGATCCCAACACCTACCGGGTCGCAGGTTTCATCCCGCCGCCGCAGGGCGAGGGCCCGGGGCCGCGCAGCTTCAACCTCGGTGAGTCCGAGCTTACGGTCGCCTCCAACGTCGACCCGTACTTTTTTGCGCAGGTAACGGCGGCGATCCAGGGCGATGACAGCATCGACATCGAGGAAGCCTTCTTCAAGACCATCGCCCTCAGCAACGGCTTCACCATCAAGGGCGGCCGCTTCTTCTCCGGCACCGGCTACCTGAATGAGATCCACGCGCACAACTGGGACTTCGTCGACCAGCCCCTGGTGTACCAGGTGTTCTTCGGCGGGCAGCTCGCCCAGGACGGCGCGCAGCTGCGCTGGGTGGCCCCGACTGACTACTTCCTCGAGCTGGGTGCCGAAGCCGGCAGCGGCCGCGCCTTCCCGGGCACGCAGCGCAATTCCAACGCGCTCGCCAGCGACGCCCTGTTCGCGCACCTCGGCAACGACATCGGGGATTCGACCAGCTGGCGGCTGGGGCTCTCGTGGCTCGACCAGCGCGCCACCGACCGGGCCTACAGCGATGTCGATGAGTCCGGTAGCCCGGTGACCAATGCCTTCACGGGAACCTCGAGGACCTGGATCGCCGATGCCACGCTCAAGTGGGCGCCGCATGGCGATCCGACGCAGCACCAGCTGAAGCTGCAGGGCGAGTACATGCACCGCACCGAGGCCGGCGCGCTGGCCTTCGATGTGACCGGGCAGAACCTGAGCGGCGCCTACGACAGCTCCCAGTCCGGCTGGTACCTCCAGGCCGTGTACGAGTTCATGCAGCGCTGGCGCGCGGGCCTGCGCTACGACTCGATGGATTCCGGGCACCCGGACATCGGCCTGGTCAGCTCCGGGG
Source organism: uncultured Pseudomonadota bacterium (assembly GCA_963741745.1). Classification (GTDB taxonomy): domain Bacteria; phylum Pseudomonadota; class Gammaproteobacteria; order Steroidobacterales; family Steroidobacteraceae; genus 13-2-20CM-66-19. The sequence continues at coordinate 42,047 of CAVUJF010000010.1, read as the reverse complement.
TCCTGCCGCCGGGTGCCTTCCCGGTGCTGCTGCCGGCGACCCCGGACCGCACCACGCTCATGCTCGACTGGAGCCTCTCGGAGTTCTCGCGCCTGCGCGCCCAGTTCGCCTGGGACCAGGCGCGCGCGAACAACGAACACGACCGGCAGCTGCTGCTGCAATACATTTTCTCCATCGGCGCCCATGGCGCCCACAAATTCTAGGAAGCCCCAGCCACATGCCAAGCTCGATCCGCCTACTGTCCATGCTCGGCGCCGTGTGGCTGCTCGGCACAGCCCCCGCGCAGGCGGCCGTGAAGGTGCTCGCCACGACCCCCGACTGGGCCGCGCTCACCAGCGAGCTCGGCGGCGACAAGGTCAACGTCTACACCGCCACCAGTGCCTTCCAGGACGTGCACCGCGTGGATGCCAAGCCGAGCCTGGTCGCGCGCGCTCGCTCGGCCGACCTCGTGGTCGCCACGGGCGCGGACCTGGAGATCGGCTGGATGCCGGTGCTGCTGCAGGACTCGGGCAATAGCAAGATCCAGCCCGGCAGCCCCGGCTACTTCGAGGCTGCGCCCCTGGTGCATCTGCTCGAGGTTCCTTCCGCGGTCGATCGCTCGATGGGTGACATCCACCCGCTGGGCAATCCGCACGTCACGCTGAACCCGCACAACATCGCAATCATCGCCGCCGCATTGTCGGTGCGCCTGGCGCAGGTGGACCCGGCGAACGCTGCGTTCTACCAGCAGCGTGGAGCGGACTTCCAGAAGCGCTGGACCGAGGCCACCGCCAAGTGGGAGGCCGCGGCCGCCCCGCTCAGGGGCGTGGGCGTCGTCGTGATCCACCGCGACCAGGTGTACCTGTGCAACTGGCTCGGTCTGAAGGAGCTGGCGGCGATCGAGCCGAAGCCCGGGGTGCCGCCGAGTGCCGGCTACCTGGCTGAGCTGGTCACCAAGCTGGCCGCCACACCGCCAAAGATGATCCTGCGCAGCGCCTACAACGACCCGAAGGCCGCCGACTGGCTGGCCGAGCGCATCCACGCCCCGGTGGTGCTGCTGCCGTACTCGGTAGGCGGCACGCCGCAGGCGAAGGACCTGTTCGGCCTGTTCGAGGACACCCTCAACCGCCTGCTGGCAGCCGCCAAATGATGGCCACCCTGCAGGCGGACCTGGGCATCCTGTGGCCGGCGCTCATCGCCGGCATCCTCGTGGTGCTCTCGCACGTGCCGCTGGGCCAGCAGGTGCTGGCGCGCGGCATCGTGTTCATCGACCTGGCGATCGCGCAGGTCGCAGGGCTCGGGGTCATCGCCGCGCACAGCTTCGGGCTCGGCGCCAGCGGCTGGACCACGCAGGTGGCGGCCGCCTCGGCAGCCCTCGCCGGGGCGCTGCTGCTCACCTGGACCGAGCGCAAGCGCCCGGAATCGCAGGAGGCGCTCATCGGGGTGCTGTTCGTGCTGGCCTCGACCGCGCAGATCCTGCTGCTGGCGAACGACCCGCACGGCGGGGAGGACCTGAAGGACCTGCTGGCCGGCCAGATCCTGTGGGTGCGGCCGCCGCAGCTGGTGCACGCCAGCATCGTCACCGCGATCTTCCTCATCGCCTGGTTCCGCTTCCGCGAGCGCCTGGGACGCATCGGCTTCTACGTGCTGTTCGCGCTCGTGGTGACGATCTCGGTGCAGCTGGTGGGCGTGTACCTGGTGTTCACCAGCCTCATCGTGCCGGCGGTGGCGACCTATCGCTATCCGCTGCGCCGCCAGCTGGCCGTCGGCTACGGGCTGGCGATCGGCAGTTACGTGGTGGGGCTGGTGCTCTCGGCCGTGCTCGACCTGCCATCCAGCCCGGTGATCGTGTGGACCATGGCCCTCATCGGCCTCCTGGTGCACTTCGGCGGCCGCGAGACACCGGCGCCGCGCCCGCACGGGGGCTAGCCCGCCTGGTGTGTTAGGGCTGCCGGGGAGGCTGCCGCGGCTCGGCGCCGCGTGCGAGCTCGCGCGGCTCCTCGACCAGTTCGTACCAGATGGCATTGAGCACGCCGAAGGTCAGTGCCAGGCCGGTGCCGAGTATCCAGCTGAAGTACCACATCAGTCGCCACCCCCGTACTCGTGCGTGCTTTCCAGCGTCACCGTCCCGCGCAACACCCTGAACACCCAGCCGGTGTAGGCGAGCACCACCGGCAGGAACACCAGCACCCCGATCAGCATCAGCAGCAGCGCCCGCGCGCTGCTCGAGGCATCCCACACCGTCAGGCTGTGCCCCGGGTCACTCGATGAGGGCAGCAGGAAAGGAAACAGGGCGAAGCCTGCCGTGAGGACGGTGCCAGCCTGCGTGAGACAGCTGGCCAGGAACGCAGCGCCCGCGCGCTTCAGGTACAGCAAGGCATGCGCGGCTGCGGCGCCGATGATCGCCAGCGCCGGTGCCGTCCACATCCACGGCCAGGTATGGAAGTTGGCCAGCCACGCGCCACTGACCCGCGCCACGCTCTTGCCGACCGGGTTCGACGGACCCGCGTGGTCCACGATGCTGGTGAGCTGGAAGCCCTCCAGCTGGCGCACCCAGAACCCAGCACTGATGAAGGCCAGCAAGAAGACCACGGCCGCGACGCGCCCCACGGCGCGTGCGCGGCCTGCCATCGGCTCGCCGACCTTCAAGGCCGCGTAGGCATTGCCGTGCAGGATGAGCATCGCGAGGCTGCAGACCCCGCCGAGCAGGGCGAACGGGTGCAGCAGGCTGAAGAAGCTGCCGGCGACCACGGGACGCTGCAGGGCATCGAAGTGGAAGGGCACGCCGAGGAAGAGGTTGCCGAAGGCGACCCCGCACAGCAGCGCCGGCAGGGCGCCCCCGAGGGTGAGCGCGATATCCCAGGCGCCGCGCCAGCGCGCCCCGGGAAGCTTGTCGCGAAACGCGAAGCCCACGGGCCGCAGGATGAGTGCCATCAGCAACAGGAACATCGCCAGGTACAACCCCGAGAACGAGGTGGCGTAGAGCAGCGGCCAGGCGGCGAAGGCGGCCCCGCCGCCCAGGATGAACCAGACCTGGTTGCCCTCCCACACCGGCTCGACTCCCGCCAGCAGCGCGCGCCGCTCGGCATCGGTGCGGCCGGTGAAGCGGAATGTCGCCCCGACCCCCAGATCAAACCCGTCCATGACCGCAAAGCCGGCCAGCAGCACGCCCAGGATCACCCACCACAGTACGCGCAGCGTCCCATAGTCGAGCGCGGCGCTCACGTGTGCTCCCCGTGCGGCGGCCAGTAGCCCAGGCCCTCGGGTCCGCGCCGGATGGTGCGTGCCATGAGCACCACGTCGACCGCGGCGAGCGCGGTGTAGAACAGCACGAACCCGAGCAGCGACAGCCAGACGTTGCCCAGGGAGGTGCGCGAGACGCCCAGGAAGGTCGGCAGCACCCCGTCCACGGCCCAGGGCTGGCGCCCGTACTCGGCGACGATCCAGCCGAGTTCCACGCACAGCCACGGCAGCGGCAGACTCAGCCACGCGAGCCGGAGGAACCCGCGATGCTGCTCGAAGCGGTGCCGCGAGGAGAGGTAGAAGGCGCTTGCGAACAGGGCGATGAAGTAGAGGCCCAGCCCCACCATGAAGCGGAACGACCAGAACAGCACCGGCACGTTCGGTACCGTCGACCGGGCGGCCGCCTCCACCTGTTCCGTGGTCGCCGTGGCCGGGTCGCTGGTGTAGCGCAGCAGCAGCAGCCCGTAGCCTAAGTCCGCCTGGCTGGCCTCGAAGCGCCGCAGTACCGCAGCATCCGGGGACTGCGCGGGTGCGGCGCGCAGCAGCTGGAGGTCCGCGTAGGCACGCATGCCGGAGACGATGCGCGCCCGGGCACGGGCGACCAGGTCATTGATGCCCAACACGGGCTGGTCGCTCGAGCGCGTGGCGATCAGCCCGAGCAGCCATGGCACCTGCACGCGTGCGTGCGTCACGCGCTGCGCAACGTCCGGGAAGCCGAACAGAGTGAAGCTGGCCGGCGGCGCCTCGGTTTCCCATTCCGCCTCGATGGCGGCGACCTTCATGCGCTGGTTCTCGCCGTCGAGGTACCCGGACTCATCTCCCAGCACGACCACCGAGAGCGAGCACGCCAGGCCAAAGCTGGCGGCCACCGCCAGCGAGCGCCGCGCGATGGCCACGTTGCGCCCGCGCAGCAGGTAGTACGCGCTGATGGACAGCACGAACACCGAGCCGACCACGTAGCCGGCGGCCACCGTATGCACGAACTTCGCCTGCGCGACCGGGTTGAACAGCAGCTCGGAGAAGGACGTGAGTTCCATGCGCATCGTGTGGTAGTTGAAGCGCGCACCCACCGGGTACTGCATCCAGCCGTTGGCGATGAGAATCCACAGGGCCGAGAGGCTCGAGCCCAGGGCAACCAGGGCGGTCACGACGAGATGCGCGACCCTGGAGAGGCGCTGCCAGCCGAAGAAGAACAGGCCCACGAAGGTGGACTCCAGGAAGAAGGCGATCAGCCCCTCCAGCGCCAGCGGCACGCCGAAGATATCCCCCACGTAGTGCGCGTAGTAGGACCAGTTGGTGCCGAACTGGAACTCCATGGTGATGCCGGTGGCCACGCCCATGGCAAAGTTGATGCCGAACAGCACGCCCCAGAACTGCGTCATGCGCTTCCAGATCTCGCGCCCGGTCATGACGTACACCGACTCCATGATCACCAGGATCATGGACAGCCCGAGGGTGAGCGGCACGAACAGAAAATGATAGAGCGCGGTGAGGGCGAACTGCAGCCGCGAGAGGCTGACGACGTCGAGATCGATCATGCCGCGTGGCTCCGGAAGAACAGCAGCCACAGCAGCACCAGCGCGAGCACTTTCGCCACCAGGGTCCAGGCGATCTTGGTGCCGAGGTCGCGCCGCCAGGCGGCCGCCTGTGACTCACCGGGCTGCGTGTGCAAGGCGTCGATAACAGCTCTCCCGGGGCGCGCGGGTTCCGGCGCCATAACACCAGCTTACCCTACGAGCGTGCCCGTGGCATGCGGCGGCGCTGCAGACGGAAGGTCGCTGCTGCTGCTGGCGTAGCGGTGGCGAGCAAGCACGCGCCCGCGTGCGGGCGCGGCTCCGCTAAGGCCTCAGCCGCGGTTCTGCTTCTTCTCGCGCTTGGCGGCGCGCTTCTCGGCCAGGCTCTTCGCCGGCTTCTTCTTGCCTTCCTTCTTGCGGTCCATTCCCTTACTCATAGCCAAACTCCCCATCAGTGACACCAGTACCCGGGGCGAAAGATACCGCGTTGAAGACGGCGGCGAAATCCCGGCCCTTCCGGGAGTGCGGCAGCTGCGCTGACGTGAACCTGACGTGGCGTGAGGTGCGCATCGCTGGCTACATGCCACCGCCCCAGCGATGCTGCAGGGCAATGCCATACAGCTTGAAGTTGTTTCCGGTGCGTGCCGAGACCCCGTCGCTCGCGTAGAGCTTGACAGAGTTGTATCGGTTCAGCGGGAAAGCGAGCGTCGCGCCTACGCGCCAGTTCTGTTGCAGGTCATTGTTGAGCGTGCCGTTGAGCGTGGAGCGGCCACCCCCATAGTAAGTTGCATCCAGGGAGCTCCAGATGCCATGGCCGAAGTCGTAGATGGTGTGCTCCTGCAGTTGATACATCGGGTCCTGGGCGCGCGTCTGGCCGTTGTGGAAGTTGCTGTTGCCGGTATAGAAGGTGATCGCACCCTGCAGTTCCAGGATCCAGCGCCCCAGGGCCTTGGAGGCCCCGATCTGCGGCTTGAAGGACCAGCGGTTGGTGCCGATGTTCACAACCTTGGTCGGGTCGTATTGTCCCAAGGGTGCGGTTGCCTCGAGGCTCACCCCGATGACCAAGTCCTGTTTATAGGTAAGAAACTGCTGGGGTGTCAGGGAAGGGGCGCCGTAGATATTCGCCGTCAGGCGGAACGTCGGGTCGCCAAAACCGTTGACGGTGCGCGAGATCTGCTGCCCGGCGTAGTCCGCGGTGCCCGACAGCCAGGTATACGGCGCGCCGACATTGAAGGTACCCGATTTTCCCCACAGGTCGAGCGAGCGCGAGAAGCCGAGGATGGCATTCGGGCTGTCAAAGTGAGCGTTGGTGACGGGCAGCGCATCGGTGGCGAGGTCTCCTTGCGTATAGGCGAATCCGCCGACGAGGAAATTCATGCCCACCGGTACGTCTGCGTAGGCGCGCGGCTCAAGGCTTTGCGCCTGGACTCGCGGCATGAACGCAAGCAGGCACGTCACGAGCAGTGCCGCCGCGCATCGCTTGATTCCGGGGCAGCGCACCGGCGGGCCGTGGTTGATGGTCATCGTTGGAGCTTCAGGCGAGAGTCCGTGCCCGAGACTGAAACTGTAACTCCGTCATGTCAGTCCCGTAGCGCATAACGTCTGCAGGTCCGCCAGGTACTCGTCCCCGGACTCCCCGGCCTGAAAACCGACTCCTCCGAACAGCCACAGCTGGTCCGCAGCGTCGGTCCACGATACGCGCCGGTTCTCGCGCCCGGCGTACTGCGTGCGAGCCACCGGCCCACGTGCATAGCGTGCAGCCCGTGTCATACCTGCCACGCATTACTATAGCCGAGGTCGCCGTTGCCGCCGGTCCATGACAGAACTCCCGTGCCCAAGGAGACACCCTGGATAGCGCAGGAGCCTGCGCAGTTGCCCATCGGCGCGAGGGCTGGAAGGAGCCTGTGGGCGTCCCTGAACCACGTGGATTGCCGGTCGTGCCTGATGGTGAAAGGCACTGCTGTGAGCAGGGCAATCGCTATAACTTACTGATTTTAATGATATTGTGTGGATCAGGAATCAAAGCTATACGAGCTTGGTTCCATGTTGCAGGAGCTTTTCTATGACGTGATAGTCCACCGTCTACTTGTCGAGGTTCCGTGCTGGCTTTAGGGCGTCTCGCGCTCCGGTCCTGAAATCTCGGGCCCGCCCCTGCCTTCCCTCGCGGCTCTGCGTCTCGAGCGGCGGCCGTGCCGCTCAGCGGGTGCGGTGGCACTGGAGCGCAGCACCGGCGGCAGCGTCTGCGGCAGCGGCTCGTCGGTGACCATCCCCGCCCTGATCAGGCGGATCATTTCCGCATCGATCAGCGGATCGATCGGTGGGGAGGTGTACGCGCTCAGCAGTCGCTCGACCTCCGCTTTCACGCGCTGCTCCAGATTCTTACTGCCCTCCTGCATCCAGCTCTCGCGGTTGCTGCGGTCGAACACGGCTCCGGGCAAGTACAGTTCCTTGGGCCAGTAGTTGAGCGTGTGCGGCGCAGTGAGCAGATGTTTTTCCCCCAACAACTGGCGCACCAAGTCCACGGTGGGCAGATCATCCATGACTTTCAGGTCGCGGCAGAAGTGCAGCGCCTGGCCGCAGAGCTCGTCGTCGAAGACCAGTTTTTCCAGACTGAAGGTCAACACGTAATCCAGCATGCCCGGACCGGAAACCGAATTCATGCCGCAGATTGCGGCCAGCAGAGCGCCCCCAAAGGTCTCAGCTCCCGCCTGCGCGTCGAGGAATTTCCCCTCGCCAAGCGCCATGTAACCCTGCGTGGGCAGGTTCAGATGCTTGGCGATCTCGACGTAGGCGACGTTCAGGTGCAGCGCTTCAATCGCGGCCATCGGTGACATGGAGGTCTTCATGTGGAAGGTCGCCGGTGCGCCACCGAAGAGAACGGGCGTGCCCGGGCGGACAACCTGCGCCATCGTCAATCCGGCGAGGACATCGGCCACGTGCATCACCGTGGCGCCCACGAGGGTCACCGGTGCGATCAGCCCCATTAGCGTCACGGGCACGATCTCCACCGGAATGCCGAACTCGGCGCAATCCAGCAGGTTCTGGCATGAATCCTCGCTGTAACGAAAGAAGCCCGAGGCCGTGATGGTGAAGATGGACATGGGGCGCTGGATGAGATCGGCTTTGTCACGGCGGCACAGCTGCATCATCTCGGCCATGCGCGGCACACCGTGTTCGGTGAACGCTCCCGACACGACCGGCTTGCGCGAATTCGTCATCACCAGATACAAGCGCCAGGCGTCCGAGACCTGCGGTTCGATATCATTGGTGGAAAAGGCGGTGGCCAGGTAGCCCAGATGCTTTAGGCCATCGGCGATCCGCACGTACTCGATGAAGTCACGTGTCTTGGAGTGGCGCGTCTCGCCCGTGCGGTGATCGAGGATGTGCAAGGCGCTCGAACCGGGGACGAAATGCACCTTGTCCCCGCCGAGCTCGGTGCATGGCGCACCGTCGCGGTCATAGAGCGGGAAGGTCTTGGGCGCAGTCTCTATGGCACGCTCCACGATCTCAGGAGGAAACAGGACCCGCTCAGCGGCATCGGCGGTGCGTGCCATTATCAGCCCACGATCGAGCAACAGTTCGCGCATGCGCTGCCCGCGCACCTCGATGCCGATTTCGGCGAGGATGCGTTTCGCCTCGTCGAGAATCGGAACGACGAGGGAATCGGGGACAACGCGAAGTTGTGGCCTCATCTTATGTTGATCTCTGCATATGCCGTCGGCCGGTACCTGGCGCGAAGTGACACAGTCTGCCGCCGATACGCGGATGGAGTGAATACGTACTTTTCACCTGCAAGCGCAGATACTGCTCGCGCAGACCGTAGCCACGACTCTGTTGGATTCCCCTGTTAGAAGGAGACAGCCACTGGCGAGGGAATTCGCTGCCGAATGGGGGCTTTGGCGGGCGGTACTGGGATCGAGCCAGGCCCCTGGCGTGTGAAACGGCGGTTGGGGGCTGACTAATCAACGATATGCGAGCTGCATCCCCTGCTGCGACAAGCACTTGGTATCAGTTGAGGCCATTTGATATCACGCGACGCGATCTCATGGTCGGACTGTCCCAGATTTGTCCCCGCGTGCCGGGGGAGAGCGCAGTTCATGACAGTCCGAGCTCGCGCCCCAGGGCCTGCCGTAAGGATGGGGGCTTGCGATTGCGCCGTGACATCGGTAGAAGACCCGGACCGGACGTCGGCTCTCACCTGAGCACGGGAAAATACAATGTATTGCCCATCCGCCTTTCGTGAGGACCGGCTTGAGGTTCAGCACGGATTCATTCGAAGCCATCCTCTCGGTCTCCTGATCTCGCACGGATCGGCCGGACTCGTTGCGAATCTGCTGCCGTTCGTGCTGAAGACTGAAGACCGCGAGCGCGGCGTGCTCCAGGCTCATATGGCACGCGCAAATCCCCAATGGCGGGAGCTTGACGATCAGGCCGTGCTCGTCGTCTTTCGAGGTCCTGACGCATATGTCAGCCCGTCTCTGTACGCAACCAAGAAAGAGACCGGCAAGGTCGTGCCCACCTGGAACTATGCGATAGTCCAGGCTCGAGGCAAAGCCAGGTTGCGGGACCGAAGCGACTGGCTGGCTCCCCAACTAGATGCCTTGGTGACTGCGCGTGAAGCGAGCCGCCCGCAGCCCTGGTCGATCGCAGATGCCCCATCCGGCTATATTGAAGCGCAGAAGAGGGCCATCGTCGGAATCGAAATCGAAATCACCGTGCTCGAAGGCAAGTGGAAGGTGAGTCAAAACCAGCCTGAGGCCAATCGGCGCTCGGTCACAGCTGGATTCAGCGCGCACGACGGTATGCGCGAGATGGCCGAGCTCGTACGAAGCTACGGCAAGCTCGAATAGCGTGTAGCAGACCGTGGCGTTGCCCACTGTAACGTGGGAGATCGCGCAGGCCCTGGGTCTGTGCGCGGTCGCCGGTAGCCTCATCCTATGCGTGCTGGCAGTTCGGCCGCGATCCGGCGCCGCTGGCGCCTTTCGGGTGGGTAGCCACGAGCTTCTCGGCTGGCTGGCACTCGCCGCCGCGCTTCTCCACGTCGCCTTATCTCTCGGCATCGATCATCGGGTCGTGGAGCATCTGAAGCCGACCGCCCCTTGGTACGAGTTTGCCGGGATCCTGGCACTCCTCATGCTGCTCTTTCTTACCGTACCGGCCGGGTCTGCGGTACGGCCGCGGCTTTGGCCGCATCACAGGAACTTTCAAGCCGCACACGTCGGCGCGGCCTGCCTGCTGGTGGTCGCCCTCGCAGTGCACGTCCTGACTACGAATCGTTACGTCCATGGTCATGCGCATGCGGTCGCTTACACGCTGCTGTCGGGCATCGCGCTCATCGCGTTGCTGCGTGCGCGCGGCCGGCGGCAAGCCGCCCGGCAATCGCCGCGCCCGGTCGGCGGCCTTGTGTTCGGTCGGCACTCGCGGCTCGTGCTGGCCATCGTACTCGGCTCGCTCGTGGCGCTGCTTCCACTGCTGCGCGCTTCTTCAACCCTGGCTCTGCGCGAACCACTCCTGCATCGCAGTGAACGCCTCGTCTTAAACTTTCCTCACGACAAGCACCGCGCGGTGAACTGTGCGGTGTGCCACCACGACTACCTCGATCGGAGCGGTCAAGGATCGTGCGTCAGCTGTCATCGTGGCGACAGCTCGGCTATCCAGGTCGGAGCCGAGGCACGCTTTCACGACTTCTGTCTCGGTTGCCATCGCGATCCGCCTGCGTACCTGAGTGGCCACGGGCCGGTTACCGGATGCGACACCTGCCATTCTCCGCCGTCATTTACTGTGTCTCGGTCCGGCTCTTGAGGCCGCTGAGAGCAGGCTGCGCTCGGGAGCTCGGTCGTCTGCACGCACCGCGTTGCGCGCATAGATGTTCGCAATGCCGGAGGCCATCGTGAGCTTGGTGGTGTGGGCGAGCAGGAAGGCAGAAAACGCGAACGGGTCGCGCGTCATGCCTTCGGGAATCCACAGCGCGCCATAGCTCCAGACCTCGACCTTGTTTGCGAAGTCTGCGGCTTCGACAGCTGTCAGCGCTCTGAGCATGGCCCAGACGTCATAGGCTCTCGGCATGGAGTCCTCGCTCGATCAAATGACCAGGATGTGCGCATCCTGTGGCCGGTCCTGGGTATGGAGTGTAGCGAAGCCCGTCTGGCAGAAGAGATTCGAACTCGGCCAAGGTGGGCCGTTGGATTGTTTGTAATCGAGCGATTACAATGCACCAGGGTTCATTGTGAAACCACTGCCCTTGTTCGCCGCCTGGCTTGATGGTCTGGCCGATGCGAGTACGCGCGGCGTGGTGCTCGCCAGGATCGAACGCCTCGGTCTGCTGATCGGCGGGAGCAAGCGCACACAGAAAGTCGATATCAAGCGGGCACAGTAGTTGGGCGCGTTGCTTGACTGATTGAGGAGTGGAAATGAGGAAGCGCATAAAGGTTGCGAATTTGCCGGATTTCGACGCGGCGCCTTATCTGAAGAATGAGCGCGCCATGGCGGCTTACCTGACGGATATTCTTCAGGCCAACGATGCCGGGTTGCTGGCCGCGGCCCTAGGGGACATCGCGCGCGCGCGGGGCATGAGTGAGATCGCCAAGGCAGCCGGTATTACCCGCGAGGCGCTCTACAAAGCGCTGCGCGCAGGCAGTGAGCCGCGGTTCGATACGATCAGTCGGGTTTGTGCGGCGCTGGGCGTTCGACTGGTGGCGCAGCCGGTGCGGGTCTAGGGGCGTAATGCCAACCAGGCTCAGGGAATCGTCCTAAGCTCTGGTTCTAATTGGTGGGCGGTACTGGGATCGAACCAGTGGCCCCTGCCGTGTGAAATGGAAAGTAGGGGGCTCACAAATCAAAGATATGCGAGCTCAGGTCCTTGTGGCAATGAGCTTTTGTTATCAGGTGATGTCACGCGATATCGCGCAAGGTCACCATTGGGTGTCCCAAGACGGTCCCAAGAGGGCGTGCTCCGTCTCGTGCGGGGAGCGCAGCGCTCGGAGGCGCAAATCCGCGCGGAACTGCGGCATCCCGACGCGTCGTGCGCGAATATGCACCGAGCACGTTGCATCCGTTCAAGCCCATGGGTTCAGCAGTTTGACTGGCGTGCCTTTGAAGTCACGCGTGTTGCGAGTGGCCAAAATGAAGTTGTGCTCAACAGCAATTGCGCCGATCGGCGACAGCTGGCGAAGTGAACTGCAGCACTCTGTCGAGCCCGCAGGCACGCCAGGAATGTGCGAAGCACAAGACTGCTGCCAATGCCGACTGCAGCACGATCTCCGACCCGCAGGCGCGTAGGGAATGCGCCGAGCGCAAGCAGGACAACACCGTCGATTGCAGCAAGCTTGGGACGCCAGAAGCGCGTCAGCAGTGTCTCAAGCAGAAAGCAAAATAGCAGCAGCGAGTTTCTGCCTTGCGGTCCCGGACGTACCGCATCCTGCATTCGACCCGGATGTCTGGGAAACGCGTGGCGAAGAGAATAGGTCGTCGACGGTTGGTCCGCGGCGCAGGTGACTGCCGCGATCGCGGCACGGCCGGCGCCCGACGGATCTGAGCTAGAGGTGGCCGCCCCCGCCTCATCCGCCCAATCCAATTGTTGCCGCGACGAGAGCAACGCCGAATCCTACGAAGCAAATTGCGACACGGAGGGGCCGCCCCCCAGTATAGCGCGCCAATAGAAAGCCACAGACGAACAACCAAAGGAGCGCCAGCGCGTTGGAGACGTACTTCGCGACACCAATGTCGGCGATGAACACGAAGGGTGCGGCGATCGGTAGGAGCGCCGCGTTTGCAAGTATGAAGATGCTGGCGGCGCCGAGCAGGTCGTCGCGCGTGACGCGAGCGCGCGGCGGCACGGGCAGTTTGTTGAGGTTCTCCACTAGTTTGTCCCAGTCGGCCGAGGGTAGAAGTTGGACAACGGCAGACGGTACCGACGCGCCGACGTGTTGCAGCGCCGTCGCCGGATCCGCGCGAAGCGCCCGGAGCAGCTGATAGTTGCGGTTGCGCGATTCAAGTTGGCCGAAAACGTACATCACCGCGTCCACGAGACCCCATGCCAAGCTGCACCCCACTGCCGCCCAGAGATTCGTGCGCAGGTCAGTCTGTCCGATCACCGCCACGCGCATGGTCCCGGTGAAGGTGAGTGTGAGAAGAAGCCCGCAGAGCAGCTCCGTCAGACGGTCGATGGGGCTGAGGACGCGACGGGTGGGTGGGTTTGAATCCATGCTGTGGCCCGGATACCAAATGGACGGCTCCAACCCGGCCTTCCGATCAGAAGTTTACGCGTAACGCGATCAAGACCGTCGCATTACTCTGGTCCGGATTGAAGACGTAGCCGGTCAATTCCAGGCGCTTGTATGACAACCCCACGAGCAACCCCCGCTGGATGTCCCGGTCGGTTTGGTAGGCGCGCGTGCGCTGCGCCACCACTCCAAACCGAATCCACTCGGCTGGGGCCAGCGTGAGCTCCGACCAGTTATAAAAGTACGTGCCTGTTGATCCGGCCGTATCAATAACGTATTCACCTTCGCTGTACAGTTGCAGCTTCCGCCACGTCAGGGTTGCTTCGTAGCCGGGGGCAACTCCGGTGGTACTGCCGAAAACGAGGCCCAGCATGGGTGCAAACTCCCAAGCCAGCGTCTCGCCTCCGCCGAGGTTATAGCCGAACCAGACGGAGCCGCTGTGGAGGGCCTCATAGTTGTATCGGGCTTCAAGATGCAACCAGTCACAGTCCGCGGTGAACGTGGGCTGGAGATAGTCCTGCGAGTCCGGTGGGAAGTAGGCGTAGACCGAGGCAGAGAAGTCCCACTTCTGTGCGGGGCCGTTGCCGAGAGGCGCGGAAGATTGTCCTGCCGAGGCGCTCGTCGGCGCTTGGGCTGGTGCCTCGGTACACAGCACCAGAGTCGCGAGTGTAACTACAGTAAGGCGCATCTCTGCAACTCGCCACATAAAGGAGCACTCGGCCAGGGAGCGCGCGCCGTTGAGTCTCGCAGAGACACGCTTTGGGACACCGTAGACCAGCGGGGATGCCCGTGCAAGCTGGCCGTGAAGGAATATGGGTTGGTGCGGCTTGCACTTGGCAGATGCACCGGACCAAACCCAATGTCTGATTGAGAAGCCGCAATCGCCGCAAACATCCAAGTCCAGCCCACACCGATTCTAACCCTCTCACCTGCCGTTCGAATGCCGCGCCCTGAGAGTCTCGATGGGCTCTGCAGGTTTCTGATGCGTCGCACCACAGCGGCGTTAAGCCCCGATACGTACAATCCCGGATTAGCGGCCGGGCACTGTGAGAACAGGATCCTCACTGGTTACGCGATTTCGTACCGTGTTGACCAACGAGGAGGATGCAAAATGACCCGATTCAGATCTCTACTCACAATTGCCTGCATGGCGGGGTGCGTTGGTCTTGCTACCGTCGCCACGGCTCAGCAGCCGGGGGCGACTATCAAGGGCAATGCGGTACTGGCGACCACCACAGTGACCGCGACAGTGGTGAAGATCGACCAAAAGACGCGCGCAGTCACTCTGAAGGCGGCCGACGGCGAGGCGTACAGCTTCGTGGCAAACGAGGCCGTGAAGAACTTGGCGCAGGTCAAGAAGGGCGATGTCGTCACGGCGACCTACACGGAAGCGGTTGCTTACGAGCTGAAGAAGGGTGGCAGCGCGAGCGCAGCCGTGGTGACTGCGGCGGGTGGGGCGGCAAAGCCTGGCTCGAAGCCCGCTGGTGCACTGGGTGGGACGGTGACGCTGACCGTCGCGATCGTCGCGATTGACGCCAAAACTCCCTCGGTAACCTTTAAGAGTGCCTCCGGCGAGACACGCACGGTCAAAGTCCAGTCGCCGGAGAAGCTTGCGGGCGTGAGTGTCGGCGACACGGTTGAGCTCACTTACGCCGAGGCAGTGGCCATGAAGGTCGAACCGGCACCGGTAAAGAAGTAGCGATCATGACGGCAAGGCGCCTGCGCTGAAGCCCTTCGGGCTCCGAAGGTTTCGACGCAGGTAGCCTGGATGTCAGACCGTTGAACAACTGAAGGGGAATTGTCATGGACAGTTTGCGGGGATCTGTGGCCGAGATTCTTTCCAGAAAATGGTGGCTGCTGATGCTGCGTGGCGCACTCGCCGTCGCGTTCGGGGTCTTGGCCTGGACACAGCCGGGTGTCACGCTCGCGGTGCTGGTGACGTTCTTCGGCATCTACGTGCTGGCAGACGGCGTCCTCGGAGTATGGGCAGCTGTTACGGGGCACAAGGATCTGGACCATTGGATCTTGCTGCTCATGTGGGGCTTGGTGGGCGTTGGCGTCGGAATCATGACGTTCGTAGCCCCCGGCGTCACGGCTGTGGCGTTGCTGTTCTACATCGCTATTTGGGCGGTCACCACCGGCGTTCTGCAGATCGTGGCCGCAATCCGCCTACGCAAGGAGGTCGAGGGTGAATGGCTCCTTGTGCTCGGTGGCCTTGTGTCGGTCGCGTTCGGGGTGATGCTCATGTCGCGGCCGGGTGCAGGAGTACTCGCCGTGCTCTGGATCATCGGGACGTATGCCGTAATCTTCGGTGTGATCCTCATGCTTCTGGCATTTAAGGTGCGCTCGTTTGGCAAGAAGCTTGTCGCTGCCTGAAGGGTGCCGCGAGTTGGGTTAGCCTGCGGCCAAGCGCGATAAGGGCAGGAGCGGCGCCTCGCCCTGCTCGCTAAGATGGTCGTGCCGGCCAGGTGAGACCCGACGAATGCTCTTGCCTATCTAGTCCCGCGTCCTTGGGGCACGGGATGTCACACCGAGCCCCTGTCGATCTTCCTGCAAGGCTTCAAGTCTTGCTTCGCCATCTGCAAACGAATGCGCGATTGTGGCTTTTAGTCTTCCATCCCAGTAAGCAACCCTGGGGCGGCGTTCCTTCGGTACTGCCAGGGCCAAGTCAGTAATGAGCGCGTTCATTCGGCGCATTACTTGGACGCTGGTGGCACCGCAGTAAAGGATCTCATCGAAGGCCAGCCGAAGAAAATCATCCCATGTTGGAAACGGGGCTACCAAGCGCAAAACGCCGTCGCTGTCTCGATATGCTCCGATTTCCAGATTGCGTTGGCCCAGACGCATCAGCAGGTCCGCGATCTGATCAAGGGCTTGCACCGCCGTTGTCGGATCGTTGATGGCCGGGGACAAAGCCTTGATGGCAATGTCAACAAGGAGGCGCAGAGCATACTTCGGGTCTTGCTCGAATGTACGTTCATCGCCCAGCTCGATGCACTCCCTGAGCTTCCGCTCATCGATTGATGCGTGCGTACCCATTACCTGCAGCAGCGGCATCGGCTGCAGGACGGTATCGCCAACCGCAACGAGTACTTCAATAACTCCTCCGGACTCCTTTGCCAGACTCACCAAGGCGGCAGCATCAATCGCCTGCAGCGAGCGGGGCACCCCCACATGGACCAGCGTTTGAGCACACGGCAAGGCCTGAGCTTCTTCCGCTCCGATCACTGCTGAGCTGGAATCCGATGACGGATACACGTCGGTAATCACTCTCCGGCCTTGGTCACCCGTGAAGATCAGCATGCGGCTGATCTGCAGAAGTCCAATCCGCTGGATCAGCGCGATGAACATGCCCACGCTCGCCAGTAGCAGCACGCCCACCATTAGAGTGCTGATTAACGGAACTCTTCCTGACCCGCTGCGGTCGACTCCGACCAGCGCTGCGATCGCATAGAGAAATGTGGCCGTAAATATGCCAAGAGCGTGCGAGGTCACCGGGTCGCGTGCTATCCACAGCACCAGGCGCGGCGAATAGGCGGTGGCGCTGAACTGAACCATCACAAAGCTCAAAGAGAATACGATTCCGGTGAGGGCCATCATGCCGGATGCGATGGATGAGAAAATGGCCGTCGCCGCGGAAACGCTCAATGCGGAGGAGAGCCCGGGAAACATGTGAGTTTCATGTTCTGGGAAGGTCAGTGCCGCAGCCATTGCGACGCCTGCGTACAGCGCAGGTATTCCCCACGCGCTCAACTGACGCCTGTAGGCCTTGTAAATGGCTCGCTTCATGGATGTAAAGGCCGCAGGTTTCCCGAGCTCACCCCCCGCGAACTCCATAGCGCTGCGTCGGTCAACCTGACTCCGAAGGGATCATAAGGCTCATGCTGATAATGCCTTAGCTTGAGCGATTTCACGGGACAGCACTGCCGAGTGGGCGGTATTGGCCGCCCCGCTTCTAGTGCGAACTGAACGTTTGCTGCAACGCCTGGAGGCTGTTCTCTGCCGCGGCCCAGTCCTCCTTGTCTACGGCGTTGCTCAAGTGGGATAGGCCATCTATCAGCGATCGACTCATGAGGGAGGTGGTTTCCATGCGTTGCGCATCAGAGGCCAAGAGCTTTATCGCAGCCTGTGCGTCGGGTCGGGACCGCGGAGCGATTGCAGTCTTCGTCTGTTCGTAGTGTTCAGTGGTCGCGGCATCTGGCGCGCCAGGCTTCCAAGTTTGAGCCGATGCGCAGGCAAGCAAACCAATAACAAGAACGGCAGTGCCCAGTATCGCGGAAACTCGCTTGAGACTGGAAATCATTTTCGGTACTCCAAGCAAACGACTCATGCGGATCGCTCGCCGAACACGGCGGCCGATTGGATCGTCGTGGCGGCCGTCACCGGCGGTCTAAGCGGCTTCGATGACGACTTTAAGCTTTCCACTCTTGATTGCACGCTTGAGCGCTGCGTAATCCTTGTCATTTTGGTCAGCGTAGGCGACTGAGAAAGCTTCGATCGCCTTATCGAATGCATCGCTCTTCCCCAAGTAGCCGCTAATCAGGGCCGGATCGCCGGAGCGGGCATGAGACAACGCCAGCGTGCGGCCACATGCTCCGGCGTCCAGGCGAATCTCGGCCTTTCCGAACGTCTCGACGGCGAGCTTTATCTTTATATCGCGTAGCTGGCGAACGTAGAAGTGCCGCCCAAGTCTACCCTTAGTCCATCCGAGAAAGATGTCGCTCACCGGCTGCATGAGCCGCTGTCCGCTCACAACGCGCTGCCCATGGTTGGGGAAGACACTCTTGCCGGCATACGCTTCCAGCACCGAGGCGCGTGCCTCCTTGGCCTGGAGAACCAGGGGGTGTCCGTCGCCGTCTGTCAGCAACAGCACGGCGCACGCAGTGCCGACGCTGCCGACGCCGACCACCTTAATCGCGGCATCCCTGAGTTCGTAGCGGTCGAGCAATACTCGAGTCGAGGGTGGAAGACTGTCGCGATAAAGGCCGAATATGGCCTCGTAGTCCGGGGGAATCTCGCCGGGACGATACTTTTTCCAGTGAAAGATCGTGGGAAGCTGGTCTTGGATTACGGGTGTCTTGCCAGCAGCGTGCTTGTAAGTGGGAAAGAGATCTTCCTCGACGCGGCGCGTCCGTTCTTTCTCAAGGCGCTTCATCCCGCGTGCGTGCGCCTCTGGGTCATTGAACGCGGCGAGCAGCTTTTCAAAGTCGATGGAGTAATACCATAGATCCAGCGGATTCATTTCGCTGAATGCCATCATCTGCTCGCGGTATGCGCGGACACAGGTGAGAACCGCATCGCGGGCGGTGGATTCGCTCAGGCCATTGTTTCGGGAGGCAACCACGAAGCTCGCCGCGAGGCGCTTAAGGTCCCACTCCCAGGGGGCGGGCAGGGTCTCATCCAGGTCATTGATGGCGAAGATGACACGTCTCTCGGGGGTTCCCAAGCCGCGGAAGTTGCCCAAGTGAGCGTCTCCGCAACATTGCACGCGAACGCCCGTGGCCGGAGTGCTTGCGAGGTCAACCGCCATGTTGAGCGCCGATCCCCGATAAAAGGTGAATGGTGAAAGCGCCATGCGCCCGTGGCGCAGCGGCAGTAATTCAGGAATGCGGCCCTTGTCGGCTTTCAGAACCAAGCTCACCGGGTCTGGTCGATCCGCCGGCGCCTTCCAGAGTGCGTGCTCCTCGCGCGGGCAAGCGTCCCTCAACGACTTGCCGATCGCGCGACGCTCGGCCTGCGAATGTCGATGCGTAAATAGTCGATCTACCTTGGGACCCGCGCGCGAGGCAGTTGGCATGTCCGCTTCACCTCTCTTTTTTGACTACCGTATGCATGGAATCAATGTGCTGGCGATCGTGGAGATGATGCAGGCGAATGCACAGGTGCGGTGCAACCGAGGGCAGGTACCCATCAACATCCAGCGCGCGGCTTCGGCGAAGCGCCCCACAGAAAGGCGTGTGCTGTTGACTCACCCCGCCGCCACGCCCACCAGCAGTCCTCCTGCGGTCCCGAGGGAAAGCGGATGCCTGCGCTTCCATCAGAGGGAGAATTCCAAGTCGGTGTTGAAGGTAACACCCTTGGCGCCGATCACGTAAGGGAGTGTGGAGTTGCCAACCGGGGATCTATCGAGATAGATGACCTGCGTGTTCCAGCGTAGCCCCTTGAGCTTGAAAGGAAACACGTTCACTCCAAAACGACCTTCATACGGGTTGCCGTAGTTGCCTGCGATCCTGGAACCACCCACGTATACCTGCAAGGTCTTCGGGACCAGCATGTCCGACAGCAGGAGCTGGAACCCATTGTTATTAATCTGCCCCAGTCCTGCTGTTCCTGGGCCTCGGAAGTGGTTGAGCTGACGAACATAGTACTCGCCCTCGAGCGACCATCCCCTGTACTTGAAGCCGAAGTCAACATCCTCCATGAAGAAATCCAGCTGAGTCACGGTGATGCCCGGGCCGAAAAGACTGGGCGTGAACACGACGCTACCGTCCGAGAGGCGAATCTGCGTATTGGAGAACGCATCAGTGTTCGGCTGACTTTGCTTATCTTCCGTACTGAAAGTGAAGTGAGCACCAAGGCGGGTCGAGAGATCCTCGTGGTATTCGAAATCACCATAGCCGTTTCCGTAATCTGCCTTCGGCTCCCAAATGAGGGCGCTTGCCACGGTATTGAAGTGGCTAGAGAGCTGCGCAGAGCTGACGCCGAGCGCGCTCAAATTATTGCCAAGCATCAGGCGGTAACGCAGCGTGTCGGTGACTTGGCCGCGGGCCCAAATCCCGTATGTATATGAGGGTCTGAAAAACTCATCCGCTATCAGGCGGTTGTCTATGGATAGCCAATTTGGGAAGTTGCCTTCAACAGTACGCGCGCCGGGAAGGCCATCTACCCCGCCGCCCAGCGTGAAGTTGTCGTTGAACGCGTAGCTGAGGTTCCCGGCGATCACAACGGACTGGCCCGCACCTCCCACCGTGTTGTTGGTCCAGGTGTAGAGAAGGTACCGGAGCTTCGGATCGATGACCCAACCCAGGAACTTAATCATCGCCTTGTTGAGAAAGATGTCCTGGCGCCGCTGAACCGTCGTGGTTGTGCCGAAGGCGTCGGTATAGGAGCTGTCGAGACCCTTTTGGTTAAGATAACGCACATAAGTGTAGGCACTGATATTCAGAGAGCCCATATCGGTATTGGCCACCATGAACCCGAGGCCCGGCATGTACCGACCCCACTTAGGGATGGGTGCTGGCGTCGTCGCAGCGGTCTGCTCAGTCGTTGTGTTCGGTGCGGAAACCGGCAGGTCTGCGGTCGGCGTTTCGACCTGGGACGCGACTTGCGCGACGGGCGCGGCGGGCACAACCGCCGACTGCGTTTGCGCACTTGTCAGTCTTTGAATCTCGGCGTCCTTCTTCTGAAGCTCCGAATCCTTTCTCTCGAGCTCTGCCTCCATCTGCTGCTGGTGCTGCTCCAGGCGGCGCACGCGCTCCTCAAGCGAGGAGGGAGGACTTGGAGTGGCAACGGCCTGCGCAGAGGCCAGCAACGGATACGTGGAAACGGCTAACAGCACTGCGCAACGACACAGCACGCCGGTGAGCCTGCAGGACGTGGGGGTAGCTTTCATTGCAGGTGAGTCCTTTCCCACGCCCTCACCGAGACGCGGGCGGCATCGAATAGCCGCTCGTAGTTGCCCTTGCGGATCTGCTTGCTTGCTTCCGGCGACAGCTGACGCCAGATCGGATCCCACAGATGAAACTCTGCGAGTTGCGTCGCCTGGTCCGGCGGCGCCACATTGTCGGTCCCGAACAGAAACCGATCGGGGTGGCGGTTGGCCAAATCCACCGCAGCCTTTATGGACTCAGGCGTCGCGACGGCGTATTTGGCGACCTCGTCCCAGGAGATGTCGAAATACACATGGCGCAGCGTAGAGTCGTTGATCATGGCCTCGACGATTTCCCAGTGACGCGGACTGCGTTCCGTCGTATCGGTGGTCGCCTGCACCTGCGTGGGGCGTACCACCCGGCCCAATCCCGTGTGCGCCCAGATGATGGTGGTCTTCGGGTGCCGGCGCAGCAGATCCTTCATTTGCGTGAGATACACAGGCTCGGTGTTCTGCTTCGCGAACGGAATGTCGATGTCACTGTGCAGGATGACCACCAGCCCGACCTCGCCGGCGAAATCGAGTATCCGGTCGAGCGCCGGGTTCGTGAGGCTTGCAGTCTCGCCCACGACCTTCGGTGACACGAACTCCTTGTGGATCGTAAATTCGCCAATACCGGTGAATACGCCCGGGAACAACTCGAGCACGCGGCGGATGTGCTCGACGGCGTACATGTCCGCCGGGTTGAACCCGGTGATCATCGGATCAAGGCGCGCCTGAGCGATCCCCACTCCCCATACCCATGCCGCAAGCGAAAGGTCGTCTGACCGGCATCGACACCGACGCCAAATAGATCGAACTCGAACTTAAAATCGATCGGCGCAGTATGGTCGCCCGTAGGCATCACGCCCTTCACGCCGAAGCGACTTTGTTTGGCACTAAGGCTGGTTTCGCCGTTGGAACCGTACTGATCATCGACACCAATTCTTGACGGCC
This sequence comes from uncultured Pseudomonadota bacterium, assembly GCA_963741745.1. Classification (GTDB taxonomy): domain Bacteria; phylum Pseudomonadota; class Gammaproteobacteria; order Steroidobacterales; family Steroidobacteraceae; genus 13-2-20CM-66-19. Next base: position 20,505 of record CAVUJF010000010.1, on the reverse strand, counting down.
TGAAGGCATCGGTCCAGTTCGGGTCGACACGCTTGGTGTCGTGAATAGCATCGGCCTCGACAAAGCCATAGATCTCGAATGATCGCTGAGGCGTTTTGGCCAGTGGGTCGTTAACGTCGGGATCGGCGCCAAAAGCGGGAGAAGCAACGGCACCGGCGATCAGGACGACGCTGAGGGCAGATCGAAGTCGCGTTGCTGAAGATCTAACAATAGTGTGCATAGCGCACGTCCTTTGAGCGGTGGCGATGAGTATTCAGTCCCATCGCGCCATTGCCTATACGTATAAACCGCTGCTTTTGAAGAACTTGGATGTGCGTGGCTGCAGTCAAATGCGCCATTGCGACGTCGAGTACGCATCCGGAGTGATCGAGCGAGCAGGCCGCTGAGGACGCGTTCAGCCCATTGCTGCGCAAGACGATATTCGCGACACTGCTCGCTGGCGCGGCGGGAGTCCGACACGAGGTCCAAACTGAACTTGACAGCTCCCCCAGGCGCGCCTGCGTTTATACACACCTCCGTTATGCTGCAGCAGCTAAACGACGAGGCGCCTAAGGATTACGTCACTCTCGGGTGGCTCATGGGACACCTGCGGAAGCGTTCCTTCGGCATTCCGCTCGTCACCTCCAGGCGGTACCGCTCAAGCACCTGGGCCAGCGAGGTCCGCTCGGCCGCCCGGCGGTCCACCACGACCCCGTTGTCGATCTCGCTCTCGACGGTGCGTGCCCATTGCTGGGCGAGTGACTTACTGTTGAAGGTACGGGTTTGGGTGGGCGCGCCGCGGCGGCGGACTTTTACTCGCCAGAATTCACCGCGTTTCTCGAAGGTCGCCATAGGGCAGATCTCCTTGTTGGCGTCTCACCCGGAAAAGGCGCCACAGGTACTGTCCCAAAAGTGTCCCAAATGACCCGTTGGGGACCATTCAGAAAGAAACAGCGACCCAGGTAACTTCCTAGATCTCTGTTCCGCCTACGTTTTTTATGGTGGGCGGTACTGGGATCGAACCAGTGGCCCCTGCCGTGTGAAAGCAGTGCTCTACCGCTGAGCTAACCGCCCTTTTCGAGGGACGGGAAGTCTATAGGCGGCTGAGATCCCAGGCAAATATCCGCCGCACTGTCAGCTTGCCCATGACACCGCCGCGGTGTCCGCCTTGCTACCATGCGCCCCCCGTTGTTCCCTTAATCCTGGCATCTCATGACTGTCGTTACCCGTTTCGCGCCCAGCCCCACCGGTTTGCTGCACGTCGGCGGGGTCCGCACGGCGCTGTTCAGCTGGCTGTACGCGCGCCGCCTGCACGGCAGGTTCATCCTGCGCATCGAGGACACCGACCGCGAGCGCTCGACCGATGAGGCCGTGCGGGTGATCCTGGAGGGGATGCAGTGGCTCGGCCTTGAGGCCGACGAAGGGCCGTACTACCAGACCCAGCGCTTCGACCGTTACCGGGAGGTCATCGCTGGAATGCTCGCCGCGGGCACCGCCTACCACTGCTACTGCACCAAGGCGGAGCTGGATGCGCTGCGCGAGGCCCAGATCGCCCGTAAGGAGAAGCCGCGCTACCCGGGATTGTGCCGCGAGCACCGCGAGCCGCGGCCGGGTGTACCGCCGGTGGTGCGCTTCAGGAACCCCCTCGACGGGGCGGTGGTGGTGCAGGACCTGGTGCACGGCGCGGTGAGCTTCCAGAACGCGGAGCTGGATGACCTCATCATCGCCCGTTCCGACGGCACGCCGACCTACAATTTCTGCGTCGTGGTCGATGACATGGACATGGGCATCACCTGCGTGATCCGCGGCGATGACCACCTGAACAACACGCCCCGCCAGATGAACATGCTCGCAGCCCTCGGCGCCACGCCACCGACGTATGCGCACGTGCCTATGATCTTAGGTCCCGACGGGGCGAAGCTCTCCAAGCGGCATGGCGCGGTCAGCGTGCTGCAGTACGAGGAGGAGGGGTTCTTGCCGGATGCACTCCTTAATTACCTGGTGCGCCTGGGCTGGTCGCACGGAGACCAGGAAGTGTTCACGCGCGATGAGATGGTGGCCGCCTTCGACATCCACGATGTCAACAAGGCCGCCTCCGCGTTCAATCCGGAGAAGCTCCTGTGGCTGAATCAGCAGCACCTGATGCGCGCCGCTCCTGCGCAGGTGGTTCCTTACTTCACGGCGCAGCTGCGCCGCCTGGGGATCGAGTCCACTGACCAGGGTCTGCTCGAGGGGGTGATCCTCGCGCAGCGCGAACGCGCGAAGACCCTGAAGGAGATGGCGCAGAGCAGCCGCTTCTTCTTCGTCGATACCGTCGAGGTCGATGCCCAGGCGGCCGCCAAGCACCTGAACGCGGAAGGCTTGGGAAGACTCGGCCAGGTGCGCGAGCGGCTCGCGGCGCTGCCGGAGTGGAATGCGCCGGCAATCCACGCTGCCGTCAATGATCTGGCGACGCAGCTGGCGGTCGGCCTCGGCAAGATCGCGCAGCCCGTGCGCGTGGCGGTGGCCGGCGTCGCCGTGTCACCCCCCATCGACATGACCCTCGCACTGCTCGGGCGCGAGCGCACGCTGGCCCGGATGGACGCAGTTCTCGCCGCGCAGCAGGCCTAGGCAGCGCGCTTGACAACCCAGGGTGGCCTGCGTAGCTTGCCGCGGCTTCGCGTGGGGCCATAGCTCAGCTGGGAGAGCGCTTGCATGGCATGCAAGAGGTCGGCGGTTCGATCCCGCCTGGCTCCACCACCTCCCGTCAGGCCCGCGGCGGACCGCTCCGGCGGACGCCGCGTAACCCCAAGATATAACGAGACTTCTGGACCCTTCGGGCGGACCCGTGCCGCCACATCCTGCTAGCGGCGGTCTTCGTTGTCCGCAGGCGACGGGGCGTGTAATCTTCCGCGCCCCGCTCTGGTGGGGGGTCGTGGCGCAAGAGGCCTGTTGCCAGCGACGTTTCCCGGTGCGTCCCCATCGTCTAGAGGCCCAGGACATCGCCCTTTCACGGCGGTAACAGGGGTTCGAATCCCCTTGGGGACGCCAATAAATCAATCACTTAGGATAGGCCTCTGTTGCGCAGGCAGATTACCGGAAGTCCCCCGGAAGTCTCCGCCCGGCGCTGCGTCCCGTTCGGTATCCAAATACCTGCTGCGCTTTTTGGAGGCGTATCTGGCCTCATCGTTGAGAGATCGTCGGGCTTCAGACGGCTGGCAGATGGACTCGGGCCGAGATGATTCCAAGAAGTGTGGGTTTGATTGCGCCCACGACGCGTAAGCCATCTCGGTCGCGGGCAGTGGCCGGACCACCGATTGCTTCAAGGACCCAGATCTAGCAAATGCATTCGCGGAATCCAGCTTGATCTTTATCTCAAGCGTGTGCGCGATGCCCTCGCCCCTGGGTGCTTGGCGCTCGCGCTCCTGGCCAGCTCAAATACTGCGTTTCCTACATTAGCTGGCATATCCTCGTTCTTGCGGGCCCCCACGCGTTTTGGAAGGAGAATCCCATGCGCATCAGTGAGATTCTTTTGATGAAGCGCTCGGGTCTTGTTGCTGTCGCTCCCACCGCTACGGTTCGTGACGCGATCACTCTGATGAAGCGTGAACATGTTGGTGCTGTCCTGATCCTTGATGCAGACAAGCGATTGGTCGGAGTGGTGTCTGAACGCGATATCGTGCACTCACTTGATTCAGCAATTCCGGATCCGTTCGAGCGACCGGTGCGGGAGGTCATGCGTATTGATGGCCCGGTCGCCAGCCCTTCCGACACGGTGCAGTCCGCAATGCAGACGATGACGACGACCCGGGCCCGTCACCTCCCGGTGCTGGAGTGGGGCCGTGTGATTGGCATCGTGAGCATTGGCGATGTCGTCAAATCGCGCTTGGATGAGAAAACTCAGGAGAACGTCGTGCTGCAAGATCTCGCCCGAGCGCGCGTGTTCGCAAAATGAGCGTCTCACGCCACGGCCGTATAGGCCCTTCACGGTGATAACAGGGGTTCGAATCCCGCTGGGGACGCCAATTTAATCGACGGGTTACGAGCGATAGTAGCTGCCCGGCCTGTGCGCCGACGAGATCGATGCGCTGGGCGCCGGTGATCTTGGTTTCCCGACAGTGGCATTTAGAAAACACTGGTTCACGAATGCACGACCAGTGGCCGTGCACCTGCGCCGGAACGAACAGTGTCTCTTGTGTGCCGGAGATTGCATCCGTTCTCGCGACTGAGTGCTAGATAACTGTGACGCGGAAGCCATTGTCGCAGTCCCTTCACCTCGCTCCGTCCCGGGCCTTTCGACAGGCTGTGATTCAGCAAGTTTCCAACCAAGGTGCGTGTCAGGGGCACCGCACGGTAACTTTCGAGTCCTCTCGTACCGCGATCGATCGAAGACCGTGAGGTTGGCTTGCTGGTCAGGCAACCTTGCTGTAGCTGAGATGGCGCGCAACGCAAAATCGACGTCGGCCCGTGCAATCAGGGCTGCCACAGCCGTACCGCGCAGTGATTTGCCATGCCCCGAAAATCCTGATCGCTCGAAAGCATCAACAAGCTGTGGCGGATGCACAATTGCGCCAAGAGCGCGTCGATCGTACCAATCTGAATGCCGTGGCGACGGCAAGTGTTGCGCAGCGCCGCGGCCTCGACGTGATCCGCTCGATCCGGGACGAGGAGGGGCAGTGCTGAGAAGCGATCCAGAATCTGCTGGCGCGCCTTTGGTCCCGAGAAACCTTGCAGTAGCTCTTGCAGCACGAGGCCGGTGGTCAGGATCGGTTCACCGCTTTGAATCGCCTTAACGAGAGCCGCGACCTGAGGAGCGGATGTCGGAGCATCACGTCGCAGCGCAAGGGACCAGACGCTGGTATCAACGAAGAGGCTCAACTGCGTGAGCGCTCGGTCTTGTAGTCGTAGGTCGTGTCCCACTCGAGCTTGCCCATAAGCTCCAGCAAGCCCTTCTGCTTACGCCGGGCAATGAATTCCTGCAGCGCTTTGGTGACTGCGGCCTTCTTCGTTGACTCACCGCTGACTTGCAGCGCGCGCTCGATGAGTTCGGGATCGATGGACAGGTTTGTTGCCATGTGTGAATCTCCACACACGAGTATACACATGAAGCTGAGAACCTGGGCGACCCGCCGTACTGTGACGCCTAAGCTTCGCAAAAGCTGCGCCAAGGACGGAACCCGTTATGAGACTTTCACGGCGGTAACAGGGGGTCGCATCCCCTTGGGGACATTAATCTAATCAATATGTTACGCGGTCAAAGCAGGCAGCTGAGCCGCTCATTCACCAAGCCGAGACGAATACCGCGGCGGGCGTCTGGGCCTGCCGCCGCGAGGTTCGGCTCGCCTTTTTCCACGGTTGTGGCACCTCCTACTCGCGGGCAGGAAGATATGGCGTTACGGCACTTGCGGACGCTCAGAGTGGTTCGGTGACGGCGCCGGGCGCCACGCTACCGGTGCGCTGGGCGGGAAAGCACACCATTTCCCGCTGCTTGGTTGATTCGTCCGCATCCGTGCCTTCTACGCGAAGGCGCCGCCACCGCCCTGAGAACGGGGGTGTTATGCGATTGCGCCAGTGATTTCCCTCAGTCGGCCGCTCATTCCAAGGGTATCGAGTTGATCGGCCAACTGCTCCTCGGGTGAATTGCACGACGTGCCATAGAACCTCCTCTAGTGATCGTCGATCACTTCGACATTCACGGACCCTTCCCATCCCCTAGGCCACAAGATTGAACTTCTGATGCCATCTCTATAGGATGCCGGCCCCTTCTGCCCTCGAGTCCCGGATTTGCCAGCGCCAGGCATGGACCGAGGAAGGCGCTGCTCTTGAGCGCAGATCATTTTGCATGCATTGAGCCGGGACAGCACGCCTGGCGCGCTGCTCGACAGTGTGGACCGAAAACCCGAAACGGAAACTTGCCATGGCCCGTACGACCGCTCTTTCTGATATCCGCAACATCGGCATCATCGCCCATGTCGATGCCGGTAAAACGACGACGACGGAGCGCATCCTGTATTACACCGGGCGCAAGCACACGATCATCGACATCCATGACACCAAGGATCTGAAGACATCGACGACGACGGACTACCTCGAGCAGGAACAGAAGCGCGGCATTACGATTCAGAGCGCCGCGGTCTCCTGCTTCTGGCGCGAGAAGAAGATCAACTTGATCGACACCCCGGGGCACGTGGATTTCACCATCGAGGTGAATCGCTCGCTGCGCGTGCTGGACGGCGCCGTGGTGGTGTTCGACGGTGTTGCTGGCGTAGAGCCGCAGTCTGAAACCAACTGGCGTCTCGCGGACAACTACGGCGTGCCGCGCATCTGCTACGTCAACAAAATGGACCGTAGCGGCGCCAACTTCACGCGCTGTGTGGACATGATCAGGAAACGCCTCGGCGCGCGCCCGCTGCCGGTGCAGATCCCGATCGGCTCTGAAGACAACTTCAAGGGCATGGTCGACCTTGTCGAGATGAAGGCACTGGTGTGGGAGTCGGACGACAAGGATGCCGAATGGCAATCGCTCGAGGTGACGCCGGATCTGGCCGACAGACTCGACATCCAGGTGCCGACGGATCGCAAGATCCTCGCGGATGTGGAGAAGTACCGTACGGAACTCGTCGACACCTGTCTGGAGATGGACGACGAGGCGATGCACAAGTACCTCGAGGACGGTCATGCACCTTCGGCAGACGTGCTGCGCAGGTGCCTGCGTAAGGGCACCGTGACGGGTGCGTTCAATCCCGTGCTGTGCGGCTCTTCATACAAGAACAAGGGCGTCCAGCAGGTGCTCGATGCCGTTGTCGACTACATGCCGGCGCCCACCGACGTCCCGGCCATCAAGACGCTGGATGAGGACGGCAACGTCATCGGCGAGCGCAAGTGCTCGGATGACGAGCCGTTCAGCGGCCTGGCGTTCAAGGTAGTCAACGATGCGTACGGAGCTCTGACGTTCGTGCGCGTGTACTCGGGCGTGCTCACCAAGGGTGCGTCGGTGCAGAACACCACCCGCGGCAAGCGCGAGAAGATCGGCCGCATGGTCGAGATGTTTGCCAAGGAAGCCAATCCGATCGAAGAGGCGCGCGCCGGCGACATCATCGCGCTCGTCTCGATGCAGGAGACGGAAACCGGCGACACACTCTGTGATTCCGCCAATCCGGTGATCCTCGAGCGCATGCGCTTCCCGGACCCTGTGATCAGCGTGTCCGTGAAGCCGAAGGCCAAGGCCGATCAGGAGAAATTCGGCGCCGCGCTGGGGAAGATGGTCCGTGCCGATCCTTCGCTCCATTTGGAGACCGATCGCGAGACGGGCCAGACGATTCTGCGCGGCATGGGCGAGCTACACCTCGAAGTGACGCTCGATCGCATGCGCACGGAATTCAACGTCGAAGGCACCATGGGCGAGCCGCAGGTCGCCTACCGCGAGACCATTACGCGCAAGATCGACGAGCAGTACGTGCACAAGAAGCAGACGGGCGGCTCCGGCCAGTTCGCCGAGGTGTGGATCACCTTCGAGCCGCTCGAGCGCAGCAAGGGCTTCGAATTCGTCGATGGGACCTCGGGCGGCTCCGTGCCGCGTGAGTACGTGCCGGCGGTGGAGAAGGGGCTTAAGCTCCAGAAGGAAGACGGCGTGCTGGCGCACTTCCCGACCGTGGACTTCCGCGCCACGCTGACGGACGGGAGCTATCACGATGTCGACTCGAACGCGCTGACGTTCGAGATCGCCGCCAAGGCCTGCTTCCGCGAGGCCATCCGCAAGGCGGGTCCCATCCTGCTCGAGCCGGTGATGAAGGTCGAGACCGTGACGCCGGGCGATTATCTGGGCGATGTCATCGGCGATCTGAACCGCCGCCGCGGCATGATTCAGGACCAGCTCGAGCGCGGCGCCAACATCGCCGTCGTGGCCACCGTGCCACTGTCGGAAATGTTCGGATACATCGGCCAGCTGCGCTCGATGACTAGCGGTCGCGCGTCATACACCATGGAGTTCTCGCACTACGAGCCCGTGCCGAAGAACGTAGCGGATGATGTGATCGCGGCAGTCATTGAGGCGAAGGCGGCCGCGAAAGCCTGAAGGCGGCTGTCCTGACTGCGTGAGCTCTGTGGGACGATCTTGCAGCAGCGGTTGGAACTCTCGTTCCGATCGGCGCAGCTTCGTTGTCTCGACGAAAGTAGAAAGCCTCTGAAGCAGGCAAGTGCGTCGGGCTTCGCCCGCATCGAAAACGACATTCCATTCCTGTACAGAAGCGCGGCGGCGGGAGGGCGACGCAAGCGTTGGGTGACCAAAATGCTCACGTTCCGGCCGAGGAACTGAATGAGCGGGTTGAGCTCCAACCAGGAAGCAGCGCGGGCTCTCATGCGGCCTTGGCGGCAGCAGTCGCGCGCAATCGTACGGCATACAGATGAACCTAAACCAAGTCACGCTTCCTTCGAAAGACATCGCGCGCTCGACTGCGTTCTACCGAAAGTTGGGTTTCACGCAGATTGTCGATAGTTCACCTCACTACGTACGTTTCGAATGCCCGGATGGGAACGCTACGTTCTCCCTGCACTTGGTGGATGGTGCGATCGGTGGCGCCGGCGTTGTTGTATATTTTGAATGCAACGACCTGGATCAGGCCTGCTCCCGCTTGCGCTCCCGCGGCATCGCTTTTGAAACGGAGCCCACTGATCAGCCTTGGTTGTGGCGCGAGGCGTATGTTAGAGATCCCGACCAAAATCTCATTTGCTTCTTTCATGCGGGCAGTAACCGTCGTCATCCTCCTTGGCGACTGGCGCTTCCCGATGCTGGGAGGTGACGCGGTGTTTCCAACGACAGCTGCCACTGTCTAGTTCCTCTGGGCGCGCGCACCGCGCGGGTCTGGAGCCGGGGAAGGTCGGATTTATGTACATGCTGGCCGGCGGGACTGACGCTAGTAACACTGATCCCTACGCAGCTAAGCCGAGTGCCACGAATCACTGGATCAAGACGGGACCCCACGTCATGATCGTTGGCGCGGATGCTGGTTTTTACGACGCCTATCCAAAGAGCGCAGAACCAAACACTAAGAGTCCGTACGTGGTGTGGGCTGGTACGCCTTATCAGCACCTCATGGCACCAATCCAGTAGCTGCCGGTGAGCAGCAGCATGCCTCAATGCAATTGGGGCCCACGCAGCCTTGCGGCTGCGTGGGCCTGTGCGGTGCGGATTAGCCGGGCAAGCACGCCAGTCGGCAGCGCTTCAGGGAAGCAGCCGTTGGTAATCCTCGGGGACGGCCTCCAGACGCTGCAGCTGTAGAAATCCTAGCGTGTCCGTGGGCGGCCAGATCTTCGACGGCTTGGTCGGATCCGAGTCTGGATCGGTTGCCGGCCAGTACAACTGGCGTGGGCGGGCGAGGTACGGGGCGCACGTAGGGCCTTCATTGTCTGCGTAGTACTGCTTCGACTCCGCGACTGTCACCCACGGGCCGGCGCTCGTGCGGTTGGCGTCCCAGGGACGCCGGTGTCGCAACATCGCAGCCTTGCGAGCAATGCTGAGCGTCAGTACGACTCCCTCGTCGCGGCGTATATTGCCAATGGCGATCTCCTTCCAGTTCGCGGTGGGCGCGGCCCACGTGACCCGCGCCACTGCCTGGTCCCATTTCTCGGTGGCCTCGTCCAGCGACCGCGTCGGCGGCGCACAGGATTCGACTTGCGCGTCAATGACGTAGCCGCGGACGGCAGGTTCCGGCAGACAGACGTACACAGTCCCCAAGGCCAGGCCCGCGCACGCAAACGCCAGGATCCAGCGCTGACCCGACGGGGACACTGGCGAGACGCACAGCAGTGCGCCCAGAAGCGCACCGGCGATGGCACCCATAGGGCCGCTGAAGAGGATCCCCACGATGGGCCCGATGTTGGATTCCGGGTTCAGGATCATCGGGCCAAAGAAGCCGGCAACAAAGCCGACACCGCCAAGAACTAGGGCCCAGCGGATGGACTGTCTGAGGGGGCTAGCCATGTGTAATTCCGGGATCGGGCATAGACAGCATCCGTGGACCGACATGACCCAGGCGGTTTCTCCCGCGACAAGGAGCTTAAGGGTTCCGCTCACGCGCTCCACTGATAACGCAGCAGCATCCAACACCCGTTCCGGGGGTGCGGCACTTGCGGTCAAAGCAACTCCACTGTTGCCTGATGACCGTGGGCGTGTGCGAGCTTGCTGTCCGTAGTCAGTAGCGGTGCGGCAAGCGCTTCTGCAAGGGCGACGTAGACAGCGTCATGTGCCGTGAGCGAGTTCCGCAGCTCCCGGACGCGCAGCAGCACTGCTTTCGCTACGGTCATCATGGCGAGTGACGCTGTCGCGCGGAAGGGCATGCGTCCCCCTCCGGGGGACGCAGCCCTACCACACAACCTGCTCAGTCGCCTGCCAACCGCTCGTGGCGCGCATTCAGCAGCGCGAGCCGGATCAAGGGCAGATCCAACGCGGGCATGGCTTTCCGTGCGCGCAGGGCCAGGGCTGCTCGGCGTTTCGCGCCGCCAAGTACTAGCCCAACGAAGGCGCGGCGTCGCTATTTCGTCAGTGACGCAAGCACTGACTTGGGCTGGAAGAGCTTCGTCAGGGTTTCGGTCTGTGCGGGATTCGTCGTCTGCGAAACGAACACCACCGAGGACATCTTCGGCGGGCCATGGCCGGCTCCATCCTGCGCGAGCGCGGCGGTCGAGGCAGTCGAGGCGATGATAAGAACGGTGGCGATTGCGAACTTCATACTCAATTCTCCTGGGGCACGGGTTAGACGTGGCGCTGGCGACCTGAGTACTCGATCCGTCGGGTGTCGCATCCGTGAAAAGCGCGCCGCATCAGGGATCTGTCGCGGGCGACTGTCGGCTCTCACTTAACAATAAGAAAAAGAGATCGATCGTCCGCTGAGATACGGACGCTCGTTGGAACAGTTAGAACCTGAGCGGGCAGACCCTTGCCAGTTCCCGCCGTTTTTTATTGCCCCGGCCTAAGGGCCTAAACCCAATGCCCGAGGTGAGTTGTGAGCAGAGTAAACGTAGCGGTCGCGGTAGCCGACGACGCACAAAGCCGCATCTACGAGGTCGCCGCCGCCTGCCGCGCCGCGGGCCTGCGCCACAGCACGACGCTTGCAATGGTGGGCGTGCTGACCGGCTCGGTGGAGACCGACTACCTGGAGGAGCTCATGGCTGTTCCAGGAGTCCTGGCGGTCGAGGTCGCGTGCGGAGGGCTGGCGGAGATTAGCGGGCGGGGTCCGTGGCGTGGGGGCGCAGACTGAAGGGGAACTCCTCCGCGGTGCTCGCAGCGCCGGTGTCAGTGTCCGGCTGCACGCGCAGAGCGTAACTGCCCGCGGTCAGGCGCGACGCGTCGGCGTAGCAATGCACGTACCCGTCGGCACCCACCGCGAGATCCGCAAGCGTGGCCACCGGTTCCGCGGCACTTCCGGCCTGCTGGCGAACGAGCGACACCCGGTAGCGTTGCACGGCCGAGTCGGTCACCGGCGCTGCGCGAAACTCGATGAGTCCCGAGGCGGGCAGGTCGAGCTCCGGGACGGAACTGCCGCGCATGGAGACAAAGGTGAAATGGGCGGTGACCAGCGACGTGGCCTCGGCGGCGGCGCGCGCCTCGAGCGAGGCCAGGAGCAGGGGTGCGGGCGCGGCAGCGCGGGAAACCCACAAGAACAGTGCAAGGACGACGCTGGCCGCCGCGGCCAGGGCGGGCACCCAGGTGCGCAAGCGCGCACGTCGCGGTGCAGCCTCGAAATAGCCGCGCGCCCGCAGCTGCCGCAGGCCTTCACGCATCCGCAGTGACTGCTCGAGCTCGTTCACGAGCGCCGGTTCCCGTGTCAGGCGATCTTCAAACGCCCGGCGCTCATCCTCGGGCAGTCGCCCGCGGATGAAGGCCTGCAGAGTCGCGAAATCCTTGGCGGCGTGGATCACTTCACATCTCCCGGTGCTGTGCTGTTCGCCATCCCACTGGACGCGATGGATGTGGCATCGACGTGCTCTGTTGGCATCAGGCGCTGCGCTCCGGCGGCAGAGAGGCACAGGCCCAGCGCGGCAATGGTCAGCAGGTCGGCTTTGCGGAAGCCGCGATGCTCAATGAACTCCCGGAATCGATTACGGGCACGAAAGATCACCCGATTGAAGTGGTCCTCCGACAGCTGCAGTTCCTGACAGATCGACTCCTTCTCCTCGTCCTCCAGATAGAACCGGACGAGGATTTCCCGGTCGCGTGCCACCGGCATCTCCTCGAGCATTCGTCTTGCCGAGGTAGCCCACTGGCGTCCGCCGATGTTTCCCCAGTCCTCCTCGTTATCGGCGGAGGGCAGTTCCTCCAGAGCATCGGCACTGGAGACGGCACTGCGATCCTTGCGGCGATGGTTACGCAGGTGATTGAGCGCGACGCGATACAGGTAGCCGCCCAAATTTTCCGGTCGGGCGATCTCCCCGCTGCGCAGCTTCTCGAGTGTCGTGACGGCCGCATCTTGCAGGATGTCCGCGGCCGCCTCCGGATCCCGTACCCTGCGCAAGATCAGCGCACGAAGGCCGGGGAAGTCGCGATAGACTGAAGCTAAATGTGAGGCCGGGTCCGCGACGGGTGCGGGGAGGTCCGTCTGGGGGGGTAGAACCCCTACGAGTGCCGCTTGGTCATCAATGCCATCCATGTGCCGAGTATAAGCTGCGACTGCGCGATATCGCAGCCTCGCATGCGTGCGAAGGCACCCGGCTGGCGGTTCGTCGCGGCGCTGGCCCTGGCCGGCTGGGCCGTGCCGGGGCTTGCCGCAAGTCTGTCGTGCAGGGGCGCACTGGGAACTCCGGCCGTGGTCAGGGGTCCGCTCAAGACCCTTGGCAGGGAGCCTGCGGTTGCACAGGTCCCCGCGATATCGGGCCACAGGTACCTAGTCCAGGTGGACGAGCGCAACAATGATGCGTTCGTGGAGATCCTGGATCCGAAAAGCCAGGTCATTACCCGCGCAGACCACCCCGAGCGCAGAACGGGTACCCGGCGGGCGATCTTCACGGCGGCGGAATCATCCGCGTTCGGGGTGCGGGTCACCGGCAAGGAACGCACGGGCCTCTCGGGCACGGCCACCGTCAGCGTGTTTGACCTGGCGGTGCTGCGCGACCGGCCCGAGTGCCTCGCCATCCTGGAGGCACTCGCCGAAGGCGATGCCCAGTATGCCGCTGGCCAAGCGGCGGTCACCGGCCGCTCGGCGGCGGCCTCCAATGCGCGCGAGGCGTACCTGCACGCCGCCCGCGCCTATGCGACCGCCGAGCACGGCCTTAGCGTGACGGGAGACCCGGCGCTGCGCGGCCAGACCGCGCTGGCCCTGGCGGCCGTCGAGTACCTCGACCTGCAGGACTGGGCGCAGGCGGCCGAGTGGGCTCAGTCCGCCAGCCGAACGCTCACTCCGGATGATCCGTACCGAGGCGCGCGCGCGGATGCGCTCCTCGCCGCTGCCTGGATCGAGATCGGCTCGACGGCTCCGGCCGGACAGACGGTCGCGGGGAAAGCACAAGATGCCAGCGCACTTCTGGAGCGCGCGCGGTTGTTGCTGCAGCAGCTGGTGGACTTCCACCTCAAGCGCGGCGAGAAGTACGACGCGGGGCTGCAGCTGACGAACATCGGACTGACTTATCTGAACGAGGGCCGCTACCAGGAATGCGTCACCGCTTCCGCCGCATCCAGTCGCCTGTTCGGGTCCATCAACGAGCGGCCGCGGCGTGCGCAGGCATGGCAGAACCGCGCGCTGTGCCTGTGGGGACTCGGCCAGTTGCCCGAAGCCCTGCGCTGGTTCGAGCGCGCACTGGCTGACATCGGTCCGGAACCCTACCCGAGCCTGTATGTCGCAGCTGTGACCAACACGGCGCTGGCGGACTACGCGCTCGGTCACCTGGACGAATCACTGCGCCTCTACGACCGCGCGCTGGCGTTCACTGAAAAGATCCATGCCACGCGCGACGAGGCGTATTGCCTGTACGGGCTCGGCGTGAACTATTACGCGCTCGGCGACCGCCAGCGCGCCCGTGAATTTCTCGAGCGCTCGCTGGCGATCCGCACGGCCGCCCTGGACGGCCGGGGGCGCATGGCGAGCCTGCGCGCGCTGGCGACCATTGATGCCGAGCAGGGCAGGGTGCAGCAGGCCCTCGCTGCGGATCGCGAAGCGCTCGAGCTGGCGATTGCACCTGCGACGATTGCGCGCATCAAGATCCAGCAGGCCGCCCACACGGCTGCGGCCGGCCGTCCCGCGGAGGCCAAATGGCTGCTGGATGAGGTACTTGCGGCGGGCGCCGTGAACGATCCGCTCATCAAGGCCGAGGCGCTGCTGCAGCGCGCGATGCTGTTTCGCAGCATGGGCAGGCCCGCGGACGCGCTCAAGGATCTCGAGGCCGCCCGTCCGGGACTGCACAACTTCGGCAGCGTGATCGAGGAATTCGAAGGTGACCTGGAACTCGCCCGCGCGTTGCGGGAGGTTGGACGATCGCGCGACTCGCTGGCCGCAGTCGAGCAGGCGCTGGATCAGTCCGATGCGGTGCGTCTGCAGACCGCCAATCCAGAACTGCGCGCGCAACTGCAGACGCCGCTGCGGCCCGCCTACGACCTTAAGCTCGAATTGCTACGCGATCAGTATGAGGAAGTCCTGGCCAGCGGCCGCGAGGCGGAGGCCAATGCCATCGCGCTCCTTGCATTCGCGACCGCGGATGCCGCGCGGGCGCACTCGTTCGCCGACGTCGCCTCCCAGAAATATTCGCCCGCGGTGCGCCGGGCGCTGGCCGCTGAGTTTCGCCAGCGTGAAAAGCTCTATCAAGAGCTTTCCTCGCGCCGGTTTGCCCTTGACGCGCGGCTGGAGCACTCGGGGGCTGACGACCCGTCGGTACGCCAGCTGAGGACGGAAGTCTCGGAACTGCGACGGCAGGTAGACACGGTGAATACGCTCATCGCCCACCGTACCGTGAGCAGCGCCGCGCCCGTGCGCGGCGGGCGCGAACGAACCCGCGTCCCGTCCCTGGGCGCCGATACCGCGCTGGTCTCCTACTGGCTGGGGTCGGGGTCCGCGTATGCGTGGGTGGTGCTGCCGGGGGAGGTTCACTGGACGCGCCTCGGCTCCCCGCGTGCCATCGCTGACCAGGCCGTGGCCTTCCACCGCTCGCTGACGCGGCTGGTGGACGTGCCGGTCGAGCGTCGGCTCGAGGGTGCCGCCGCGCTGTACACGATGATCATGCGGCCGCTCGAACCGTGGCTCTCGCACGTGCACAAGTGGGTGATCATTCCCGACGGTGCGCTCGACTACGTTCCCTTCCCGGCGCTGCAGATGGGGGACGGGCAGCGCAAGGCATTCGTTGCCCTGGAGCACGACGTCGCGGTGACTCCGGCCGCCTGGATGCTGGACACGCGGCCTCATCCGGCCTCCGCGCACCACCCGCGCAAGATCCTCCTCGTGGCCGACCCTGTATATCAGGCCGATGACCCGCGGCTGTCAGCCGGGAATTGGCCGGCGGCTCGCCCGGCGTCAGCGGCTTCCGGCACCGATCCGCTGCATCGCGACTTCCGGCGCCTGCCGTTCACCGCGCAGGAAGCGGCCGCGATTGCCGCGCAATTCCCGGCCAAGGACGTCGACCAGCTGATCGGCGTTACCGCCACGCGCGATCGCCTGCTCGCCCTCGACTGGTCGCAGTACCGGTTCATCCACATTGCGACCCACGGGGTGGCGGATGCGCAGGTTCCCGCGCTGTCCGCGCTGATTCTCGGCTCCTACGACGCCGGCGGCGCGGTCACCGATCGTGAGGTGCGGGTGGCGGACATGGAGCTGCAGAGGCTGACGGCGGAGGTTGCCGTGCTCAGTGCATGTGAAACCGCCCTTGGCACGGAGGTGCGCAGCGAGGGGCTGGTCGGCATGAGCTCAACGATGCTGGCCCGCGGTGCGCGCGCGGTCGTGGCCTCCCTGTGGCCGGTTCCTGATGAGATCGGCGCGCGCCTGATGACGGATTTCTACCAGCACATGCTGCACGACTCGATGCCGCCGGAGGCGGCACTGAGCGCGGTCATGCGCTCGATGGCCAGCCATGAGCGCTCTGCGGACCCGGCGCTGTGGGCGGCCTTCCAGGTGTCGGTGGTGGGACTTGGCAGCACAGTGCCGGGCCGCACCGCGGCACCGGCGAGTGCAACCTCCAGAGCGGCCCCCTAGCGCCACCGCGCTCTGCCGCGCATGCCATCTGCTGCGGCGCGTTGGTCCCCCAGGGGAGCAGGATTGCAGCCCCCGCGCCTGCGCTGTCAGGGAGTGTCCAGGATCGCGAACTCGTGCGCGCCCAGGCCGTTGAAGTCGGTGATCAGCGGCGCGGAGTAGGCGCCCATCGATTCCAGGAACAGCCAGTCGCCCTCGCGGGTATCCGCCGGGACCTGAAAGTCCGGACTCGTGTCAAAGGAGTCGCAGGTCGGGCCGAAGGTGCGCAGCCGTCGCAGGGGTCCAGTGCGTGGCACTCCGTCGGGCCCCAGCACCCGCGTCGGGGGCTGGATGCGCGAATGGATCAACTCCGCCATCGCGCCATACACGCCATCATTCAGGTACAGCCCGTCTTCCTTCACCAGCAGCACCTGCGTGAGGACGGCGCCGCCACGGGTCACCAGCGCGCTTCCGGGCTCGCAGTGCAGCGGCATGGCGGAGCGGCCGAATTCCTCATCCGCCGCCTGCCGGATCGCCGTGAAGAAGTCCGCGATCGTCAGCTGCTCGGGCATGAGGATGCTCGGGAAGCCGCCACCGACATTGAGGTACTCCAGGCGCACATCCGCCGCCCGCGCAAGCTGACCCAGCAGGCGGATGCCGCGCTGGTAGGCCGAAGGGTCGGTGGTCTGCCACCCCAGGTGCATGGTCAGCGCGGCGCGGACCTTCAGCCCCTTCAGCGTGTGCAGCAGGCTTACCGCCTCTTCGGCGGTCGCGCCGAACTTGGCGTTGAAGCTGACCGCGGCGGCCTCATTGGGCGCGGCCACGCGGACCTGAACCACGATGTCGCGCCCGGTTTCCTCGAGGACCTTCTGCAGCTCGAGCCGGTGGTCGACCACGAAATCGCGGATCGCCCACTGCTGATAGGCGATGCCGAGCGAGCGGCGCTGCTTGACGGGATGGTTGTAAGCGCAGCGGGCGCCGGGCAGCACCCGATGCACGCCCTCGATCTCGGCGAGGGAGGCGACATCGAAGGCCTGGACGCCCCCTGCGACGACCCACTGCAGCACCTGCGGGTCCGGGTTGGCCTTCACCGCGTAGTACACCTCGCCCGGAAAGCCGCGGCAGAACGCCGCACAGTCCTCGCGGATGCGCGCCGGAAAATAGCAGAACACCGGCAGCTCGGTGCGCTTGTGGCGCAGCAGCTCGGCGACGCTTTCGTAGTGGGGGCGCGGGGTGTCGGAGGCGCTCATATGCGTGCCAGTGTAGCAACCGGCCATGGCGGCGCCGCACCGGCGCGCCGGGCCTTCACTCACAGCCAGTGCCAGTGTGCACCGGTCACCGGCACCCACTGGCGCACCCTGGCCGCAATCAGTGTCAGCCGCCGCTCCGACAGTCCCGCTACGTCGAGGTGGATGTGCATCAGCTCGGTGGTGGCGAATTCGGCCACGATCCGGTGCGGCACGACGTTCAGGTTCTGGAAACAGCCCAGCAGCCGGGCGAGCAGGCCGGGATCGGCCTCAGCCGATACGCGCAGCCGCAGAAGCCGGTGGGTCTTGGTGTGATCCTCGCTCATGTGTCGCGCACTCCGCCGCAGTTGTCCCGTCGCCCCAGGCAATCCACTCCCGGCTTTCCGCGAAAGCCGGGCGCGTAATGCGGACGCTGCGATGCAGGTGCGTGAACATGGCGTGACTTGAATGTACCCGGTTTGCCCACCCGGTGCACCGTGCTCGGTGCAGCCCGCGCCTCCTGCCAGGCTAGGGTGCGGGTGGCGCGGCCGGGGCTGCCAGCAGGCTGGCCAGCTGCGGATGCTCGGCAAAGTAGGACTTGAAGAACGGGCAGCGCGGGATGATCTTCAGGCCCCGGTTTTGTGCCAGCGCGATGCCTGCCTCGACCAGTGCGGTGGCGATGCCCTGGCGGCGCAGGGCCTGCGGCACCAGGGTATGGGTGAAGGTGATGGTTCCGGGGGCGATCTCGTAGGCCGCCCATGCGAGCTGGGTGCCGATGCGCGCCTCGAGCCGGCTCGCGGCGGGATTGTCTGTTACCTCGGTGGCGTCGGGGGCCATGGATCACCGGCTAGTGATGGGCATGCTGCGTGGGAGTGCCACGGTATCAGTCCGCGCGGGGTGCCGACACCCCGACGGGCGCGGCAGAATCAATACGCTAGATGCGCTCCCGGCGCCGCGGCGCGGGCGGGGGCAGCGAAGGCCCCGGAGGGTGCGGCACTTCCGTTTAGGGGAGTTCCCGCGGCCCGGAAGCGATCAAGATACTTTGACGTCGCAGATGCGACTTGCGATTCAGGAGAACGGCGCACGTGAAGCAGTCAAACGGTAGTTCGTGGCTGATCCAGAACGGTATGGTCATCGATGGCTCGGGCAAGGCCGCCTTCCGCGCGGACGTCAGGCTTGCCGACGGGCTGATCAGTGAGATCGCACCTGGCCTGACGCCGCGTCCCGGAGAGACCCGTTACGATGCCCAGGGGTGCTTCGTCGCACCCGGTTTCATCGAGAGCCACACGCACTTCGATGCCACCATGTGGTGGGCCCCGGAGATGGATCCGCTGCCCGGGTACGGCGTCACCACGGCGGTGATGGGCAACTGCGGGTTCTCCGCGGCACCGGTGTCGCAGGACCCGGCGGTGCGGGAGGAAGTCATCGGCGTGTTCTCCTTCTTCGAGGACATTCCGGCGGAGCCCTTCCGCAAGCAGTTGCCCTGGGACTGGACGCGCTGGTCCGAATACCGCCGCTCGCTGACCCAGCATGTGCACCCGGCCGCGAACTACGCCGCCTACGTCGGCCACATCCCGCTGCGCCTGGCGGCGATGGGCAGTGCCGCCTGGGAGCGCGCCGCCACGCCCGAGGAGCTCGCGAAGATGGCGGAGCTGCTCGAGGATGCCCTGGCGGCAGGGGCCATGGGGATGTCGAGCAACGTCATGGACCATGATGCCAAGGGCCGGCCGGTGCCGACGCTCAAGGCGGACGATGCGGAATGGTCGGCGCTGTTTGCGGTGCTGGCGCGCCACCCCGGCGCGCAGTTCCAGGTGATCATCGACACCTTCATTCACTGGACCGCGGTCCAGTACACCGAGCGCCTGGCAAGGCTGCTGGCGCCGTTCAAGCTGCGTGCCCAGTTTGCAGGTCTGATACCGACGCTGAAGTTCCAGGGCGCGATCCTGCCACCGCTGCAGGAGCTGTTCGCGGGCTTCAAGAAGGAGGGTCGCGACTACTGGTGCGGCTTCGCGCACGTGTCGATCACCAGCGTCGTGAACATCCACAACTCGCTGATCTTTGCGCAGTCCGATGAGTTCGTCTGGCAGGAGGTCGTGGATGCCAAGGGCGATGCGGCCAAGGCGCAGTTGCTCAAGGACCCCGCCTGGCGTGCGCGTGCCCGGGACTCCTGGGACCACAAGGCACACAAGTTCTCGCCCTTCGGCAACCCCGCCTCGCTGTTGCTGCTGGACTCGGAGAACGGCACCGGACCGGTGAAGGTCTCCCTCGTGGCCTACGCGCAGCAGCTGGGCGTGCATCCTTCGGATGCGATGGCCGAGTGGCTGCTGGCCAACGGCTTGAGGTCCACCGTGCACATGGCTCCCTTCGAGCTGCTCGATGATGTGGTGCTGCAGCTTCTGAAGGATCCCCAGACGGTGGGCAACATCAGCGACGTGCCGGCGCACGGCCAGATGCTCTGCGGCGGCGGGGAGAATGCGACGCTGTTCTCCGAGTGGGTCCGCGAGCGCGGTGCCATCACGGTGGAGGAGGCCGTGCACGTGCAGACCGGCAAGCTCGCCGGCTACTTCAACTTCCGCGACCGTGGCCTGCTGCGCCCCGGCATGCGGGCCGACGTCGCCGTCTTCGCGCTCGAGGAGGTGGAGCGCCGCGAGATGGAGAAGGTCTACGACGTCCCGGATGGCAGGGGCGGGATGATGTGGCGCTGGACGCGCAAGGCCGCCCCGGTGCGCCTGACGCTGGTCAATGGCGAGGCCACCTTCCGTGACGGGCGGGCGACGGCTGCGCGCCCCGGAGTCATGCTCAGCCCGGCAAGCGCCTGAACTCAGGCGCGCAGGGCGTGCCCGCGCGCGCACCGCGCAAGCGGCGGGCCGGCATTCATTCGCCCGGGTCTTGCGCAGGCTCCGGGGTGCGGCCATCGGGCCACGGCTCGCGCAGGCACCCGCCGAGGGTGTCCACCGCCGCGCGCAGTTGACCGGACCGGCCGCCGCAGGATTTCCGAAAGTCTCCTCGCGCATGGGGTTGTTAGATACCCTAACGCGCCGACGCCACGTGCCGGCCCGCCGGGGACACTCGTTGAATCTCATCGCTACCTGTGCCAGCGCGCACACCCCGCCGGTGCCTGGCACGCTCCTGGCCTAGAAGCAGAAAGACGACTTGGGCGCTGCGATCCTCTTCGGGCT
>CAVUJF010000009.1:0-16870 GCA_963741745.1 uncultured Pseudomonadota bacterium | reverse complement strand
CGTTCCTCAACGCGACCTAGCACCTCGTCCGGGCGCGCAACCTCAGGCGGGCGACAGGGTCCGCGCCGGCCGTGCCGCTGACAGCAACGACTGCGGCACCGCCGCTCCGATCGGGCAGGTTATGACAGCATCGGGCCCACGCCGGGGATGCGGGCTCTGCCGGGGAATCCGCCGCATCACGGCGATGCAGCCGACCACTGCTTCGTCGGCTCGCACCAACGCTGACCGGCGGTCGATGATGAGCCTGAGTCGGTCGCGCGCTGCAGTCGACTTGCGCTAGACTGTCCATCCGCGGCGGACCGCAATCGCATGGACGCACGCTGCCAAGACAGCACGGCCTCGCCAGCGAGGAGACAGTGTTGGACCGCCCCACCTACCGCGCCTTCCTCAGCTACAGCCATCGCGACGCGCGCTGGGGAACCTGGCTGCACCGGGCGCTCGAATCCTATCGCCCCCCGAAGGCGCTGGTAGGCACGCGCACCGCGCGCGGGGAGGTGCCGAAGCGGCTCGCGCCGGTCTTCCGCGACCGCGAGGAGCTGGCGAGTGCCACCGACCTGGGCGCCACGCTCAGCGACGCCATCGCCCGCTCGGAATGCCAGATCGTGATCTGCTCGCCGGCCTCGGCGCGCTCGCACTGGGTGAACGAGGAGATCCTGGCGTTCAAGCGCCTCGGGCGCGAAGACCGGATCTTCTGCTTCATCGTCGATGGCGAGCCCAATGCCTCCGATAACCCCGCGCAGGCCGACCAGGAGTGCTTTCCGCCTGCACTGCGCTACCGGCTCGATGCGGCCGGGGCGCTCAGCACGGTGCGCACCGAGCCGATCGCCGCGGACGCGCGCCCGGGAAAGGATGGGCGTGGCAACGCCAAGCTCAAGCTCATCGCCGGCATGCTCGGCGTCGGCTTCGACGCGCTGCGCCAGCGCGAGCAGCAGCGCCGCCAGCGGCGGCTGTTCGCCATCGCCTGCGGCGCGCTCGCCGGCATGGTGATCACCAGCGGACTCGCCGCGGCGGCCCTCATCGCCCGTGCCACCGCGCAAAGGCAGACCGCGATCGCCAAGCGCGAGGCAGAGACCGCGCGCCAGACGACCGACTTCCTGGTCGACCTGTTCCGCGTCTCCGACCCGAGCGAGGCCCGCGGCAACACCCTGACCGCGCGCGAGGTGCTCGACAAGGGCGCGGCGCGCGTCGAGACCCAGCTGGCACGCCAGCCGGAGATCCAGGCGACGCTGCTCGACACCCTGGGCACGGTGTACATGGGTCTGGGGCTGTACGGGCAGTCGCAGCCCCTGCTCGAGTCAGCCCTTACCAAGCGCCAGCGCCTCAACCCCCGCCAGCCGGAGCAGCTCGCGCTGTCGCTGAGCCACGTGGGCGACCTGAAGACCTTGCGCGCGCAGTACTCGGAGGCGGAGAAGGCCTACCGCGAGGCGATCGCGCTGCAAAGTTCGCTGCCGCCGGACCGGCGCGACGATGCCGCGCTCGCCCGCAGCTACTACGGGCTCGGCAACGAGCTGGAGAACCAGGGCGACTTCGTGGGCGCGGAAGCCACCCTGCGCAAGGCCCTGGACCTCCAGCGTCACCTGTTCAAGGGCGCGAATGCGGATACGGCGCGCACCCTGCAGGTGCTCGCCTGGGTGGTGCAGGAGCGCGACCCGAAGACGGCGCTGCCGCTGATGCAGGAAGCGGTGGCGATGCAACGCACGCTGTGGGGCAGCCAGCCGTACCCGGACTACGCGGACGCGCTCAACGATCTCGGGCTGCTGTGCCGCGACCAGGGTGACTATGAGCAGTCGGAGCGGCTGCTGCGCGAGTCACTCGCCATGCAGCGGCGGCTGCACGCCGAGCGGCACCCGGAGCTGGCGCTGTCGCTCAACAACCTCGCCCTCGTGCTGCAGCGCAAGGGCGACCTGGCCGGGGCCGAGGCGAACTATCGCGAGGCGCTGGACATGCGGCGCGAGCTGCTCGGCCCGACCCACCCCGACGTCGCCAATTCCCTCAGCAACCTGGCTTTCGTCCTCGAAGAGCGCGGCGAGCTGGGCGCTGCGCTGCAGGCCGAGCGCGAGTCGCTCGAGATCTACCGCAAGCTCTTCCCGGGCGACAACCCCGATGTCGCCCGCACCATGAACGGCCTCGGCTACCTGTACATGGAGACGCGCGACTATCCGAGCGCCGAGCGCTACCTGCAGGAGGGGCTCGCCATGCGGCGGCGGCTGTTCGACAAGTCCCACCCGGAGCTTGCGAGCAGCCTGGCGCACCTGGGCATCCTGCAGGTTGCCACGCACCAGTACGAGGATGCGCTCGCCTCCTCCGGGGCGGCCCTTGCGATCTACACCGCGACGCTGTCCGCCTCGAGCTGGAAGGCGGCGCTGGCCGAGTCGATCAACGGGGCCGCGCTCGCCGGCGCGGGCCGCTACAGCGAGGCGGAGCCGCACCTGCTGCACGGCTACTCGATCCTCAGCCACGATCCGGGCGCCTTCCCGATGTACCGGCGGCTGGCCGCCGGCTACCTGGAAAACCTGTACCGCAGCTCGGGCCGGCCGCGCGAGGCCCTGCACTATGCGTCCGTCTCCGCCCTCGCAGCGCCGGAGGCGCGCGCGCCGCACTGAAGTCGCCGTCCCGTTTAGTTAACTGGCCCCCGGCGCATGAACTCTGGCTTGTGCTAAAGTTCAGTCGGCACCGGCTGTAATCCCCTAGAACAAATCGCAGCCGCGATGCGTATGCGTCCAGCGCCGAGAACAACTCGCGGGACACGACAGTCCCCGAACGCTACAGACTGGTGGCCTATGCGATTCATTAGCCGTGTGCTCCTTGCCCTCATCGGCCTGATCAGCGCGACGGGGCTGCACGCCCAGGCGCAGATCGCCGGGCGCAACCTGACGTGATCGCGGTCAATACTCGACCGGCGAACAGATCTACCGGGTGAGCTTCACGCCTCCCGGCGGCTCATCACGGTCTCGGCAACACCGACCAGTCCAAGTACGTGCGCCCGCATGCGCTGGCGTTCCTCAGCAATGCGACCACCAACCAGCTCGACCTGCTGGTCGCGGACAACCAGCGCGGCACGATCTACCGCTACCCCGGTGCACTCGCGCCGCAGACCCCGCCGAACCCCACCACCGGTACGCTGGTCTGGAGCACGCCGCAACTCGGGCACCGGACCCGCGGCGCCCGATGCACTGGCCGCCGACGGCTTTGGCACACTGTTCGTGACCAGCTCGACCTCCGGGCACAGCCAGGTGTCCGAACTGTGGGAGTTCCCGGTCGGCACGAGCGGCGCCGGGCTCCTTCGGCACCCCGGTGCGGCTCGATAGCAACTTCCTGAACAAGGAGGCGCTGCTGGAAGTGGCCATCGCGCCCACCGACGTCGCCGGCGCCACGGGCGTCTCCGGCGGTGACCTGATCCTGCTCACCACCACGCGCGTACTGGCCTACTCGCGCGCGAGCGGCTTACACGACCCGCATCACCCTCTTCAGCTTCCCCAACGGCTGCCCCGTGCCCGGCGGCATGGATTTCTGGCCCTTCGGCAACGGCGCCGACGCCAACTACAGCCTGCTCATCAGCAGCAGCCTCTCCGGCTCGATCAGCCAGTACTACTTCACCAATCCGCTGACCGCAGCACCCGGTATCTTCTATAGCGGGCTGCTCCAGCCCGTATCGCGTGAAGACGCTCTTCCAGGCCGGCAGCCCGCTGTTGTTCGTGTCCGAGAACGGCGCCATCCTCGAACTCGGCGCCAATACCAATGGCACCGGCGCGCTGCTGGCCACGGTGACCCAGAGCGTCACGAACCCGCAGGGACTGGCGGTCTCCAATTCCTTCACCAACGCGGCGAGCATCTGCCTGCAGCCGGGCGGCTGTAACCTCACCGGCCTGGTCGCGCATGTGCCGGGCGGCGTCAGCACGCTCACCGGCAACATCGTCGAGGACGTGTGTAACGTCAACGCCGATCCGCGCGTCACCTTCGCCTCGGGCGCCTGGAGCTGCAGCGTGCCCTACACCCCGCCGGCCGGCTTCACCTGCCCGCCGAACACCGCCGGGGCCGGGGGCCCTGGATGCCTGCCCGTCAACGCGGTGTGCCCGGGCTTTGACGATACCGGCAAGATGGCGCTGGCGGACACCCTGTGCGGTCATTCAGGCACGTCCGGCGCCGGGTTCTCGCTGATCAAGACCCAGACGACCACGACGCAGTTCGAAGGCGCTTACATCAACAACACCTCGGTGCTGGCCGATGGCAGCGACCCGCTGTGCGGCCCGGGCGCCGCGGCGGACGGCGCCAGCGTGTGGGCGCCCCTGCTGAACGAGGGCACCCTGGCGGTCTACGCGGGCAGCATGGTGGATACGACCACCGGCTGCGGCAGCGGCCACAGCGGCAGCAACAGCCTCTCCGTGTTCGGCGTGGGCCTGGGGCTGAACGAGGCGGCGCCGGAGATCATGAACGGCGTGCTGCGCCACCCGTTCGAGAACCTCGGACAGACCCGCTACGCGACCCTGGCCACGACCATCGACAGCCTGACGCAGGCCGATCCCCTCTACCCGCAGTGGACCGGGGGCTACCCGAACATTGCCGCCAACGTATCCCTGATGCTGTGGGGCGGCAACGTGCCACCGGCCAGCGCCACCGTACCCGGCTGCCTGGATCAGAGCTGGCTCGATTTCTACAACGCCACGGCGGTCGATGCGGACGGCTCGCCGCAGTGGCGGGCGGACCTGCAGAACGCCGCCAACCTGCTCACCAGCGCCGATGTCACCGGCACCACGACCTGCGACAGCATCGTCATCAACCAGCTGGCGAGCAATCCGGCCGCCTTCATGCAGACCCCGAACGCGACCTACCCGAACGCCCCGATCGTGCTGAATCCGCCGGGGCTGGTGCGCGTGTACTGGGCCGCCCTGTACTACCACCTCAACACGCGCATTCTCGGCAACGCGCCCTCGAAGGTCTGGCCGCTGCCGGTGAGCGTGAATGTGCTGCCGAGCGCGGTGACGCTCGCCTCCAGCACCACCCCGGGCAGCGCGACGCTGTCCTGGAACACCAACGGTGACACCGGCTGCTCGCTGAGCAGCTCGGACAACACCTACGTGAATGCCCCGCTCAGCGGACCGCAGCAGACGCTTTCCATCCCGGCGGGAGATGCCGGCACCATCGTCTCCTACACGGTGAGCTGCAGCGGCGGCCCGGCGGCCAACGCGGTCACCGCCTACGTCACGGTCCGGCCGCCGCCGAGCATCAGCTTCACCCCGTCGACGCTCTTGCAGGGCACGCCTGCGACGCTTGCGTGGAACCCCAACGGCGCCCAGGGCTGCAGTGCGAGCAGCACCCCCGCCGATCCGGCGTTCAGCGGCACCAAGACCGCGCCGGGCTCGCTGTTGGTAAATCCCACCGCTGCAGGCACCTATACCTACACGCTCGCCTGCACGACCCCGGCCACGACGGTCTCGGCCGCACTCACGGTCGTCGCTCCGCCCACCCTGACCCTCTCGGCGTCATCGGCCATCCAGGGCGCGGGGGCGACGCTCGGCTGGAACCTGAACGGTAACAGCAGCTGCAGCCTGACGAGCTCGGACGGGGTGTTCACCGGCGCACTGCCGGCCGCCAACCCGACGGCGGTGAATCCTGCGGCCACGGGCAGCTTCCCCTATACGGTCAGCTACACCCTCGCCTGCACGGTACCGGCGCCGACCACCCAGTCGACGATACTGACCATCGTGCAGCAGCCGACCCTCGGGGTGGCGCCGAGCCCGCTGACGCAGGGACAGGCCGCCACGCTCTCGTGGAACACCTTCGGCAACAGTGGCTGCAGCTGGACGCCGCAGAGCAACGACGCGGGGTTTGCAGCGGCGCCACCGTCGCCGGGAAGCGGTCCGAGCTCGAGCCAGGTGGGCGCGACACTCGCCCCGGGCTCCTACACGTACACGCTGGCCTGCGCGGCACCGACCGCACCGGTCAGCGCCACGCTGCAAGTGGTGGCCCCGCCCGCGCCGCTGCTCAGCGTCTCGCCCAGTTCGATCACGCTCGGTAACTCCTCGACGCTGGCCTGGACGATCTACAGTGGCGATGCGTGCACGGCGAGCAGCGCGGGCACCGACACCAACCCCGCTGACGCCTTCACCGGCATGAAGCCGGTCAGCGGTTCGATGCCGCTGAACCCCAATGCCGTGGGCACGAACACCTACACGCTCACCTGCACCATCCCGGCGACCACGACATCGGCGACGCTGACCGTCAATCCCTCGCTCGCGCGCATCGCGATCAGCCTGTCCGGCAGGGACTTCGACGATGTCGGCGACAGCGCGAGCCTGAACTGGACGCTGACCGCGGCGACGGGCTGCACCGTCAGCGGGACCTGGCCGAAGTACAGCACCCCGCAGTTCTCGCCCTTCCCGGTGAGCGCCAGCGGCTCGAGGAGCGTCACGTTCAAGGCCGCGGGCCTCTACACCTACACGCTCAGCTGCACCACGCCGTCGGCTCCGGCGCAGACCAGCGTGACCATCGCGCCATTTGGCCGGTAGGGTGGCGGGCGGCACGTCAAGTCAGCCGCGGGCCGCTGACCGCTGGCTGCGGGCGCGTGGCCGGGCCGGGCGCGCCGGCGGGCCACTCCCGGTTGCCCTGCAACGACGGGGCTGTCCGGTTACCCCCGGAGGCAGCCGACTGCACCGTTGGCCACCTCCCGGACCTCACCGGTAGCGCGACGCTTGGCCGAGCCCACCGACGACAGAACGTCGCCATTTGTGGTCGGCGTGTCCGGGCACCGCGACCTGGATCCGAACAGCCTGCAGCATCTGCGCGGGGCCCTTGGGGAATTCCTGCGGGGGCTCAAGGCGCAACTGCCGGACACCGAAGTACGCATCATGGCCGGCATGGCCACCGGCGCCGACCTGCTGGTCGTGCAGACCGCCCTGGAGCTCGGGTTCAGCGTGGATGCCATGCTGCCCATGCCGCTCGATCTGTATGCAGCCGACTTCGATCCCGACTCGTTTGCCCTGCTCAGCAGGTTGCTCGCGCATCCTGCGGTCCACCAGTTCGCGCTGCCGCTCAGCCCGAGCGCCGAGGAGCGCGCCCTGGCCGCGGGCCTCTCGCGCCGCGACGCAACCTACGTGGCGCTCACGCGCACCCTCACGCGCGGGTGCAGTCTGCTCATCGCACTGTGGGACGGAGAATCCTCTGTCCTGCCCGGCGGCACCGCGGATACGGTGCTGCGTTATCTGGGCGTGCGCACCGACCGCAACAAGGACGATGCCCGGCTGGAATTCACCGACGGGCCGGCCGAGCACGACCTGCCCGCCCGTCTGGTCTACTGGATCCCGGCGGCCCGCGCGCACGCGGGTTCGGTCCCGCGCGGCGGTGCGCCCTGCTTTCTCGCCGGGCTCAGCGACAACGTGCTGCTGCGCCTGCCCACCATGCCCCACCGGCTCAAGGTCCAGCTGTGGTCTCTGAACGCCTACAACCGCGAGTACCTGGGCCTGAGGAACCGCTGGCGCAGGCGCCCTGCTCCGGACTGCCTCATGAGCCGCCTGCCCCCGACGGTGACGGTGAGCGAGTTCGACCAACCGACACTTGCGCGGATTGACGCCGAATACGGCAAGGCCGATGCGCTCGCCATCTCGTTCCAGAAGCGCTCCGACCTGATGTTCGCCTTCTTCAACCTCGTGGCCTTTGCGATGGGCTTCGCCTATCTGGTGTACGAGAAGTTCTTCAGCACGCGCGTGTTGTTGCTCGCGTACCTGTTCATCCTCGCGGCGAGTGCGGGTCTTTATTACGTGGTGCGCGAGCGCCACTGGTTCGCGAAGCACCTGATGTGCCGGTCGCTCGCAGAAACGCTGCGCGTGAAGTTCTACCTGCGGCTGGCCAGAAGTGAGCACCTGGTGGATGCCGCGCAGGTGCTCTCGCTCTCCGGCGTCAACCGCTTCCATGGCTTTGGCTGGATCGACCATGTCCTGATCTCCCTTGAGTCACCCGTGACAGGGCTCTACCCGGGACGCGGCCCGGAGCAGGAAGATGCCGTCGATCTGGCCTGGATCGAGAACCAACGCCAATACTTCGTCAGGAAAGTTTCCCAGCTGCAGCGCAGTGCGACGCGTACCCGATGGCTCAAGCGCGCCCTGTTCGGGGTCATTGTCGTGGTGGTCCTGAGCCTGTTGCTGCTCGGCAAGTCCGCGGGCCATCGCGATTTGTTTGGCATCTCGCTGGAGAATGCGCTGACATTCGTCATGGGGCTGGGGACCGTCGCGCTCGCCTCCTGGGAACTGCACCAGAACAAGATGGCCAATCGCGAGTTGCTGTGGCAGTACCGGAACCAGCTGAAGCACTTCTCGCGCGCGCGCTGGCAGCTGGCGCACACCCTCGGCGCGGGCCGCCGGCTGGAGATCCTCGCCGAACTGGGCAGAGACTCGTTGATGGAAAGCTACCTGTGGAGCATCCACCGGTTTCATCGCGAGCATGAACCGCCCGGCCGCGGCTGACCGAGGCTGCGGGTGCGCCGGCAACGCCATGCCAGCGCGCAAGGCCTTCTGGGCCGCAGGACCGGATGGCAGATTGGCGCTGCCGCAATGATGGCGAGCGCCGCGCCGGTGGCACGTCGCGGGCTGCCCGGCACCTGCCGCCCCGGGGTGCGCATCAATCGGGGCGTGCATTAAGTTTACTGGCCTGTGTACGGAATGCGGCGGGGCGCATAATGCGACCCAGTTCACGGACTACAACGAAAACACGCGAGCAAGCAGTGGAACGCCGTCTGCACACCCGCCACCGGGCACGCACCATCGTCTACATCACCGTCCCGGGTGGCCGGCGCAAGCTGTGCAAGGCGCAGAACCTCTCGGCGACCGGGGTGTTCATCGAGACCTCCAACCTGGGTCTGCGCAAGGGCCAGCAGGTGGTCCTCTCGTTCGCGATCAACCTCGGCACCATCACCAAGCTCCATCGTCGCACGGCCGTGGTTGCGCACGTCTCGCGCGGCGGCACCGGGCTGATGATGGAAAGCTTCGCGCAGGCCTCGAGCTAGTCGTGCCTCACGGCGGCGCGGCCGCCGCCCCGATGCGCTTGTAGAAGACGCTCGTCGCCACCAGGCCGCCCTCGGGCCACAGCGCGTAGTCCGGGATCTCGCCCACGCGCTGCCAGCCGGCGCGCTCGTACAGGCGCCCGGCATCGGGGCTCGCCGTGTC
This sequence comes from uncultured Pseudomonadota bacterium, assembly GCA_963741745.1. GTDB lineage: Bacteria > Pseudomonadota > Gammaproteobacteria > Steroidobacterales > Steroidobacteraceae > 13-2-20CM-66-19. The sequence continues at coordinate 7,715 of CAVUJF010000009.1, read as the reverse complement.
CAGCACCAGGAGCGTCTTGCCCGCGTGCAGCGCGGCGGACTCCGCCTGGCGCAACAGCTGCGCGCCGATGCCCTGGCGGCGCGCGCGCCGGTGCACCAGCATCTTGGCGATGTCCGCGCGGTGCGGCTGGTTCTCCGGCTGCTTCAGGAGCACCTGCACGGTGCCGGTGATGGTTCCTTGCCGGTCGAACGAGGCGAGTAACAGGCACTCCGCGCGCGCCACGCCGTCGGCCACGCCCTGCCAGAAGGCATCCGCCTTGGCGCGCGTCATCGGCAGCATGAAGCTCACCGAGGCGCCACCCTCGACGCAATCGATGAGGACATCGCCCAGGCCCCTGATCTGCGGGGCGCCGAGACGGGTGAGGGTTTCGATGCGCGCGCTGTGCATGGATGCCGGCGGATTCTAGCGCCGGCGGGGACAGCTGCCACGCGGGCCGCACTCTATATATGATCGCGCATCGGCACTGCTCACCTGCACACGAGGAGTTCGCATGTATCGCGCTGACCGCATGTCCCGCCGCCGCCTGCTGCACCAGCTGCTCGTGGGGGTGCCGCTGGCCGGAATGATCGTGAGCACGGCACGCGCGGACGCAGCGCCGCTGGTGTCATCCGATTCACCCGAGGCGAAGGCGCTGGGATATGTCGAGGATGCCAAGGCGTCCAAGGAATCCCAGGGTGGGCATCACTGCGGCGACTGTGCACTCTTTCAGGGCGCCTCGGGGGCGGCACAGGGTCCCTGCCAGGTCTTTCCCGGCAAGCAGGTGAAGGCGGCGGGCTGGTGCCGCTCGTGGGCGCCGCAGATGTAGGGCTCCGCTACCGGTGAGCAGATCTCACTCGTAACAGGGCCCGACCTCGCGGACCTCGATGGTGGCCCACTCGGCGGCCGGACACTGCCGTGCCGCTTCCAGCGCCTCGGCCCGCGTCGCGCAGTCTAAGAGAAAGAACCCGCCAACCATCTCCTTCGACTCGGTAAACGGGCCATCCAGAACGCGCGTGCTGCCGTTGCGCCTTTCCAGGCGCACCGCCTCGTCCTTGAGGGAGTTGGTCGCGAGCAGCATCCCGCGCGCCTCCAGCGTGCGGCTGAAGTCGACCATGCGCTGGTAGACCGCCTCGCCGGCGCTGCGGCCGCGCTCGAGGCGCTGTCCCTTGGGTTCCACGATCAGGAGCATGTACGGCATCGGGTTCTCCGCAAGACCGGCTCGAAGAATGGCCGGGGATCTAATTCCTAGTGGCCGACCTGCTGGAGGCATGCGGCCGCGCGCGCCCGCAGCAGCGTGCGCTCGCGCGCATTGTCGGTGAGCCCGGCCGCGCGTTCAAACTCCGCGCCCGCCTCGCCGTGCCGGCCGAGCTTGGCCAAAAGGTCCGCGCGCACGCTCGGCAGCAGGTGATAGCCCTTCAGGGCCCCGCTGCGGTGCAGCTCGTCGGCGATCGCAAGCCCCGCGGCCGCTCCGTAGGCCATGCCCACGGCGACCGCGCGGTTGAGTTCGACCACCGGCGAACCGGCGGCCTGAGCGAGTTCCTCGTAGCGCCTGGCGATTCCTGCCCAGTCCGTGTCCGCGGCCGTCACCGCACGGGCGTGCACGGCGGCAATGGACGCCTGCAGCAGGTAGGGACCGGCTGCGCCGCCGAGTGCCTCGCCGCGCGCCAGCGCGGCCAGGCCGCGGCTGATCAGCAGGCGATCCCACAGTGCGCGGTCCTGGTCGAGCAGCAGCACCGGTGCGCCATCGGCGCCGGTGCGCGCGCGGGTGCGCGAGGCCTGGATCTCCATCAGCGCGACCAGGCCGTGCACCTCGGCCTGCGCGGGGGTGAGCTCGGCCAGGATGCGCCCGATGCGCAGCGCCTCCTCGCACAGCGCCGGCCGCATCCACTCGGATCCGGAGGTGGCGGCATAACCTTCGTTGAAGATGAGGTAGATGACCTCGAGCACCGAGGACAGTCGTTCGGGAAGCTCCTGGCGGCGCGGGATCTCGAAGGGCACCTTCGCCTCGGTCAGGGTGCGCTTGGCGCGCACGATGCGCTGCGCGATGGCCGCTTCCGTGGTCAGGTAGGCCCGGGCGATCTCGGTGGTGGTCAGTCCGCCGAGCAGGCGTAGTGTCAGGGCCGAGCGTGCCTCGGTGGACAGCACCGGGTGGCAGGCGACGAATATCAGCCGCAGCAGGTCATCACCGATCTCATCCACCTCAGCCTCCGGGGTGGCCGCCCGCAGCGCCTCGAGCTCCTGCCCGAGCACCTCGTGCTTGGTGTGCAGCATTCGCTGGCGGCGCAGGTGATCGAGCGCGCGGTTCTTCGCCGTGCTCATGAGCCAGGCGCCCGGGTTATCCGGGACCCCCGCGCGGGGCCAGTGCTCGAGCGCGCTCACCAGCGCATCCTGCGCGAACTCCTCCGCCACTCCGACATCGCGCACCATGCGCGCCAGGCTTGCGATCAGCCGGGCGGCCTCGATGCGCCACACGGCCTCGACCTGCTGCTGAATCTTTGTCGCCGTCATGGCGACGGATGACACCATCGAGTTTCGCACGACGCAAGCCACGCGCGTTCACCTGAGCCGCGCGCACGGTCGGCTGCCCGCCTCCGGGGCGACTGACAGCGGCGTGCGGGGTCGCGCGCAAGCCGGTGGACGATGCGCCCACCGGCTTGTCTGGCTGGGTTGCATACGCGCGCTTACGACGCCTTCTCGCAGTTGATCATCCACGGGATGCCGAAGCGGTCGTTGCACATCCCGAAGCGATACGCCCAGAAGGTCTGCTGGAAGGGCATGAGGACCGTGCCGCCGGCCGCGAGCGCGTTGAAGACGCGCTCGGCCTCCTTGGCTACCGGGACATCCGCCATCACGTTGAAGCCCTGGGGCTCCTGGTAGCGCTCCGCCGGCGGATCGGTGCCCAGCAGGAACTGGTCGCCGAGGTCCACGCGGGCGTGCGCGATGCGGCCGCGGGCATCGGCACTGCATTGTGCCGCCTCCGGGGTCTCCCCGTAGGTCATCGCAAACACGATCTTGCCGCCGAACAACGCGGCATACGACTCGAATGCCTCGCGGCAGTTGCCCTTGAAGTGCAGGTGCGCCATCAGTCTCATCGTGGTTCCTCGGTGCGTGGGGGTGAGAGGTGTCAGTTCTTGGCCGCGCTGCGGGCGCGCAGGCTCTCTTCCTGGGCCCTGAGCTCCGGGGTCATGTTCTCGCCGAAGTCCTCGGCCTCGAACACGCGGCGGATCTCGACCTCTTCCGTGCCGTTCTTGAACGGGGAGCGCCGGATCCACTCGATGGCCTCGGCCACCGAGCTCACCTGCCAGAGCCAGAAACCGGCGATCAGCTCCTTGGTCTCGGCGAAGGGGCCGTCGATGACCGTGCCCTTGCCGGAGCCGAAGCGCACCCGCACACCCTTGGAGCTCGGGTGCAGGCCCTCGCCGGCCAGCATGACCCCGGCCTTCACCAGCTCCTCGTTGAACTTGCCCATGTCGGTGAGCTGCTGCTGCGAGGGCAGCACGCCGGCCTCGCTGTCGGGGTTCGCCTTGACGATGACCATGACGCGCATTTGCCGTCTCCTTCAGTCTTTGCGGGTGTGTGCCCGGAGGATCCTCGGGGATCGTTCCGGTGCTGTCTGCGGGTACGACGAACCGGGGGCGCCGGAATCGACACGCGCAGCGGGAAATCTCTCCCGCCAGGCGCCGGCTGCCCCCAGGCGGGGCTAAGCCGTGAAATCTCAGCGCCGGTGCCCGCGCCTCAATTCCTCCTACCCCCAATGCCGGATTGAGTCGCCGCGGTGGTACCGTGGACACTCATTCCCACATCCTGCACACGGAAGACGCCCCATGCAGACGCGCAGACTCGGCAACAGCAACCTCGAAGTCTCGGCTCTTGGCCTTGGCTGCATGGGCATGAGCTTCGCCTATGGCCCGCCGGGGGATAAGAAGGAGATGACCGCGCTGCTGCGCGCAGCGGTGGACCGCGGCATCACCCTGTTCGACACCGCGGAAGTCTACGGGCCCTTTACCAACGAGGAACTGGTGGGCGAGGCGCTCGCCCCGGTGCGCAGCCGGGTGAAGATCGCCACCAAGTTCGGCTTCGCACCGGTGCCGACCGATACCGCGCGGTGGAGCGAGTTTGACAGCCGGCCCGAGCACATCCGGGCCGTCGCCGAGGCCTCGCTCAAGCGCCTGAAGACCGATGTCATCGACCTCTTCTACCAGCACCGCGTCGACCCGAAGGTGCCGATCGAGGAGGTCGCCGGCACGGTGAAGGAGCTGATCGGGCAAGGCAAGGTGCGGCATTTCGGCCTGTCCGAGGCCGGCGTGGCCACCATCCGCCGCGCGCACGCGGTGCAGCCGGTCACCGCGCTCCAGAGTGAATATTCACTCTGGTTCCGCACGCCCGAGGAAGAGGTGCTGCCGGTGCTCGAGGAACTGGGCATCGGCTTCGTGCCCTTCAGCCCGCTGGGCCGCGGCTTCCTCACCGGCAAGATCGACCAGAACACGAGCTTCGACAAGAGCGACTTCCGCAACAACCTGCCGCGCTTCACCGCCCAGGCCCGCGAGGCCAACAAGGCCCTGATCGAGGTCCTGGACCAGATCGGCCAGAAGAAGAAGGCCACGCCGGCACAGATCGCCCTCGCGTGGCTTCTGGCCAAGAAGCCGTGGATCGTGCCGATCCCGGGCACCACCAAGCTTTCACGCCTGGAAGAGAACATCGCCGCCACCGACATCCAGCTCTCGGCCAGCGACCTGGCCGAAATCGAGCAGGCCACCGCCAGGATCAGCATCGTGGGGTCGCGGTACCCGGAGCACCTGGAACGGGCGACCAGCCGCTGAGGTACCGGCAGCCCGGGCGCGGCGGTACGATGCGTCACCGACCCTCCGAGGGCTATCGATGAGTTCGCCGCACGCCCCGCACCCGACGCTGTTCCCGCTGCAGTTCATCAGCGTCGAGGCGGCCAGCGGGCTGGCGCTGCTCGCGGCCGCCGCCGTCGCCCTCGTCTGGGCGAACACCCCGTTCGCCCCCTACTACGAGGCCCTGTGGCACCTGCCGCTGGGCTTGGGGATTTCGCAGTTCCTGCCCGAGTCCGACCTGCACTTCTGGGTCAACGACGGGCTGATGACGGTGTTCTTCCTGGTGGTGGGCCTGGAGATCCGCCGCGAGATGCACAACGGCGCCCTCGCCGAGGCGAAGGTGGCGCTGCTGCCGATCATCGCCGCCGCGGGCGGGGTCATCGTCCCGGCGCTGCTCTACGTCGCGGTCAATACCGACCCGGTCACCCGTCACGGCTGGGCGATCCCGACCGCGACCGACATCGCCTTCGCGGTCGGGGTGCTGGCCCTGGTCGGCAAGGGCATCCCCTCCTCGCTGCGGATGCTGCTGCTCACCCTGGCCATCATCGATGACATCGCCGCGATCATCGTGATCGCCCTGGTCTACTCCGGCGGGATCAGCTGGACCGGCTTCCCCATCATGGCCGCCGGCATCGCCCTGGTCTTCATGCTGCAGTGGCTGGGGCAGCGCTCGATGTTCGCCTACGTGTTGCCGGCGGCCATCGTCTGGTACGGCATGCTCGCCACCGGCATGCACCCGACCCTGGCGGGCGTCATCCTCGGGCTCCTCACCCCGGTGCGCGCCGGATTCTCGCGCCGCGCCCGCGTGCAGGACGGGGAGATTGCGCCGATCACCCGGGTCGAAGGGGCCCTGCATCCCTGGGTCGCCTTCGGGATCATGCCGCTGTTCGCCCTCGCCAATGCCGGGGTCAGCCTCGGTGGCTTCCACGCCGCGGGGGCCTCGCTCACCGTGGCGGGCGGGGTCCTGCTGGGCTTGCTGGTCGGCAAGCCGGTCGGGATCGTGCTGGCCTCCTACCTCGCGGTGCGCCTGAAGCTGTGCTCGCTGCCGCGCGACCTGCAGTGGCGCCACATCGGACTGCTCGGGGTCCTGGGTGCGGTCGGCTTCACGGTCTCGATCTTCGTGGCGAACCTCGCCTTCGCCGATCTGACGCTGCTGGCCGCCGCCAAGGTGGCGGTGATCCTCGCCTCGGGTCTGGCCGCCGTGCTGGGATTCGTCCTGGGCCGCGCCCAGGCGGCCCGGCCCGCGCGCCCCTGAGGCGTGAGAGCGCACATGAACCGCAGAGAATTCCTCGCCGCCGCCGGGGCCACCTCGCTCATCAGCCGCATCGCCCCTGCGGCCCCGCTGCCCATGGCGGGCCCCGCAGGCGAAGCCCCCGCGCGCGGCGGATTCGATCCCGAGGAGAAATCGGTCGCAGAACTCGGTGCCGCGCTCGAAAGCGGCGCCACGACCTCGGCCGCGCTCACACAGGCATACCTCGCCCGGATCGCGAAGCTCGACCGCGCGGGCCCGGCGCTGAACTCCATCATCGCCACCAACCCTGAGGCCCTGGCAATGGCGCAGGGGCTGGATGCCGAACGCCAGGCGGGCCGTCTGCGCGGGCCACTGCACGGGCTGCCGCTGTTGATCAAGGACAACATCGAGACGCTCGATCCGCTGCCGACCACGGCCGGCTCGCTGGCGCTCGCCCAGGCCTACCACGACACCGATGCCCCGCTCATCGCCCGCTTACGCGCCGCCGGGGCGGTCATCCTGGGCAAGACCAACCTGAGCGAGTGGGCCAACTTCCGCTCTGCGCACTCGGTCAGCGGCTGGAGCGCCGTCGGCGGGCAGACGCTGAACCCCTATGCCACGCGCTTCAACCCCTCCGGGTCGAGCTCCGGTTCCGCCGCCGCCGCAGCCGCAAGTCTCTGCGCGGCCGCGGTGGGCACCGAGACCGACGGCTCGATCCTCTCACCGGCGGCGCGCTGCGGCCTGGTGGGCTTCAAGCCCACCGTCGGGAGGGTCAGCGGCGTGGGCGTGGTGCCGCTGTCGCCCCGCCAGGACACCGCAGGGCCCCTGGCACGCAGCACCCTGGATGCCGCGGCCGTCTTCGAGGCGATGGCGGAGGGCGGCTTCGAGAACCCGCCGTCGCGCGCGGACCTCGAGGCCTTCCGCGTCCAGGGCCTGCGCATCGGGGTCCTCGCACCCGCGCCGCAAGCCCACCCGGAAGCCGCCCGGCGCTGGAGCGAGTGGTACCAGCCCCTGAAGGCCGAGGGCGCGGTCCTGATCGAGGTCGAGCCGCCCAGGAGCTTCACCCAGATGGAAGACGCCGAACCGATCGTGCTCATGTGGGAGTTCAAGGCGGCCATCAACGAGTACCTCCGGCGGCTTGCCGGCCGCGTCCCCGCGAGGACCCTGACCGACCTGATCGCCTTCAACCGCGCGCATGAGCCCGAGGAGATGTCCCTCTTCGGGCAGGACATCTTCGAGGACGCGGACAAGCTGGGCGCGATCACCACTCCTGCGTACCGCCAGGCGCGGGACCACCTCATGAAGCTCGCTGACACCGCAGGGCTCGCCCGCCTGTTCGGGCAGCACAAGGTCGATGTCCTGCTCGCACTCGGGGGCGGCCCGCCGGAGCCGATCGATTCGGTGTGGGGGGACCGCAGCGACGGGGGCTGGCCGGCGATCGCCTCAGCCGCAGCCGTCGCCGGCTATCCCAGCCTCACGGTGCCCGCAGGCATGGTGCGCGGGCTGCCCGTCGGGGCCGTGTTCGTCGCGCCCCGGTATCAGGAGGGTACGCTGCTGAGGGCCGGCCACGCGTACGAGCGCGCGACACGCGCGCGCCGGCCGCCGACCTACGCGACCGGCTGAGGTTCGCTGAAGCTCAGCCGGCCGGCCTGGCCCGCGCAGCGTCC
>CAVUJF010000008.1:0-7225 GCA_963741745.1 uncultured Pseudomonadota bacterium | reverse complement strand
TGTACCGAGCTGTTTCTCCGCGGCACCCTCGGCAAACACCAGCACGAGACTCCTGGGGGCGCGCGCGGCGGTGGCATCGACGGCGGCGCGCACGTTGGCGCAGGCGCGCGCGTCGATGACCAGCACCTGGGCACGCTTGCCGCTGGCGAGCAGCTCAAGGGCGGCCTCGATGGTCTCGACCGGCCGCACGGCGGCCTGGCCATCCAGCGTCTGTCCGAGTTCCAGGAGGAAGTCATCCCGCGTGGTAACGGCGGTGACATCGACGGCCGGCTGGGAATTTACCGGCGAGCGGCCGGTGGAAACACTGGCGGTCTCGGGGCTGCGGGACGCTGAGGACGGTGCACTGGCCACGTGGGGTATCTCCAACAAGAGCGGTCAATTCAACTCAGCGAATTCTCCGTTCGCGCAAGCGGGTGCACGCGACAGCTCGGAAGCTGCCCTGTTCGCGCATTCCGCCATCGCAGGATATGTAGCCTCCCGGCCCACGCAGTGCGTCAGTTCACATTAACGGCAGGCCGGAATAGGCCTCCGTGACGCGGATCACCAAACTCTGAAGCACCACTCGGTTTGCGCACGATGCGGGGCTTGCGGCCGGCGCGGAGGCGGCTGGAGCACCTCAATGAGGCCGTGCGCGCCGGGGGCCCTGGCAGGGCCGTTGCGGCGGCAGCCAGGCGCGGGTGGCGGCGCGCAAGTCCGCTCAGGGCTAGGGCGTGGGCGGGACTTTCCTCGGCGGCTCGGCTGGCGGGCTATCCCATTCCTCTTCCTGGGAGGTCACGATCGAGACCGGATCGCTGGCCGGAAAGCTGTCGGCGAGGGCCTCGTCCAGCTGGCGCTGGACCTTCTGCCGGCGCAGGCGCTCACGTTCCTTTTCGTCGACGGGCGTGTTCATGGAAGCTCCTGCGGCCGGTGCCGCTGCTGCCGATCCCCCGGCGCAAGCATACGCCCGGGGCGCGCTCAGGAGCATGAGTGGTGACACGCGTTCCTGCGCGCCCGACGGAATGCGACGGAGTTCGCGGCTTGAGCGTCCGCTGCGGGTCATAAGTTCACAACCCCGTTGCGGGGCTGATGCGTGGCTACACTGTGAATGATGTCGAGGAGGTCCTCATGAGACACGAACTGGCGGGCGCGATATTCGCCGGGGTGCTGGCCCTGGCCAGTGCGCAGGTTCCGGCGGCATCCGGTCAGCCACGTGCGACCAGCGTGCGGGCATGAACGGCAAGTACGCGAAGCCCAGCTCGTTTGCCCCGCACGAGCGCGCCTACAAGAGCGCCTACGGCGCCCCGGTCTCCCAGCCCATCCTTTCCAAGCGCGTCCACCACAAGGCAAAGGCGCAGCCACAGCTGCGCTCCAGCCCCCTGCCGGCCTCTGAGGCGAGCAGGCGCGTCGTGCCCGTGCGTGTCGGTGTAGTCTGACCGGCAGTAGCGCAGCGCTCCGATGCTGCTGCCTGCGTAGCGAGGCGAATCATCCACCGCTGGCGTCCGACGCCGCCGTCAATTAGCAACGAGGGACTGCCATGTCACTTCTTGGGTGGATCGTACTGGGGCTGATTTCCGGATTCATCGCCAGCAAGCTGGTCAACAAGTCAGGCGAAGGCGTCCTCCTGGACATCATCCTCGGGGTGATCGGCGCAGTCGTGGGCGGGTGGCTGTTCACCACCTTCGGCATGGCCGGAATCACTGGGGTCAACCTCTACAGCATGCTCGTGGCGGTCGTAGGTGCGGTCGTTGTTCTGGTGATCTACCACGCCCTCACGCGCAAGCGGGTCTAGACCCGCAGCCGGGTGGGGCTTTGCGCGCTACGCTTGGGCGTCGACGCGGCCGGCGGCCGCTGAGATGGTGGCCAGCAGCTGCAGCAGGTCGGCCGGCTTGGTCAGGTGGGCGATATATCCGGCCCGCAGGGAATTCAGGCGGTCACTGGGGCGGGCGAACGCCGTGAGAGCGATGGCCGGTAGGTCGGCGGAGTTCCCATCGAGGGCGCGCACCCGGCGCAGCAGCTCGTAGCCGTCCATCTCGGGCATGCCGATGTCGCTCACCAGGACGTGGGGCGACTTGGCTTGCACCAGTCCGATGGCCGCCTGCGCCGACTGCGCCGCGAATACGATCGCGCCGGAGTCGATCAGGGTGCGGCTGAGCGACTCCAGGGCATCCGCCTCATCGTCGACCACCAGCACCTTGATGCCGGACAAGTCCGAGCGGTCCAGCCCCGCGCTCTCGGCATTCCACGCCGCAGTTGCAGGGGCGCGCGCTTCCCGGGAGTTCGCCGTCACCTCGGACAGCGGCAGGGTCACGGTAAAGGTCGCGCCGAGGCCTTCACCGGGACTCGCGGCGGTGATCGTGCCGCCCTGCAATTCCACGAGCTGCTTGGCAATGGCCAGCCCCAGCCCGAGTCCGCCATGCTGGCGGCTGCGCGAGGCGTCTCCCTGGGCGAAGCGTTCAAAGACACGCGGCAGGAAGTCCGCGCCAATGCCCTTGCCGTTGTCGGCGACGCTGAAGCGCAGCTGGCCCTGGCTGCGGTCGATGGTCAGCTCGACCACCCCACCCTCGGGCGTGAACTTGACCGAGTTGGAAAGCAGGTTCCACAGCACCTGTTGCAGGCGCGCCGGATCGGCGCGCACGGTCGATACGCCAGGGTCGATGGCGGCCGCGATGCGGATCTTCCGCGCCAGCGCCGCCGGGCGTATCGTGTCCAGCACCGCGTTGGCGATCTGGACCGGGTCGACCGGCTCCATCTCCACACGCAGCCTGCCGGAGACAATGCGGCCGATGTCGAGCAGGTCATCGATCACGCGGCGCTGCACCTGCGTGTTGCGCACGATCACCTCACCGGCCTGGCGCATCTCCTCGGGGCGCGCCCTGCCGGAGGCGAGCAGGTGCCCCCACGCCTGGATCGCCGACAACGGGGTACGCAGCTCGTGCGAGAGCACGGACAGGAACTCATCCTTCAGCAGGTTGGCGCGCTGCGCCTCCTCGCGGGCGTAGCGCTCAGACTCCATCAGCTGCTGCTGCGCCTCCTCGATGCGCCGGCGCTCGCGGATGTCACGTGCCACTTTCGAGGCACCGACGATCTTGCCGCGCGAATCGCGAATGGGCGAGACCGTCACCGAGACATCGATGATTTCGCCGCCCTTGCTGATGCGCTGGGTCTCGAAATGCTCGATGCGCTCGCCACGGCATAGTCGGGAGAGAATCATGGCCTCCTCGTCACGCCGTTCCGCCGGCACGATGAGCAGGATCGAGCGCCCGATGGTCTCGGCCGCCGTGTGCCCGAACAGCCGCTCGGCACCCCGGTTCCACGAGGTGACGATGCCATCGAGCGTCTTGCCGACAATGGCGTCGTCGCAGGACTCCACGATCGCGGCCAGTCGCGCCACTGCGAGCGACTCCTGGTCGCTGGCAGTGGCAGCGTCGGGGCCTGCGGGCGCGTCTGCTGTCGGCTGTGGCTCGTCGATCATGTGTGACTGACTCCGGAGCGCTTAGAGCAGGCTGCTGCCCAACACCCGGGGCCGCACAGTGGCGGTAGTGATTGGGCTGCACGGCCCACCCGGTGGTTGCGCGGAATCTTCAGCGCTTTGTGACAGTCTAGCGAATGCGCAGCGCCCGGGGCTCCATGGACGCGCCCCATCGCCTGTCAGCGCAGTCCTACCGTCGCTGGCGCCCTGCACTGAAGGATCTTCCGGCGCGGCGCGTATGAGCTGCGTGCTAGGGAAACACCAGCACACGGCAGGCACTTCATGCACAGCATGCGAACCACTGAGGACGAGTCGGTCCTGGCAGACCAGGACGCGGAGGTATTAAGTTACACGCAGTTCCGCAACCATCTGGGGTTGCTGGAATGGCGGCGGCGGCGCGCGCAGTACGGACTGACCGGGGCGGTGCCGGCGGCGGCAGCAGTGCCGGCGCACCTGAGCCGCTGGCGGCGCGCCCTACACGCTGTGGATCGCCTCTAGCAGCGCGCGAAAGTCCCCATCCTTCAGCACGAAGGCCGCTGCGCCCTTGGCGCGGGCCCGGTCCTGCAGCTCCTGCAGGGCGTGCCCGGTGTGCATGATCACCCTGACCGCGGAGCCCTGCGCGCGCAGGCGGTCGAGGACGTCAAAGCCGCTGCAGTCACCGAGCCCCAGATCGAGCACCATGACATCCACCCCTCCGGCGGCGGCGTGCGCGAGGGCCTCCTTGCCGGTGAGCGCGCAGCCGACGTACTCCAGGGTTTCATCCAGGCGCACGATCATGCCCAGTGCCTCGGCAAGGTCAGCGCTGTTGTCGACGATGAGCACGCGGCGGCGCGGGGCCTGGGCTTGCATCTGCGTCGCTGCCTGGCTTAAGGGGCGGGCTTGTTCCAGCGCACGAGATCGCCGTTCTTCAGGCCGAGCTTGGCAACGAGCCCGCCTTTGAGTTCCAGCACCGCGGCCACCGGGCCTTCCGAGCTCAGCGTCTCCAGCGACAGCGGATGCGCGCGCTCGATGATCTTCGTCACCCGCCCATCGGCGCGGATGAACAGCATGTCCAGTTCAATGTAGGTGTTCTTCATCCACATGCTCTCCACCCGCGGCGGGTCGAGCGGGAACACCATGCCCTTGTTCTCCGGCAGATCGCTGACGAACATCAGCCCCTGCTCGGCGCGTTCCGGGGTGTCTGCGACCCAGACCTCGAACTGGTGGCTGAAGGGCGCATGGGCGCCCGGGGGTGAGCTGATGTGCAGCTGCGTGCGTGGATAGCTCGACAGCTGCAGCGGCAGGCTGGGCGACTGTGCGGGTGCGCTCGCTGCACCCGCCAGCCACAGGGCTGCCGTGAGCGCTGCGCAGGCTGCGGTACTTAGGTGGTAACGGGTCATGGCTTTCACAGCTTCTGGGCCGCGGCGCTGGCGGGGGTCGCCGGCCGTGGGTCGGGATCCTCGAACCGGGCGACGCCCGCGAAATCGAAGCTGCTCACCAGGATGCGGGCATCGCCACTGAGGTTGCTCGCCGGCGACACGCAGAAACCGCGGGCGATGATGCGCCAGGAGCGCTGCGCGCCACCCAGAGCGCCGACGCGCTCCTGGCGCAATTCGTCCACGGTGCAATGATCCTCGCCGCGGGTGGCGAACAGCCGCTGCTCGCCCTCGAAGATGACGGTGAGGTTGGTGGGCAGGTCATGGGCGGGGTGTCCCTCCTGCAGCGATTCCACGCCGAACACCAGGCGCAGCCGCCGGCCGTCCGGGTGCCGCGGCCCCGCGAAGGCCACGCGCACGCCGCTGCCATCGGGTCGCGGACCACCCTCGCATTCCATCTCCGCGTTGTGCCAGTTGACGTCCAGGCTCATCGCCCCGCGAATCGTGGCGCGCAGGTAGCCATTGCCGCCGGCGAGGCAGCCGTGCGCGGCCGCCGGCGCATTCGCCGCACCGGCTGCCAGGCAGCCGCCAACCAGGGCGGCCGCGCTCAATGTCACCAGGACCGATCGCAGCATGCGGCGCAGTGTACCGCGCCGCATGGCGCGAGGCAGTCAGGCGGAGGGTACGGCCAGCAGGAACTTGGCCATGCGGGCATGGGCGCGCACCGTGGCGCGCACCAGATGCATCAGCAGCGTGCCGATGACGATCCCCATGACGAACAGCACGACCGCGGCCAGGCCCTGGTGCGCGCGCCAGAACATCAGGTCCGGGCCGACGGAGAGGTTGTATGCCGGGTTCACCCAACCGAGCTGTTCGGCCACCCAATACCCCGGTGCGCCGATGAAGCCGACCACGATGCAGATTCCCAGGACCGCGACGGTGAAGTAGAGGATGCCCAGCGGCAGCATCAGCGCCAGGTAGGCCAGCGTGGTCCAGGTGCGCAGGTCCTTGAGCATGCCGATGATGCGGTCCCACCAGTGTGCCGCAGGGCCGGGGTGCACCGGGCGTCGCGGCATGCGCTCCCCGGTGACCGCCTCGAGCAGGCGGCCTTCGCCCAGGGCGATGACGCGGGCGATGCCGATGAAGGCGAGGAAGAACGGTATGCCAATGACCAGAACCGCAAAGCCCAGTGACAGGGACAGGCCGGTCACCACGAAGACGAAATAGACGATGCCGGTGGCAATGGCGAGTAACATGTAGAAGAGCGAGGTGTAGGTGCGCGGATCAAGGTAGACCCCGAAAAGCGCGCCAGCGGCGAAGCGTCGCTGCGCATGCGCGGCGCCGGGGTACGCAGGGCCGCGCGCACCTTCACTTCCGTGTCGCGGTAGGCGGCGGCGACTTCCTCGGGAGCGCCATAGGTGCTGGCGATCAGCTCCAGGACGTCGGCCTCGGATTTGCCCGGATGCGCGGCAACCTCCGCGCGCAGGTACTCCTCCGCGTCGTACAGCGCATCCTGCACCAGCGCCGGATCGGCACCCTGCAGGGCCCGGCGCAGCTGCTTGAGGTACTCATCGATCGAGCGGGGAGCATTCACGAGTCTGTTCCTTCAATGAATAGGTCGACGAACGAGCGCGTCTGGCGCAGATCGCACTCCACTGGTGCAGCACGGCGCGCCCTTCATCGGTGATGCGGTAGTAGCGCCGCGCCGGTCCGGCATAGGAGGGGACGACACGGCTGGTGAGCAGCCCCCCGGCCGCCAGTGCCCGCAGCACCGGGTACACGGTGCCCTCCTTGAAAAGCGCCTCGCCCTCGTTCGCCTTCTGCAGGCGCTTGGCGATCTCGTAGCCAGTCGAGGTTCTGCCTGCTTCTTGTTGCGGACGCCCAAGAAGCACCAGCCCCACCAGACCGGCGTTCAGGTCTTTCTGGAATTTGCGCGCCTGACTATCATCCATAGGCCAGTACTATTCACTGTACAGTACTAGCTGTCAACCTGTACTGAACACTCAAGATATCTTGTCCGGATCCCCCCTTTGGGGGCAACCCCATGAATTCCCTCACCCACTGGTGCATCAAGGCAATTCCAGATGCGCCACGACGAGCTGCTTGAGCTTCGGCGCGCCCCCCTCCCTGGAAAGCTGCTGATGAGAAATTCGCTCCTCGAAGTCACGCCCGTCATTCCGGGGAGCCTGTCGCGTCTGACCGAGCTGGCGGGGAACCTGTTCTTCAGCTGGCACCGGCCGACCCGCGCCCTGTTCGAGGACCTGGACCCGGAGCTGTGGAAGCAGACGCACGGCAAATTCACGCCTGATGCTTCGTTGCGTGAGCCAGAGCACGCTGGAGCGCTGCGCCGGCGATGAAACCTACCTGGCCCGCTACCGCCAGGCGCTGGAGATGCTCGAGGCCTACATGCGGGCGACTCCTG
>CAVUJF010000007.1:0-8643 GCA_963741745.1 uncultured Pseudomonadota bacterium | reverse complement strand
TCGTGCCCTGCAGCACGAACCCGCCAGCGGTGCCGGCGGAGAGCTCCACCGTCACCCCGTCCACGCCCGCGTGCCCCGCCGGCCCGGTGAGCGCGCAGGCCACCTGCGCCTTACCTGCGGCGATGCGCCCCAGCAGGTCCGCGCACTGCGCCGGGCTGCCGGCCCCGCGCACCAGGGAGGCCGCCAGTGCCACGGTGCTGAAGAAGGGCGAGGCCACCAGCCGCCGCCCCTGCTCCTCCTGCAGGATGCACAGCTCCACCCAGCCCAGGCCCGCACCGCCGAAGTGCTCGGGGATGGCCAGACCGGCCCAGCCGAGCTCGCCGGCCATCTGCTGCCAGAGCCTGGCGTCATAGCCACCGGGCAGGGCCAGCGCGGCGCGCACGCGCTCCGGGCTTGCGTGCTCGGCGAGGAACGCGCGCGCAGCGTCGCGGATCGCCAGCTGCTCCTCGCTATGGGCAAACTGCATGACCGCCTCCACGGGCCGTGCGGAGCCCTCGGTACCGGCTCATCGCTGCGCCTTCTTCTGCAGGCGCTGCGCGGCGACCACCCCGGGGCCCGAATCGCGCTGCAGTTCGGCGTAGAACTGGCTGAAGAAATCGCGGAACGCGGCAATCGGCCCGTCGCCATCGCACAGCAGCGGCTGTGCCACGTGGCGCTGGCGGTCCCAGACCACCTTGTCCTGGTCGAGCTGCCGGCAGATGTCGCGGATGATCGCCCGCGCGACCCCGGCGCGCGGGCCGTCACGGTCGGCACGCTGCTGCGTGAACGCGAAGCGCAGGTGCACCGTGTCGATCTCCACCGGCGTGCAGCCGGTGACCAGCAGGGTCTCGCAGATCCCGGTGAAACGCGTCCACGGCTGGCCCGGGCCCACGACGCCGGCGGTGATCGTGCCGTCCACGGTGCCGCGCGGGGTGTCCATCCGGGCACTCACGCAGGTCTCGCGCCGGTGCCCCTCCATCGTCACCTGCCAGTGCGGATAGGAGGCCGTGCCGTGCACGTAGCGGAAGTGCGCCACGTCCACGCCGTTCTCGGCCATGGTCTGCAGCGGACAGTGCACCAGCCACTCGTGGCGCTCGTAGTCGGTCCACTCGGGGCTTGCGGTCTCGGGGAACTCCTCCACCGCCCACAGGGGCTCGATGGCCTCCGGGTGGTACCAGGCCCACACCATGCGGTTCTTCTCGGCGGTGGGCCAGTGGCGCACGCACTCGCGCCGTGCCTGCGGCGGGATCACTTTCGCGTACGGGATCTCCTGCACCACGCCCGCCCCGTCGTAACGCCACGCATGGAACGGGCACTCGAGCAGGTTGCCGTGCACGCGCCCGCCGAAGCCCATGTGCGCGCCGAGGTGCCGGCAGTAGGCATCCAGCATGCGCGCCTGGCCGTCCTCGCCGCGCCACAGCGCCAGGTCGCGCCCGAAGTAGCGCACCGACTTCACCTGCCCGGTGGCCAGCTCGTCGCTGTAGCAGACCACGAACCAGCCGAACGGCAGCGGCAGCTTTATGCCGCGCTCCTGCGCGGAGGGGCGCGGCGACAGCGGCGCCGTGCGCCAGCGCAGCAGCTCCTCGCCCGTCAGGTTCGCAAGATAGGCACGCGTGGCCGCAGCATTGGCCGCGGAGCTGGCGGGGACATCGCTCATGAGTGCGCTCCTGTCGCTCCGGCGCCGATGCCGAACACGCGCCGGGCATTGCCGGAGAGGAATGCCGGCCAGACCTCGTCCCTGAAGGGCACCTCGGGCAGCTCGCGGAAGATGCGCTCCAGCGACAGCCCCATCGGGTAGTAGCCGGCGTACATGATCTTGTGGGCCCCGCGGGTGTTGGCGTAGTCGATGATCGCCTTCGGGTAGTGCTTCGGGGCAAAGGCGCTGGTGGAGTAGTAGAGGTTCGGGTACTTCAGCATCAGCTTCACGGCCAGCTCCTCCCAGGGCTCGGCCCCGTGGCGCATGACGAATTTCAGCTCCGGGAAGAACCAGCACACCTCGTCGACGTGCTCGACCCGCTGCGGCTCCAGCGGCACGCGCGGACCGGGCACCCCGACGTTGACGAGGATGGGCAGCCCGAGCTCCACGCAGGTCGCATACAGCGGGTACATCTTCTTGTCATTGATGGGCACCTGCGGGTTCAGGCCGCACGGGAAGACGCTCACGGAGCTGATGCGAAACTCAGCGTGCAGGCGCCGGATGCGGCGGATCTCGTCCATCCCCAGGTTAGGATTGGCCGGGTAGTCGAAGATGAAGCGCTGCGGGTACTCGCGCCGCGCCGCGGCGGCGGCCACGGAGCCCTCCTGGCAGCCCACCAGCGCCACGTCGATCGAGTAGCGGTCCATCTGCTCCACCACAAAGCGCACGTAGTCGGCGGTGCCGGGCAGCTGCGGGATGTCCTTGAACAGGTACTCGGCCGGCATCTTGAAGTGCGCGCGGCTCTCCTCGTCCAGCAGCAGCGGCTTGAACTGCTCGTACCACTCCTGGTTGGTCTCGCTGACCGGGATCGCCAGCATCAGGTCCACGATCTTCGCATCGCGCGGATACGGCATCTTCAGGCTCCCGAGAGGCGCAGGCGCAGCTGCGCCTTCATGATCTTGCCGGTGGCATTGCGCTCCAGCGGCAGACTGGAGAAGCGCCACTCGCGCGGCAGCTTGTATTCGGCCAGGCGCGCGCCGCAGAAGGCGCGCAGCTGGGCAGCGTCAAGCTGCGCGCCGGCGCGCGGCACGACCGCCGCCACCAGGCGCTCGCCGAGGCGCTCGTCGGGCAGCCCGAAGGTGGCAGCCTCCATGACATCCGGGTGCTGGGTGAGGATGCGCTCGACCTCGGCGCAGTAGATGTTCTCCCCGCCGCTGATGATCATGTCGGTCTTGCGCGAGACGATGGTGAGGAAGCCCTCGTGATCGAGGCAGCCCACATCCCCGGTATGCAGCCAGCCATCGCGGAACACGAGCGCATCGGCCTGCGGCTGCGCCCAGTAGCCGCTCATGTTCTGCGCGCTGCGCACGCAGATCTCTCCCGGCTCACCGGCCGGCGCCTCCGCGCCCGCCTCGTTGACGATGCGGATCTCGGCGGTCGCCAGCGGCCGGCCGGCGCTGTGCGGGTGCGCGAGGAACTCAGCGCCAACCGCCAGGGACACCATGCCGTTGGTCTCGGTCATGCCGTAGCCGGTGCCCAGGAGTGCCCGCGGGAAGCGCGCCTGGATCGCGCTCACGAGGTTCGGCGGCAACCCCTGCCCACCGGTGCCGAGGCTCACCAGCGAGGAGGTGTCGAAGGCGGCCAGGTCAGGGTACTGCAGGATGTCCCACAGCATGGTCGGCACGGCCGGCAGCGCCTGCACGCGCTCCTGCTGCACCAGGCGCAGCGCCTCGGCGGCGCTCCAGCGCCTCAGGAACACGATCCTGCCCCCGCGCGCCATGCCGGTGAGGAACACCGACAGGCAGCCGCTGGTGTGGAACAGCGGGAACACCAGCAGCGTGCACGGCTGGGGAGCATTGCGCGCCAGCGTCGCCAGGTCCACGCCCAGCTGCTGCGCCATGCGCGCGCCCAGCAGCGCGGCACTGAGCTGGTTGGCCATGAGCGCGGTGAGCACGCCGAGCTGGTTGAGGACCGCACCCTTCGGTGCACCGGTGGTGCCGGAGGTGAACATGATGAGCGCCGGGTCCTCCGGGGCGCAGGCAGTCAGCGGCAGCTCCGCCGCCGGGCCTGCGCCGATGAGCGCCGCGTAGCTGTCCCAGCGCATCGAGCACGGCGTGGGCGCCGCGCCGACCACGATGCCCGCGGCTGCCGTGAAGTGCCCCTCCTCGAGCAGCGCCGCGCAGGCGGCATCGGCGATGACGTGGCCGCAGGCGGCATAGCCGAGCGCCTCAGCCAGCTCGGGTGCGGAGCAGCGGCTGTTGGCCAGCACCGGCACCGCCCCCAGGGCGCTGATGGCCACGAATGCGGTCAGCCATTCGGGCCGGTTGCGCATGGCGAGCCCGACATGGGTGCCCTTGGCCACCCCGCATGCGCGCAGGTGGGCGGCCAGCACGGCCGCGTGCGCGAACAGCTCCCGGTAGGTCAGCCGCGCCGCGTCCATCACCGCGCAGACCTTGTCATCGTGCAGGCGCGCCGCGCGGTACAGCTCCGCCAGGCAGCGCGGCGCATGGCGGAAAGTGCGGCAGCGCGCCCCGCGCACCTGTGTCTCGATGAGCTCGAAGGGCGCCCCCGGGGCGGTGAACGCCTCGACGCTCAAGGGGTCGGCATGTGTGCGGCTGACGTCCATGGACCCCGGGGGTGCGCGGCGTACTAAGATAGACTCTAGTATAAATATCTTCGGGAAGCGGACACAAGCCCGCACCCGGCGCGCGCAGCCGCCGCAGGGCGCCCGGCCACTTGCCTGCGGCCGGGCGGCAATGCCTATTCGACGATGATCGTGCCCACCATGCGCGGATGGATCGTGCACAGGAAGTGGTAGGTGCCGGGCTTGTCGAACCTGAAGCTGAAGGCCTCCCCGGTGTCCATCGCGTTGGAGCGGAACAGCCCGCTGTCGCTGTACACCGTGTGGGGCTCCTCGTCCTTGTTCGCCCAGGTGACCGTCGTGCCGGCCTTCACGGTGAGCGTGGTGGGCACGAACATGAAGTCCTTGATGAGCACCTGGGAGGGCTGCGCGGCGCGCAGCGGCTCACAGGCGATCAGGGTGGCGAGGAATGCGGCGCTGCAGAGGGCGGCTGTGATTCTCATGCGAGTGTCGCGTCCGCTAAGGTGAGTGCGTGGTGTTTGGCCTGGGTGACGCTGGTGATGCCGAGCATCTGCGCCAGCTGGTCCGCCGGGACCTTCACGGGGCCCGGACCGTTGCCCACGCCCGCCGCCGGCTGCGGGTAGGCGGTGGAGCGGGCCGTGTGGAAGGTGATGTTGCCCTCGACCTTCTGCACGATCTGGTGGATGTGCCCGTTCAGCACGGTGACCGAGCCGAAGCGCTTCAGCTGCGCCATGAGCGCCCCGGCATCCCCGGTTCCCCAGCCCCAGGGCTCGTAGATCGTCCACAGCGGCAGGTGCGCGAACACCACGACGGGGGTGCTGGCGGAGCGGCCCTTCAGATCCGCCGCGACCCAGGCAAGCTGCTCCGCGCCGAGCGTGCCAAGGCCGCCGGGCTTGAACTGCAGCACGTTGATCAGGCCCACGAAATGCACCCCGCCGTGGTCGAAGCTGTAGTAGCCGCGGTTGGCGGAGGCCTGGCCGAAGCGGCTGAAGTACTCGCTGACCCCGGCATCGCTGGTGTCGTGCTCCCCGGGCACGGTGTGCATCTCGGGGGTGCGCAGGCGCGAGAACAGCTGCTGCGCGGTGTCGAACTCGGCCGGCCGCGACAGGTGGGTGATGTCGCCGGTATGGATGATGAGCGCGGGCTGCTCGCTCATCGCGTTCACCAGGTCGATGCTCTGCCCGAGCGTGCCGCTGACATCCGGGTTGGCTTCCTTGTTGAAGCCGATGTGGGTGTCGCTGATCTGCACGAACAGCGGCCTGCCGGCGCGCGTGAGCACGGCCGGGTTCGCCGCCGCCACGGCCAGATCGATCGGGGTGAACACCCCGCCGGCCACCGCGAACAAGGTCCCTGCCCCGCCAAAGGCCATGCACTTGAGCGCGCTGCGCCGCGAGTGCAGTCTTGCATCTGCCATCGGTCATCTCCTGTGTAGGTACAGGAGAAAGACTGCGCCGCGCGCGCGCTTATTCCGGCGCCGGAAAAAATCCTTACGGGCGCAGCTCGCGCTCGCCGGCGGACTTGAGCAGCTGCTCCAGGCCCTGCAGTTCCGCCCAGCCGGTATCCGAGACCGCGCAGTACATCAGGTCCCCGGTCTTCCAGAACGCCAGGTGGTAGCCGCCGCGGGTGGCGTCGGCCGGGGGCTCAGCGCCCTCCGGGCTCCGCCAGCTGAACACGTTGATGAAGTGCGCCCCGTGCTGGTAGACCACCACCGCCGAGCGCTGCCGGCGGATGGCATCGGTGCGCCCGCCGAGGAGGCGGTAGCCCTGGTCGGCAAAATCGACCACGACCGGGGAGACATCGGCGCGGCCGGCGAACCAGGGCTTGACCGTGTGCCGGTCGGTCGAGACCACGCCGATCAGGTGGCCGGGGATGAGGGAGTGCACGTGGGCATCCACCAGCTGATCCAGGAGAGTGGCCTGCGGGGCGAACAGCAGCAGGAACGCCAGCGCCGCCGCCACCGCCGAACCTCCGACGCCGCCGAGCATGCCGAGCCAGAACGGCCGCGTGCGCCAGCTGGCACGCGTGCGGGTCGGCCGCGACTGCTGCTCCTCGGCATCCAGCACACGCTGGATGCCCGCCCGCAGCGGCTGCGGCGCACGCTCGGCGGCAAAGTGCGCGCGCAATGCGCCGCGGCCGGCTTCAAGCGCGGCCAGCTCCGCGCGGCAGTCCGCGCACGTGGCGAGGTGCTGCTCGAGCTGCGCCACCCCGGCCGCATCCAGCTCCGCGTCGAAGTACCCCTGCAGGCGCTCTCGTTCAGGGCACATCATCGCCTCCGGCGGTGCGGGCCGCCCACTGCGCCTTCAGGGCGGCGCGCGCGCGGGCCAGCCGCGACATGACCGTGCCGATGGGTACGTTGGTGACTTCCGCGATCTGCCGATAGTCCAACTCCTCGATCTCCCGCAGCACCAGGACCTCCCGATGCGTGTCCGGGAGGCCTTGCAGCAGGCGCTCGAGGTTGCGGCCTTCGTCCTCGCCGATGGCGATGCCCTCGGGCCCCGGTGCCGTGGCGATCATCGCGCTGCCCTCTTCCACGTCATGTTCCTCCGGCAGCGGCACGAAGCCGCGGCGCTGGCGCTGTCTTGCCGCCGTCGCCTGGCAGTTGCGCACGATCGTCAGCAGCCAGGCCTTGGCATCCCCCTTGAGCCCGTCGAAGCCGCGGAAGGCCCGCAGTACCGCCTCCTGCACCACATCGTCCGCGTCCGCGGGCGAGCCGCACAGCCAGCGCGCATACCGGTAGGCGGCATCCAGGTGCACCAGCACCTGCGCCTCGAATCTGTCCCGCCTGTCACCCATGGATTCGACCGCGTCCCCGCCCCACGGCGCACCACCGTACCCGGCTGTAGCTGGAGACTGTGCGCATCGCGCGTTTATTCCCTCGCCCCCGCCGCACGCCCGCGGCCCGCCGATGTTACCCAAAGCGTGGTAGGACGAGCGGCCGGCCCCTGTAGTATTAACTCCCCCGGCCTCATCCTGCGGAGACTTGCATGCGTTTCACCCTGCAGCTGGGCTTCGCCCGCTACCCGGACTTCCAGCAGATCGCCCAGGTCGCCGAGCAGGCCGGTTTCAGCTCGATCGGCATGCCCGACAGCTTCTTCTTTCCCCAGCACACCGACTCGGAGTATCCCTACACCGACACCCAGGTGATCCGCGGCTACATCGAGGCCATGCCCTTCATCGAGCCGATCGTGTCGATGAGCTGGATGGCCGCGGTCACGCACAAGATCCGCTTCTACCCGAGCGTCATGAAGGTTCCCACCCGCCAGCCGCTGGTACTGGCCAAGGCGCTCTCCTCGCTGGCCGTCCTGAGCGGGGAGCGCATCCTGCTCGGGGCCGGCCTGAGTCCCTGGAAGGAGGACTTCACCTTCAACGGCGTCGACTTCGCCAAGCGCGGCCGCCTGATGGACGAGTGCATCGCGATCCTGCGCGGCGCGATGACCGGCAAGTACTTCGAGTACCACAGCGAGAACTACGACTTTGGCCTGATGAAGATGTTCCCCGTGCCCGCCCGGCCGGTACCGATCCTCATCGGCGGTCATTCCAAGCCCGCGCTCACCCGCGCGGCGCGCCTGGGGGACGGCTGGATCGCCGCCAACACCGACCTCGAGACCCTGAAGTCGCTCCTCAGGCAGCTGCACGAGCTGCGCCAGGCGCACGGTACGCACGACCGCAAGGACTTCGAGATCCACGGCTTCGATGTCGCCGCGCAGACGCCCGCGGACTTCAAGCGCCTGGGGGAACTGGGCGTGACGGATGCCTGCGTGGCGCCCTGGGGCTTTGACCCGTCCACGCCGCTCGCAGCGCAGCTGGACGGCCTGCGCCGCTTCGGCGACACGGTCATCGGCCGGATGTAGCGTGCGGCTTTCCGGCAAGGTGGCCCTCATCACCGGGGCCAGCCAGGGAATCGGGGCGGCGATCGCCGAACGCTTCGCGCGCGAGGGGGCGCATGTGGCGCTGTGCGCCCGCACGCCAGGTCCGCTCGCGGCGCTCGCGGGGAAGTTGCGCGCACAGGGGGCGAGGGTCACCACCGCAGCGCTGGATGTCGCGGACCACGAACGCCTGGCCACTTATGTGAGCCAGACGGCGGCCACCCATGGCCTGGATATCCTGGTCAACAATGCACCCTCGGTCGCCTACGCACCGATCACCGAGATGGCCATGGCCACCTTCCGGAAAGACTTCCAGGTGAACGTCGATGCCGCCTTTGCAGCCACCCAGGCCGCGCTGAAGGTGATGGTGCCCCGTCGCGGCGGCTCGATCATCAACGTGGCCTCGGTGAGCGGGCTGCTGGCGATGAGCGGCATGTCCGCCTACGGGGCCGCCAAGGCCGCACTGATCCACTTCACGCGCCAGACGGCCATCGAGGGCGGCCCGCACAACGTGCGCGCCAACGTCATCGCCCCCGGAGTCATCAACACGCCGGCCACGC
>CAVUJF010000006.1:0-19483 GCA_963741745.1 uncultured Pseudomonadota bacterium | reverse complement strand
GGAGACTTACCAGGGTGGCCCGCTCGGGCGGGTTCTTCAGGTACTCGATGATCGTGGGTTCGATGCCTGTGTTGCGGATCAGTGCCAGTGTGTTGCGGGAGGTGCCGCAAGCCGGGTTGTGATAGATCGTGATGGGAACAGTTTGGGTGGTCATGAGAAACCCCTGGGACGGCGGCTACGGCAGCCTGCCGAGTCCGTGCCGAACTTTCAAATCGGGTGCGCGCCGCACCCGATCGTCCGCATCATAAAGGTGAAAGGCGGCGGGGCCACAGGCCGGTTCGAAGTCCTGCGCCCTTACCACCCGGGCCTTTGGTTCGGGAAAGCCCGCCAGCCTCGCGCGATCAGGAAAATCGCAGCAGGATCGCAGACGCCGCGAGGTCTGCCATCGGCTCACAGCGCCTTGAACAGATGGTCGTCGCAATGCTTTTCATGCTGCGCCAAGGGGCGAACCCCGGGGCGCACCGGCTGTTCTCGAATATGCACAACTACTTATGGAACCGGCCCCGTCGAGGTCCCTATCATTCTGAGCATTGTCGGCCGGTTCGGAAGCGTCCATGATAAGGGCCAAGACGAACCCGGAAAGGGCGCCGGATACACACGGCAGGTCGATTGGCCGTAACGCTTTGGGGAGGGTGACACTGTGACGGGAACTGCACGCAAGCATCACAATTTTAAGAATACGGTTGCGCTGTCGGCGATTCTCATCGCCACCGCGAGCATCGGCTTCGCTGCGCCCGCGCGCGCCGATGACTCGGATCTCTTGAACGACAAGTTCAACATATCGCTCGCCACGTTCCTGCTCAGCACCAACACCACCGTCAAGGTCGATGGTACCGCCGGCCAGGTGGGGACCGATGTCAACCTCGGCCGGGACCTGGGGTTCAGGGACTCCAATCGCTTCCGCGTGGATGGCACCTGGCGCTTCTTCGAGCGTCACAAACTGCGCTTCATGTACTTCAGCAACAATACGACCGCCGACAGGAGCATCACCCGCGACATCACCATCGGTGACACGACCTACCCGGCCAGCGCGAGCCTGCATTCCAGTAACAAGCAGACCATTGCCGAGCTCGCCTACGAGTACGTCTTCATGAAGCGCGAGACCTTCGAGCTCAGCGGCTCGGTCGGCCTGCACACGGTGAACTTCAAGCTGGCCGTGAGCGGCGACGGCACCATCAACGGCCAGTCGGGGCAGTTCAGCACCGAGACCGCATCCGCCACCGCCCCCCTGCCGGTCATCGGGCTGCGCGGGCTGTGGCAGTTCAGTCCGCAGTGGTACTTCGATGGGCAGGGGCAGTATTTTGGACTCAAGGTCGACAACGTCGACGGCCACCTGACCGATCTGCGCCTGGGCGTGATCCGCATGTTTGGGGCGCACTTCGGCGTGGGCGCGGGCTGGAACCAGTTCAGCACCAAAGTCACCCTGACCCAGGACCGCTTCGAGGGTTCGCTGAAGTGGCGCTACTCAGGAGCCCTGCTCTACATCACGGGCGCGTTCTGAAGGGGTCGCCCGCAGCGATTCTGCGAATTCCGGTCCCGGTTCATTCGTAGAGGCTGCGGCCGGGCACCTCAGCCCCCATCTGCGGTGCCGTCTGCGTCTGCCGCAGAGGGCACCAGCCCCGCGCCGGCGCGGGTGCCCCGTCTCCTCAGTCCCGCCGTGTGCGACACGGGAGCGCGTGCGCTACCCTGCGCCCCATGCGCGTCCTGCTCGTCACGCCCCCCATGGTCCAGCTGAACACGCCGTATCCGGCGACGGCCTATCTGATGGGGTTTCTGCGCCTGCACGCGGCAGAACTCGGACTCGAGCTGGCGCAGGTGGATGCCTCGCTGACCCTGTTCCTGCGGCTGTTCTCGGCGGCAGGCCTCAGGCACATGACCGAGGTGCTGCGCCGGCGCGCCCGGACCGCCGCAAGCGCATCTCCGGCGCCGCCCCCGATTGCCCACTTCCTCAAGTACGCCCGCGACTACGCCGCCACCGTGGAACCTGCCATTCGCTTCCTGCAAGGCGCCGATCCCACCCTCGCCTTTCGCATCGCCGGCCGCGCCTTCCTGCCCGAAGGACCCCGCTTCGCGCACCTCAGCCCGGCCGGCGGCCCGCAGGGCGGCTTGGACGAACAGCTGCTGGCGGCTTTCGGCACGCTGGGGACCACCGAGCAGGCCCGCTACCTCGCCAGTCTGTACGTCGATGACCTCGCCGATGTCTGGCGTGTCGGCATCGATCCGCGCTTCGAACTCGCCCGCTACGGTGAGCGCCTGGCGGCCAGCGCCGCCTCCTTCGACCCGCTGCAGGAGGCGCTGTCCGGCGATCCCACGCTCATCGATGTGACGCTCGATGAGCTGACCGGCGAGCTGATGACCCGGGCACCGGATCTCGTCGCGCTGACCGTGCCCTTTCCCGGCAACGTCTACGGCGCATTCCGCATGGCACGCGCCATCCGCGCAGCCGCGCCGGGCACCACGCTGGTTCTCGGGGGTGGCTGGGTCAACACCGAGCTGCGCTCGCTGCGCGATCCGCGGGTGTTCGACTATTTTGACTACGTGACCCTGGATGATGGCGAACGCCCCCTGCTGAACCTGCTCTCGCGGCTGCGCGGCCGCCGGGCGCCCTTGGTGCGCACCTACTCGCGCGAAGGCGCGGCGGTGGTCCTGCACGACGACCCTGCCGAGCACGATATCCCGCAACGCGCGACCGGCATTCCGACCTACGAGGGCCTGCCGCTGGAGCGGTACGTATCGGTCATGGAAATGCTGAACCCCATGCATCGTTTCTGGTCCGACGGCCGCTGGAACAAGATCACCCTGGCGCACGGCTGCTACTGGAAGAAATGCTCGTTCTGCGACGTCTCGCTCGATTACATCGGGCGCTACGATCGCCCGGGCGAGGACATCGTCATGCAGCGCATCCGCGCGCTGATCACGGAGACGGGCGAGACCGGCTTTCACCTCGTTGACGAGGCTGCACCCCCGGCCGGAATGCGGGCCCTGGCCCGGCGCCTGCTCGAGGAGAAGCTGAGCATCACCTGGTGGGGCAACATCCGCTTCGAGAAGACCTTCACGCCCGAGCTGTGCCGCCTGCTCGCCTCTGCCGGCCTGGTGGCCGTCAGCGGCGGCCTGGAGGTGGCATCTGACCGGCTGCTCAAGCTCATGCGCAAGGGGGTCACGGTCGAGCAGGTGGCGCGCGTGACCCGTGCCTTCAGCGATGCGGGCATCATGGTGCACGCGTATCTGATGTATGGCTTTCCGACCGAGACCGCGCAGGACACCATCGACGCACTCGAGCGCGTGCGCCAGCTGTTTGCCGCCGGGTGCATCCAGTCGGCCTACTGGCATCGTTTCGCGGCGACCGCCCATTCACCCATCGGCCTGCACCCGCGCCAGTACGGCATCACGCTGCGGCCGCCGCCGGCGGCCCGCTTCGCCCACAACGACCTCGAGTTCGACGACCCGGCAGGAACGGACCATGATTACCTCGGTGGGGGCCTGCGCAAGGCCCTTTACAACTACATGCACGGCGTGGGGCTGGAGGCCGACGTACGCGAGTGGTTCGAGCCGCGGCCGCGCTCGCGCGGTCGCAGCGCCTCCCGGCCGGTGGTGCCGGTGACGTCCGTGCCGCCGGATCTCATCGAGCGCTTTCTCGGCTAGTCCGGGTGCTGATCGCCTTCAACAAGCCCTTCGGCGTGCTGTGCAAGTTCAGTCCCGAGCCGCATCGCCAGACGCTGGCCGACTACGTCAGCGTGCCGAAGGTCTACCCTGCGGGCCGCCTGGATACTGACAGCGAGGGGCTGCTGCTCCTGACCGACGACGGCGCCCTGCAGGCGCGGATCGCGAACCCGCGGCACGCGCTTGCCAAGGTCTACTGGGCGCAGGTCGAGGGCGAGCCGACCGAGGCGGCGCTCGCGCAGTTGCGCGGCGGTGTCGACCTGGGCGACTTCACCACGAAGCCCGCCGGCGCCCGGCTCATCGATGAACCTGGCGCCCTGTGGCCGCGCGATCCGCCCATCCGCTACCGCGCCAAGATCCCGACGGCCTGGCTCGAACTGACGCTGCGCGAGGGAAAGAACCGCCAGGTCCGTCGCATGACCGCGCGCGTGGGCTTCCCGACGCTACGACTGATCCGCGCGCGCATCGGCGAGGTCACGCTCGCAGGGCTGCCGCCGGCCACCTGGCGCGAGGTCAACCCGGACGCACCATGGACCCCGGCGTAGCCCTCAATGCGCGTCGAAGAACGACTTCACCGCGCTCAGGCAGAACGGCGGGACCAGACCTGCATGATAGGCGGCCAGCACTGCGGCATCGCCGCCGTCGGTAGCACCGCCGAGAATCGCATTGGCACGGTACGCGGCCTTGGCGGCGGCGAAGCCGTTCTTCAGGCCGGCGTAGGGATCGTTCGCGCCCGCGGCCGAATCGACATCGAGGATCACCGCTGCAACCGCCGGCGGATGCGCGACCCAGTAGTCCTGCATCAGGGTGGTGTTGAAGAAGAACACGGTCGGGTCTGAACTGCCGCCGCACAGCAGCGTGGGCGCCGCCGGGCCCCAGTTGCGCTGGTCGTTCGCCTTCAGGTGCACGCGCAGCGGGTGGGCGGGGCTGGCCGGCGGCAGCCCGTCGGTCAGCGTGGGGAAGCCACCGTCCGGCGCTGCCAGGGCATCCTGCAGATAGGCACCGCGATAGCTGTTGGTGATCAGGTAGTCGCTGCCGAAGCCGGCCGCGAAGAGAGGCGCGAAGGCGGCCGGCTGCGTCGCCGGGGTGTAGGGCGCGTAGGCAGCGCTCGGCGGCGTGCTGTCGAAGGTGGCCGCCGGGAATTTGCCCGCCGCCAGCAGCGCCCCCACCGAGGTCGAGCCCGGCAGCAGGCCCTCGATGGAGGCGGCATACTTGCTGGCGAAGGCATCGCCCGGGGATGCGTACAGGTCCCCGTAGGCCTGCTGGTATGCCGGGATCAGCAGCGCCAGGTTCTCCGCGGCGCTATCGTTCACTTCGCCTTCGAATATTGCATCACCGAAGGTGGACAGCGTGTACGGCCCCGACATCGGCGCGGAAGCCGTCACGCTCATGCCCGCCGCCTGCATGGCGCTGTGGGTCGCCATGGCGACATAGCCGCCCTCGGAATAGCCGGTCACGAACAGTTTGCCGCCATCGCTGGAACCGGGGACGTCGCCGGTGGGCAGCGCCGAGCGCGCCGCGGTCAGTGAGTCAATCATGTCCTTGGACTGCTGGTCGGCGATCAGATACGGGTGGTAGTCGACAGGCGAGGTGTCATAGCCGACATAGTTCGGCGCCACCACGATGTAGCCCCCCGCGGCAAACACGGCCGCCAGCAGCACCCCTTCGGCATTGTCCGCTGCCTTCACCTGGCTGATGTCAAAGCTGCGGTCAGTGTTGGTGCCATGGGCGTACACCACGACCGGCCGCGCGCCGGTGCAATTTGCAGCCGTGCCACCCGGCACCATGAGAGCCCCGGAAGCCGGCGTGAGGTTGCCGCGGGCGTCCACGGTCTCGTAGGTCATGTGGTAGACGGTGATCGCGCACTGGGGCGAGTAGGCCAGCTGCAGCAGTGCCTTGCCGAGATCGCTCGTCCCCAGCAGCGCCAACAGGTCACTCGCGGACAGGGTCGTCACCTTCGTCGGCGGCCCGTTGAGCAGATCACCCCGCTTTGCCGCGGGCATGGCCGAGGAGCTGTTGTCGCTCCCGCCGCCACAGGCCGTCAGGCCCATCAGGATCAACCCAGCAATTGCACGCAACCAGTGTGGCATGCCCGCGATTGTGGGCGCGCCACCGCGCAGCACGTGTCGGACGGAGCCGCAATCGCTGGTCAGCCGAACTGGAGCGTCCCTGGGTTTCCGGACTCCCGGCAGCCGGCTAGCCGGAGCGGATCCCGCTCCTGCGCAGGATCGCCGGAATGTGGGCCTCCCCGCCGATCGCCATCAGGTGCACCCCCTGGCATACCCGCGCGGCCGCCGCGACCAGGCGCGCGGCGATCTCGATCCCCTTCTCCGCTTCCGCCTCCGGACCCCCGGCCTGCTCCATTTCCTGAATCAGGGCATCGGGCACACGAATGCCCGGCACTTTCTCATTGAGCCACGCTGCCATCTTGGCCGACTTCAGGGGGATGATGCCGGCCAGCACGGCCACGCCCTGCGGCTTGACCGCCTGCAGGAATTTCTGCAGTGCCGCCACGTCATAGACCGCCTGGGTCTGCACGAAGCCGACGCCCGCATCGAACTTGCGCTGCGTATTGACCACCTCGGCCTCAAAATCACTGGCGCCGGGATTGACCGTGGCGCCGGTGAACAGCTGCGGGCTGCCGCGCAGCGGCTTGCCGCTCATGTCGTGCCCCCGCGTCAACTCGCGTGCGGCGGCCGCCATCTGGCTCGCCGTCAGGTCGAATACCGGCTTGGCCTCCGGGTGATCACCGATCTTCGGCGGATCGCCCCCCATGAAGACGAAGTTGTGGACGCCCAGCACCGCCGCGCCGAGCAGGTCGGCCTGGATGGCAATGCGGTTGCGGTCGCGCGCGGTCATCTGGACGATCGCCTCGGTACCGCGGTCGAGCAGCAGGCGCGCAGCCGCGATCGGTGCAATGGTCATCAGCGCGCGCGCCGACTCGGTCACATTGACCGCGTCCACCCAGCCTTTGAGTGCGTGTGCCTTTGCGAACAACTCGGTCAGATCGGTGCCCTTGGGCGGGGTGAGCTCAGCGGTAACTACGGTTTCTCCGGCGCGGAGCTTCTGTTGCAGTGAGGGCATTCACGATCCTAGGGAGTGTGGGTGCCGCAGACTAGCAGTCTTGCCCCACGCTAGAGAAGCGCGCGGCGCACCTGCTGGTGCGCCGTGCACGGTCAGCAGCAGGCGGGCTACGGCGGCAGCACCACCTCGCCGGTCTCCAGCAACGACTTGAGATTGGACAGAATGCGCGGCCAGCCGCCGGACACCTTAGCGATGAACTCCGAGTCCGGGCGCTCGATCGAATGGGTCACGGTGAGCTTCACCGCCTTGTCGATCGGTTCCAGCTCGAATACGCAGCGCGCGAAGCCTTCCGCGTTGAGCTCCGGCTTCCATTCGCAGCGCCAGCTGACGACGATGCGCCGCTGCGGGACGATTTCCAGTACCTCGCCGCTGTCGGCGAGCCGCCCGTCGGCGAACAGCAGCTTCCAAGGGGCGCCCTCGCGCCACTGAGCCTCCCGGTGCATGCCAAACCAGTATTTCTTCTCCAGATCCGCCGTGGTGAGTGCCTCCCAGAGCCGCTCCACGGTCGTACCGATGAAGGTCACGTACACGAACTTGCTTTCCGCCATGGCTAGTCCCCTTTGGTGCCCTCAAGATCGGCCTTGAGGTCGGCCAGCGCCCGCAGGCCGGCCTGTTCGAACTTGTGTATCCAGCGTTCCGCGATGCCGTGGATCGGTACCGGATTGATGTAGTGCCGCTTTTCGCGGCCCTCACGCACGACCGACACCAGGTGTGCGCCCTGCAGGATCCGCAAGTGCTTGGCCACCGCCTGGCGCGTCATGTCCAGCCCCGTACACAATTCCCCGAGCGTCAGCCCGTTGCGGCGGTGCAGCCGGTCGAGCAGTTTCCGGCGGCTGCGATCCGCGAGAGCCTTGAACACCGGGTTATCGTCCATGGCGACAATATGGAACCTTTTGGTTCCCTGTCAAGAGGAATATCCAGGAACCCGGGCGTGCGCCGGTGCGCACACCTAGAGCCCCAGCGTTTCGGTCGCTGCCTCGATGGACTCGATTTCGAGTACGCGCGCTGAATCTGCGCCCCCGCTCCAGCGGAACTCCTCCGGCACGCGCACGTCCCCTGGCTTCGTCCACAGATTCAGGATGGCGTCAAAGGGCGGCCGTCCTGCGGGGGACTCGAGGGCGGCATCGAGCGTGAGCCGCACGAACGATCCCGAATTGCGCTGTGCGAACTGCCGCGCGAACGCCTCAACGGACTGCAGGAAACCTGCGGCCGGGACGTCGGCGCCGCGGGCCACGACCAGGGCGACTTTGCCCCGCAGGCCCGCCTCGACCCCGCGTGGCGTCCCGGCGATGAGCGATTCCTGCACCCCAAACGAGGGGTGATAGCTCATGTCCAGGAAGTTCAGCTCATCCTCGGCGAGCGCCTTGCCCCCGGGCGTCAGCATGTATTCCTGTGCCTTAACCGCACTGGCCACGTCCTTGAACGTGTACTCGCTAAAGGCGTCGAATTCTGGGAACGCTCGCGCCGGCGGCGAGGCCTGTGCCCCGACCACGTGATTGCGCACGTATTTGGAGAAGCCGAAGTACTTGTTCGCCGCCAGCCCCATCGCCACATGATTGCCCTCGTAGTAGTGGCGGAATTGCCGCCGCGTCATGTCGGGGCGCCGCACAAACAGTGTCATGACCTTGAGCATTCAATCCTCCGCAATATCCGTAGGCGCAATCGGCGCCAGTGCATTAACCAACGCCGTGGCGCTGCTATTCCTTCTTGTACGCGGCCAGCTCCCCCTGCGGCAGCTTTTGGGCGTGGGTGGCCAGGTAGCTGAACGTCACGTTCGGCGCCTGCTCGATGTTCTCCACGATCTCGTGGATGCGCTCGAAGCCGATATCCTTGATCAGCCACACCCCGTTCACCTTCAGGTAGTGGTCGCGGTAGAGCGCCGCCCCGGTGATGTGCAGCTTGCGACGGAACTCCCACACGCTGTCCTGCAGGTACCAGACCCCACGCGCCTCGGTCGCCGAGAGGATCTCGATCTCTGGATGATGGCCGTTATGCTGCATGATCATCTCGGCGTGCGCGCCCTCGCGCACCATGTCCAGGTACTTCTCGCGCCCCTCGATGCGGAAACGGTAGATGCCGCCGTTCACGTCCAGGGTGACCTCGGGGTGAAAGATCTCGGCAAGCCCCGCGAGGTCAGCGGTATCGAAACAGCGGAAGTAGCGATGCTTCACGTTCTTGATCTGCTCGATATCGAGCAACTGCTGCACCTGGGCGGCAAGCTGGGTCAGCGTCGGTGTGTCCATCGTCTGTGTGACTCTCCAAGGCGAACAAGGCAAACGGCACATGGCCGGGTGTCGATCCTAGTCTGAAACCGGTCGCGGGCCGAAGCCCTGTCCACCCGCGTCCGCGCTCGAGCTCCCGCGAAATCGCGGGCCTACACCGTTTGGATTAGCCGCGGCCCGGTGACCGGACCGTTCGCCAGCAGCCGCACCTCAAGGCTGACTGGCCCGCGCCGGGCACACGCGGTAAGTTAGCGGCCCTCCGCCGCCAGCCGCTCCGCACACCCCGCGTTCACACATGAAGATCGTCACCTACAACATCAACGGCATCGGCGCGCGGCTGCCGAACCTGCTGCGCTGGCTCGGCGCGAGCTCCCCGGACGTGGTGTGCCTGCAGGAACTCAAGGCGCCGCAGGAGAACTTTCCGGAAAGTGCCATCCGCGAGGCCGGCTACGGGGTCATCTGGCATGGCCAGAAGAGCTGGAACGGGGTGGCGATCCTGGCGCGCGGTACCGAGCCTAAGGAGGTGCGGCGCGCGTTGCCGGGAGACCCGGAGGATGTCCACAGCCGCTACATCGAGGCCACCGTGCACGGGGTCATTATCGGCTGTCTCTACCTGCCCAACGGCAACCCGGCGCCCGGTCCGAAGTTTGACTACAAGCTGCGCTGGCTCGAGCGACTGATTGGCCATGCCGCCGAGCTGGCCGCGAGCCCCGTCCCGGTGGTGCTGGCCGGGGACTACAACGTGATCCCCGCCGAACAGGACGTCTACAAGCCGGAGCGCTGGGTGAACGATGCCCTGTTCCGCATCGAGGTGCGCGAGGCATTCGCGCGGCTGAAGGCCCAGGGTTGGACCGATGCGATCCGCACCCTGCATCCGGATGCGAAGATCTACACGTTCTGGGACTTCTTCCGCGACGCCTACAAACGCGACGCGGGACTGCGCATCGATCACCTGCTGCTGAACAAGGCCCTGCGCCCCAGGCTCAGGGCCGCCGGCGTCGACCGCGACGTGCGTGGCTGGGAGCGCCCCAGCGACCACGCCCCGACCTGGATCACGCTCTCAACGTGAAGCCTGGCGCCCAGGAGAATCTGTATGGCTGATGCAGCGAAGCTACCCCCGAAGCGAGTCATTCGCTTCTTCACCGGCCTGAACGTGCTGATCTACCGCGTCAGCGGTGGCAGGCTGATGAACCGGCTCGAGGGCGCTCCGATCTGCCTGGTCACGATGACCGGGCGCAAGTCGGGCAAGCAGAAGACCATCGCCCTGATGTACACCCCGCACGGGCAGGACGTGCTGCTGGTCGCCTCCCTGGGTGGGGCGCCGCAGCACCCGGTCTGGTACTACAACCTCAAGGCACACCCGCAGATCGACATCCAGGTCGGGCGCGTGCGCCGGCAGATGTTCGCCCGGGAAGCCACGCCCGAGGAGAAGCGCGCCCTGTGGCCGGTCGTGGTGGCCAACTACCGCAGCTTCGAGGCCTACCAGCAACGCACGACGCGCGATATCCCGCTGTTCATCTGCGCACCGAGCCGCGCCTGAGGCACCGCCTCACGCGGCAGCTGCTAGGACTGCGCCCCGGTCCACCCGGGCAGCCGGTGCTGCTGCGCCTGCAGCCTCGCGAGCGCCGGTGCGGTCAGCGGCGCTCCGCTGATTCTTGCGGCATAGAGCGCAGCCCCGGCCGCCGGGACCAGGCGCGCGGCGACGAAGTCGTAGCCGCGGGCACTGCCCTTGAGCCGTGCACGCAGGGGCTCGAGCACCAGCTCACGCAGGCGAAACATGCCCCCCGAGTGCGAAACCTGCACGCGCACACCGGCAGGAACCTGCAGCTGCGCGTGCACCGCATCCACCAGCTGCACCAGTTCATCGACCGCACGGCTGAACAGCGACTGCGCCTGGGAATCCCCGGCCTGGGCGCTCGCAGCGATCAGGCCTGACAGGGAGGCCACGTCGCTCCGCTCGCCACGGCCGGCGCCGTAGACAGCCGCGCACAGGTCCAGGTCCGCCGCCAGCCGGAAGTGCTCCCGGAACCGCTCGTACAGCAGCCCGCGCGGCGCGCGGCCATCGCTCATGCGCGAGAACAGCTGCAGGCCCTCACGCGCGACCCAGTATCCGGAGCCTTCGTCGCTGAACAGCTCGCCCCAGCCACCGGCGCGCGCGGTGCGGCCGGCGTACTCACCGTAGGCCATCGAACCGGTGCCGGCGACGAGATTGATGCCCTCCTGCCCGGCCAGGGCACCCGCCCAGCCGCACACCGCATCGTTGCCGCAGCGGAACCGCGCGGCAGCCAGCGTCGGCGCGGCGGCCGCGTCGAGTGTTGCCAGAAGCCTCGAGTCCTCCCCGTAGGAGGGCAGCCCCAGGAAGGCAAAATCCACCGCGGCCGGGGTGAGCGCGGCCTGCGCCAGCGTCGCGAGCATCCCCCGCGCAAGCATCGCGCGCATCGGCTCGATGCCCGTCTGCAGGTAGTAGGCCGGCCCCTCCTGGTGGGAGCCCAGCACCTCGCCCTTCTCGTCGATGAGAACAAAGGCAGTCTTGCTGCCCCCGCCGTCAACGCCCAGGTATCTCCTCAAGGGTTCTTGCGCCACGGGTAGATAGTGACACCCTGCACGACACGGCTCACGGTGCCGGCGGCATTGGGGGTGTCCGGGGCAATCCCCAGCGACAGCGAGTGCAGCATGGCCAGGGCCTGGGCGAACGGGGCATACGCCAGGCACAGCGCAAGATCGGTCGCCCGCGGCCCGCCGGCTGCCGGGGGGAGCACCAGGTCAGGCGACCGTCCGCCCGCCGTCGCATCGGCAACGGTGACCACGCGCCCGGCGACCGCATCGCGGGTCAGTTCACCGACCAGGTCCAGCTCGTAGCGCCGGGCATGCGGGTCGTTGCACAGGAACACCACGACCAGGGACTGGCTATTCAGGATGGTCTTCGGCCCATGGCGGAAGCCGAGTGGCGAGTCGGCGGTGGCGATGACCCGGCCGTCGGTGAGCTCGAGCATCTTCAGCGCCGCCTCGCACGCGAAGCCCTTGAGCGCCCCACTGCCCAGGTACACCACGCGCTGGAATCGGGCACGCACCAGCTCCTCGAGCAGCGGCCGGCAGGTCGGGACGAACGCCGCGGTGCGCGCGGACAGGGCCGCGATCTCAGCTTCGCTGAGTACCCCGAATGCCGCAGCCGCGGCCAGCAGCATGCCGCTGAAGCTCGAGGTCATCGCGAAACTGCGGTCGTTGGTAGCCTCCGGCAGCACGATGGCGTATGCATTCGCAAGGCTGCGCGCCCGAAGGTTCAGCGCCCCCTGTGCATTGCAGGTAATCACCAGGTGCGCGCAGCGTTTCACGTGCGCCTGCACGATTTCCACCACCGCCGCGCTCTCGGGGCTGTTCCCCGAACGGGCAAAAGAGACCACGAGCGTCGGGCTGTCCGCCACGAGATAACTGTCCGCGCTGGTGACCAGGTCGGTGGTCGCGATGGCCTCGACGCGCCGACCGAGCGCGCGGGTGAGCGCCGGTGCCAGACACTCCCCGACATACGCTGAAGTGCCCGCGCCGGTCAGTACGATGCGCAGCTGTGGCAGTTCCAGCAGCGGGGCGAGAAAGGCGGCGAGCGCGCTGCGCCCGGCAGCCAGCTGCGCGCCGATCTCGCGCCACACCCGCGGCTGCTGCAGGATCTCGCGGGCAGTCCACTGCGCCCCGCCCGCCTGCAGGGCCGGCTCGCTCATCCCGAAGGCCGCCTGCGTCTCAGTCACCCGCGCTGCTCCCGCAGGCACGGGCGTAGCCACCGAGCACCGCGCGCACGCCCGCCAGCAGGATCTCGTGCGGGTCGTTGCGGATCCTGCCGTCGCGAATCGCCGCGTACTGCCTTGGCAGGTACTGGCTGATCAGTGTCAGGGGCATGCCGCGGCTGCGCAGGTCCATCACCAGGGCATCGCAGGCGGCGCGCACCCCCGGCACGCCCCAGTAGTAGCGGATGCGGTCGCTCAGGCTGAACTGCAGATCCAGTCGCTGCGTCGCGCGGTCGGTGTAGTACGTGCTCCAGTAACGCGGATCGGCGCGCATCGCAGCCAGGACTACCTCCTGGAGCGAACCGGCCGCCGCGCCGTCGAGCTCGGCCTGGATATCGGCCAGGCCCCACAGGGCCTCGCGCAGCGCGAAAGTGACCGCCGGCCCCACCTTGAGGATGGCGAAATGATGACGCACCAGGGCCGCCAGCGCCGCCGGCGTCTGGTAATCCGTGGAATGAGCCTCGTACACCAGGGTGGGTTCCTGCTCGATGCGCCGGGCAAGCTGCACCGACTTCGCGGGCACGTAGTCGATGACCTTGTAGTTGTCGAACTCCACCCCGGGTTGCACCACCAGGGCGATCACCCGCTCCCAGGCGCCCGCCAGGCCCAGCCGGGCCCAGGCGCTGCGATGCGCCTGCAGGGTATCGGTTACCGCCTGGGTGCTCGTGACCGGCACTGTCTCCAGGGCCTCCGTCGCCCCCCCGGGGGTCGGCACTTCGGTGCCGATCACGTAGACCGGGGGCTCGCCGCCGCACGCCTGCCAGGTGGACTCGGCCACCTGACACAGTTGCGCGGAGCGCATGGCGATCACCTCGTCCGCCAGGGCCGGCGGGTCGCCGGCGCACGCCATGGAGCAGTCGAGGTGGATCTTGCGGAAGCCCGCGGCGACGTAGCCGGCGATCAACTGCTCCGAGCGGGCCATGGCGCTCGCCGCGGTCTCGGCGCGCCAGCAGTTCGGTCCCAGGTGGTCGCCACCGAGCAGCAGGCGCTCGGCCGGCAGCCCGGTGCGCGCCCGGATGGCGCTCACGTGCTCGCGGAAGTCCTCGGGCGTCATGCCGCTGTAGCCGCCGAACTGGTTGACCTGGTTGGAGGTCGCCTCGATGAGCGCGGGCTGGCCATCGGCATGCGCCTCGCGCAGTGCCGCCTCGATGACCAGCGGGTGCGAGGAGCACACCGAGTAGATGCCCACCGCATGGCCAGCCTTATGGCGGACGATCAGTTCTTGCAGCGCCTTCACGTAAGCCCCGCTCCCCTCACTCGGGCTGCAACGACAGCAGCAGTGCCCCGGCCAGCGCCAGCGCGATGCCGGCGATCTTGAAGGGACCGGGAAGGTTTCCGGCCACGCCGAGCGCGATAAGCGAGGTCAGCAGCGGCGCGCCGGCATTCACCAGCGGCGCCACGACGATGGCCTTGCCGTAGCGAAACGCGTAGACGAGCAGCAGCGCCCCGACGGCGTTCAGTAGCTGGATCCCGGTGGCCAGCCACGGGCCGTAGAACCCCAGGTTCACCGGGCGCGAGAAGTCGGTGAGCATCCAGGCGACCGGGATGAACACGAGTCCCGAGAGCATCATGTAGGTGAAGATGCTCTCGGCGTTCATCGTCGCATTGGCGAGCTTGATGAAGTAGGCCTGCAGGCCCCAGGCGACCATGATCGCGAGTGCCATGAGAAACCATGCGCCAACATGCGCCTCGCCTTGCGGCGAATAGTCGAATAGCGGCAGCGACAGGACTGCGAGCACGATGCCGGCAACACCCAGCTTGCCGGTCCGTTCCTTCAGCAGCGCGAAGCTCAAGAGGATCGTGATGACCGGCGAGAGCGAAATGATCGGGAAGATGAGGTAGGTGGGCCCCAGAGTCACGGCGCGGAACAACAGGATCTGACCGCCCGCACCCAGCAGACCGATCGCCAGGCCCAGCGCCAGCGAGCGCCCGTCGCGCTGCAGCGCCGCTGTCGAGCGGTGCAAGACCCAAGCCGCCGGAGCGATCATGGTAAGCGCCCAGACGATGTAGGTCAGAGTGTCCGGGAAGCCATGCTCGCTCGGGACACCCGTGAACGCCCCCCACACGCCCCACATGAGCATGGTGGCCAGCGCATAGGCCAGCCACGCGCTCACCACGCCACCTCAATGTTCACTTGGCTACCAACGGCGGCGGGCGTGAACGTCATCAGAACCGGTAGCTCACGCCGAACGTGTACGAGCGGCCGTAAGCAACATAGCCCCCCTGCACGCTGCTGCCGGTGCCGGTGCTGGGCGATCCGTACGCCCACACCGCGTCTGAGCGGTTGGCAAGGTAACTGCGCTGGATCGAGTCGGTCAGGTTCTTGCCCTCGAGGTACATGCGGAACCCCGGCAGGAGCTCGTAGGAGAACTGCGCCGTCACCCAGGAGAAGGCGTCGTTGTAGGCCTTCCAGCCGTCCACCTCGGTGAAAGTCTGCGCCACGGAGGGTCCCTGGTAGTCCCAGTTGACGTTCGCGCTCAGGCGGTTGTTCTCGTACAGCAGCGCCAGCGAGCTGCTGGTGGCGGACACCCCTTCCAGCTCACCGACGTACTGCCCGTTGACGTAGGCCTTGCTCCAGGTGCGCGTGTACTGGCCGTGCACCCCGAATCCGCTGGGCATGATGTGCGTGAAGGCGAACTCGAGGCCCTCGATGTAACCCTTGTCGCCGTTGATCGGCTGCGAAACGGTGTACAGCACCGGTACCGGCGTGGTGCTGCCGTTGAAGTAGCCCTGTACGCCCAGGTCCACGTTGGTCTGGACCTGCGTCGTGATGAAGTCGCGGATGTCCTTGCCGAAGGCGGCGAGTGTCAGCGCTGACTTCGGCTGGTAGTACCACTCCAATGATAAGTCCAGCGAGTAGGCGCGGATGGGCTTGAGCTCGGAGTTGCCGTTGTAGTCGACGCGGTAGTCGCGGTTCAGCGAGTCGTCGGTTCGCGTGCCCGCCAGCTGGTCCAGCTCCGGGCGCGCGATGGTCTCGGAGCCGCCGAAGCGCAGCTGCAGGTCGGGCCGGAAGCGGTAGGTCAAGTTCAGGGAGGGCAGCGCCTGCGAGTACGAGCCGTCAGATGAGACCGGCGTGGCATCACTGTAGACCACGTACGCCGGATCGGTCGGGTTGGCAGTATTGGCGACGGTCACCGTCTGGATCTCGTTCACCGCCGTGCTCGAGGAGGTGCGGGTGTGCACGAAGCGCACGCCGAGGTTGCCGTTCCATTTGCTGCCGGAGAAGTCTGCCTGCAGGTAGGCGGCCGTGGTGTCCTCGCTCACCTTGTAGGAGTTGACCGCGTTGTACTGCGGTAGCGTAAGGGCGAAGTCGAACACGGCCGAGCCGGTCGTGCCGTATAGGTTCGGCTGGCCGTTCAGGCTCTGCAGGGCGGCGAGCAGGTTCTGGATGTTGAACTGGGCCACCGTCTTCGGAAAGTTGCCCCCCGAACCGCGCATGTAGTTCGGTAGCGTGGTCGTGCTGACCACGTTGTAGCCCAGCGAGCCGTAGGTGATCGGGTTGGCACCCGCCGGCGTGGTGTAGAAGTCGTACTGGCTCGAGCCCCCGGTCCAGTCGTTGTCGTAGTCCTCGCGCTTCTTGTCGCGCCAGGTCTGTGCGATGCCGAAGCGCAGCATGGAGAGGGCGCCGGATTCCATCTTGAGCGAACCGTCAAGGGTCGCGCCGGTCACCTTGTCGTGGATCGAGTTACCGCTCAGGCCGGTGTAATGCGCGGTCCAGTGGCTGTTGTCGAGCTGCCCGTTGGCGAGCGCCTGGGCATAGTCCTCCCCGTTGGGCAGCGTCACCGCGATGTCAGGCAGGCCGCCGTAGTTGTTCTTCCAGGTGATGGTGTTCTGATTGTACGGCGTTGGTGACTCGAGCCCGGAAGTCACGAAGGCATCGTTGCCACCCTCGGGCCGGTTAGCGTTCGAGCGGTACAGGTCGGCCGCGACGCTTAAACGGTCGGTCGGCTGCCAGAGCATGTTCAGGCCAATGAGCGTGGTAGTCACCTGGCGGTCGATCGTCTGGTTAACGATCTCGGGGGTGAATGTGTTGCCGGTAAACGAGGTGATCAGGCCGTTGTTGATGACCACGTTCGACCATTCCGGGTTGCCATTCTGGTCGTAGTTGAAATCCGGATAGTAGGCCTGGTTGTAGGCCACCTGCGGATCGTTCAGCTTGGCGTACAGGCCATCGGCGGTGAAGTGCAGCTTGTCGTTCGGACGCCACTCGAGCGCGCCGGAAAAAGCCGTGCGCTTCTTCTCGTCAATCACCGAGCCGAATGAGATGCAGCACTCGCCGACCACCGGCACGCTGCCCGCGCCGCCATCGGGTGGCCACACGCCCGGGTTGCTCTGGTCGTAGGTGTTGTAGTTGAGCGCATCCGTGCGGGTCTTCTCGTCCGAGACCACGAGTCCGACCAGGACGCCCCAGGTGCCTGCAGTGTTGGTGTCGCTGATGAACGCCGAGGCCTTTTTACCCCAGTACTGTGACATGTCGTTGTAATCACCCTCGATGCGGGCCGCCGCGTGCAGACCCGGGTTGTCGAAGGGTCGAGCCGAGCGCATGTTGACCGTGCCGCCAAT
Source organism: uncultured Pseudomonadota bacterium (assembly GCA_963741745.1). Classification (GTDB taxonomy): domain Bacteria; phylum Pseudomonadota; class Gammaproteobacteria; order Steroidobacterales; family Steroidobacteraceae; genus 13-2-20CM-66-19. The sequence continues at coordinate 2,178 of CAVUJF010000006.1, read as the reverse complement.
GCTGCCCTCGAGTGCCGCAGCCTGCGAGGACTTAAGCACGTCGGCTCCCGAGATGACATCCGCGGGCAGGATGTCGAAGGCAAGTGCACGGCCATCATCGTCGGTGGCCACGATGCGGTTGTTGAGGGTCACGATGTTGTACTGCTGGCCGAGGCCGCGGATGCCGACATACTGGCCTTCGCCGCCGGTGGTGCGCGTGAGGCTTACGCCGGTGATGTGCCGCAGTGAATCGGCCACGTCGTCATCCGGGAAACGCCCAAGTTCCAGCGCGTTGATCGAGTCGAGCACGACGTCCGCGTTCTGCTTGATCTCGAGGGACTTCTCGAGACTCGCCCGGATGCCGGTGACGACCACTGTCTGCAGCTGGCTGTCATCCCCGGCAGTGGTAGCCGGCACCGGCTGGTCGACGGGAGCGTCTGCGGCTTGAGAAGAGCCCAGCCCGGCAGCCCAGAACAGGACGATCGCAGCGATGGGCCGGATGGCTCGACTTCTCGACATGGTGCGCTCCCCATTTATAAACGAAAGTAAACGAAAGCCAAAGACTCGCTATTGATTGCGATTTATTTTCGTTAATATTTCGAATATCTTCATTTGTGTCAAGAGAAGATGGACGGCAGTTCGCTAGACTTGCGAGGTTCCAATGAAGAACGCCACTACCAGCCGACGCCGATTCCTGCAGCTTGCAGGGGCCAGCGCGGCCGCCGGTGGCGCCCTTGCAGCTGAGGCCGCCCGGGGCATTGCCTCCCCGCCGGCCGCAGCCACCTTGTCCGATGACCGCATCCGCCTCAACTTTGATAGGCGCATGCGCTGGCAAGTCTGGCTGCTTTCCGAAGCGCGCGCCCCGGTCCTGCTTTCGGACTGGACAGCAGCCGATGAGCTGCGGATTTCCGGGCATGCACCGGTGGAGTACTCACTCGAGGAGCACGAGCGCGCGGCGGTGAGCACGGTGCACGGCCCGGGCACGCGCCTGCGCCTGCGTGGCCGCGCGGGGACACAGCTGGAGAAGCGAGTCGAGATCGAGCTCTACGAGCGCCATCCCGGGTTTGCCGCCACCCGTGTCAGCTACCGCAACACCTCCTCCGCCACCGTGCACGTCTCGGGCTGGACCCAGGGCTCAGTGCGCCTGCTGCCCACGCACGCGAACACCACGGAGCCTGCGTTCTGGAACTACTGCGGCAGCACCCACGAGGACCGGCGTGACTGGGTGCGGCCGGTGGGTCCGCAATACTCGCAGGACAACTTCATGGGCATGACCTCGTCCGACTATGGCGGCGGCATCCCCATTGCCGATGTGTGGCGCCGCGATGGCGGACTGGCCGTGGGCCACTTGGCACTGGTGCCACTAGAGGTGTCGCTGCCGGTCTGTCGCAGCGCACGCGGGGTCGACGTGGCGGTCAAGGCGCTCACGGACCGCGTTCTGCCACCGGGAGAGACACTCACCACCGTGGAAACCTTCGTCACCGTGCACCGCGGTGATCACTTCGCCACGCTCACGCATTACCGCGAGCTGATGGCCGATCGCGGCCTCAGCTCCCCTCCCGCTCCGCCCTCCGCATTCGAGTCGATCTGGTGCGCTTGGGGATACGAGCGCGACTGCACGATTGAGCTGATCCGCGACACCCTGCCAAAGGTGAAGGAGCTCGGGCTCGGCTGGGCGGTGATCGATGACGGCTGGCAGTCCAACGTCGGTGACTGGCAGCTCAGCCCCGTGAAGTACCCCAAGGGCGAGTCGGATATGCTCGGCCTGGTCGCGGCGATCCGCGCGCACTCACTTAGACCGCGGCTGTGGGTAGCACCCCTGGCGGCCGCGCCTGGTTCGGACCTGCTGCACGAGCACTCCGACATGCTGCTCCTCGACAAGGATGGCGCGCCGCAGGCAGTGTCATGGTGGAACAGCTTCTATCTCTGCCCTGCCTACCCAAAAACAGCCGAATACTTCCAGGCGCTGGTGCGGCGCTTCATCGGCGCGTGGGGCTTCGAGGGACTGAAGATCGACGGCCAGCACCTAAATGGCGTGGCTCGCTGCTACAACCCGGCGCACAAGCACGCCAGCCCCGAAGACTCGGTCACTCAATTGCCGGACTTCCTGTACGGCCTGTACCAGACCGCCATGGCCACGCATCCCCAGGCGTGCGTCGAGCTGTGCCCGTGTGGGACCGCGTACTCGTACTTCAGCTT
>CAVUJF010000005.1:0-184212 GCA_963741745.1 uncultured Pseudomonadota bacterium | reverse complement strand
TCTGTGTAATAACTGTAAAAGACGTCGGCGTTAAGGCGCACAGGATCAGGTCGTCCCCTGATCGCGCGCTGTTACTTTGTCTTGCATTGACATGCGGTAGCGATCCCGGCGCGACGACCGTGCTCTCGAGGGTTCCGCCGGTCCACGATGTCTCCGCTGGGACATGACCAGCGAATCCCACTGCACCCCATTCCGTCCCGCCGCAGCACAACCTTCGGCTGGGTCACTCGATGGGTAACAGGAAATCGCGACGCCAGAAATGTATTCTGGATCAATGGGTAGAGAGGTCAATTCGTGTTCAACCCGGAGAGCCATTTCACCATCCCAGCCCGTCCCAGGGCGTCCCATGCGGCTCACGGCTCACGATGTCCCGTAAGTCGCTGTTTTTATAAGATTCGGCTTCCCGCGCCGTCCCACCCCATCCCTTGACAGCCCACACCTCGGGTGGGTAACAATCCGGGTAACTCGATTGCCGAGAACGCAGTTACCCGCCGCGAATTCGAAGTTCGCAGACATATGCACCTGACGGACGTCCTGGTCCGCAACACCAAGCCCAGGCGCGCCCGGTGAAGCTTCGCGATGGCGACGGGCTGCACTGGCGGCATCAGGACGCCGAATCATGCGAACCGGCGAGCGAAACTTTACCCGGTCACGATTGCTCATCCAGTCGAATCGCGTAGGACCGCAGCGAGCGCATGTTTGGCCTAATCCTGCTGTTGCATCATCTGCATCATCTTCTTGACGATGGGGGGAACTCCCTTCCTCATGGCCGCGAACCTCTCACGGGCCGCGTTGAGCCGCGCTTGCATCTCCTGCATGACCTGAGGGTAGGTCTGCGCCACGCTATAGCTCTCCGTCACGTCGCGACTCTCGTCGTAGAGTTCGTGATAACCCGCCTTCTCGTAGTCGATCTTGAATCCGCGGTACATGGTTTCGTCGACGAGTTTCCAGCGCTGGGTGCGAACGCCCACGACGTCCTCATTGTTGAACAGCAGAATTTCCTCATGGGGTGAGGCCGCCCCGTCGGTGAGCACCGCGCTGATGTCGCGGCCGTCGAGCGTCACGCCGTCGGGCAACGCCCGACCAGCCATCGCGCAGAAGGTGGGCAACAGGTCGATGCCGCTGATGAGCGCGTCCGTCTTGCGTCCCGCCTGGATGAGGCCGGGAGCCCAGGCGATGAACGGCACGCGGTAACCGCCGTCGTAGCCGGGACCTCCTTTGCGGTCTCGCAGCGGCGTGCTCTTGCCTTCGAACCACGGACCATTGTCGGACGTGAAGATCACGACGGTGTCGCGATCGAGGTGCCATTCGCGCAGTTTCCCGAGCAGGCGCCCGACGATCGCGTCGATGCCGCGCAACACGTCCCCGTAGGGTCCGGCATCCGACGAGCCCTTGAACGCGGCCGGCGGATATTCCGGTAAATGCGGCGCGCTCAGGGCGAGTTCGACGAAGAACGGCCGATCGCGGTTAGCCTCGATGAACCGCTCGGCGTGCTCATAGAACTGCTCTTGCAGCGTCGGCATGTCTGGTGGCGAGCTCGTCACGGTGCCGGTTTTCCGATCCGCCTCGTACAACGCGAGGGGCGACATGTCGTGGCTGTAGGGAATGCCAAAGAAGGTGTCGAATCCATGTCGAGTAGGCGGCCAGAACGGCTCCACTTGGCCAAGGTGCCACTTTCCAAAAAGGCCCGTCGCATAGTCGGGGCTCAGCACGTCGGCGATGGTCTTCTCCGTGAGCGGCAGACCGCGCTCGTCGCCTACGAAGATGACTTCGTAGGCGAGGCCGGTGCGGATCGGGTAGCGCCCGGTGAGCAGGCCCGCGCGCGACGGGGTGCAGATGTTCTGCGGCGCGTAATAGCTGGTCGCGACAGTTCCTTCACGAGCCATTCGATTGATCGCTGGGGTCGGGACGGTCCCGCCGAACGGTTGGATATCGCTGTACCCCAGGTCATCGCACAGGATCACGATGAAGTTCGGCGGGCGTTTGTGGGTCTTGGCCGGCGCGGGGTTACTCGCGGCGAGCGCGGTCGTCACGATACCCGCTGCCGCTGCCTTCAGTACGTCGCGTCTGTGCATTTTTCGACTCCCTGGGATTTGATCTCATCGACACATCGGAAGCCGATGTGCACGCTTGCTGTATCGATCATCTGCGGCTGGCGGGCCGCCGGACGATAGCGCGCGCAGTAGTTTGCCGCGCACAGGAAGGAACCGCCCTTGACCACGCGACGCGGAATGCGCACGGCCGGGAGGGCAGGATCGTAGCTGTCAGGGGGAGGCCCTCCACAGCAGCTACTCGCCGCCGTACGGTCGCGCGTATACCAGTCGCGGGTCCACTCCCAGACATTGCCAATCATGTCGTAGAGCCCGTAGCCATTGGCGGGGAAACTTCCCACGGGCGTCGTGCGATAGCCGGATCCCGACGGGTCCTGCTGTTTTGGAAACTCTCCGACCCAGGTATTGGCCATTCGGCGTCCCCCGGGCATGAATTCATCGCCCCAGGCGTAGTCGGCGCCCGGCAAACCGCCGCGTGCCGCATATTCCCATTGTCCTTCCGTCGGCAAACTCTTTCCGGCCCAGCGCGCGTAGGCGTCGGCATCCTCGTAAGCGACGCAGGTGACGGGATGATCGAGCCTGTCGCTAAGAACTGCCTCGCGTGCCTCCGGACGCGCCCAGTGCGCACCGGGCTGGTAGGTCCACCACTGCTGCCACTGCCCGACGTGCACCGCCCATTCCGGCGGCGCGAACACCAGCGCACCGGGCTGCAATTGCGCGGGATCGACGCCTGGATACCGCGCCGGATCGAGCGGACGCTCGGCGAGCGTGACGTACCCGGTGTCATGGACGAACGCGTGAAACTGCCGGTTCGTGACCGGATGGATATCCATGAGGAAATCGCATACGACCACCTGACGCGCAGGGGCTTCCTCCTCGTAGTGCCGGTCCGAGCCCATCCAGAAGGCCCCGCCGCGTATGCGCGCCATGCCCGGCGGGCCGGGCATGTCAGGCGCCGCGGATTCCGTGGCAGCAGTCGGCGCAACCGGGATTGGATGAATTTTCAGGGTCAACCTCAGGGCTTCAGGCGCTGGGCGGGAAGATTGACCCAGACCACAGGTCCCAGGTCCTCTGCCGAGGCCCCAAGCGAAAAGCCGTACCGGCCGCCCACGATCTCCCAGCCGCCGCCCTGCCAGCTGGCAATGAGCCGTGGGTCGATTGTGACGCTGCGGGTGCTCGACGCGCCAGGATCCAGTGCGAGCCGATCCCAGGCGACCAGCCGGCGCGTCGCGCGGCCGGCCGCGGACACCAAGTAGAGTTGCGAGACGTCGATGCCCGCCCGCGGGCCCGAATTGGTCTCGGTGAAGCGCGCGGTCATGGACTTGGCCGCGGAGACGCTCAATCCAGAGCGTGAGAAGCTCGTGTAACTCAGGCCGTAACCAAAGGCGAACGCCGGCCGGGCACCGCTGCGCGCGAACCAGCGGTAGCCCACGTCGGACCCCTCGATGTCGTAGTTGACATCGAGGGTCTGGCCTGGCCGACCTATGCCTTGAAAATCCGGCTCCACGCTCTCGCTGCCGTCGAGCTTGGGTCGCGGCAGCTGATCGACGCCCACCGGAAACGTAATGGGCAGGCGCCCTGAAGGATTGGTGTCGCCGAACAACACCGCCGCTATCGCTTCGCCGCCGCGGGCGCCGGGGTACCAGGCTTCGATCACGGCAGCCGTCTTGTCGAGCCACGGCATCGTCACGGGACCGCCGGTTTCGAGAACGACCACCGTGTTGCGGTTGACACTCGCCACCCCGTCAATCAGCGCGTCCTGACCTCGAGGGAGACTTAGGTCCGGCACGTCCAGCCCCTCGGTCATCCATTGCGTTGCGAATATGATGACCACGTCGGCGCCACGGGCTGCGTCGACGGCGTCGGAGACGTAGCGTCCGTCGCGGAACTTGAACTGGGCCTCCGGGACCCGTGCCTTCAGGGCCTTCAGAGGCGACGATCGCTGGTAAGCCTCGTTGATGAAGCGCGCCAGCGGACCGTCACCACCCAGCGGGATCGCGGCCGCCGGTCCGTCTGCACCCTGCACCTGCGACGAGCCACCGCCCGAGAGCACTCCGGTATCGGCGTAGCCACCGATTACCGTGATGCGCTTCGCCGTCGGTTGCAACGGCAGCGCGCCGCCGCGATTGCGAAGCAGAACGATGGCCGCCTTGGCAATCTTCTCCGCCACGTCGCCGTTCGCCTTGAAATCGATCGGCATGATCGCGGGCGGAAGGGCGTCGGTGCCGATTGCGAAGATGGAGCGCAGGATGCGTCGGTTCATATCGGCGAGACGCGTCGAATAGGCAGGATCGCTGGCCGCAGCCGCAGCGAGCGGCTTGTCGAAGAACACTTGACGATCGAATTCCGCTCCCGACTGCTGGTCAAGCCCGTGCTGGGCCGCCTCGAGTCCAGGCGTCGCGCCCCAGTCCGCCATGACAAAGCCCTTGTATCCCCAGTCCCGCTTCAGAACCTTGCCAAGCAGCCAATCGCTGTCGCAAGCATGAACGCCATTGACCTTGTTGTAGGCACACATGACCGCACCAGGATGGCCCTGCTCTATCGCTATTTCGAATGCCAGCAGGTCGCTCTCGCGCGCCGCTGCTTCTGCAATCTTGACGTCGAGAAAGTCTCGACCCGTCTCCTGATTGTTGAACGCGAAGTGCTTGACCGTGGAGATTATATGATTCTCCTGTATGCCTGCCACGGCCGCGCCCGCCAGGACACCGGAATGCAGCGGGTCCTCCCCAAGATATTCAAACGTTCGTCCATTGCGAGGCTCACGAATCAGGTTCACACCGCCCGCGAGCATCACATTGAACCCCTTTGTCTTCGCCTCGCCGCCAATCATCTTCCCTGCCTGGCGAAGCAGCGCCGGATCCCAGGTTGCCCCGAGCGCCATGCCCGAGGGAAGCGCCGTCGCGCCGTCGCGGCGCAGTCCCATCACGTAAGCAACACCGAGACTCGCGTCGGTCTCCTTCAGGGAAGGAATACCGAGCCGCGGAATTCCGGCGACGTAGCCCGCGCCGAGGACGGCATCGTCTGGCATGCGCGATGCACCCGTGAAGAGCGGTATCGCAAGGATTCCATGAGTCAGCAGCGTTCGCTCTGCCGGAATCATCGCTCGCTCGGTCGCAGCCGCGCGCTGTTCGGCCTCGTCGGCGCGCGCCGACACCGGTATCACGCATAGGACGGAGAGAGCGAGGACGTCTACGAAACGCATCTCACGGGATCCTTTCAAGCCGGCCAGTGCGCCGACCAGCCGGCGCGGCGCATGACCATTTTATGCTTTTCTTCCCGACGGTCGTGCGATATCAGACGATATGCTACGGCATATCATGTGAAATGACAAACGACGACCACGCCGGAGTGGTTGGGACGGCAGCTTTGGACCCTTCAGTTCACTGGGTTCTCGCGGCGCCACCGGGGCTGGTAACCCAGTTCCTGATCGTCGTTTCCCGCATACCGGTCATCTCGGATGTCCCCGCTATGTGCATCCTTTGGGTCGCCATCGAATGCATGCGGCAAACCATTGAAACCATTTGTTGCTGAGACCGGCTCGCGTGCCGGTACCCCAATTCGTACCCCCCAGTCAACCAGGCCTTGTAACACCGATGCGAGGTCGGCGACGGTATCCGCTCAATTCGCAAAGGGGTTCGAAAAGACAACGACCCGGGCGGTAACTAGCTACTTGCGCTGAACCTCGAGCGGGCAATCAAGGAACGTGACTGCACCGTCGTCGGCAGCGCCCCACGTTAGCATGCGATTGGCTTGAACCAAGTCTGCTTCGGATTCTCCCTTGAAGTAGCGCGGGACCCCGTGCTTTGGCTCTCCGCCCTCCAACATGGGGACTTCCCGATACACGATCGCTACGGTTCCCCCATGTTCCATGGGCATGAGCTCAACAAGCTTAGTTCCCATCGAGTCCTTAGCTGGCCAGTCATTTGGGGGAAGTTGCCCATTGACTAGAAAGATCGAAACCTCGGTCATCTGGTTCTCGGGCGCAACGGGGAGCCAAACGACGGGCTTGCGCACCTCCTCACCCTGGAACAGCCCATTCCATGGCAAGGACACCGCCGCCGCGCGCACGACCGGATTCTTCCTCATCGCGTCCGTACGATCCCACTTACCCAAGAAGCGGCTGGGGGGCGCGGATCCAGCGTCAAATAGTTCATCAAGCTTTTCGGTAAGGAACCCGACATGCCACTGCCCGCTTTCATGGAGGCTGAGTTTTGCAGCGTGACCCAGAGGTTTGCTCGTGAAGTAGACGTCGCGCTTCCCTTTTCCCACAGTGGTCCAGCATGTCCACAGATGCGACCTGCTGCCGTCCGGCGCGCGCACGGCAAATCTAATTGAGTGATCTGGCATTACGGCGTGGGTCCGGGGTATCCCTCAAGCGGATTTCGCCTTCGTCATCAACGCGCGCAACTGGGCAATGTACAGTGCACATAGCTTGATTGCTTCCCACCGCTGACCGTTGACCGTCAATAGAGTCCAGTACTGCCGCGGAGAGAGGCCGCGCTCACATCAGTGCCGTCTGGATTCCTGTGCGTGGTCAGCGAAGGCGGTCCAAATCCAGGACTTCTGTATTGACCAAACGGCAGCTCATGGTCATCGACGGGGATCATCGTACCCATCGCATCCGCCACAACGTCGCCGTCATGGACGTCTTGGTCCCGCAGAAGCGCAGTAGCGGTAAACAGGGCGCTCTAACCGACCCATCCTGGAGAAAGGCATCGCGAATCGGTTTCACGCTTGCCGAGTCTCTGAGGTAGTACTCGGCGCTCTTGGCGGCACCGAGACAGGCCAGAAAGAACGTCTCTAGGGCGAGTTTGTGTCGCGCTTCGTCATACGAGGCCCGGCGCATATCAGCCGCAATCTCTTTGGGGAGATGCCGTAAGTGGGCCAGCAGCAGATCGGCCTGCTGTAGCTTGTGCTCGGCACGTTGCTCGGGGGGCAGATCTAGACGTGGAGGCGCCGGAGAGTTCACACGACGTTGCCAATGCGTCGGATGACCTCGCCGCTCGCAACGATCGTGAATGCTTGATGATCTTTCGTATGTAGTGGGCTGCCGTCAGCCAATCGGTATTCAGGCAGACTGAGCCCAGAGGCTTTTCCTCCGGGTATCGTGCTCGTGTCTATGTCCCAGCTCTGGCAGTACACCTTGTATCTCTTGCCTTCATCGTCCTTCGCTACGAATTCCTCAATCGTAGGCATTGTTACGGTGGGCACTCCCAACTTTCGTTTAGCAGACGTCCCACGAATGATCAACGCACTGGCAATTTTGCATCTGAGCTGGGAAGGTTATGACTACCGAGTTCGCGCCCGCTCGATAGCCCTGTCTACCCATCCCGAAATATTTCGTGCGATATCGTTGTACGCGTCGTACGAACTCGGATCGTAGACGTCTACGTAATTCGCCATGGGGTTGGGGCCGACGTTCCACGAATAGAACGGATTATCGCCCTTGGCGCAGGTGCCACTCCTCGGGCACTTGAGGTTGTGAATGTGGATGCCGAGCAGACCCTTCTTGGTCTCCCACCCTCTCTTTATCTCGTATCTAACCCACGGTCTCTGGGCTGTCTGCGAACCGATCAGAACGATGACGCAGCGCCGGTAGGCCATGGCGTTGTCAATCCACCTCTCGACCGATGCATCGCCCTTTCGCTTCACTTCTTCCCAGTCACTCGCGGAGAGGTCTGCGTTGTTCTCAATCACGCCTATGTTGCGAACTTGCTGGACCCGCATCGCGTCGTTGGCGTAGTGGAAGCTGTAGAAGACAGGTATTGCGGCCATTCAGGTCATCCCGCGCAGAAGAACAATCATTACGACCAACATCAGTACGACCAGGGTCACGTAGTAAATCAGCAGGGTCTTCGATAGCAACGCCTCAGCCCAGGTGTTGCCCTTTAGTTGCTTGAACGGGTGGGTGTCCATCGAGAAGTCGATAGCACTCTCGGGTAGCTTTCGAACGTGCTCGTAGAGAGATCTGAATCTGCGCTCCTGCGACAGGAAGTAGCCGTCCAGAACCCAGAACATCAGCGGCGGGAAGTACGCTATCGCGAAGTAGACCGGGCGCGCGTCCTTGGCGGCCAATGCGAACAGGGCGGCGATGAGCGTCACCGTCCACCCCTTCAGCAGGAATAGGTTGGAAGCCATCCGGTTGACGGCGGCCTGGATAAACTCCAGATGCTTGCGCTTGTTGTCGGCTGACACGAGCATAACCTTGGCCGTAAGAGAGCTCAGATGCTACGCCGGTCCGGGCTCACGTACAAAACACTGTCTGGGAGTCGCGCTAACTCTCACGTCAGTCTCCAAAGCCTACCCGGGCGATCTGGTTCAGCGTTCGTTCAATTGCCCCAGCTAGGCCACAGAGCGCTTAAAGGAGGTGAGCTCGTCTTTGGGCAGCGGTGATAGCTGCTGCAGGTGAGACCGGACCAAGACGGACACGTAAGTTGCCGAGGGCAACCCGCGCCGGCCAGCCGGTCAGCAAGTACTACCCGGTATTCCGAATGAAGCCGGTTATACAGTCGCGCTGCCCGACATTCCCTGTATGGCGCGTCAATCGTGCCGCCGGGGGTGTCACTCCAACCACAGTCTCGATCAGCTGCCGGACCACGGCGGACTCGGTTAGCCCCTTCTGTGAAGCAAGCATCTGGAGAGAGCACTTCGTCTCCTCCGACACCCGGCACCTGATCAAAGACTCACGAGCCATGCGAGTGATCGTGGGACAACAGCGGCCGCGAGGCTATCCTGATTGGTTTGAAATTGGTGGCTCATGTCACACGGATTTGGCGACTCTTGTGTGACATCCCTCTCTGGACCCAAGGAAGACTCTTCACTCTGAAAGTGCTAGCTCGCCGCCTTCCCCCCTCCCCGGTCAGCGTCGATATAGGGTTGGGAGGCGCTCACCCGAGCTCCCTATCAAAGAACATCGGAGGAAACGCCGAAGCTCTGCTGCCCACACCCGGCCTCCAGAGCTAAGCCCAGAGCCCTGCCATTCAGTCCTAAACTTACCGCCGGCGCCTAAATTTCCGACCTGCAACATGCGTAACGAGGTCAATTCGATCGATTGGACTCTGGTTTGCAACATGGAGGGACGACTACCGTAGGTCTCGGCATCAGCCATACCCGAAGCCTGTAACGGAAAGTGGACCTGTAGTGCCGTAACTAGCCCTGGAGGACTCCCGATGGTCGAACGCGCGCTCTATTCAATCCAGGATGCCAGAAAGCTCCTGGGCGGGATCTCACGAAATACTATCTATCAGCTCCTACGCGACGGGAAGCTGGCGAGTGTAGTCATTGGATGCCAGCGGTTCGTCTCCGGCGATGCCATTGCAGAGTTCATCGAACGTTCGACGACCACCGTGAGTCCGTCGCGTGCATCAACCCGAAGTCCTCGGACCCCGGCGCAGAATTCCCTGGCGCTGCCATTGCCTCACTCGAGGCGGCCACGGGCCAAGCGCGTACACAGCTAGCCTCAGGCGGACATTATCGTCAGTCGGACGCCCAAAGAGTCCATTAGCTTTCTGACTGTGTCGTACCGGATCTTCGCTCCGGGCGCGAGCGCCTTATAGAGGCTCTCCCGTCCCAAGCCGGCGTCTCTGGCGACTTTGGAGATTCCGCGAGCCCTGGCGACATCCCCGACGGCATGCAAAAAGACGTCAGGATTCGGGTCCTCCAGAGCGGCCGCGAGGTACTCGGCAATGACTTCCTCATTGTCCAGATAGTCAGCCGCATCGAACGGTACCGTCCTCACTCGCTTCTGTCGCTTGGCCATGTCGTCCTACCTCTTGTCCGCCTCTCTGAGATCCCGTGCCACGCCCTTCGCCCGACGAACGTCTCTCGCCTGAGTCGATTTGTCCCCACCCGCCAGCAGCAGATACACGGTCTCGCCACGACGCATGAAGTACACCCGGTAACCGGGCCCCACATCGATGCGCATCTCGCTCACACCCTCTCCCACGGCCTTGCAGTCGCCGAAGTTGCCGAAGTTGCCGAAGTTGCCGAAGTTGCCGAAGTTGCCGAGTGCGCCGAGATAATCCGGGCAATGATTCTCGCCTGAGCCTTCCTGTCGCGCAGCACCCCGAGCCACCGGTCAAATTCCGCCGTGCGCTCAATGGCATTCAACTAGTGTATCCGATTGGATACATTAAGGCAACAGGCGCCTGATGGGTACGACCTTGGCGCCGGCGCGCAGACGATCCAGGTAGTCCGCCCAAGCCTGCATCATCTGCCGGCGTTCCGCCAGACGCTGTGCCTTGTTGTACGCAGCCCGCACCTTATTCCGCTCCGAGTGCGCCAACTGCAGCTCGATCACATCCGGGTGGTAACCCTGCTCGTTCAGCAGCGTGCTCGCCATCGTCCGAAACCCGTGCGCGGTCTGCTCCTCGCCGCTGTAGCCCAGGCGCCGCAGCGCCGCATTGACGGTATTGTTCGACATCGGGCGATCGCGGGTGCGCAGCGAGTGAAATACGTACCGCCCTCCCCGCGCCAACGGCCGCAACTCCTCGAACAATGCGATCGCCTGGCGCGCGAGCGGCACCACATGCAGTTCCTTCATCTTCATCCGGGCAGCAGGGATGCGCCATTCAGCCCCTTCCAGGTCGATCTCATCCCATTCCGCCTGTCGCAGCTCGCCCGGGCGCACGAACAGAAGCGGAGCAAGCTTCAGTGCCAGCGCCGTCATCGGATGTCCGCTGTATCCGTAAATCGCCCGCATGAGTTCACCGACGCGGATCGGGTCAACCACTGAAGCGAAGTTCTTGGATTTGACCGGCGCCAGGGCATCCCTGAGGTCGGCGGCCACATCGTGCTTCGCCCGGCCGGTAGCGACCGCATACCGGAACACCCGGCCAGCCAGGGCGCGCACGCGGTGCGCCGTTTCGTGACGGCCACGCGCTTCGATCTTGCGCAGCGCCGCGAGGACCTCTACGGCCGTGATGGACCCGATGGGTCGGGAGCCGAAGTAGGGGTACAGCCCGCTGTTCAGCCGGGCACCCAAAATAGATATGGTCTCCGGCGACAGAGACTTGGCTCTGCAGCTCAAGCCATTCCTGGGCCACCCCCTCGAAGGTCACGAGCATCGCTTCCCGCCGCGCCTTGCGCTCGGCGCTCGGATCAATCTCGTCCGCGATCAGCCGACGCGCCTCATCCCGCTTCTCACGGGCGCGCTTCAGGGGCACATCGGGATAGCTGCCCAGCGAGATCAGTTTCTCGCGGTTGCCGATCGCGATAACGCAGGCGCCACAGGCGTGCCGCCGGTCGGCATCACGAGGAGGAATAGGCCACGTTCATCGAAGAGCTTGTAGGCCCGATCGCGTGGCTTCGCTGACCGCACCTGGTTTCGCTGAGAGATGTCATTTGCCGCTCCGGTACCCCAGTCGGGGGCAACGGTACCCCTGTCGGTACCCCACGTCCAATCGGGACGCCTCCAGACAGGCTCAGACAAGCGGATACGCGGAAAGCCTATATTTTCCGGTATTTGGAGACTTTCTGGGACCCGGAAGGACGCCCTGAGACGGGCGAATTAGATTCCGGAAAAGGCTAGGGTCGGAATCGAACCGGCGTAGACGGCTTTGCAGGCCGCTGCATGACCACTCTGCCACCTAGCCATAAAGGTGTGTTTGACGCTTCCGGAACGGGCATCGCGCCTGACGGAACCACCGGGTGGCGGACTGACGGGGCCGAGCGCTTCAGTTGCGGTAGATGAAAGGGTAGCAAAAAGACGACACTGCGTCGAATCCCGGGGGTCGGATCGTAAGCGATTGCGTGCGGCACCGGCGCTTTTGGCACAAGAACGCATCCTGACAATAGAGGAGGCATTAATGTCCGCTAACACCGCTGCCACCGTCGGCTTCCTGGATCGGGCTCGCACCGTCGCGGGGCCCGGGTTCAACCGCTGGCTCGTCCCACCATGCGCGCTGGCGATCCATCTGTGCATTGGCATGGCCTACGGCTTCTCCGTGTTCTGGCTGCCGTTGTCCAAGGCCATCGGCATCACCAAGTCCGTGGCCTGCCCGGCCGACGCGAGCATCTTCTATTACCTCACCACGACAACCTGCGACTGGAAAGTACCGCAACTGCAGGCGTGGATGTTCGGCCTGTTCTTTGTCTTCTTGGGCTCCGCCGCTGCCATCTGGGGCGGCTGGCTCGAGCGCGTCGGTCCGCGCCGCGCCGGCGTGGTTGCGGCGCTGTGCTGGGCGGGCGGCTTCTTCATCTCCGCCTATGGCATCCATGTGCACCAGCTGTGGATGCTGTGGCTCGGCTCCGGCGTGATCGGCGGCATCGGCCTCGGCCTCGGCTACATCTCGCCGGTCTCGACGCTGATCAAGTGGTTCCCGGATCGCCGCGGCATGGCGACGGGGCTTGCGATCATGGGCTTCGGCGGCGGGGCGATGATCGGGGCGCCGCTGGCGGATAAGCTCATGAAGCACTTCGCCACCGCGAGCTCGATCGGTGCCGTCGAGACCTTCGTGGTCATGGGAATCGTGTATTTCATATTCATGATGGGTGGGGCGCTGGGCTACCGCGTGGCCCCCGAGGACTGGAAGCCGGCCGGCTGGAATCCCGCGACCCCCCAGAAGGCGCTGGTCACCCACGCACAGGTGCATCTGGACGTGGCCTGGCGCACCCCGCAGTTCTGGCTCACCTGGCTGGTGCTCATGCTCAACGTGTCAGCGGGCATCGGCATCCTCAGCCTCGCCTCACCGCTGCTGCAGGAGGTTTTTGGCGGCCGACTGATCGGGGTGGATGCGACTTACGACCAGCTCGATACCGCGCAGCTGGCCACGATCGCCACCCTCGCGGCAGCCTTCACCGGCCTGCTGTCCCTGTTCAATATCGTTGGGCGGATATTCTGGGCCTCACTGTCGGACCGGATCGGACGCAAGGGCACCTACATGGTGTTCTTTCTGCTGGGGATCGTGCTGTATTCGTCCATTCCATGGACGGCCGCCAGCGGCAACCTTGCCCTGTTCGTGCTCTTCTTCGGCGTCATCCTGTCCATGTATGGCGGCGGCTTTGCCACCATCCCCGCCTACCTGTCGGATCTTTTCGGCACGAAGATGGTCGGTGCAATCCATGGGCGCCTGCTCACCGCCTGGTCCGCGGCGGGGGTCCTCGGACCCTTCCTCCTCGGCTACTTCCGCCAGGCCCAGCTGGATGCGGGCGTCCCCAAGGCGCAGGTATACAGCATGATCATGTACGTACTGGCAGGCCTTCTTGCGCTGGGGTTTGTCTGCAACCTGCTGATCCGGCCGGTCGCACAACGCTACGCCATGTCAGCCGAGCAGCTGGCTCGGCTGGATGTCGGCACGGCGAGCGCGCGCATTACCCCTGCGGCCCTGGCGGGCGGCAGCGAGCCCTCCCCGTCGTGGCTCGTAGGGGCTGCCTGGCTCACGGTCGGCGTTCCCATGGCCTGGGGCGTGTGGATGACCATCCAGAAGGCGGCGCCCCTGATCTTGCGCTGACCCCTTACGCGGACACCGCCCAGCGGCTGCCCTGGGTTAGCCAGACGCGCTGGACGTGACCGTACAGGAATGCGGTCGTCAACCCGAAGAGCAGCAGGCCGTTGAGTGCCTCGAGCGCGCCCATGAGCCGCCAGTGAGTTGCAAGATACAGCTCGGCGTGTCCGTAGGCGGTGATTGCACTGAGCGAATAGACGATCGCCGAGGCGGCATCCGGTATGGCGCCGAGCTTGCGGTAAGCGATCGCCCACATCCCCGCCTCCACCGCGTGCAACAGCGTGGCCAGCAGCGTGGTCATACCCATGACCAGCGTGAACACGGTGATGAAGTGGCGGCGGTTACGGAGCACTTGCAGCGCGCGCACCACCCAGGTATTGATCACCCCGAGGCAGATGACGTGCAGGGTCACCGTCAGCACGATGAGCGGCAGGCTCCACGCCCAGTTCCCGTTCCAGATCAGCGATGTATCAGCCACGTCTAAAGCTCCTGTCCGCGTGCACTGCGGAACCTGCGGGGTGGAATCCGGTTCAATTCATGAGGCAGCGCGCCGCCGGCCGCGCAGGATCGCACCGCTGCGCTCGAGGAATCGCTGATGCCTTCTCGCGGAATATTGCGGCTCCTGCCGCTGTGCCTGCTGGCGGGGTACCTGGCAGCGTGTGGGCCGGTGACCAGCGGGGCAGTGCACCCCGCGGCGCCTGCGGCCGAGAGCTCATCGTTGCCGATGCGGTGCGGCAGCGCTTACTGGTCGAGCGCGAGCGTGAACTGGCAGACCTTGAGGTGAGCGTGGCGAGCGACGGTACGGTGCGCTTGAGCGGGCGCACTTACACGCTGGCCATGGCCGACCGGGCAGTGCAGATTGCGCGCATGACGCCGGGCGTTACCCGCGTGCGCAGGGACATCCTGGCGTTGCCTGAAACGCAGCGGTAACCCACCGCTGCGGGGGAGAGCATAGAGCCGCTTATGAGACGCGAACTCGCGACCCCGAGCGTGGCAAGACCTGGGGGATCCATGTAAATCACCGACCTATCCACCAAGAAAGGCGTCACCCCACGCCACTGGGACCCGCCACTTAAAGGGCCCGCGGGCGGTCCAGACTCCATGGCGGACACGCGCATATGGACGCCGCAGAAACATTCACGTATTTCACGTGACGTGGCAATAAAGCGCAATATTACTGTCGCCATCGAACCTGCGCTGCTTAAAAAACACGCGCGGTGGCGGCACACCGGGGACGCAGCGTGAGCGCGCTGCTCGCGGATGAGTTGCGCGAACTGGTCGCCGAAGATGCGCGGTATTCGGCGGCGCGCAAACGAGCCATGCACTGTTCTCTACCCGCTGCCTCTTGGGGGTACGCCTTTAAGCCGCGAGGGCCTCCATGAGCGACCTCGTAATCCTTGCTCCGAACGTCCTGATTTACGCACACGACGCAGACGCTGGTTCGAAGCGCGCTTGCGCGGTCGAGAAGTTACGGCTCTTATGGGAGTCGGGCGCCGGACGGCTGTCGGCGCAGGTCCTTCAGGAATTCTATGTCAACGCAACAAAGAGGCTGGCGACGCCAGCTTCTCGAGCGCTGGCCCTTGAGGTGATCAGTAGTTACGACGCGTGGGTAGTTGAACCGACGACGCCTGACACCGTGACGCGTGCGATCGATATTTCTGCAATGGCACAGATCATGTTCTGGGATGCCCTGATCGTGCCGTCCGCAGAGCAAGCGCAGGCCATGCAAATCTACAGTGAGGATCTAAACGCGGGCCCAGTCGATTGCCGGTGTGAGGATCGTCAATCCCTCTGCCTCAGCGTGACGCTGCACATTCCCAGCCACTGACGCGCGGCACGCCTCATGCGTCGGTTCCATCCTCGGATTCTCAGAGCTTGCATCCGTTTTGATCCCTAGACACCGCGTTCTCCCTGATCAGCACGATGCTCAACCCGGGCCAGTGTTGCTGGCGCGGTCAACGGGTGCGAAACGCTACCGGTACTCCGAGTTCGCGACGACACGCCTCGGCCCATCCGCTCAAGGAAATAGTCAGCACGCGAAGATCGTGCACGAGATCGCTTACCTGATAGCGGTCCGCTACGCCGCTCATCGACCGCTCAGGACAGCGCAACAAATCGCATATCAAGCGCCTTCGCGCAGTTCCGGCTTGCTTCGGAATACTGCAATCGTGTCACGGATGCACTTGACGTGCCGCCTTAGATACTCCCGCTCCCCCTCCACCTAGCAGCAACCACTGGGATGCCAGCAATCCTCGGCATGTCAGCCGCAACTGTCGCGGCAATATGGCGTCCCTCAATTCATTGGCCGCCGCTGTCCATAGTCGCAAGCAGCTGCGCCCTTAGAACTTGGCTCGACATACACGCAATGTTCAGCGCTGCCGGAGCAACCTGTTAACGAGACGACGCCAATTCTGAATGAATCTTAATCCAGGATTCGCCGAGTATTAATCTTGGTGTGGTGAACTAGCGCCGACCCGTACCGAGCCAATCATGCGAATGCTACTCGTGGAAGATGAGAAGAAGGTGTCAGACCTCGTGGCCCGCGCGCTGCGGGCGGAGTGTTTCGCGGTCGACGTCGCCGACGACGGGCTGTGCGGCTGGGAGCTGGCTCAAGCCTACAAATACGACCTCATTATCTTGGACCTCATGTTGCCACGCCTCGATGGCACCGAACTGCTGCGGCGAATCCGCGGCATGAACCAACAGGTGCCGATTCTCGTGCTCACGGCGCACGATGCGACTGAAGAGAAGGTGCGCAACTTTGAAGCCGGCGCGGACGATTATCTCACCAAGCCGTTCGCGTTCGCCGAACTCGTAATCCGAGTGAAGGCCCTGCTGCGCCGAAGTCCGGTGCTACGATCCAACGTGCTGCGCGTCTCCGATCTCGAGATCGACCAACTCACGCAGCAGGTGCGTCGCGACGGCCGTCGCATTGAGCTCACGCCGAAAGAGTATGCGCTTCTGCAGTATCTCGCTGCCAACGTCGGGCACGTCTGCTCGCGCACTATGATTATCGACCACGTCTGGGACCAGAGCTTTGAGGGTCTTGCCAATATCGTAGACGTCTACGTACGCCACTTGCGTGGCAAGATCGATGATCCCTTTCCGACCAAGCTGATCCGCACTGTTCGTGGGGTCGGCTATGGACTCGCCGAGAGTGTCGACAGTTGAATACGCGCTCCCTGAGCTTCCGACTCGTGGCCTGGTACGCAGGAGTACTTACGCTCGTGTTCGTTCTAATGGGGGTTCTTACGCTGATCTTCCTGCGGCACTATCTGGAAGCGAATCTGCTCGACGCGCAGGGGCGCCGTGCACTGCAGATCGCCGACACGCTGGTGGCGCACTCACGCCGCAACGACGAGCGGACGCTGGGTGCTGAGGTTGAGAATCTGTATTCGCCCGAAACCAACGAACGCTTTATTCGCATTACGCGTGCCGATGGTACGGTCGTCTATGACTCAGGACCGCCTCGGGATGCGCGCTTTGATCCCGGGCTCGTGCCACCGCTGCCAGTGGGCGGCCGCACATCCGCTACCCGCACGGTAGCGTTCTCGGGCGGCGCGCTCCTCATCGCCACCCGCGACGCCAGCGCAAGCGATGGCACACTCTACCGTGTTGAAGTTGGCACCCCAGCAACAAGCAGTGAGGCTACGCTCCGGCGCGTTCTCATGATGCTGGCGGTGGGTCTGCCAATCGCCGTCGCCGTCGCGGTGACGGGCGGTTTCGTATTGGTGCGGCGCGCCCTCCTCCCGGTAGAGCGGATTGCGCACAAGGCCGAGCAAATTACCCAGCACAGCTTGAGCGAGCGGCTGCCCGTCGTGCACTCCGGTGACGAACTCGAGCGGCTCTCCGTCTCCCTCAATCACATGATCACCCGTTTGGAGGATGCCATCCTAGGTTCGAAGCAACTGGTCGCGGATGCCTCACATGAGCTGCGCACGCCTTTGACGGTCATGCGCGGCGAATTGGAGGGTCTGGCGCAGGACACGCTGCTAAAGCGCGAAACACGTGAGTCCCTGGGCAGCGTGCTCGAGGAAGTCGAGCGCCTGGCAAACATCGTCGAAGGCTTGTTCGCGCTCTCGCGTCTCGATGCCGGTGAAACACCAGTCGAATTGGCTCGCTTCGACCTTGCGATGCTGGCCGCCACGACCGCCGACCAGATGAGTCTGCTCGCTGAGGATAAGCATGTGAGCGTGAGCTGCAAATGTGCCGGTCAAGTAGCCGTGCAGGGAGATCGGGAGCGACTCAAGCAGGTCGTCGTCAATCTGCTTGATAACGCCATCAAGTACACACCGAGCGGTGGCCAGGTGTCGCTGAGCGTGCGTGCCGAGGATACCTACGCGGTGCTCGATGTTACCGACACCGGCATCGGGATCCCGTCGAGCGCGTTGCCCCATGTATTCAAGCGCTTCTTCCGCGTGGACGAGTCGCGCTCACGTGAGCAAGGAGGTGCGGGACTCGGCCTTTCGATCGTAAAGTCAATCTGCACCGCGCATGGAGCGCTGCTTGAGGTTTCGAGCGCTCCCGGTCGCGGGAGCACCTTTCGCGTCAAGCAGCCCCTCGCGGACGCTATCGCCGGGCAGCTCTCATGAGCACCATAGCAATTTCCGGCAGGCAGAAGTGGGCGGCTGTGGTTGCGGTCACACTGGCCGCCATGCTGCTCGCGCGTGCCTGGCACGGCCGCGCCCCGCGCGCCGCCCCCCCACAAAGCCCCGTCGTGGCAGTCGCGCGCGTGGATCGCGAGGATCTTTTCAAGGAAATCACCATCCCCGCCGAGTTCCGCCCCTATACCGAGGTCGAGCTACACGCAAAGGTATCTGGTTACGTGAAGGAAATGAAAGTCGACATCGGTGACCGGGTCAAGGCGGGACAGTTGCTCGCGCTGCTCGAGGTGCCGGAGTTACATGATGAGTTCGACCATGCAGTCGCCGGTCAACGTCGCGCGCAGGCGGATTACCGCGACGCGCATCTTGCGTACACGCGGCTGGTTGCAGTCAATAAGGATCATCCCAACCTCATCGCACAGCAGGATCTCGACACGGCCGAAGCTCGCGATGCTACGGCACAGGGTGGGCTGGAAGCGGCCAAAGCCGATGTTGAGAAGTACCAGACATTGGTCAGTTACACGCGCATCCTCGCGCCATTCGACGGGGTGATCACCAAACGGTATGCCGACCCGGGTTCGCTGATTCAGGCGGGCACTGCCTCTAACACGCAGGCTATGCCGCTCGTGCGGGTCTCGGACAACATGCTGCTGCGACTTGATTTCCCGGTGTCCGTTGACTACGTACATGGCATCCGCCTCGACGCGCCCGTGCAGGTGAGAATCGACTCCCTCGGCGGTCGAGAGCTGTCGGGGAAGATCGCCCGCTTCTCCGACACAGTCGACGACAAGACACGCACCATGATTGCGGAAATGGAGGTGCCCAATCCTGCGCTCGAGCTCGTACCGGGCATGTACGCGAACGTTGTTCTTAAGGTTGACGAGCGCCCCGGGGCGCTCGCGATACCGATTGAGGCGCTGCCGGCCGGCACCAAGAGCGTGCTGGTGGTGAATTCCGCCCACCAGATCGAAGAGCGCCCCGTGACGCTCGGGCTCGAGACACCTTCCCGCTACGAGATATTGAGCGGACTAAAAGAGGGTGATCTCGTCGTGCTCGGCAATCCCGGACAGCTTACCGCGGGCCAGAAGGTCGAGCCGCGCATTACCGCCGCGCTCGCGCGGGAGTGAGTACTTCCTTGCGACGACCTCGCGCCACCCGCGTCGCGCTGAACCGGCGTCCGCGTACCTGAAGATAGAACTGCCATGTCCCGATTCGCCCTACGTTTCCCCTACTTCGTCATCGTCCTGTGCCTCATCACCTGCGTGGTGGGGATCACCAGCGTCGCGCGCATGCCCGTGGATCTGTTCCCCCCCATCCGTATCCCGGTGGTCGTGGTGGCGACTTTCTTCTCCGGCATGCCACCCGAGCAGGTTGAGACCGACATTACCGGCCGTTTCGAGCGCTTCTTCACCCTCGCAAGTGGCGTAGATCACATTGAGTCGCGCTCACTGCCGGGTGTGAGTCTTATCAAGATTTACTTCCAACCGGGCTTCGACGCGGACTCTGCCGTTACCAGCATTGCCAACCTCGCTCTCGCGGACTTGCGCAAGCTGCCCCCGGGAACCTTGCCGCCCGTGGTCTTGAAATTCGACGCCTCAAGCCTGCCGGTATGCTTAGTTACCCTCAAAGGTGCAGGACTGAATGAGGCACGGCTGCGTGATCTTGGGCAGTACGACGTTCGCAATCAAATTGCCAACGTGCCCGGTGCTTCCGTACCCCAGCCCTTCGGCGGACGGTACCGGCAGATCATGGTGTATGTCGATCCGCTCAAGTTGCAGGCACATCAGCTCAGCGTCATGGATGTGGTGCGCACGGTCAACGAGGCCAATCTCATCTTGCCCGCGGGCGATGTAAAGATCGGTCCCTATGACTACAACCTGTACGCCAACAGCCAGATCGACACGATGGCGGACATCAACCGATTGCCGCTCAAAACTGTCGGCAATGCCTCCGTGCTGGTGGCGGATGTAGGCAAGGCCCAGGATGCGGCTCAGATCCAGTACAACATCGTGCGCGTCGATGGCCAGCCGTCGGTCTACCTTCCGGTGCTCAAGCAGGGAGGCGATGCCAATACCATCGCGGTCGTCGACGGCATCCGGCGCGGCGTTGCTCATTTGCTGGATGTTCCCAAGCAACTGGTCGCCTCGGTGGTGTTTGACCAGTCGCAGTTCGTGCGCAACGCGATTGAGAACCTCATCCACGAAGGCGTCATAGGCCTCGTGCTCACCGGGATCATGATCCTGGTGTTCTTGGGCAGCCTGCGAGCGACGGCGGCCGTCTTTCTTTCGATACCCCTGTCCGCGCTTGCCGCCTTCATCGCCCTGTCCTTCGGCGATAGCACGATCAATACGATGATCCTGGGGGGCCTGGCGCTCGCGTTTTCACGCCTCATTGACAACTCTGTCGTCGTACTCGAGAACATCTTCCGGCACATGGAAATGGGGGAGCCGCCTGCGGTCGCCGCCGAGCGTGGCGGAGAGGAAGTCCAGTTGCCGGTGCTGGCCGCCACGCTTACCACGGCGATCGTCTTCTTCCCGGTTATCTTTCTTTACGGTGTGAGCCGCTTCCTGTTCACGGCACTGGCGCTGGCGGTTGTCCTATCGCTGTTCGCTTCCTATTTTGTCGCCATGACCGTCGTGCCCCTCTTTTGCGCGCGCTTCATCAAGGCGCATCAAGTCGAGGCGCACGAAATCGAAGTACAGGACATCCTGCCGGACGATAGCGCGGCCCACAGCGCGCTCGTGCTACCGCCCGCATCACCCGGGGCCGCCGGCTGGGGACGCCGCTTCAACCAGCGCTTCAATCACTTCTTTACCACGATGCTCGATCGCTACGAGCTCACGCTCTCCCGCGCCCTGCTGCGCCCCGCAGCGACGGTGCTGGGGATCACGGGGATCTTCTTCCTCTCGCTCGGACTGTACCCGCTCATAGGCAAGGCCTATTTCCCACGCACCGATCCGGGGCAATTCGTAATCAATCTGAAGGCTCCTGCCGGCACGCGACTGGAGATCACTGACCAGCTCGTCGCCAAGGTCGAACAGATCGTGCGCGATGTGGTGCCGCGCAAGGACTTGAGAATTCTGGTGTCCAATATCGGCACCACTCCGGGCTTTTCCTCCATCTACACGCCGAACTCCGGACCCCACACCGCTTTTGTGCAGGTCGGGCTTGAGGAGGGTCACACGCGCTCGAGCTTTGCGTACATGGATCAGGTGCGTCAGCGAGTGGGCCGAGAGCTACCCCTGGTGAGCGCCTACTTCCAGACCGGCGGACTGGTCGACGCGGTGCTTAATCTCGGTCTGCCCGCGCCGATTGACGTGCAGGTGAGCGGCACCAATATGCATGACACACATCAGGTCGCGACACGGATTTCACGCGAGGCGCATGCGCTGCCGGGCGTGAGCGATGTCTTGCTGCCGCAAGACATCGACTACCCCGCCCTGCAGCTCAATATCGATCGGGAGCGCGCCAGTGAGCTCGGCCTCAATGAAAAGGAAGTGGTGGGCAACGTGATCACGGCGCTGACCTCCAACGCCATGATCGCCCCCAGCTACTGGGTCGATCCCAAAAGCGGCAACGACTACCTCCTGACCGTGCAGTACCCCGAAAACTATATTCACAACATGGCGGATCTGCGCGCAGTCCCGGTCCGCGGCCCCAATGCCGGACAGGCCACACAGCTGGATACCGTCAGTAGCATCCGCCATATCGAATCCCCCACCGAGGTCGATCACTATCAGCTGCGGCGCGAGATGGACGTCTACGTATCACCCGCGGGCGAAGACCTCAGCGGCGTATTGCACAGCGTTGAGCGCATCATCCATGGGATCAACATGCCCGAAGGAGTGCGCGTGAAGGTTCGCGGGTCGGTGCAGGCAATGCAAACCTCATTCACCGCATTCGGCTTTGGCCTGGTCCTTGCCACGCTCCTGGTGTACCTCGTTCTGGTCGCTCAGTTCAAATCATTTCTCGATCCACTGTTGATCTTGCTCGCGGTCCCCACCGGTCTTACAGGGGTACTGCTTACGCTGTTTCTTACCGGCACGACGCTGAATGTCATGTCACTAATGGGAGTGGTGATGATGGTGGGGATCGTCGTCTCCAACAGCATCCTGATCGTGGAGTTCACGAATCGTCTTCGCGAGCAGGGGCACGCGCTGCGCGAGGCCGTGTCGCTCGCCTGCCGGGTGCGTCTGCGGCCAGTGCTGATGACCTCACTCGCTACTCTCATCGGCCTCATTCCCCTGGCGCTCAAGCTCGGTACGGGCGCGGAAGCGTACGCACCCCTGGCACGCGCCATCATCGGCGGCCTTGCGGTCTCGGTCGTGCTGACGGTGTTCATTGTGCCAGCCGCCTACTACCTCGTGCATCGCGGCGAAGAACGGCACGCGGCATGAGACGGTCATTGGCTGTGGTGACGGCGTGCATGTGCACGGTGGGCAGCTCCCTGGCTGCGGCACAAGCCTTGTCGTTATCGCCAACGGCTGACCCGTCCGCCAGTGCGCCCACGGCCCCCGCCGCGGCCGAATCCCTGACACTGGCGCAGGCCCGGGGAATCGCCCTACGTAACCATCCAGGCATCGCAGCCGCTGGCTACAGGGCCGAGGCGGAGCACCAGGTATTCGTGCAGGCTCGTTCGGGGCTGCTGCCGCAGGTAAGCGCGTTCGGCTCCGCGGTGCACGCCGGCGCGGACGACACGCGGCTTCTGGCCGGTGGCATCAACAACCCGTCGGTGATGAGTCGCACGGCCGTCGGGGCGGGGATGAGCCAGCTCATCACCGATTTTGGCCATACCTCGAACCTTGCGGCGAGCGCCAAGCTCTCGGCCAACGCGGCGGACCAATCGTCGCTTGCGACACGCGAGCAGGTGCTGCTTGAGGTAGATCGCGACTTCTTCAGTGCCCTGCAGGCACGGGCGGTGGAAAATGTCGCGCGCCAGACTCTGGAGACGCGCCAACTGCTCGTCGATCGAGTCACTCTCCTTGCTCAAAACAAGCTCAAGTCCGATCTTGATGTCAGCTTTGCCCAGGTGGCGCTGGAAGACGCGCGGCTGCTGGTGCTCCGCGCGCACAGCGACGCGGAATCGGCTCTCGCGGCACTTTCGACGGTACTCGGCTATCGGGAACAGCACCGCTTCACACTCGCTGATGAAACTGTGGTTCCGGTCCCAGCAGCCGCAGAGGTCTCGCCGCTCATCGAGCAGGCACTGAATGCCCGGCCTGAACTTGCTGGTCTGCGCGACGAACGGGATGCGGCCCTGCGCCTGGCCCTTTCCTTGCGCGATGCCCGGTTCCCAACCATTTCCGCCGTTATTGACGCCGGCACCGCCCCCTCGCACGATGTGCGTTTGCCGGACAACTACAGCGCCGGCGGGGTTGTCGTCAGCGTCCCGCTCTTCGCAGGCGGGCTATACCAGGCGCGGCAACGAGAGGCGGAGCTGCGCGCCAAGGCGGCTGCGGAGTCCTTGCGCACTGCCGAGGACAACGTGAGTCGCGACGTGCGTATTTCTTGGCTTAACCTCAACAACGCGCGTGAGCGCCTGCGCACCACCGGCCAGCTGCGTCGCTACGCCAGCACGGCTTACGAACTCGCCGATGCGCGCTACAAGGCGGGCAGCAGCTCTATCGTCGAGCTGAGCCAGGCCCAGTTAGCGTTGACGTCCGCGCAGATCGACGAGACGGCAGCGCGCTATGAAGTGCTGATGCGCGCGTCGGATCTCAACTATCAACTCGGCGTGTTTCCCGATGCGGCCGTGACAGACCCGGCGGCGGCGCCCTGAGTGACTGACCCCTTTGCGAGTGCCTGCGTCCCAAATGCGTGACACTCCTGCAGCATCCGTAAGGCGCGTCCACGACCGGCTGATTACGGACTCACCGGCCTTCGTAAATCAGATCGGCTTTGCGCCCTGATGAGTCGCAGGATAGGGGTCTGGCCCAGAGTTTAGGGAATCCACGCGGCCCCCAACGTGACCCACTGGTGCAAGAATGCAGAAATGGACACGTTGGATGGATGCGTAACTTGAACAAGAATGAGCCCGCCTCTGGGACTGCCCAAAGGTTAGTGCCATCCGGAAACGGCGACAGTCCCGGGCTCACAGGCGATGAGGTGCGCGCACGCCAACAGCAATATGGCCTCAATGCGATGCCAGAAGCCCGAGCGTCCCCTTGGGGCCGTGCAGCTGCCAAACTTTGGGCACCCATCCCCTGGATGCTCGAGGCCGCCATCTTGCTTCAGTTCATGCTCCGCGAGTACCTCGAGGCGGCGGTCATTGCTGCACTTCTGGTTGTTAATGCCATCCTCGGTCTGGTGCAGGAGGGCCGCGCGCAGGCCACGCTGGACGCTCTGAAGTCACGGCTCGCGCTGCTGGCCGTGGTGCGCCGCGATGGCGAGTGGGCGACGCTGGCGGCAACAGAGCTGGTGCCAGGTGACATCATAAAGCTCACGCTCGGCAGCATCGTCCCTGCGGACGTGCAGCTGGTAGAGGGCGAAGTCCTGCTCGACGAGTCTATGTTGACGGGCGAATCACTGCCGGTTGAGAGGCGAGCAGGCAGCCAAACGTACGCGGGCGCGCTTACGCGCCGAGGCGAGGCCTGCGCAGAGGTGATCGCCACCGGATCACGCACTAAGTTTGGAACGACAGCACAACTGGTTCAAGCTGCTCAGGGCCCAAGCTCGCAGCAGCAGGCTGTGCTGCGCGTTGTGCGCAATCTGGCGATCTTCAGCGCGACCATGGTAATCGTGCAGGTAATGTACGCCATGTCAGCCGGAATACCTGGAAAGGAGACCGTCTCGCTCATTTTGACCGCTGTGTTGGCCGCAATACCCGTGGCGCTACCAGCCAGCTTTACCGTTGCCTCGGCGATCGCCGCGCGTACCTTGGCGCGGCGGGGGGTCCTGCCCACAAGGCTGTCGGCCATCGATGAGGCAGCGACGATGGACGTGCTCTGCTCGGACAAGACCGGCACTTTGACGCAGAATGAATTGGCGGTAACCGCCATTTACCCGCTCGCGGACCTCGATGAGAGACGAGTATTGCAACTGGCGCTACTGGCGAGCGCCGATAGCGGCGTTGATCCGGTCGACGCCGCGATACGAACTGCGGCGGCTCGCGAACGGCCGGCAGAGCCTCTGCAAAGGCTGCGTTTCCTGCCGTTTGACCCTGCCCACAAGATGTCGGAAGCGCAGGCCGTCGATAGCGCAGCCCGCACTTGGAGGATCGTAAAAGGCGCCTTCGGTCGCATTTGCGAGTTGGCCGACGCACCAGCCGCGGCGCAGACTGCTGCGGCTAGCTACGCGGCTCGTGGCTATCGCGTACTAGCAGTTGCGGCGGGGACTTCGGGTCAGCTTGTCATGTCGGGTCTCATCGCACTCAGCGACCCACCTCGCGCGGACGCACGCGAGTTCATTGCGGAACTGAAATCGATTGGCGTCCGCACCGTCATGATCACCGGTGATGCTGCCGCGACGGCGAGCGTGGTGGCGCAGGCAGTAGGACTCGAAGGACCCATCGCCCCGGCGGCCCCGATTGCGGATCGGCTGGAACCGCAAAGTTTCGCTGTATTCGCCGGTGTTTTCCCAGAGGACAAATTGCATATCGTCAAAGCTCTGCAGAACACGGGACACACCGTGGGGATGTGCGGCGATGGCGTCAACGACGCGCCGGCCCTCAGGCAAGCTCAGATGGGAATTGCGGTATCCACCGCGACTGACGTGGCCAAGTCCGCCGCCGGAATAGTTCTCACCCAACCGGGACTTGGGGGAATCATGGACGCCGTCCGTTGTGGACGGGCGGCATACCAACGCATCCTGACGTATACCCTGAGGTCACTTACCGCGAAGATCAATCAGATGCTGTTCCTTACGATCGGGCTGATTTTCACGGGCCATGCCATTCTCACTCCGATGCTCATGGTCATACTACTGATTAGCGGCGATTTCCTCGCAATGTCAGCAACGACTGACCATGTGCGCCCCTCATCACAACCCAATGCGTGGCACATCGGTCGCATTACTGCCAACGCAGTTGTCCTGGGAACATGCAACGCGCTGTTCTGCACCGGGATGTTAGCCCTGGCCGTGCTCCACTTCGGGCTGACGGTGAGTCACGGGTTAAGGACCTTCGCCGCCGTT
This sequence comes from uncultured Pseudomonadota bacterium, assembly GCA_963741745.1. Lineage (GTDB taxonomy): Bacteria > Pseudomonadota > Gammaproteobacteria > Steroidobacterales > Steroidobacteraceae > 13-2-20CM-66-19. The sequence goes on along the minus strand of CAVUJF010000005.1, from coordinate 157,983 downwards.
ATCTTGGTGTTTAGCACCCAGGCGGCATTCTATGTCGTTCGTGACCGACGGCACCTCTGGAGTTCGCGTCCCAGTGCCTGGATACTCCTTTCCTCAGTGGCCGATATTTCAATCATTGCTCTGCTGGCGGGCCACGGGATCCTGATGCACGCCATACCATGGCTTATTGTTGGAGAGCTATTCGTGGCATCGCTCCTATTCGCGCTGGCACTGGACACGATCAAAGGCCTTTTGCCCGCCCCTCTGAGAATCGCGTGAAGAATACCCCCTGGTGTCACACACGCGAGCCCTACAGATTCTCGCTCAGATCAAGCGCGTTGACGACGCGCTAAGCTCCAGCATAATTCCGCCATCGTGACAGGACAGCACCGTAGCAAGTGCGATATGCCGACAATCGGCCTTCTTAGGCTTGCTTTCCGGAGATCGAGCCGGACGCGCTTCGGTGCACAGGCTCGCCACAGAGCCAGCGTCGACCGGAACACAGAGCGAGAGTCGGAGCGTCTGCCTTGAAGAACGAGGATGTCTCTTACGATCCGGCGAGCGTCGAGGCGCGTCCGGACATTCAACGTACGCTGCGACAAATGGTGCCCGCGCGGTCCCGGCTACACGGCTCCTGGCTTTCATTACTAATCTACGGAGCAGTCATCCTTACGCTTGGTGGCGCCTACGTCTTGTCCAGACTTCAATTCCTCAAAGGCGGAACACCCGTTGAAGCCTACGGCGCACGCGTACTCCTGTGCATAGCGCTCGCACTCGCGCTGCTGGCCAGCGAGAAACTGATCCGCCTCACTCTCATCGCGAAACTCTCCGACGATGTGACACGCTACAACCTGGCGCAAGTTGTGCGCTTCCTCATCTGGCTAGCGGTCGGTGTGGTCACGATATCGACGCTGTTCAGCAACTGGACCGCTACCTTTGTCTCCTTGGGAGTCATTTCTCTGGTGCTCGGGCTGGCTTTGCAAGCACCAATGACAAACCTCTTCTCGTGGTTCTATATCCTGATTCGCACCCCCTATCGCGTCGGCGACCGGATCAAGATAGGCGGTGCCGGGGGCGATGTCATCAACGTTGGGTTTCTCGACACCACGCTGTGGGAGTTCGGTGGCCAATACCTGTCCACCGACCATCCTAGCGGCCGGATCATAAAGTTCCCTAATTCCCTGGTGTTGAGCACCCCTGTTTACAACTATTCTTGGCCGCTGTTCCCCTATCTCTGGAACGAAATAAAGTTCTACGTGGCATATCAGAGCGACCTGGAGTTCGTCGCGAAGACCATGCGCGACGTGGCGCGCTCCGAGATTGGCGAGGAGATGCGCGAACATGTCGCGACTTATCGCGCGCTGATCGCAAAGACCCCGGTGGATGAGATCGAAGTCACGGAGGAGCCGCGTGTATTCTTTCGCGCCAGTGACAATGGTCACATCGAGGCGATCGTGCGTTATCTCGTGTCGCCAAAGCGCGCCGGGCACGTTCAGACGGCCCTCATCAAGGCGATGCTGCAGAAGCTCAACGAGCAACCGGGCCGGGTATTGTTTCCCAAGACTTGAGGTCGAGGCGCACTTCTGAGTTCCGGCCGGCCCCTCGATCAAGCACTCGATCCAATCTGGTCGGCGGGCTTGGCACAAAGCCCGACCTAGGCTCACGACCCCGACCTACCGCGTGACAGCTCTAGCGGAGCAGTCGCCGTAAGTCATTGAAATTTGGAGCGGGAAACGAGACTCGAACTCGCGACCCCGACCTTGGCAAGACCGGAAGAACCTTTGTAAATCGTAAGCGTCTGCTCAGTGCCGTCTTGACTTAGCCGGTATGAACTTTACGCGGCGAGTGCGCGTTGAGCGGCGAGTTCTTGAGCGACGTTCCAGGGCAGGAGATCCTCGATGCGGTTGATCGGATGCTCGGCGATGCGACCGAGAACGAGCCGCAAGTAGGCTTCGGGATCCAGGCCGTTGAGCTTGGCCGTGCCGATGAGGCTGTAGATCGCCGCGGCGCGCTCGCCGCCGCAGTCGGCTCCGGCGAAGAGATAGTTTTTACGTCCCAAGGCGACGGCGCGCAACTCGCGCTCAGCGGCGTTATTGTCGATCTCGATCCGGCCGTCGTGGCAGAAGCGGCATAGGGCTTCCCAACGGGCGAGCGCGTAATGGATGGCGCCGGCGAGCTCGGACTTCTTCGATAACTGCTGCACACTCCCTAAGAGCCAGCGCTTGAGATCGGCCAGCAACGGCGCGCTGTGCTCTTCGCGTACGCGCCGTCGTTCCTCGGGCGGTTGACCGCGGATCTGCTCCTCGATGCCGTAGAGCGCACCGATGCGTTGCAGAGCCTGCTGGGCCAGCGGTGACTGCGTGGCTTCAAAGACGTCGTAGAACTTGCGGCGTGCGTGCGCCCAGCAGGCCGCCTCGGTGGGCGGGAGCTTGGCTCGATCGTAGAGGCCGTTGAAGCCGGCATAGCCGTCCGCTTGCAAGATGCCGCCGAAGCTGTGCAGGTGCTCACACGGATGCTTACCCTTGCGATCCGGGGAGTAACGCAGCCAAACGGCCGGCGGATCGGTGCTGCCTGCGGGTCGATCATCCCGCACGTAGTCCCACAGCCGGCCTTGCTTGGTCTTGCCCGTGCCCGGTGCCAGCACTGGCACCGGGGTATCGTCGGCATGGAGCTTCTCGGCCGCGAGTACGTAGGCGCCCAACGCCTCCACCAGGGGCTGCATCAAGGCACTGGCCGCCCCGACCCACTCGGCAAGGGTTGAGCGATCCAGCTCAATGCCGTCGCGGGCATAGATCTGGCTCTGCCGATAAAGCGGCAGATGATCGCAGTACTTGGACACCAGCATGTGTGCCAGGAGCCCGGGGCCCGCCACCCCGCGCGCGATGGGGCGTGAGGGGGCTTGCGCCTGGAGGATCTGCTCACAGCCGGCGCAGCGGTACTTGGGCCGCACATGGCGGATCACCTTCCAGTGCTGCGGCACGTACTCGAGCATCTCGGCGACATCCTCACCGAGCGCACGCAGCACCCCGCCGCACTCAGGACACGTACAGGTGGCCGCCGGCTCATGCACCACGCGCTCGCGCGGCAAGCGCTCCGGCAAAGGCCGGCGTACGCTCTTGCGGCGCTCAGTGGCAGTCGGGGCCGGCACGGGCAGACCGGCTTCCTCACTCTCAAGCTCTTCGAGCTTGAACTCCAGTTGCCGGATCTGCTCGTCGAGTGCTTCCGAGGAGCGGCCAAAATGCATCCGCCGCAGCCGCGCGATCTGCAGCTTCAACTGCTCGATCTCGTGTTGACGGGACAGCAGGAGGGCTTGGGCTAGTTCGAGGGCCGCGGTGCGCTCAAGTAGCAGTCGCTTGAGCGTCTCGATGTCGTTCGGCAGCGTGCCTGCGCGCGGCATGTATCATTATAACAAGTGCCGCAGGCCGGAGCGAGGGAAAAGACCTACCAATATAGGCTTTTTATACAGCGACTCGCGGCTCCGTGGTGCGCACTGGTCGTCGCCAATCGATCCCCTCGAGCAACATCGATAGCTGTGCCGCACTCAACGCCACCGTGCCGTGTGTCGCCTGCGGCCACACGAAGCGACCGCGCTCCAGACGCTTCGCGAAGAGACACAACCCATCCCCGCTCCACCACAGAATCTTTACCCGATCCCCGCCGCGGCCGCGAAACACAAAGAGTTGCCCGGAGAAGGGATCCTCGGAAAGCTGCATCTGCACGAGTGCCGCCAGACCATCGAACCCCTTGCGCATGTCGGTGCTGCCGGCGGCCAGCCACACTTGCACGCCCGCTGGCAGCGCAATCATCCGCGCACCAGCAGCGCCACGACGTGCTTGAGGGCTTGTCGATCCACCGGCCCATGGACGCGGATGCAGGCCCCGCTCGGCAACTCGATCTCAATGCATCCGCTGGGACAGCGCCGCTGCGTACTTGGCGCTGGCCGCCCCCGAGAATGCTCGGTGGGCAACACGGTCGGCGTCGTCACCTTTACCGGCAGCATCTGTGCCGACTCTGCCGCAGCCTTCTCCTCGAGCAATCCTTGCCGATACAGCTGCCGCCAGGTGAACACCTGGTTGGCGTTCACCTGGTGCCGACGTGCCACCGTCGCCACCGAGGCACCGCGCACGTGCGTCTCCTCGACAATCCGCCGCTTCTGCTCGACGGAGTGTCTTTGCCGCGGCCCTGTGCGCCGGCCCAATGCATCCGTAGCGACCGCTTCTGCGCAGCTGTCCATCTGGGCTCCACGTGGACACTTAACGCTACGTGTCCACCTCGCCCCACATCATTTACTGCGCCCGACACCCACGCCAGACGGCCTTCAGCAGACGCTTACTGTAAATCAATGATATATGGCACCAATACGTGCCACATCGTGCCACTGGAATCAACAGGTTACGCGCCGGTGCGTGCCAACTGCGTGCCAACTTCTATTCCGTCGAGTATCCCGCCGTCGAAGTTGGCAAACATCCAAACGTCGTCTCGGCCTATTCGCCCCATCCCGCACGTAGGTAGAAGTCCCGATGAAACCCGGGCGGCGTTGCGCAAATCTGGCGCGACGAATCAACGACTTCAACGTCAAGGAAATTGTCCATGGTGGCCATAGCGCTCCGAAAGGCGTGCCACCCCCGCAGAAAGGTTGAGCGATTGAAAGCCTCCGGAACGCAGCGTTGGGACGTCACGCGAGGCACGGAAGTACAGCCCCGGCATGGATCCGTGAGAACTCAGGGAGATCCGATGAAAAAGATACTCACGCTGACGGGATTAGCCGAAGCAGGCACGGGCGTCGTCTTGCTCGCCGATCCGGCAATCGTGGTCCGGCAGTTGTTCGCGGCAGAAATCGTCGGGGCAGGCATTCTCATGAGCCGTATCGCCGGCATTGCCTTAATCGGCCTGGGGGTCGCCTGCTGGCCCGGGCCGCCGCTGGTTGGCATGTTGACGTACAGCGTGGCCGTCGCTGCGTACCTTGGCTATGTTGGCCTAACCAGCAGCTTGAGCGGTACCATATTGTGGCCCGCAGTCGCTCTGCACGTGATCCTGGCGATACTTTTGGCCCGCACGTTAAGAAATGAGCGCTCGGCGCAAATAGGGGGATCATCATGACAAGAGAACTTTTGCATTCCAGGCTTAGACTGACACTGGTTGCATCGTTCGCCCTTGCCTCGTGTGGGCAACAAAAGGCGCCAGCTCCGCAACAGGCACAGGAGCCAACCGCGACGGTGCCCGCCGAAGTACGTAACCAGCCAAACCCCGACCGCAATGCCTACTTCGGCGAGGAACATATCCACACCAGCTGGTCGGTGGATGCCTGGGTCATCGGCAACCGCCTAAACGGGCCCGCGGAGGCGCTCAAGTACGCGCAGGGCGGGACTATCAAGCACCCGATGGGCTACGACATCAAAATCGATACGCCCCTGGATTTCATGGGGGTCACGGATCACGCGGAGTACGTGGGCGTCACCAAGGAAGCCAATACGCCCGGATCGGCGATCAGCAAACTGCCAGAAGCGCAGGCACTGATTCTCAAGGATCCCAACAACAAGGAGGAGGTAAACAAGGTATTCCTGTACCTGCTCTCGCTCACCAGCAAGCCGCCGATCAAGGCTTTCATGAGCCCGGCGGTGGCCGGCACCATCTGGAAGGAAAACGTCCGGATCGCCGACGAGAACAACCATCCCGGCAAGTTCACCGCCTTCTGCTCGTTTGAGTACACCTCCCAGTACAACAATCGAAACCTGCACCGGAATATCTTCTTCCGCGATTGCGCCAAGGTCCCTGAACTGCCTTACAGCATGCTCGATTCCTGGCACCCGGAGGACCTATGGAACTGGATGGACACGCAACGAAAGGCGGGCAATGAGCTGCTGGCGATCTCTCACAATGCCAACCTGAGCGACGGCTGGATGTATCCCACAGACGTGGACAGCTTCGGTCGGCCCATCGATGCAACCTGGGCTGCCTCGCGCGACCGCAACGAGCGGCTGGTCGAGATCACTCAGATCAAGGGTCAGTCGGAGACGCATCCGCTGCTATCGCCGACCGACGAGTTCGCAAACTACGAGCTTTTCGTCGGCCTGCTGGGCCTGCCGCCCGACAACGGTCGGGTCGACCACATCACCGGTAGTTTCGCCCGACAGGCACTCAAGGACGGCATCACCATGCAGGATGTGCGTGGTTACAACCCATACAAGCTGGGCATGGCCGCAGGATCCGACTCCCACAACAGCGCCAGCCCCTACCGGCAGGACAATTTCTTTGGCGGACACGCCGAGGTCGACGGCACGGTGCAAAGGCGCCTGGTCGGGGTGATGCTCGGTAACACCATTGATTCGCGCCTCGAGAACAACGGTGGGCTGACCGGCGTTTGGGCCGAGGAGAACACCCGCGCCTCGATCTGGGACGCGATGTATCGCAAGGAAACGTTCGGGGTCAGCGGACCGCACATCAAGGTGCGCCTGTTCGGCGGCTGGGGCTACAACAAGGACGTGCTGAACGCCAGGGATTGGGTGCACCAATCCTATGCCAACGGCGTGCCCATGGGCGCGGATCTGCCTGCTATGCCGGCGACCACCGGTGCGGCTCCGACGTTCGTCGTCTGGGCGGCCAAAGACCCGACCTCAGGCAACCTCGATCGCATCCAGATCATCAAGGGCTGGTCGCAGAACGGCCAGAGTTTCGAGAAAATCTACGATGTGGTCTGGGCAGGCGACCGCAAGCCTGACCCGCTGACCGGACGGGTTCCTGCGATCCAAAGCACGGTGGACCTCGAGAAAGCAACGTACACCAACAGTGTTGGATCGACGGAGCTGAAGACGGTGTGGGCGGATCCGGAGTTCGACGCGAGCCTGCATGCGTTCTACTACCTCCGTGTACTGGAGATCCCGACGCCGCGCTGGACGCTCATCCAATCCGTCAAGGCCGGGGTACCGCCCCCGGACGTGGTGCCGCTCACGGGCCAGGAGCGCGCCTGGACCTCGCCGATCTGGTACACCCCGAGCGCCGAGGCACGCAAGGGTGCGCCCGCGGGCATGACAGTTGCGGACCTGCAGAAGAAGGGCGCGACCGCGCTGGCCGATGCGCAACTGAAGGCGCTCATCGTGGGCAAGGCTTTCTGGGTGCGCAACAATGTCACCGGAGAGGCGTTCAGCCAGAACTTCACCACTGAAGGCCAGACGCTGATCTTTCACGTGGGCCGCAATGCCACCATGCCGAGCAACACGGGCAACCTCATCCGTGACGGCTACCAGGGCACGACCAGCAGCTACAAGATCGATGGCGGCAAACTCATTACGTGGTTCTCGCAGGAACCAAACTCCATCGGGATCTACAAGCTCGGCGACAAGTACTACGGCGCACGCAGCAACGAGTTTGGGTACGCCAACTACCAGATCATTCCCACCCCGCAGTACGTGGTGCAGCCCGCGGCGGAACTCACCGACGACTTCGCGGACCAACTGGCCCTTACGGAGCAGCAGAAGCAGCAGATCGTGCCCATCCTCAAGGAAGAAGTGTCGAAGCTGCAGGCGCTTAAGAACGACGCCTCACTCAGCGGCGCAGACAAGGTACGGCAGTTGCGTGAGGTTGGCGCCACGATGGACGCCAAGATCACGCCTCTCCTGAACCCGGAACAGCAGCACAAGTTCCAGCAGATGCGCGAACATTTGCGCCACCGGATCCTGGAAAAGGCAGGCAGCGAGCTCACCGAGAAAGTGGAGACCGAGGCCATGAAAGTGCTCTGACCGGCAACCTTGCACGACCGCCCCTGCGGCGCACTGCGCCAGTAAGATAGGCGCGTTCACAATGGGTTACGGATAACTACAGGCTTTGGATTCCAACTCCTCGACCGTGGATCAGTCAGGGGGCAGCGTCGTGCGCGCCTCGTCCCGTCTGCGCGCACTATCCGCGCTGCGGCGTATTTTCGGGGACTCCCTGGTCCAGTTCCTGCTGATCGGGCTTGCGCTGTTCGTCGGCTACACGCTCCTGCACCGTGGCCAAAGCGCCGCGCCGGCGTCCCACCAGATCGCGCTCACCTTAGATGACCTTCGCACCCTGGAGCTGTCTTTCCAGTCCCAGTGGCGCCGGCAGCCCTCGGTTGAGGAGTTCAACACCATGGTGGAGAACAAGATCCAGGAGGAAATCCTTTATCGCGAGGGACTGGCTATGGGGCTCGACAAGGACGACACCATCGTCAAGCGTCGCATGGCGCAGAAGGTGCAGTTCCTGGCGGAGGATGTAGCGGGCGCGCATGAGCCCTCTTCCCAGGAGCTGAAGGCCTGGTTTGGCAAGAACGCTGAGAAGTTCGCGCTGCCGGGCCGCGTCACGTTTCGGCACCTGTTCTTCGGCTTCGACAAACGCGGTCAGAGCGCCCGGAAGGACGCCGCGGCGGCGCTGCAGAAGCTCGCCGGCCAGCCAGAGAATTCACCCCTCGCCGCAGCTTCGGCGGATACCTTCATGTTTGAAGACTATTACGCCGACCGCACCGCCACCGAGCTCGCCAAGGAGTTCGGTCCGACCTTCGCGCTCGGGGTGGTTCGCCTCAGGCCCGGGTCCTGGAACGGCCCGATCGAATCCGGTTACGGCTGGCACCTGGTGTTCGTCGACTCGATCGTCCCGGGACGGGTCCCGGGGTTCGAGGAAGTCGAGCCGGACGTGCACACCGCGTGGCTTGCCGCGCAGAAGCAGCAGGCGTGGCAGGAGGCCTACGCGCGCATGCGCTCCCGGTACACGGTTCTGCTACCCGCAGCACCGGCGCAGGCCGCGGCGAGTGCCCCTGCAGGCGAGCCACCGCCCAAAGAGCAGATGCCGCCGGAGGCTTCGCCCCAGTGACGGCGCGGCGCGGGCGTCTTGCACCCGGGTGCGCGCTATGGCTGCTGCTCGCAGCGCTGTGCAGCAGTGCCGTTCATGCGCACGAAGCGCGCCCGTGTTATCTGGAGATCACCGAGACCGCGCCTGTGCAGTACGCGCTCCTGTGGCGCACCCCGGTGCTCGCGGGCATGCGCCTGCCGATCGCGCTGCGGCTGCCCGCGGGGGTCAAGAACCTAAAGGACCCGGAGGTGCAGGAACTGAGTGACTCGCTGCTTGAGCGTCACTGGATTACTGCGGGCCCGCAGGGTTTGGCAGGCCAGCGCATCGAGTTTGCGGGCCTGCAGGCCACCATCACCGACGTGCTCGTGCGCGTGAAGCTGCTCGATGGCCGCGCGTGGTCCGTGATCGTGCATCCCTCCAGTCCGTACGTCGATATCGCAGCCCCGGTGAGCCACTGGGGCGTCATGGCCTCCTACATCGCGCACGGCATCCGCCACATTTCCCTCGGCGCGGACCATCTCTTGTTCCTGCTCGGACTGCTGCTCATCGTCAAGGACCGCTGGATGCTGGTGAAGACCGTCAGCGCCTTCACCCTCGCCCACAGCATCACGCTCGCGCTCGCCACCCTCGGCTATGCGAGCGTGCCGGTCGTGCCGCTGAACGCCGCGATCGCGCTCAGTATCCTGTTCCTCGGTCCTGAAATCGTGCACGTATGGCGCGGGCAGACGAGCTTCACGATCCGCCATCCCTGGGTGGTCGCCTTTGCGTTCGGGCTGCTGCACGGCTTCGGGTTCGCCAGCGCCCTCACCAGTGCCGGGCTGCCGCGCGCCGAGCTGCCGTTCGCGCTTCTGAGCTTTAATATCGGGGTTGAGATTGGGCAGCTCGGCTTCGTGCTCCTGATCCTGCTGCTCGAACGTGCCTTTCGCATCCTGCAGGTCCAATGGCCGCGCTGGGTGCAGGTACTGCCGGGGTTGGCAGTGGGATCCTTGGGGGCGTTCTGGACCATCCAGCGCGTCGCCATTCTCTTAAGCGGTGCGCAGTGAGGACTGCCCGCGACGGTCGTCTTGCGCGCCTGATACCGCTGCTCCTCGCAGTGTGCTTCGCACCGCCGGCGCAGGCGCATCTGCACAAGGGCGAGGAACTGAGCTTCCTCAGCGGCTTCCAGCACCCGATTTCGGGGCTCGACCACGTGGTCGCCATGATCGCGGTGGGGCTTTGGGGAGCACAGCTGGGGGCACCCGCGATCTGGGTACTGCCGGTGGCGTTCCCCATGGTCATGGCGCTCGGGGGGATGGTGGGCCTCCTGGGCGTGCCGCTGCCTGGCACCGAGATCGGCATTGCGCTGTCGGCGCTGGCGCTGGGCGCTGCCGTCATGACCGCCTGGCGGCCCCCGCTTGCGTTCGCAGCCGTGCTCGTCAGCTTCTTCGCGATTTTCCACGGCTATGCACACGGCCACGAGCTGCCGCCGGGTGAAAACGGTCTGCTCTACAGTCTGGGGTTTGTCATGGCTACCGGCTGCCTGCACGCAGTCGGCATTGCCATCGGTATGATCAATCGCGGCGGACGCTGGGGTGAACACGGGCTGCGCGCCGGCGGTGCCGCCATCGCCGCAACCGGCGTGTTCTTCCTTTGGAAGGCGCTCGCGTGAGTGCTCGCGGCACGGTGTTGCGGAGAGCGCTGACCCTGACGGCAGTGGCATGGGTACCGTGGCCGGCTGCTGCTCACCTGCCGACCAGCGGGCTCGGGCCCGCCTATGACGGCATCCTCCATCTGCTGCTCAGCCCCACGGACCTGATTCCACTCATTGCGCTTGCCCTTCTGGGCGGACAGCGCGGCGCACCCTTCGCCCGGTGGGTGCTGTGGGTCGTGCCGCTCGCCTGGTTCGCCGGCGGCGTGGCGGGGATGTTCGCCGCTACCGCTCACGGAGAAGCGTGGAGCGGGGTTTCCCTGCTGCTGCTCGGTGGCCTCGTAGCGCTGGACGCGCAGGTGCCCATCGCCCTGCTGACAGCGCTGGCTGCGCTGTTCGGGCTGCTCCACGGTTACCTGAACGGCACAGGGATCAACCGGTTCGATGATGGGGCCTATGTGCTCGTTGGACTCGCCGCAACGGCGTTCGTCGTCGTCGCGGTCTTCGCCTCGCTCGTGATCCCGCTGCGCCGGCCATGGGCGCGGGTCGCGGTGCGCGTCGCCGGCAGCTGGATCGCGGCCAGCGGACTTTTGATGCTCGGCTGGGCTTTGCACGGCTCGCTCTAAATATCGCCCGCCGTATACGGCGACCAGGGTGACATCAAGGCGGCTCACTCCGGCATTGCCCAGTTCGCGCAATAAACGACGTGAGCGTTTCACAGCTGGATCGAAGACTTCAATTGCAGTTTGTAAGCGCGCTACGCACCCGTGGGCTGTCCGACTGGACGATCAACACCCGCCTGCGAGCACGGTCGCCAGAGAACTCGAAAGCTGGACCCGGGACGGGTCTTACGTGATCACCTACTACGGCAAATCACTTAAGACGCGCGAGTTTTACGACTTGCTTGCCGAGACTGCGGGGGTGAAAGGCGGCACTAATGTGATTCGGCACACGGTGAGGACCTGGCTGGCTGAGGCCGGCGTCCCTGATGCAGAGGCCGATACCTTCATGGGTCATAAGGCCGAAGGCAGCGCTACTTCTAAGCGCTATATCCCGCCGCCCAGAGTCCCTGCGCGGCCTGACAGATGGAATTGAAGCGCTCTTCGACGAGATTAGTGGACTGATGAAACGGCCACTGAAGGGGCGCGCTTTGGAGGATCAACCGGACCCGGACAGCCCGATTTCGCGGCGTTTGCGTGACACCTGCCGCGACCCACCTCTGCAACCTATTGAATTTGGAGCGGGAAACGAGACTCGAACTCGCGACCCCGACCTTGGCAAGGTCGTGCTCTACCAACTGAGCTATTCCCGCAACCGGAATCAAGGGAGCGCGAGATTCTATGTGCACCCCTTGGGAAGTCAAGGCATGGACAGATGTCCGCTGGTCTCGAAATCACCTGAACTTCGTGGGAGATAGTTTAATAAATTTAGTCGCTTACGTCCACACATTAACGCTTAAGCTCAGGCCAGGCGGCCCGCAGATAGGCAATCATGGACACCAGCGTCAGGGCCGCTGCCACCTCGGTGGCGATGACCCCGAGGGTGTAGGTCGGCAGGCCGAAGAGCTCCTGCCGGTAGAGCATCAGTGACAGGCCGATGATCTGCAGGGTGGTCTTGTACTTGCCCAGGAGTGACACGGCGACCTTGCGGCGCTGCCCCATCTCGGCCATCCACTCGCGCAGCGCGGAGATGGTGATCTCGCGGCCGATGATGACCGCGGCGGTCAGCACGATCAGCGGCCGCGAATCCCTGCTCACCAGAAGCACCAGCGCCACGGCCACGATGAGCTTGTCGGCGACCGGGTCGAGAAACGCCCCCAGGCGCGAGATCTGCTTGAGCCGGCGCGCAAAGTAGCCATCCAGCGAGTCGGTGATGCCGGCGGCGGCGAACAGCAGCCCCGCGGCCGGATCCGCCCAGGGGTACGGCATGTAGAAGAGCAGCACGATCAGCGGGATCGCGGCGATACGCGTCCAGGTGAGCGTGTTGGGGACGTTCAGGGCCATCGGTGGGCGCCTATGCTCCGGGATGGAGGTGATCATAGAGGCTTCGCGCGAGCGTCGCGCCGATTCCCGACACCTGCGTCAGGTCCGCGATCCCGGCGCGCATAACCCCCTGCAGTCCACCGAAGTGCTTGAGCAGCGCCCGGCGCTTGGCCGGACCCAGGCCCGGGACCGACTCCAGCACCGACTCGTTGTAGCGCCGTGCGCGGCGGCGGCGGTGGCCGGTGATCGCAAAGCGGTGGGCCTCGTCGCGGATCCGCTGGATCAGCCGCGATGCCGGCCCGTTGGAGGCCGGCTGCACCGCACCGGCGGTGCCGTAGACGAACAGGCGTTCCTGGCCGGCGCGGCGCTCGGGTCCCTTGGCCACGCCCACCAGGGTGAGATCGGCGAAACCCAGTACCGCCAGCACCTCGTGCACCTGGCTGATCTGGCCGAGTCCACCGTCGATCAGGAGCACGTCCGGCGCCGGCACCTCACCCTCGCGCACGTGCTTGTAGCGCCGCTCGAGCGCCTGGCGCAGCGCGCCATAGTCATCCCCGGGAGTGACGCCGGCAATGTTGAAGCGCCGGTACTCCTTCTTCAAAGGACCGTCGGTGCCGAACACCACGCAGGAGGCGACCGTGCCCTCCCCGCCCGTGTGGCTGATGTCAAAGCACTCCAGGCGCTGGGGCGGCTCGGGGAGGTCCAGCGTGCGGGCAAGATCGGCGAGCATCTCGTCCATCCCCTGGCGCTGCGCAAAACGCATGCGCAGCGCCTGGACCGCATTGTCGCGGGTGAGTTCGACCCAGCGCAGCTGCAGACCGCGCACCGGGTGGCGCACGCTCACCGGGTGGCCGGCGCGCCCGCTCAGGACCTGCGCCAGCGCCGCGGCATCCTCCAGGCGGCTGCCGAGCAGCACCTCCGGCGGCGGCTCGGCGGAGGCGTAGTACTGCATGACGAAGGAGCTCAAGGCCTCGTCGGCCTCGGCCAGGGCGGCGCGCGGGAAGTAACTGGTGGTACCGAGGTTGCGGCCGCCGCGCACCAGCATGACGCTCACCCCGAAATCCCCGCCCTCGCCGGTGATGGCGAAGACATCCAGGTCGCGCTCGCCTTCGGCGGTGACGATCTGCTGCAGCTGGATGCGCTGCAGGGCGGCCAGCTGATCGCGGATCTGCGCCGCGCGCTCGAACTCCAGGCGCTCGGCGGCCTGCTCCATGCGCACGTGCAGCTCGCTGTTGACCTCGTCGCTGCGTCCCTCGAGTACCTTCACCGCCGCGGCGATGTCCTGCGCGTAGGCCTCGCGGCTGATCAGCCCCACGCAGGGCGCCGAGCAGCGGCCGATCTGGTGCTGCAGGCACGGGCGGCTGCGGTTGGCGAAGAAGCTGTCGCGGCAGTTACGGATGCGGAACAGCTTCTGTAGCTGGTTGAGCGTGTCGCGCACGGCGCCGGCATTGGGGAAAGGCCCGAAGTAGCGCCCGCCGGTGCTGCGCGCACCGCGGTAGAAGGCCAGCCGCGGGAACGGGTGGTCATCGCACAGCTGGATGTAGGGGAAGCTCTTGTCATCCTTGAGCACCACGTTGAAGCGCGGTTTGTGCGCCTTGATGAGGTTGTACTCAAGCAGCAGTGCCTCGGTCTCGGAGTTGGTGACCGTGACCTCGATGACCTCGATCTGCTGCACCAGCGCCTGCACCTTCGGGTGGGCGTTGCTGGCCAGGAAGTACGTCCCGACGCGGTCCTTGAGGCTGCGCGCCTTGCCGACGTACAGCAGCTCCCCCCGGCGCCGAACATGCGATAGACGCCGGGGCGCTTGGGAAGCGCAGCGATGTACTGCTTGTGGTCGAAGTGCGCGGCCATGCACCCGCAACTTTAGGCAATCCGCAGGCGCTGCGGAACAGGCAGCCCCGCCAGCTCGCAGGCGCGCGCCATGACGCTGCGGAACATCGCGGCGGTGAGCCGGCGGGTCTGGGTGTTGTAGCGGCTGCAGTGGTAGGAGTCGACCAGGTGCACGCCCCCTGCCAGCGGGTGTTCGGCGCCGTGGGCAAACGGAAACGGCGTCTTCGTCAGCCCGCGCGCCAGCAGCACCGCCTCATGCGCGACACGGCCCAGCGCGAGGTACACCCGCGCCCCGGCCAGCTCCTGCATCTCGCGGGCGAGGAAGGTATTGCAGGTGCGGATCTCCGCCGGCAGCGGCTTGTTCTGCGGGGGCACGCACTTCACCGAGTTCACGATCCGGGCGTTCCTGAGGCGCAGCGCATCGTCGGCACGGCTGGAGGTCGGCTGCGTGCCGAGCCCGGCGTCGTACAGGGTCTGGTAGAGCAGGATGCCGGCATGATCGCCGGTGAAGGGGCGCGCGGTGCGGTTGGCCCCGTGCATGCCCGGGGCCAGTCCCACCAGCACCACCTTGGCGTCCGGGTCGCCGAAGGAGGGGACCGGCCGGGCCCAGTAGTCCGGGTAGTGGGCACGCGTTTGCTTGAGGAAGGCCGCAAGCCGGGGGCAGCGCGTGCATTCCGGGTCATAGGCTGCGGAGGCCGCCGGGTGCTCGGCTTTAGTCATCCATGTGCCGGATCACCGCTCCGGCAAAGCCCGAGGTGGTCATCAGCGTGGCCCCCGGGATCAGCCGCTGCAGGTCTTCCTCGACGTTCCTGCGCGCCGCGAGCTCGCGCTTGGGAGTCTTGATCGCCTCGCGCAGGCGGGCGAGGTCGTAGGTGAGCTCCTTGTGGGCGATCGTGAGCGTCATGCCCTTGATGATCAGGTCCGCCGCCTCGCCCCATTTGAGGTAGCGCAGCATCATCTCCGCGGACAGGATGAGCGAGCCGGGATTCACGCGGTCCTTGCCGGCAAAGCCCGGCGCGGTGCCGTGCGTCGCCTCGAATACGGCTAGCCCGTCGCCGATGTTGCCCCCGGGAGCGATGCCGATGCCGCCGACCTGGGCGGCGAGTGCGTCCGAGACGTAGTCGCCATTCAGGTTCAGCGTGGCGATGACATCGTACTCCTCCGGCCGCAGCAGCACCTGCTGCAGGAAGTTGTCCGCGATCACGTCCTTGATGACGATGTCCGTGCCGGTGAGCGGGTTGCGGAACGACAGCCACGGGCCCTCGCCGATCGGCTTGGCGCCGAACTCATCCTGCGCCAGCTGGTAGCCCCAGTTACGGAAGGCCCCTTCGGTGAACTTCATGATGTTGCCCTTGTGCACCAGCGTCACCGAGACGCGGTCGTGCTCAACGGCATACTGGATCGCCTTGCGGATCAGGCGCTGGCTGCCTTCCTTGGAGACCGGCTTGATGCCGATGCCGGAGCTGTCCGGGAAGCGGATGCCGGTGACGTGCAGCTGAGTCTGCAGGTAGGCGATCAGCTGCTGGACCTCCGCGGAGCCTGCCGGCCACTCGATGCCGGCGTAGATGTCTTCCGTGTTCTCGCGAAACACCACCATGTCGGTGAGGCTTGCGTCCTGCATAGGACTGGCGACGCCGGGGAAGTAGCGGATCGGGCGCACGCACGCATACAGGTCGAGGTTCTGCCGCATCGCCACGTTCAGCGAGCGCATGCCGCCACCGACCGGCGTGCCCAGGGGGCCCTTGATCGAGACCACGAACTCGCGCAGCGCGTGCAGCGTCTCGTCGGGGAAGAACTGGCCGTAGCGCCGTGTCGCCTTCTCGCCCGAGTACACCTCCATCCAGTGGATGCGGCGCCTAGGCCCGTAGGCCTTGGCCACCGCCGCATCCACCACCCGCTGCATCGCCGGGGTGACATCGATGCCGATGCCGTCGCCCTCGATGTACGGGATGATCGGCTCCTCGGGCACGCTCAGGGTGCGGTCCGCATTGATGCGGATCGTGCCACCTGCGGCGGGCACGGTGATGTGCTCGTACTGCATGGCGGTAGTGCCTAGGTGGGCTGCGTCGCGGCCCGCTTGTCGGCGCGGCGGGTCTGGCTCTGGTCGGCCACCAGCATCGCCAGCTCGAGCGCCTGCTCATGGTTCAAGCGCGGGTCCACGGTGGAGCGGTAGGCGCGCTGCAGGTCCTGGTCGGTCAGCCCGCGGGCGCCGCCGGTACACTCGGTGACATCGTCGCCGGTGAGCTCGATGTGCACCCCGCCCAAGCTCGAGCCCATGTCCGCGTGGATCTTGAAGGCCAGCTCCAGCTCCTTGAGGATGTTCTCGAAGCGCCGCGTCTTGATGCCGCCGGTGGTGGTCTCGGTATTGCCGTGCATCGGGTCGCACACCCACAGCACCGACTGGCCGGTCTGGCGCACCGCCTCGATGGCCTTGGGGAGCGAGGCGCCGATGTCCTTGGCGCCGAAGCGGTGGATGAAGGTCAGGCGCCCCGGCTGGTTCTGCGGGTTGAGCGTCGCCACCAGGCCCTGCAGCCACGCGGCATCCATGGCAGATCCCACCTTGACGGCCACGGGGTTGGCGATGCCGCGGAAGTACTCCACGTGGGCCCCATCGAGGGCCGCGGTGCGCATGCCGATCCACGGCATGTGAGTCGAGAGGTTGTACCAGCGGTTCTGGCGCGGGATGAAGCGCGTCTGCGCCTGCTCGTAGTGCAGGTGCAGGCCCTCATGGCTGGCGTAGAAATCCACCAGCGTGGCCTCGTGGATCTGCCGTCCGCTGATGCCCTCGAAGAAATCCAGGGCATCCCCGATCGAGTGCACGATGCGCTGGTAGGCGTCCTTCAGCTGCGCGTGATGCACGAAGCCTAAGTCCCAGTACTCCGGGTGGTGCAGGTCGGCGAAGCCGCCCTCCACCAGCGCGCGCACGAAGTTCAAGGTGAGCGCGGCGCGCTCGTAGCCGCGCAGCAGCAGCTCAGGATCCGCCGCGCGCGCGGCGGCGGAGAACTCCGGGCGGTTCACCAGGTCCCCGCGGTAGGTCGGCAGCGTCACCCCGGCGCGCGTCTCGGTGTCGGTCGAGCGCGGCTTGGCGTACTGGCCGGCCATGCGCCCGATGCGCACGATCGGCTTCTTCAGCCCGTGCAGCAGCACCAGGCTCATCTGCAGCAGGATCTTCAGCTTCTTGGTGATGGTGTCGGACTCGCAGTCCGCGAAGGTCTCCGCACAGTCACCGCCCTGCAGCACGAAGGCCTCGCCGCGCTGCGCGGCGGCCAGCCGGGCGCGCAGGGCCTCGATTTCCCAGGACACCACGATCGGCGGCAGGCGCGAGATCTGGGCGACGATGCGCTCCAGCGCGGCAGGATTGGCGTACACGGGTTGCTGCTGGGCCGGACGGCCCTGCCAACTGGCCGCGTGCCAGGAGACGGTTTCAGGTGAGCGCATGCGAAGAATCCTAGCACGCGGCAGGCCTTTCCCCGGGCCCCGGGCACCCCCATCTAGAAGGGGTCCGGGCGTCGCTGGCGTCGCGGACCCTTCGAAGGCAGAATGCGCCCCTTTTCGAGAGAACCGTATGCACAAAGTACTCATTCTCGGCGCTGGCAAGATCGGCGCGCTGATCTCCGGATTGCTAGCCGAATCCGGCAGTTACAACGTCCAGCTGGCCGACGTCGACGGCGCCGCCGCCGAGTCGGTGGTGCGTGAACACGGCGGCAGCAACCTTGCAGCGCACGCGCTGGATGCCACCGACAAGGCCGCCCTGGCCAAACACCTGGCCAGCCACCCGGTCGATGCTGTGATCTCGGGGCTGCCTTACTACTGCAACGTCGCGGTCGCAGAGGCGGCCCGCAAGGCCGGCGCGCATTACTTCGACCTCACCGAGGACGTCGAGGTCACCCGCGCCGTGCGCACCATCGCTGTCGGCGCCAAGGAGGCGTTCGTTCCCCAGTGCGGTCTGGCACCGGGCTTCATCAGCATCGCCGCCGCCGAACTCATCACCCACTTCGACCAGGTGCGCGCGGTGAAGATGCGGGTCGGCGCCCTGCCCCAGCATCCGAACAACGTGCTCAAGTATTCCCTGACCTGGTCCACCGAGGGACTCATCAATGAGTACGGCAACCCCTGTCAGGCGATCAGCGAGGGGCGCATCACCGAGGTGGCCCCGCTCGAGGGCCTGGAGGAGATCGAGATTGACGGCACGCTGTACGAGGCCTTCAACACCTCCGGTGGCTTAGGCTCGCTGGCCGAAACGCACGGCGCACATACCGAGTCGATGAACTACAAGACCATCCGCTACCCCGGGCACTGCGAGCAGATGCGCCTGCTCATGAATGACCTGAAGCTCAACCACGATCGCAAGACCCTCAAGCACATCCTCGAGAACGCGGTTCCGCAGACGCTCCAGGACGTGGTCATCGTCTACGCGGCGGTGACCGGAACGCAGGACGGCCAGCTGCGCGAGGAGAACTACGTCAACAAGATCTACCCGCAGGTCATTGCCGGACGGCTGTGGTCGGCGATCCAGGTGACCACCGCCGCCGGCATCACGGCGGTCGTGGACCTGGTGCTGGAGCAGAAGGGCAAGTACCAGGGCTTCGTCGCGCAGGAGCAGTTCCGCCTGACCGACATCCTCGCCAACCGCTTCGGGCGCTACTACGCCGCCGGTGGCACCAAGGACCTGTCCGGACAGGTCGTCGCCGCCGGCAAGGCCGGCCACCAGCGTCGCAAGAAGGCGGTCAACTCGTGAGCAAGGTCGACATCAATGCGGTCTTAAACCGTCTCGGGCTCGCCGCGGCCAACCCCGGTGCCTGGTCCGGCTCCCAGGGCTGGTCCAGGAGCACCGACATCGCCCTGGTGAATGTCCGCAACCCCGCGGACGGCTCGCTGCTGGCGCAGGTGCGCCCGGCGACCTCGGCCGACTACGAGGCGGTCATGGCCTCCGCGGTGCAGGCCGCGGCTGCCTGGCGCGAGGTGCCGGCGCCGAAGCGCGGCGAGGCGGTGCGCCTCCTGGGCGAGGCGCTGCGCGCCCACAAGAACGACCTGGGCACCCTGGTCTCGCTGGAGAACGGCAAGATCCTGGCGGAAGGCCTGGGCGAGGTGCAGGAGATGATCGACATCGCCGACTTCGCCGTCGGCCAGTCGCGCATGCTCTACGGCCTGACCATGCACTCGGAGCGCCCGCAGCACCGCATGGCCGAGCAGTGGCACCCGCTGGGGGTCATCGGCATCATCTCCGCCTTCAACTTCCCCGTGGCCGTGTGGTCGTGGAACGCTTTCCTGGGCGCGATCTGCGGCAACGCCTGCGTCTGGAAGCCCTCGCCAAAGACCCCGCTCACCGCGCTCGCAGTGCAGACCCTGTGCAACAAGGTGATGGCGGAGAACAGGCTTCCCGCGGTGTTCCAGCTCTTCATCGACTTCGGCACCGAGCTCGCCACGCGCTTCGTGGATGACCGCCGCGTCGCCCTGGTCTCCTTCACCGGCTCCACGGAAGTCGGCCGCAAGGTCGGCGAGCGCGTCGCCGCACGCCTGGGCAAGAGTCTGCTCGAGCTCGGCGGCAACAACGCGGTCATCGTCGATGAGACCGCGAATCTTGACCTCGCGGTCCCGGCCATCGTGTTCGGCGCGGTCGGCACCGCCGGGCAGCGCTGCACCACCACCCGGCGCGTGTTCGCGCACAAGGCGATCGCCGCGGAACTGGAGAAGCGCCTGGTGCACGCCTACCAGCAGGTGCGCATCGGCAACCCGCTGGAGAGCGGCACGCTCATGGGCCCGCTGATCGACAGTGCGGCGGTGGCGCGCTACAACGGCGCGCTGGAGCAGGCCCGCGCCGCGGGCGGTGAGGTGCTCACCGGCGGCAAGGCCGCCAAACAGGGCGGCAACTTCGTCGAGCCGGCGATCGTGCGGGCCCGCAACGAGTGGCCGATCGTGCAGACCGAGACCTTTGCCCCGATCCTGTACGTGATCCCGGTGGATTCGCTGGCCGAGGCCATCGCCCAGCAGAACGCCTCGGCGCACGGGCTGTCCTCGGCATTGTTCACCGACCGGCTGCAGAACGCGGAAAGCTTCCTCTCGGCCGGCGGCAGTGACTGTGGCATCGCCAACATCAACCTCGGCACCTCCGGGGCGGAGATCGGCGGGGCCTTCGGCGGGGAGAAGGACACCGGCGGTGGCCGCGAATCGGGCTCGGACGCCTGGAAGGCCTACATGCGCCGCCAGACCAACACGGTGAACTGGAGCCGCGCGATGCCGCTGGCCCAGGGCATCGAGTTCAACGTGGCTCCCTAGCGCCCCGGCAGGCGCACCGTAAGGCGCGCCCCGCCCAGGGGCGAGCTGTCGATCGCGAGCGCGCCGCCGTACAGGTCCACGGTGTCGTGGACCATGGCAAGTCCCAACCCGTGTCCCGGCACCTTCTCATCGGCGCGCACCCCGCGCTCGAGCACGCGGGCGCGGTCGGCGGCCGAGATGCCCGGCCCGTCATCCTCGATGATCAGGGCAAGGCGCTGGCGCGGATCGGCCGCCGGGTCCAGCGCGGCACTGAACCGCACCCGGCCGCGGCACCACTTGCAGGCATTGTCCAAGAGGTTACCCAGTAGCTCGGTGAGATCGCCGCGGTCGCCGATGAACTGCGCCGCCGGAGCGACGGCCAGCTCGATCGACAGGTCCTTGTCGGCATACACCTTCAGCAGTGTGGCGCGCAGATCCGCGGCGAGCGTGGCGAGTTCCACCGGTGCCTGGCCCAGCAGCGCCCCGCCGGAGGCCGCGGCGCGCTTTAACTGGTGCTCGATGATCCCGTTCATGCGGTCGATCTCGCGCCCGAGCGCGGCCGTCGCCGGTGTCACCGGCAGGCTGGAGCGCATCACCGCGAGCGGGGTCTTCAGGCTGTGCGCAAGATTGCCGAGCGTATCCCGGTAACGCCCCACGCGCCTGCGCTCCCCGAGCAAGAGTGCATTGAGGTTGGTGGCGACCCCGGACAGCTCGCGTGGATAGCCGCCACCGAGTGTCTCGCTGCGCCCTTCCTCCACCTCGTGGATCTCGCGCTCCATGCGTCGCACCGGTGCCAGCACCCAGTTCAGCAGCGCCGCGAGCGTCAGCAGTAAGGCGAGCATGAGGCCGACGAACCAGCCGAGCAGCTGGCGGCGGAACTGCCACAGCTGCTCCTCGTAGGGGCTCAAGCTCACCGCCACGCTGAAGGTGAGTGTCTCGGTATTCCTGGCGTCGTCCTCGAAGCGGATCGCGCGGCTCTCAATCGCCACGCGCTCGTGGCCAAAGCTCGAGTACTCGAGGCTGCGCTGGCCGCGCGGCAGCAGCGGCCCGAAATCCACCGCCACACCGGCGGTGGAGGCTGAGCGCCACTGGTGCCCGCCAGAGCGGATCTGCGCATACAGTCCCGAATGCGGCGTGGCCATGCGCGGGTCAAGGGTCTGGGTGTCAGGCCCGTAGGTACCGTTGGGCAAGGGGTCCGCGGCGGCGATGAGCGAAACCATCTGCGCATCCAGCAGCTCGTTGAGCGAGCGTTCCGAGAGGGCGCGGAAGCCGCTGTCCAGCACCACCATCATGACACCGAAGAACAGCGCCAGCGGCACGGAGACGGTAAGCAGCAATCGCCGGCTTAGGGAGTGCACGGACTACCCGCCCGTTACGGACGCTCAGCCGCCCGCATCGCGCGCCAGTGCGAAGCGGTAGCCGCGCCCGCGCAGCGTCTCGATCGGCTGCAGGGTCTCGGCCGGATCGAGCTTGCGGCGCAGCCGCCCGACCAGTACCTCGATGACGTTGCTGTCGCGCTCGAAGTCCTGGTCGTAGAGCCGCTCGGTGAGTTCCGCCTTGGAAATGACGTCCCCGGCGCGCAGCATGAGGTGCTCGAGGATGCGGTATTCGAAGGTCGTGAGTTCCACCGCCGCGCCGTTCAGCTGCACGGTCTGCGCACGGGTATCCAGCACGATCGGGCCGCAGCGCAGCTGCGCACTCGCCCAGCCGCCGGCGCGGCGCAGTAGCGCCTGCACGCGCGCGAGCACCTCCTCGAACTGGAAGGGCTTGGCGACGTAGTCATCCGCCCCGGCCTGCAGGCCCTCGACCTTGTCCTGCCAGCTGTCGCGCGCGGTGAGCACCAGGATCGGATAACTCTTGCTCGCCGCGCGCACGCGCCGGATCAGCTCGAGACCTGGGACCTTCGGCAGGCCCAGGTCCACGATCGCCACGTCCAGGGGGTTCTCGAGGGCGAGGAACAGGCCCTCCTCACCGTCGGCGGCGGTGTCGACATTGAAGCCGGACTCGATGAGGCGCGTCTTCAATGTCTCGCGCAGTGCGGGCTCGTCCTCGATCACCAGTACGCGCATGTGGCTGTGACCCCGCTACTGCATAGCGCCGCTGGCGGCGTCCACGTGCACGGTCCACACACGGCCGGAGTCATTGAGCAGGCGCAGCACGTACACCGTCTGCGCGCCGTTGCGCTGCGCCTCGGCCTTTACCACGCGCGCGTGGTAGCGCTGCTCGGCCATCTTCACGGCCTGGTCCATGGAGACCTGCGCCGGGGCAGCCGTCGCGGCTGGCGCAGCGTAAGACGGAGCGCCGAGGCCAGCGTGCAGACACGCGAACAGGAGCAGGGTTCGGCAGCGGTCCATGACAGGCACAAGCCTAGCGCATTCGCCTGTTGGCCTGCGACCCTTAACTCACCAACCCGCTTTCTTCAGCTGGCGTTCAGTTTCGCCTCGCGCCACAGCGCATCCCACTGCGCTGGCGAGAGGCCTTTCAGCTCCAGGTGCCGCGCTGCGGCCAGCTGTTCCATGCGCGTGAAGCGCCGTTCGAACTTGCCGCTCGCAGCGCGCAGCGCCTCCTCCGGATCGACCTCCAGGTGGCGGCTCCAGTTGGCAACCGAGAACAACAGGTCGCCGATCTCCTCGGTCACCGCCTCGACATCGATCGCGGACTGCCCAGGCCGCAATGCCGCATCGAGCTCGGCAAGCTCCTCGAGCACCTTGCTGCGCACCTCGCTCGCCTGGCTCCAGTCAAAGCCGACGCGCGCGGCGCGCTTGCCGAGCTTCGCCGCGCGCCGCAGCGCCGGCAGTGCCTTGGGGACCCCGGAAAGCACCGTGCTCGGCGCACCCGCGCCGTGCCTGCTCTGGGCGCGCTCCTGCGCCTTCTGCTCTTCCCACACGCGCACCAGGTCCTCGGCGGCAAGATTGGCACCGGCGAAGATGTGCGGATGCCGGCGCGTAAGCTTGTCGCGGATGGCGCGGGCGACGTCGGCAAAGTCGAACCAGCCGCGCTCCTCGGCCATGCGGGCGTGAAAAACCACCTGAAAGAGCAGGTCGCCGAGCTCGTCGCGCAGGTGTTCGGGATCCCCGGCATCGATGGCATCGGCGACCTCGTAAGCCTCCTCGATCGTGTAAGGGGCGATGGTCGCAAAGGTCTGCTGCAGGTCCCACGGGCAGCCCTCCTTCGGGTCGCGCAGCCGCGCCATGAGTTCGAGCAGCCGCAGGAGCGCCTCCCCCGCGTCCGTCATCGCTGCGGCTCCTCGATGCACAGGCGGTAGAGCGTGAGCAGCATGCCGGCGGTCGCGCCCCAGATGTTGCGCTCGCCGAAGGGGATGTCCTTGAACTGCACCTCCTCGCCGGTGAAGCCGGAGCGGCGCAACCGCAGGCGGTGGTTGGCCGGGTCGAACACGTGCTCGAGCGGCACCTCGAAGGCATCCTCGACCTCGCGCGAGTCGAGCTGGAGTGCAAACTCCGGCCTGACGAAGGCCACCACGGGGGTCACGCGAAAGCCGGTCATCACCACGTGATCGGGCAGGTAGCCGACGACCTCGACGAACTGCGGCTCGAGACCGATTTCCTCGTGCGCCTCGCGCAGCGCGGCGGCCCGCGGGCCGACGTCGCCTGGCTCGATGCGGCCGCCGGGGAAGGCGATCTGACCGGCGTGGTTGCGCAGCTGTGTGGCGCGCTGCGTGAGCAGCACGCTGAGTGCTGGGCGTTCGACCAGGGGTACGAGCACCGCGGCCGGCCGGGCGTTGACCGGGAAGTAGCCGCGGTGCTGCTGGCTCTCGGCGGCCGACAGACCCGGGACGCGCCACTCCCCGATCGCGTGGCGCGGCTGGGTGCCCGCCAGGCGCGCACGGATGATCGCCGCCCAGTCGCGTGGCGGGCGGTCCGGGCTGGCGCCGGCGGCTGTGGTTCCTTCCTCGACCGCCAAGCGCTCAACCTCCGCCGCTGGTGCCGCCCTTGATACCCCCGGTGGTGAGCTCGGCCGGGTCGAGGAGCTTTTGCAGCTCCGCGCGCGGCAGGTCCGTCATCCTCTCGGCCACCTCCAGCACCGCGCGCCCTTCAGCGTAGGCCTTCTTGGCGATCGCCGCGCCCTTCTCGTAGCCGATGACAGGATTCAGCGCGGTGACGAGGATCGGGTTGCGATCCACCGCCTCGGCCAGGCGCGCAGCGTTCACCGTGAACCCGGCGATAGCGCTGTCGGCCAGGGCGCGCGCGACGCTCGCCAGGAGGTGGATGCTCTGCAGCAGGTTGTGGGCGATCACCGGCAGCATGACGTTGAGCTGGAAGTTGCCGGACTGCCCGGCGATGGTGATGGTGGAATCGTTGCCGATGACCTGGGCTGCCACCATGGCAGTGGCTTCCGGGATCACCGGATTCACCTTGCCGGGCATGATGCTGCTGCCGGGCTGCAGTGCCGGCAGTGCGATCTCACCCAGGCCCGCGAGCGGGCCGCTGTTCATCCAGCGCAGGTCATTGGCGATCTTCATCAGGCTCACGGCGATCACCTTGAGCTGACCGGACAGCTCCACCGCGGTGTCCTGCGCGGAGAGCGCCTCGAAGTAGTTGCGCGCGGGCACGAAGGGCACCCCGGTGAGGCTCGCCAGCTCCGCGCTGAAGCGCCTGCCGAACTCCGGATGCGCATTGATGCCGGTGCCGACCGCCGTGCCGCCCTGCGCGAGCGCCAGCAGGCGCGGCTCGACCGCGGCCAGGCGTGCCAGCCCGTTCTCGATCTGGGTGCGCCACCCGGAGAGCTCCTGTGCCAGCGTGACCGGCATGGCGTCCATCAGATGCGTGCGCCCGGTCTTGACGATGCCGGCGACCTGCTTCTCCTTGGCAGCCAGCACGTCGCGCAGGTGCTCCAGGGAGGGCACCAGCTCGCTGCGCACGCTCAGGGCGGCGCTGACGTGGATGGCCGTCGGGATCGCATCGTTGCTCGACTGCCCCATGTTCACATCGTCGTTCGGGTGCACCGCCTTGCCGAGCCGCCGGGTGGCCAGCGCGGCGATCACCTCGTTGGCATTCATGTTGGTGCTGGTGCCGGAACCGGTCTGGAAGACGTCGATCGGGAAATGGTCGTCGTGCTTGCCGGCGGCCACTTCGGCCGCCGCCGCCTCGATCGCCTCGGAGACCTTGCCGTTGAGCAGGCCCAGCGCGGTGTTGGCCCGCGCGGCGGCCTGCTTCACCAGCGCGAGTGCGGCGATGAAGGCGCGCGGCAGGGCGAGGCCGCTGATCGGAAAGTTCTGTACGGCGCGCTGGGTCTGGGCACCCCACAGGGCATCGGCGGGCACTTTCAGCTCGCCCATGCTGTCGCGCTCGGTCCTAAAGGAACTCGTCATGCATCACTCCAAGGCCGGTCAAACGTAGGTATGCGCTATGATGCAAATCCTAGCACTTCGAGGTCTCCCCAACCCATGTCCGCCGGCCCCGACGCGACACTTCCCGCACTCGACGCGCTCTCCCCGGTCGATGGCCGCTACCGCGCCGCCACCGCGCCCCTGCGGGCCTGGCTGTCCGAGGCTGGCCTTATCCGCGAGCGCATACGGATCGAGGCGCAGTGGCTGCTGCATCTGGCAGCGGCCGCCCCGCAGCTGCCGGGCGCACACTTCAGCGCCGCGGTGCGCGAGCGCGCCGTGGACCTGGCGCGCGAGCCGGCGACCGGCGCTGCCGCGGCGGTCAAGGCGATCGAGGCGCGCATCAACCACGACGTGAAGGCGGTCGAGTATTACGTGCGCGAGCAGCTGGCCGTCGCGGGCGCAACGCCCGCGACACTGGAACTGGTCCACTTCGGCTGCACGTCCGAGGACATCAACAACTTGAGTTATGCGCGCCTGCTGCAGCACGGCCGCACGACGCTGCTGGTCACCCTCGATGCCCGCATCGGCGAGCTGCACGGGCTGGCGCAGCGTTACGCCGCGACGGCGATGCCGGCGCGCACGCACGGCCAGCCGGCAAGCCCCACGACCCTCGGCAAGGAGTGCGCGAACTTCGTGGCGCGCCTGCACCGCGCGCGGCAGCGCTGGGCGGGCGTCACGGCCCTCGGCAAGTGGAATGGCGCGGTGGGCAACTTCAACGCCCACGTGAGCGCGCTGCCGCAGCTCGACTGGCCGGCGGTGGCGGCGAGCTTCGTGCGCTCGCTGGGGCTGGAATACAACCCCTGGACCACGCAGATCGAGCCGCATGACTGGATCGGCGAGTACTGCGATGCCCTCGCCGCCATCAACGTGATCCTTACCGACCTCGCGCGCGATGTGTGGGGCTACATCTCGCTTGGCTACCTGCGCCAGCGCGCGGTGGCCGGCGAAGTCGGCTCCTCGACGATGCCGCACAAGGTCAATCCGATCGATTTCGAAAACGCCGAGGGCAACTGCGGCGTCGCCAATGCGCTACTGCGGCACTTCGCTGACAAGCTGCCCATTTCACGCTGGCAGCGCGACCTCACCGACTCCACCGTGCTGCGCAACCTCGGCGTCGCGCTCGGTCACACCCTCATCGCCTGGCACTCCCTCGGACGCGGGCTCGCGAAGATCGAGGCCGACCCGCAACGCATGGCCGCCGACTTCGCCGCCTCCTGGGAAGTTCTGGGGGAGGCGGTGCAGACCATACTGCGCGCCGCCGGTGTACCCAACGGCTACGAGCGGCTGAAGGAGTTCACGCGCGGACAGGCCATCGATGGGGCGATGCTCGCTTCCTTCATCGATACCCTGCCACTGACGGATGCCGACAAGGGGCGCCTGAAGTCGCTCAAGCCCGCCGACTACACCGGTCTTGCCGCACAGCTCGCGCGCAGCGTCTAAATAGGAGTGCTACCTGGCAGCCGCGGATACGCCCGAGCTTCGGCCTCCGCGGCAGCTTATGTCTTAACGGCAACCGGTCCGGCCGCCGAAAATGCGAACTACGCCGCGCTTTTGACTTACTGCCCCACCACAGCGCCGCCAAACCGTGATCGGCTGCGCACTGAGTCCTGAGGTGCCGTCACTAAGATCCCCCGCAGCCTGTCTTTTGTGCAGGCATGACGGGGCTCCGCCGCGTGGCAATAACCGGGGAAATCGATCTGAACAGTGCTCTGGCGCAGCTGGCGAACGCCCGCTATGCGCCCGAATCACTCAACTCCGGTGCCCGCCGCGGCCTGAACCGCCACGGAGGGGAGACGCTTGCCGTGCTGACCTCCCTCGCTGAAGTGCGCGCCGCCGTCAACGAGATCGCCGCCACCGCCCAGCGCCTCATCTCGATCTACACCCCGGATCTGGAACCTGACCTGTACGACCAGAGCGCGTTCCTCGAGGTCATCAAGCATTTCGTGCTCACCCGCAGCTTCGCCAAGGTGCGGGTGCTGCTCGCCGAGCCGACGCGCGTCATGCGCGACAGCAACCGCTTCGTGGCCATGGGGCGGCGCCTCTCCAGCTGCATCGACATCCGCTACGGGGCCACACAGACCCAGCAACGTGCCTCCGCCTACCTCATCGCCGATGATCGCGCGATCGTCTACCGCATGCGCGCCGACACCTGGGACGGCGTCGCCGACATCGACAACCAGACCGCCGCGCGTTTGTACCTTCAGGAGTTCGATCAGGTGTGGAACGCCAGCGCAGTCGACCATGGACTGCGCGCCGCCCGTCGCGGCTGATTCAAACTCCTCAAGGTCCGAGCGCCGGCGGCTATACTGCCGCGCATGCCACGCAGCCCCGATATCACCGTCGCGGCGGTCACCCAGGCCGCCGATCGCTTCCTTGTCGTCGAGGAGCGCATCAACCGCCGCCTGGTGTTCAACCAGCCGGCAGGGCACGTCGAGCGTGGCGAGTCACTGCTGACGGCGATCGTGCGCGAAGTACAGGAAGAGACGGCCTGGCGCTTCGTGCCCGAGGCGCTCCTGGGCGTGTACCTGTGGCGCAATCCGGCCTCGGGGCGTTCCACGCTGCGCTTCGCCTTCGTCGGTCCCGTGGCCCACCACGACGCCAGCCAGCCGCTTGACCGGGGCATCGTGCGCACGCACTGGCTCTCACAGCCGGAGCTGCTGCAGCGCCAGGGACAGCTGCGCAGCCCGCTGGTCATGCGCTGCATCGAGGACTACCGCCGCGGCAGCTTCCGGGCGCTGGCTGAAGTGACCGGCATCGGCCTCGACAACGCCGCCACGGTGACCCCGACCGCCGTTCTCTGAGCGTACGGTCTGCATGTGGCCGGGGGTTCCGCAACGGCCCTGCGGTAGAATTTGCATCCCATGGAGACCCCCCTGCCCCCTGCCCCGCCGCCTGGCGGCCGCGTCATCGTCGGCCTCTCGGGCGGGGTCGACTCGGCGGTGGCGGCGCTGCTGCTGTGCGAGGCGGGCTGGGAGGTCCAGGGGCTCTTCATGAGCAACTGGGAGGAGGACGATGACGCCTACTGCACGGCGGCGCAGGACTTCCAGGACGCACGGGCGGTCGCCAGCGAGCTTGGCATCCCGCTGCACAAGGTGAGCTTCGCCCGGGAGTACCGCGAACGGGTCTTCGGCCACTTCCTCGCGGAGCAGGCCGCAGGGCGCACCCCCAACCCTGACGTGCTGTGTAACCGCGAAATCAAGTTCGGCGTCTGCCTCACCTGGGCGCAGCGCCTGGGCGGGACCCACTTCGCCACCGGCCACTACGCGCGGCTGCAGCAGGCCGCTGACGGCATCGCGCTCATCAAGGCGCGCGATGCGGGCAAGGACCAGAGCTATTTCCTGCACGCGGTAGCGCGCGGGCACCTGGCGAGGGCTCTCATGCCGCTCGGGGAGCTGCACAAGGACGAGGTGCGCGAGCGGGCCCGGAAGGCGGGCCTGCCGGTGTTCGACAAGCCCGACAGCACGGGCATCTGCTTCATCGGTGAGCGCCCTTTTCGCGAGTTTCTCGCGCGCTACCTCGCACGCACGCCCGGGCCGATCGAGTCCGCGGACGGTGAGTCGCTGGGCACGCACGAGGGTCTGGCGTTCTACACCCTGGGGCAGCGGACCGGGCTGCACATCGGGGGCCGCCACGGCAGGCCCGAGGAGCCCTGGTACGTGGCCGCCAAGGACGGCACCCGCAATACCCTCGTCGTCGTGCAGGGCCACGAGCACCCGCTGCTGAGGAGCGTCGCGTTGTCGAGCGGTCCGTGGCACTGGCTTGCCCCGCCGCGGGAGGCCGCCTTCCCGGCCCAGGTCAAAGTGCGCTACCGCCAGGCCGACCAGGCGGCGCAGCTGGTACCGTCCGGCGACGGCACCGTGCGCATCATTTTCGAGCATCCCCAGCGCGCGGTGACCTGCGGACAGTATGCAGTCGCCTACGAGGGGGAACGCTGCCTCGGCGGGGCGGTCATCGAGGCGGTCAGCGCCAACGCCGGCGCTGCCGCGGCGGCGGCCTGAAGGCGAGGCAGCACGCTGCGCGGCCGCCCGATATAATTGGCGGCTCACAGCGGAGATACGCATGACGAATAGCTTCCGGGCACGCTCAACTCTCACCGCCGGCGACCGTTCCTACGAGATTTTCAGCCTTGCGGCGCTACCGCAGGACAAGCTGGCCCGCCTGCCCTATTCGCTCAAGATACTTCTGGAAAACCTGCTGCGCTTCGAGGATGGCGTCAGCGTGACGCGGGCCGACATCGAGGCGCTGCTCGAGTGGGACCCGGCCGCCACCCCCTCGCACGAGATCGCCTTCACCCCCGCGCGGGTCATCCTGCAGGATTTCACCGGCGTCCCCTGCGTGGTGGACCTGGCCGCCATGCGCGATGCGATCGTGCGCCTGGGCGGTGACCCGCAGCGCGTGAATCCGCTGAACCCGGCGGAACTGGTCATCGACCACTCGGTCCAGGTGGATGAGTATGGCTTTGCCGGCGCGCTGGCGGCCAACACCGCCATTGAGTTCGCGCGCAACAAGGAGCGCTACGCGTTCCTGCGCTGGGGCCAGACCGCATTCCGCAACTTCTCCGTGGTTCCCCCCAACACCGGCATCGTCCACCAGGTGAATCTCGAGTACCTCGGGCGGGTGATCTTCGACACCGAAAGCGGCGGCAATCGCCGCGCTTACCCGGACACGCTGGTCGGCACCGATTCGCACACCACCATGATCAATGGCCTGGGAGTTCTGGGTTGGGGCGTCGGCGGCATCGAGGCCGAGGCTGCGATGCTCGGGCAGCCGGTGACCATGCTCATCCCCCAGGTCGTGGGCTTTAGGCTCGAGGGTCGCCTGCAGCCGGGCGCCACCGCTACCGACCTGGTGCTCACGGTCACCGAGATCTTGCGTAAGCGAGGCGTGGTGGACAAGTTCGTCGAGTTCTTCGGCGACGGGCTGGGCAACCTGCCACTCGCCGACCGCGCGACCATCGCCAACATGGCCCCCGAGTACGGCAGCACCTGTGGGCTGTTCCCGATCGACAGCGAGACCGTGCGCTACCTGGAGCTTTCCGGGCGCCCACGCGAGCGGATCGACCTGGTCAGTGCCTACGCCAAGGCGCAGGGGATGTGGCGCAACGAGGGTGCAAAGCCTGCCCGCTACAGCGACGAACTGGAGCTTGACCTCGGCAAGGTCGAGCCGAGCCTGGCAGGCCCCCGTCGACCGCAGGACCGCGTGCCGCTGCGCTCCGCCAAGAAGGTCTACGAGAGCAATGCCAAGAAGAGCGCCGACGAACGCACTGCGCGGGGTACGGCCGCGAAGGGAAGCGCAGCCGCCACGCTCGATGGCAAGCCCTTTGAACTCAAGGACGGCGCCGTGCTGATCGCGGCCATCACCAGCTGTACCAACACCTCAAACCCGTCCGTGATGCTCGGCGCCGGCCTCCTGGCCCGTAAGGCCCGCGAGCGCGGGCTGACGTCCAAGCCGTGGGTGAAGACCAGCCTCGCACCCGGCTCGCGCGTAGTGACGGACTACTTTACCAAGGCGGGAGTCCTTGGGGATCTGGCCGCGCTCGGATTTGATCTCGTCGGCTACGGCTGTACGACCTGCATTTCTGCGGGGACGCCGGTGACGCTCGACAACGGCACCTCAATACGAATCGAACGCCTGCCCATGGCTGGCGGGGCGCGCGTACTTGCACCCGCGCCGGATCGCACGCTCGCAGCGGCCTTGCAGACTGAGCTGATGATCCAGGGTGAGCGCGACTGTGTGCGTATCGCCCTCCAGGATGGGCGCACATTAAACTGCACGCCCGATCACAAGGTTCTCTGTGCCGACGGCCGTTGGGTTCGTGCCGACCAGCTGAAGGTAGGGCGTGACCGTGTCGTGATTGGGCTTGAAGCGCCGCTCGACGACCCGGGTATCGACGAGCAGGGCTACGAGTTGCTCGCAGGAAGGATGCGCTTTACCTTCGCCGGCGAGCGTGAGCGTGCACGCATCCTGGCCTTTGGGCGACTTGTGGGTCACCTGATCAGCGACGGTTCGATCAGTCGCTTGGGCCAGGGGCGGATGAATCTCGGCCAGGCGCTGGATCGGGAAGCGGCGCTGAACGATGTTGAACTCCTCACCGGTAAGCGCCCCGCTGCCAGTCGTTATGACGAGCGCAAATGGTCTCTCGCGCTGCCGATGGACCTTACCGAGGCCATCACTGCACTGCCAGGGATCCGGATCGGCAGACGCATCGACCAGGCACCGGGCTTGCCCGAGTTCGTGCTGCAGAAGGCGTGCCCCGTCTCCCTGCTGCGGGAGTTTCTAGCCGGTCTCTTTGGCGCTGATGGTCACGGGCCCGTCCTGAAACGCCAAGGGAATGACCCAGCTACTGCGTCCCTGCATCCGCCTATGTTCTCGCAGACCGCCAAGCCGGAGCATGTGGAAGCGCTCAGGGCCATCATGGGTCAACTGATCGACCTGCTGGTTCGCTGCGGGGTGAAAGCCCGCGGCGCGCAAGTATTCACCTATCCCGTCCGGCGCTCGAGTACCACCTATCCGGCCGCTCGCGACGGCGTTGCGCGCATCGAGGTCCGGCTCTCACTGCCGCACGGCCTGTCGTTCGCCGAGCAGGTTGGATTCCGCTACTGCGTCGACAAGTCACTGCGCCTGAGCGCGGCCGCCGTTTACTGGCGTACCGTCGATACGATCAACCGTCAACGCCTGTGGATGGCCGACCGACTGGAAGTGCTGCACAAGCAGCACCGCGCCCTGAGTTTCCATGAGGTGCGCCGCCTGGCCGCGGCGGAGCTGGTGCAAAACGAAACTCCAGTTTTTGCGCACTACTCCCTGCTTGAGGGACATGACCGATTCAGCAGACTCCCCGAGCACGGCGCCCGGCCGTTCAAGCCCTTGCATCGCGATAGCTGCGGATTCCCGTCTCCCGTCGCGCTGTTGACCGAGATCGGCGCACGTCAGTGGTTTGCGCGCCTGCAGCCGCGCGCGGAGGCGGACACCGCGAAGCAGTATTGCGTCGACAAGGACGCCTTGAGGTTGCCGGCGATGGCGCTGCAGGTGAGCGAAGTCCGCCCGGCTGGCAAGCAGCCCGTGTTCGATATCGCAGTCAACGACCGGCACGCCTTCATCGCGGGAGGGGTTGCAGTTCACAATTGCATTGGCAACTCCGGACCGCTGAAGCCCGAGATCTCTGCGGCCGTGAAGGCCGGGGACTTGACCGCATGTGCGGTGCTTTCAGGCAACCGCAACTTCGAAGGCCGTGTGCACCCCGAGGTGCGCATGAACTTCCTCGCCTCGCCTCCCTTGGTGGTGGCGTATGCGCTCGCAGGGACACTCGACATCGACCTGACCACGGAGCCGCTCGGCACGGACAAGAATGGCAAGCCGGTGTACCTCGCAGATATCTGGCCGAGCGATGCTGAAGTACAGGACGCCCTGAAGAACTCCATCGACTCGAAGATGTTCCGCGACAGCTACGGGAAAGTCTTCGAGGGCGATGAGAACTGGGCCAGCATCAAGGTGCCGGCCGGTCAGCGCTACGCCTGGGACGCGAAGTCGACCTACGTGAAGAACCCGCCCTACTTCGACGGCATGACCATGACGCCGGCGCCGCTGGCGGACGTGCGCGGCGCACGCGTGCTGGCGGTGCTGGGCGACTCGGTCACCACCGACCACATCTCACCGGCGGGCAACATCTCCAAGACCAGCCCGGCGGCGCGCTACCTGATCGAACAGGGCGTGGAACCGAAGGACTTCAACTCCTACGGCGCCCGGCGTGGCAACCATGAAGTCATGATGCGCGGCACCTTCGCCAACATCCGACTGCGCAACCTGATGGTGCCAGGCGTCGAGGGCGGAGTCACGGTGCACCTGCCCGATGGCAAGCAGGCCTCGATCTACG
Organism: uncultured Pseudomonadota bacterium; assembly: GCA_963741745.1. Classification (GTDB taxonomy): domain Bacteria; phylum Pseudomonadota; class Gammaproteobacteria; order Steroidobacterales; family Steroidobacteraceae; genus 13-2-20CM-66-19. Next base: position 124,291 of record CAVUJF010000005.1, on the reverse strand, counting down.
ACGCGGCGATGCAGTACAAGCAGGAGAAGGTGCCGCTGGTGATCCTCGCCGGCCGCGAGTACGGCACCGGCTCCTCGCGCGACTGGGCCGCCAAGGGCACCCTGTTGCTGGGCGTGAAGGCGGTGATCGCCGAGAGCTTCGAGCGCATCCACCGCTCCAACCTCATCGGCATGGGAGTCGCGCCGCTGCAGTTCCTTTCGGGCCAGAACGCAGGCTCGCTCGGACTCACCGGCCGCGAGGTATTCACGATCGAGGGCCTGAGCCAGGGCGATGCCCGCGAGGTGACCGTCACGGCGACGCCGGACTCCGGGAAGCCGGTGACCTTCAAGGCACGCCTGCGCATCGATACGCCCAAGGAGCGCGACTACTACCGCCACGGGGGCATCCTGCAGTACGTGCTGCGCCAGCTCGCAGCCAGCGGCGGCAGCGCCTGACGGCCGCAGGCGCGAGCCCGCCAGGGGCCACACCGCAGGCGACCGCCGGCGGTGTCCCCGGGCTCGCCGTGTTCGACCTGGACGGCACCATCACGCGATCCGATACGCTCGGTCCCTATGTCGCCGGCTTCCTCAAGCGCCATCCCGCAGGCTGGCTTAGGTTGCCGCGCGTGCTGCCCGGGCTCCTGGCGTTTGCCTTCGGCAGGGCCGACCGCGGCGCGCTCAAGTCCGCACTCATCCGTGCCACGCTGGGGGGGCGCAGCCGCGCGGCAATCGATGCCTGGACCGCGCAGTTCGTCGGCAGCCTGCCACGGCGCGTATTTCGCGATGCCCTGCAGCGCATCGAGCAGCACCGCGCCGCCGGGGACGCGCTCGTGCTCATGAGTGCCAGTCCCGATCTGTACGTGCCGGCGCTGGCGCGCGCCCTCGGGTTCGCGCAGTGCATCTGTACCGGGGTCGAATGGCAGGGGGAGCGTCTGGTCGGGCGGCTGACCACGCCCAACCGGCGCGGTGAGGAGAAGCTGCGCTGCCTCGAGCAGCTGCGTGCCGAGCACCCGGGCAGCGTGATCAGCGCCTACGGCAATTCCCCGGAGGATATACCGCACCTCGCCAAGGCGGACCGTCCGCTGCTGGTGAACGGCAATGCACGGGCGCGTGCGCTGGCGCGGGCCCTGGGCATCCCCTGCGCGAGCTGGCGCTAGGCTGCTACAGCGACGTGCGGATGGTCCACAGCTCCGGGAAGAACTTCAGCTCCAGCGCCTTGGCCAGGTAGGCCACCCCTGCGGTGCCGCCGGTGCCTGGCTTGTAGCCGATGATGCGCTCCACCGTCTTCAGGTGGTGCGCACGCCAGAGCTGGAAGTTGTAGTCCAGGTCCACCAGCTGCTCGGCCAGCTCGTACAGGTCCCAGTGGGCCTCGGAGTTGTGGTAGACGCCCAGCCAGGCGCCCGCCACCTGCTTGCTGGGCACGTACGGCTGGCTGAAGTCGCGCGTGAGGTAGCCTTCAGGGATCTCATAGCCACGCTGGTTGAGCAGGCGCAGCACCTCGTCGTAGAGCGAGGGCGCATCCAGTGCCCGCTTGAGCACCGCGTACGCTGCGGGATCCTTCTCGTGCACGGCGAGCACTTCCGGGTTCTTGTTGCCGAAGTGGAACTCGAGCAGCCGGTACTGCACGGACTGGAACCCGGACGAGCGGCCGAGCTCGTTGCGGAAGGCCGAGTACTCGAACGGGGTCATGGTCGAGAGCACGTTCCAGGCGGAGATCAGCTGCGCCTGGGTGCGCGAGATGCGCGCCAGCATCTTCATGGCCGGGTCCAGGTCATCACGCCGCACGCACTCCATGGCGGCGGTGAGTTCGTGCAGCATCAGCCGCATCCACAGCTCCGAGACCTGGTGCACGATGATGAACAGCATCTCGTTGTGCTCGGCAGACAGCGGGCGCTGTGCATCCAGCAGCTTGTCCAGCTGCAGGTAGCCGCCATAGGACAAGGAGGATCCCAGGTCCCAGTGCACCGCCTCGCCGGCGAGTGAAACGTGTTGCGCCTTGTCGTGCTCCTGGCTCATGGGTCGATGGTACACAGCCCCTGCGCCACGGCAACCTGTCACGTAACGGGCAAGGCGGCCCTGCGCCAAATCCGCTAGGATCGCCCGCCAGCCACAAGTCAGCGAGCCGCTTGTTCCTTGAGCACGCCCATCCTGGAGGTCCGCGACCTCATCAAGCAGTACCCGGCCACCACCGCCGTGGCAGGGGTCTCCTTCGCAGTCCCCGAGGGGATCTGCTTCGGCCTCCTGGGACCGAATGGCGCCGGCAAGACCACCACCATCGAGATCATGGAAGGCATCCTGCCGCCGAACTCCGGGGAGGTCCTCTATCGCGGCGCACCGCTCGGTACGCGCTTCCAGGAGGAAGCCGGCATCCTCTTCCAGAAGACCGCGCTGCAGGACTTCCTCACGGTGCGCCAGTGCATCGCCCTGTTCCGCGGGCTGTACGCCTCTGGCCTGGACGTCGAGGAGGTCATCCGCCTGTGCGCGCTGGAGAAGCTGGCCGAGCGCGACAGCCGCAAGCTCTCCGGCGGCCAGCAGCAGCGGCTGCTGCTGGCGATCGCCCTGGTGAACGACCCCCAGGTGCTGTTCCTGGACGAGCCGACCACCGGCCTCGACCCGCAGGCACGGCGCAACTTCTGGGACCTCATGGAGTCGATCAAGGCGCGCCGCAAGACCATCATCCTCACCACGCACTACATGGAGGAGGCGGAGCTGCTGTGCGATGAGATCGTGATCATGGACAGGGGCCGCCTGGTCGCCCAGGGGCCGCCGCGCCGGCTGCTGCAGGAGCATTTTGCGGAAGTCATGCTGGAGCTGCCGCGCCAGGATTTTCCCGCGGCGGCGCGCGAACTGAACCTGAGCATCATCGAGGGCGCCGACCGCATCGAGATCAGCACCCACGACATCGAGGGCACGCTGCGCGCGCTGCTGGGTGCGCGGGTACCGCTGGCGCACCTGCGCATCCGCCCGGCCAACCTCGAGGACCTGTTCCTCGAGCTCACCGGCAAGGAGCTGCGCCCGTGATCCAGCGCATGCTCTCGGTGCTGCACGCGCGCAACCTCGAGTTCCTGCGCGACCGCGGCACGCTCATCTTCACCATCCTGCTGCCCGTGATGGTGGTCATCGGCATGGGTTTCGTGTTCGGCGGCCCGGAGCGCCCGCTGTTCAAGGTCGGGGTGCTCGATGCCCGCATCGACAAGCAGGCCTATCCGTTTCTCGCCGAGCGCTACGTGGAGTTCATCGCCGAGAAGGACGTGAACGCCGCCATGCGCAGCCTCACGCACCAGCAGCTCGACCTGCTGCTGGACATCCATGCGCCGAGTCGCTACTGGGTGAACACCGATTCCCCGAAGGGCTACATCGTCGAGAAGCTGCTGCTGGCGGCCGACCCCGGCGCCGCGCGCCAGCCGGTCAGCGGCAAGGCGGTGCGCTACGTCGACTGGCTGTTCCCCGGGATCCTGGGCATGAACATGATGTTCAGCTGCCTCTTCGGGGTCGGCTACGTCGTGCTGCGTTACCGCAAGAGCGGTTTCCTCAAGCGCCTGCACGCCACCCCGCTCACCGCCTTCGAGTTCCTGAGCGCACAGGTGCTCTCGCGCCTGGCGCTCATCCTGTTCGTGACGGCGATTCTGTATTTCGGCATCGGTGCCATCATCGGCTTCCACAGCGCCGGCAGCGGGCTGCTGCTGGCCCTCGTGGCACTCCTGAGCGCGCTGTCGATGATCGCCCTCGGGCTGACCATCGCCGCGCGCTTCTCCAGCGAGGAACTGGTGGGGGGACTGCTCAACCTGCTCACCTGGCCGATGATGCTGCTGTCGGGCATCTGGTTCTCGCTCGAGGGTTCGCCGCGCTGGGTGCAGTGGATTGCGCACCTGTTCCCGCTCACCCACGCCATCGATGCCGCCCGCGGGGTGATGATCGACGGCGCCGGCGTTGCCGGCATCGCCCCACACCTTGTGTACCTGGCATTGACCGCCCTGGTATTCCTCGCCTTCGGGGCCTGGTCGTTCCGCTGGCGGATCGACTGAGCCACCCCCTCAACCCCAAGGAGCCACCGACTTGCGTTTCTTCAGCGACAACACCGCGAGCGCCTGCCCGGAGATCATGGCGGCGCTGCAAGCGATCAACCACGGCCGCGCCGCCGCCTATGGGGATGACGAATGGACGCAGCGTCTGGACGGGGTGTTCAGTGACTACTTCGGCACCGCGGTGCGCGCGTTCGCGGTCATCTCCGGCACCGCCGCCAATGCCTTGAGTCTTGCGACGCTGTCCCCGCCCTACGGGGCGATCTTTGCGCACGAGGAATCGCACATCGCGGTGGATGAGTGCGGCGCACCGGGGTTCTTCACCGGCGGCGCGCAGCTGATGCTGCTGCCCGGCGATCACGGGCGGGTCGATGTCGAGACGCTGCGTGAGGCGATGGGCCACTCGCGCGGTGATGTGCACAACGTGCAGCCGGCGGTGCTGTCGTTGGTGCAGGCCACTGACCTGGGCGCCGCCTACCGGCCTGCGGATCTCAGGGCCCTCGCCGACCATGCCCACGGTCGGGGCATGAAGGTGCACATGGACGGCGCGCGTTTTGCCAACGTCGTCGCCTTCCTCGGCTGCCATCCGGGCGAGATCACCTGGCGTGCCGGCGTCGACGTGCTCTCGTTCGGGGCCACCAAGAACGGGGCGATGGCCGCCGAGGCCGTCGTGTTCTTCGACCCATCGCTCGTGCGCGACTTCGAGCTGCGCCGCAAGCGCGCCGGGCACCTGTTGTCCAAGTCGCGCTACGTCGCCGCGCAGCTGATCGCCTACATCGAGTCCGGTGTCTGGAAGCGCAACGCCGAGAAGACCAACCGGCTGGCGCAGGACATCGCCCGTGCCGCCGGCTCCAGGCTGCTGCATCCGGTCGAGGCCAACGAGGTATTCATCAACCTGGGGGTGAAGCGTCGTCAGGAGCTGCGCGCGTTGGGCTTCGAGTTTTATGACTGGGGACCGGAGAGCGACGGCAAGGCGCGCCTGGTGGTCTCCTGGGACCAGCCGGAGGAGGAAGTTGCAGCATTGTGCACGGCGCTGCGGCGCTTCGCCTAGAGCTCGCGCAGGCTGGTCGTCACCGGCAGACGTGCGGCGCGGATGGCCGGCAGAAACCCGCCGATCATGCCAATCACCACGGCGATCAGGAGCCCGCGTGCGACCAGCTGCGGGGTGACCTTGAAGTCGAATACCACTTGGGTGAGGTTCTGTCCCAGCGTGGAAACCGACAAGTTGTTGAAAAGCAGGTAGGCGATCAGCGCCCCCAGCAGCCCACCGGTCAGGGCGAGCAGCAGTGCCTCGATCATGACTGACACCAGCACCGGCGCACCGCCGAACCCGATGGCACGCAGGGTGGCGATCTCCTTACCGCGCGCGGCCACCACGGCATACATGGTGTTCAGCGCGGCAAAAATTGCCCCCAATCCCATGATTATCGTGACCACACCGGCCAGGTAGCCGATGGTCTTGCGGAACTGCCGAGTCTGCCCGGTGAAGTAATCCTGCTCACGTACCACATCGACGCTCAGGCGCGGGTCGGCTGCGAGCGAGGCCTTCAGGCGATCCAAGCCATCCGGACCGTCCAGGGCCGCAAGCACCGAGCTTGCGCCACGGCGGCCGAAAGTCGTGCGTGCCACGTTCACATCCGTCCACAGCTCGCTGTTATGAGAGTCCCCGGACTCGAAGACCCCGACGACCGTCCAGTCGGAGCCGCGCATGCGCACGATCTTGCCGACCTCGGCACCCTGGAACTGCTTGAGAATACCCGTGCCCACGATGAGCTCGCGCAGTCCCGGAGTAAAGGTCCGCCCGGATATGATCCGCAGATTGGGCCGCAGCGCGAAGGCGGCCGGTTCCACGCCGCGCACGCTGACATTGGCACCGGAGCGCGGGTCATCCTTGCGCAGCAGTTCAGCGATAACGATCACTTCCGCAGAGGCCTCCGGCCGGCCATCACTGCCGGTGAGGATGCCGGCCCCCTGCTCGATGAGGTCCGCCTCGTCGCGGTCCAGTCCGGAGTTCAGTTCCGCCTGGGATCCCCCGCGCAGGATGAGCGCCGCATCGGCGCGCCCGGTGGCCTTGAGCGTGCTCTCGAAACCGCCGGACATTGCCAGCAGGGCCGTGAAGACTGCCACCACTCCGGCAAGTCCGACGACGATCACCAGTGAAGGCGCCCAGCGCTGCGGGATGGCGCGGATATTTAGGCCGGTAATGGCCAGGATCTGCCTTAGCAAGTCACGTCCTCCAGGATTGCTCAGCGGCCCGCCAGGGCATCGACGATCTTCAGGCCCCGCGCACGCAGCGCCGGCAGCAGACCGACCGCTACGCTCATCAGGATGATGCTGAGGATGCCCGTCATCCACACCCAGCTACTCGGCCGCAGCGCGAACTGCCCGCCGCTGCCCTTCTCCACCATGGCCCCGGCGACGGTTGCCAGCAGCAGGCCGATGATCCCGCCGACCAGACACAGCGCGAAGGCCTCGGCCAACACGAAGCCGAGCACGCTGGCGTCGGAGAAGCCCAGGGTCTTGAGCACGGCGAGCTCCGGGATGCGCTCGCGCACGCTCTGTGCCATGGTGTTGCCCACCACCAGCAGCAGGGTGAAGAACACCGCGAACAGGATCCAGCGCACGATCAGGCCGATGTCACCGATCTGCCGGACGAAGCTGAGATTGGCCTCCTTCTCGGTCTGCGTCTTGGTCTCGTCCGGGGAGTTCTCGAACATCGCGTCGACCGCCTTGCTGACCGCCTCCGCATGGCTGCCATCGGTCAGCCGCAGAATGAAGAAGTTGGTGCGTCCCTTGCCGAACTGGTTGGCCTCGTCGAAGTAGTCGTGGTTGATCAGCACCTGGTTGGTGCGCTTCTTCCAGTCCTCATCCTTGCCATCGAAGATGCCGACCAGGTCGAACGCCCAGGCCTTGCTGCCGTTCTTCTGCGGATAAATGTTCGAAGAAATCGGGATGTGCTGGCCGACCTTCCAGCCGTACAGCTGCGCAACCTGCTTGCCTGCGACCATGCCGGTGCGCGTGTGGACGAAGGCCTGCCACTGCGACTCCGGCATGACGAACTCCGGGTAGACGTCGTGGTAGCGCTGCGGGTCCACCGAGAAGGTGAACAGCTGCGTGTTCTCCTGCCAGACCCCGCCAAACCACTGTGAGTACGCCACACGTGCGACCCCCGGGACTGACTCGAGCTTGGGAATCATGCTCAGAGGCAGCGGCGCGGTAAAGGACACGCGCGCCTGAGTCATCAGGCGCGTCGCGCCGACGAAGTCGGCCCCGGAATTGAAGATGAAATTCACCGACTGCAGCAGGCCGAACAGCAGGAACGCCATGATCACCGACAGCAGCGTCAGTATCGTTCGCGTGCGCTTGCGGAACAGGTTGGCGAGGACGAAACCGGTCTTGGTCATGGCGGGCTTTCCGTGGCCTCAAGTCCTAGGCGGCCGCCTGCTCGAGCAGCTGGCCCTTCTCCAGGTGCAGGATGCGCCGGGCGAAGTTCGCAGCCTTCGGGTCGTGCGTGACCATGACGATGGTCTTGCCGTGCTCGCGGTTGAGCACCTGCAAGAGGCCCAGGATCTCATCCGCGGTGTTGCGGTCCAGGTCCCCGGTCGGCTCATCGCATACCAAGAGCTGCGGATCGGAGACCAGCGCGCGGGCAATCGCCACGCGCTGCTCCTGGCCGCCGGAGAGCTCGCGGGGCTTGTGCTTGGCGCGGTCGGCAAGTCCGACGACCTGCAGCGCCACGGCCGCGTTCTTCTTGCGCTGCGCCGCGGAGAGCTTGGTCAAGAGCAGCGGCAGCTCGACGTTGCCCTCGGCGGTAAGCACCGGCATCAGGTTGTAGAACTGGAACACGAAGCCGACGTTGATCGCACGCCACTTGGCCAGCTGGCCGCTGGAGAGCTTGTCGATGCGCGCCCCGCCCACCAGAATCTCCCCGGCGGTCGGCTGGTCGAGCCCGCCGATGAGGTTCAGGAGCGTGGTCTTGCCCGAGCCCGATGGCCCCATGAGCGCCACGAAATCCCCCCTGGGGATATCGAGCGTAAGCCCGTGCAGGACTTCGATCTTCTGCTTGCCGCGCTCGTACACCTTGGTGACGTTACGGACCTGGACCATGGATTCGGACATGGGAACCTCAGCTTGCGGCAACAAGGACCAGTATCTCGCGCCGCCGGCAGCGCTGCACCGCCGGCCTCATGACTTGGCCTCCACCACGGCAGCCTCGTCCTTGAGCTCGGCCGGTGGATCGACGATCACGCTCTCCCCCGCATCGACGCCGGTGAGCACCTGGCGCGCATCGGCATAGGTGCCCCCGAGGGTCACGGTGCGCCGCTGGGCCTTGCCATCCTTCATGACGAACACGACCGCGCGGTCGCCGTCGGTACGGATGGCGGCCACCGGGACCAGCACGCCGCGCGGGCGCTCCTGCGGCTGCTCCTGCGCCTTCTTCTCCTCCAGGAAGGACACCCGCACGCCCATGTCCGGGACGATGCGCGGGTCCTTGGCATCCAGGGCGATGCGCACCTTCACCGTCGCCTTGGAGCGGTCCGCGGTCGGGATGATGGCGATGACGTGCGAGGGGATGCGCCAGTCCGGGTAGGCGTTCAGGACCGACTCGACCGGCTGGCCGGGCTGCACGCGGTTGATGTAGGCCTCGTTGACGTCGACCTCGATCTCCAGGGAGTCCATGTCGACGATCGTGCCGATGCCGGTGCGGGTGAAGCCGCCGCCGGCGGAGAACGGCGAGATGATCTCACCCACCTGCGCGGCCTTGGCGATGACCACGCCCGCGAAGGGGGCACGCACGGTGCAGTAGTCCAGCTGCACCTGCGCGGAGCGCAGGTTCGCCTGCGCCAGATCGATCAGCTTGCGCTGGCTGAGCGCCTGGGCCGCCTGGGCCGCCACCTGGGTGCGCGCCTGCTCCACCGCCTGCTCGGAGACCAGCTGGCGCTTGACCAGGTCCTCGGCGCGCTGCACGTCGCGCTCGCTCTGCGCAAGATTCGCCTGGCTCTGCACCAGCAGCGCCTGTGCGGAGTTCACCTGCGCCTGGGCCTGCGCCAGTGCCGCGCGCTGCGCGGTGTCATCCAGGGTGCCCAAGACCTGGCCGGCCTTGACGTGCTCACCCTCCTCGATCAGCACCTGCGTGAGGGTACCGGTGATCTGTGCCGAGACGGTCGCCTCGCGCCGCGCGGTGACATAACCGGTGGCATCGAGCACCGAGGCGTTCGCGCCGCCGGCCGCGGTGATGGAGCGGGCGAGCTGGGTATGCACCACCACGCCCGCGTGCGCGCGCGCAAGCCACCAGCCGAGCGCCGCCGCCGCGGCGACGCCGACCGCCGCGGCAATGATCCACGGGCGGCGGCTCGGTCGGTCTGCGGTCTCGGGGGCGCTGCGGTCGATGCGCAGCTGCGCGAGCAGCGCTTTGTTATCTGTTTCCGAGGACATCCAGTGCCTGACCGCAAGGCGAAGGCGCGCAAGATATCACAGCCACCCCTGTTTCCCGGCCACGGCGGAGCGTACAGCGCGCCGCCGGCCTGGCGCCTGTATGGCGAGTGGGTGCAGGGGATGTTATGGGGCCGTGGTGCGCAGGCACCGCTGGCCGCAGCCGGGACTCAGCCGGAGGTGATCTTCGCCATCAGCGCACGCGCCTGCGCATACGCGGGTGCCAAGAGCAGTGCGTGCTCCAGGGCATCCCGCGCACCCACCGGGTCCTGGTGCTCGAGCAGGTCGCGCCCGAGGTAGTAGTAGGCTTCCGAGGCACCCCAGCCGGGCAGTGCCTCCGCGCCGCCGCGCTCGGCTTCGAAGGCCTCGACCGCGCGCCGCAGCTTCGGCAGCGCACGCTCCTTGGCGCCGCCCAGGGCGGCACTGAACTTGTAGTCGCCCAGGGCATCGATGAGCAGTACCCGCGGGTTCTTCGGCGCCAGCGCCAGCGCGCGGTCCATATCCTTGCGCGCGCCGTGGCCTGCGAAAGGCACGTGCAGGCCACCCCCGGCGAGCGAGGTGGTCGCGCACACCGCGCGCAGCGCGAGCCCTTCGGCAAAGTCCGCCTGTTGTTCCAGCACGCGATCGAGCGCACGGGTGCAGCGCTCGGCCAGCTGAGCGACCGAGGGGCCTTTGCTCTGGGGATGCAGCGCGGCGAGCTGCGCCAGGCGCCAACCGGCAAGGCCGGCGTAGTAGCCCTGCCACTGGTCCTTGGTCTCTTCGGCCTCCACCGCGGCAGCCACGTTGGTCAGTGCGCGCGTGTCCTGCGTGTAATAGCCGTACTGGATGCGGCTCTCGGTGTCGCGCCACTGGCCCTCGTCGGCGCCCGCCGCTCGGCCAAGCAGCAGCGCCAGCAGCGCCAGGGCGAGTGCCCGGGAGCTGACGTTGCGCCGGTTTCGGTAGAATGAGCTCACATGGCCGACCATAACACAGCGCCTGCGGCGGCCACCGCGGCCCTCGTCACACCCCTCATCGACATCGGCATCAACCTCGCGCACGACAGCTACGATTGCGATCGCGATGCGGTGCTTGCCCGCGCCCACGCGGCCGGTGTGGTGCAGATGATCGTCACCGGCTCGAGCCTCGCCAGCACACCCCAGGCGATCGCCCTCGCCGCCGCCCACCCGCAGCGCCTGTTTGCCACCGCCGGCGTGCACCCGCACCATGCGGGCGAACTTTCCCAGGAGCGTCTGGACCAGCTGGAGGCCTGGGCGCGCGATCCGCGCGTGGTGGCGGTCGGCGAATGCGGGCTCGATTACTTCCGCGACTTCTCCCCGCGCGCGGTGCAGCAGCAGGCCTTCCACCGCCAGCTGGAGCTGGCGCAGCGCCTGGGCAAGCCGGTGTTCCTGCACCAGCGCGATGCGCACGCGGACTTTGCCGCCATCCTGCGCGAGCACGCCGCGCAGTGGCGCGGTGTGGCGCATTGCTTCACCGGCAACGCCGCCGAGCTGGAGTGCTACCTCGGGCTCGGGCTTGCCATCGGTATCACCGGCTGGATCTGCGATGAGCGCCGCGGCGCCCATCTGGGCGCGCTCATGCCGCAGATCCCGGCCGGACGGCTGCTGCTGGAAACCGACGGACCGTATCTGCTGCCGCGGGACCTGAAACCAAAACCCGCCTCGCGGCGCAACGAACCGGCGTATCTTGCGCACGTCGCCCGCGCCGTGGCCCGCGCGCGCGGTGAGTCCGCGGCCGCGCTGGCGGCCACGAGCACCGTGGCCGCCCGCCGGCTCTTCGGCCTGCCGCAAGTTCCTGACGCTGCGTAGACCCTGATTTAAGATAGCCGGGCAAGTTTTTGTTTTTCAAGTAGGAAACTCATGGATCTCAAACGGCTGGTCGGCAGCATCAACAAGACCTGGGACGAGTCGATCATCGACCGGCTCATCGCCTACGTACGCATCCCCAACAAGTCCCCGATGTTCGATGCGCAGTGGAAGGCCCACGGCCACATGGATCAGGCGGTGCAGCTGATGGCCGAGTGGTGCCGGGCGCAGCCGCTGCCCGGGGCCCGCGTCGAGGTGCGCGAGGTCGCAGGGCTCACGCCGCTGCTGCTGGTGGACATCCCCGGGGAGCTCGATGACTGCGTGCTGCTGTACGGCCACCTCGACAAGCAGCCGGAGTTCACCGGCTGGCTGCCAGGACTTGGGCCCTGGGAGCCGGTGCTCCGCGACGGCAAGCTCTACGGGCGCGGCGCCGCGGATGACGGCTATGCGGTGTTCAGCTCGCTCACGGCGATCGCGGCGCTGAAGGAACAGCAGGTGAAGCTGCCGCGCTGCGTGGTGCTGATCGAGGCCTGCGAGGAATCAGGCAGCGTCGACCTGCCGGCGCATCTTAAGGCACTCGGTGCGCGGCTGGGCGATCCCTCGCTCGTGGTATGCCTGGATGCCGAGTGCGGCAACTACGAGCAGGTCTGGTGCACCACCTCCCTGCGCGGCAACCTCACCGGCACGCTGCGCGTGCGCGTGCTCACCGAAGGGGTGCACTCGGGCATGGCCACGGGCATCGCGCCCACCCCGTTCCGCATCCTCGAGCAGCTGCTCGCGCGCATCGAGAACCCGGTCAACGGGGACATCCTGCTCGATGAGCTGCAGGTGCGCCTGCCCGAGGACCGCCGGCTGCAGGCCATGGCGGCCGCGCGCGTGCTCGGCGACGAGGTCGCCGGCAAGATCCCCTGGGCCCAGGGCGTGCAGCCCCTGAGCACCGACCCGACGGAACTCATCATCAACAACAGCTGGCGCGCGACGCTGGCGGTCACCGGCGCCGAAGGGCTGCCACCGATCGGCTCGGCCGGCAACGTGCTGCTGCCGGAGGTGGCCTGCAAGCTGTCACTGCGGCTGCCGCCGACCTGCGACGCGGCGCGGGCGACGGAGGCGGTACGCCAGGCGCTCGAGCGCGACCCGCCGTACGCGGCGCAGGTGAAATTCACCAGCGATGGCGGCACCGGCGGCTGGAACGCCCCGGCCTTTGCCCCCTGGCTCGAGCAGTCGATCACGCGCGCCTCGCAGGCGGTCTACGGCAAGGAGGCCGTCAACATCGGCTGCGGCGGGACGATTCCCTTCATGGGCATGCTCGGGCAGCAGTTCCCGAAGACGCAGTTCTTCATCACCGGGGTGCTCGGCCCGCACGCCAATGCGCACGGCCCGAACGAATTCCTGCACCTGGACTATGCCAGGAAGCTCACCGCCTGCGTCTCGCTGGTCCTCACCGACCATGCGCGCACGGTGGCCGGCTAGCGCATGTCGACCATGTAGCTCGGCTTGAGGGTGTCCCTGAGGCGCTGCCAGCCCTCGCGGTAGCTCGCCGCGCTCTCGGCGGGTGCTTCGAACTCGGCGACCGCGAACTCCGCCTTCAGAGCATCGAGCATCAAGGTCCACTTGGGCAGGCCCTTGGGAAACTTGCCGCGCCGCGTGAACACGATGCGGCCCTCCACGGGCACATCGCCGGCGACCGCCTTGACCGCGGCGATGCGGTCGTAGAGCGCGCTTTGCGGGTTGGTGAAGGTGTGGCGCCGCGAGCCGTCCATCACGGTCCACTCGGCCATCTGGTCGCCGCCGAAGATGTTGCCCTTCACGTCGCGCAGGTCGATCACCACCACCCCGCGCATCGTCAGCAGCAGGAAGTCCACGTGGTAGCCCCCGCCCATGCCATCGGGCACCAGCATGTCGGCCAGGTGCTCGACGGAGCCGGCAGTCACTGCCGCGCGCAGCGCCTTGCGCGCCCGGTACTGGCGGAACCTGCGCCATGCCCACGACAAGCCGAAACCCACGGCCGCCGCCGCGCCGATCATCGCCCAGGCGGTGGGTGTCAACTTGTTCAGCTCGTCCACGTCAGCCTCTCTCCTGCAGCACGCCACGCAGCGCGTCCAAACTGGCCTCGATCTCCGTGCACTGCGTCGGCTGCGCGTAGAGCCGGGCGAGGCTCTCGGGCACCGGCACCGCCCGGCCGATCAACGGTTCCACGATCTCGGCGAACTTGGCCGGGTGCGCGGTGGCGACCAGCACCCAGCGGCCGCTGTCGCGCTCCTGGCGCGGCAGGCGCTCGTAGGCCTCCGCCGCGGTGGCCGTGTGTGGGCACCAGATCTGCCCGAAGCGCTCGTAGCCCTGGACGATGCGCGCACGGATCTGCTCATCCGTCACCGAGTACGCGCGCACCCCCTGGCGCAGCTCCTCCAGCTGCGGGTAGAGCGCGCGCAGGCGCTCCATGTTGGAAGGATCGCCCACGTCCATGGCCGAGGCGAGCGTGGCGATGCTCGGCCGGGGGTGCCACTGCCCGCTTTCCAGGTAATCCGGCACCGTGCGGTTGAGGTTGTGGGCCAGCACCACCCTGGCGATCGGCAGGCCCATGCGGCGCGCCCACAGGCAGGCGACCACGTTGCCGAGGTTGCCGCTGGGCACCACGAACGAGGCCGGCTCGCCGAAACGGTGGAACACGGCAAGGCTGGTGGCCGCGTAGTAGACGCTCTGCGGCAGCAGGCGCCCGAGGTTAATGCTGTTGGCGGAAGACAGCATGGCGCGCCCCTGCAGCGAGGCATCGCGGAAGGCCTCCTTCACCAGGCGCTGGCAGTCATCGAAGGTGCCGCGCACCGACAGCGAGCGCACATTCGCGCCCCAGCAGGTCAACTGGCGCTCCTGCGTCGGGGAGACCAGCCCCCTGGGGAACAGCACCACCACGCGCATCCCGGGGCGCTGGTGGAACGCGGCGGCGACCGCCCCGCCGGTGTCCCCGGAAGTGGCCACCAGGATCGTCAGCGGCGCGGCATCCTGCGGATGCAGCCGCGCGAAACAGGCCGCCAGGAAGCGCGCCCCGAAGTCCTTGAAGGCCGCCGTCGGGCCGTGGAAGAGCTCGAGCACCGAAAGCCGGTCATCCTCGGTGAGGCTGACACGCGGGGCCGGGAAGTTGAACGCCTCGGTGACGATCTCGTTCAGCTGCGGCGCCAGTGCGTCGCCGGCGACAAACGGGGCCAGCAGCCGGGCAGCCACCACCGGCAGGTGGCTGGCACCGTCGAAGGCCTGCACGGTCAGGTGCGGCCAGGCGGTGGGCACGTAGAGCCCGCCATCCGGGGCCAGTCCCTGCAGCAATGCTGCGCCGAAGCCCTGCGCGGCCGCCGCCCCGCGCGAGCTGGCAAAGCGCATCGGCTCTCCTGCGGCCGCGCTCACCCGATCACCCGCGCACCGGGTGCGTTGACGTCGATGATCCAGGTATCGCACTTGAGCGACTCGGCCTCGAAGGCCTGCTGCATCGCGCGCTCCACCTCCGGGGCGCTCTGCGCGCTGGTCCAGGCGAACATGGACGGTCCGGCCCCGGAGATCGAGCAGCCCAGGGCGCCGGCGGCCATCGCCCCGCGCCGCGCGTCCAGGAAGCCGGGGATCAGCGCCTGGCGCTGCGGCTCGATCACCACGTCCTCGAAGGAGGCGCGGATCATCTCCAGATCATCGGTGTAGCAGCCGGAGATGAAGCCGGCGAGGTTGGCGGTCTGCCAGACGAAGTCGGACATCGCCACGCTGCCCTTGAGGATGGCGCGCGCCTTGCTGGTCGCCAGGAACATGTGCGGGTGCACGACCACGGCGCGCACGCCCGCGGGCACCGGGATCTGCTTCACGCGCGGGTGGTCGATGCCCACGGTGAGCACCAGGCCGCCGTAGAGCGAGGGGGCGATGTTGTCCATGTGGCGGCTGCCGCTGGCGACCTGCTCGCCGGCGAGGGCGAACTTGAGAAGATCCCCCCGGTCGCAGCCCTCGGGCAGCAGCGCGTTGCCGGCCACCACGGCGGCGACCGCGGAGGCCGCCGAGCCGCCCAGTCCCGAGCCCAGCGGGATTCCCTTGTCGATCTCGATGCGGAAGCCGAAGTCCGGCCGCACCGCCTCGATCAGCGCCAGCAGTGCCTGCCCGGCCGTGTTCTGCTTCGGATCACGCGCCAGCTCCCCGGCGATCCCGCGCACCGCGGTGATCTCGACGCCGCGCTCGCGGCGGCGCGTGGCGGTCACCCGGTCCCCGAGCGCCCCGACCGCGAACCCCAGGATGTCGAAGCCGATGGCGACATTGCCGACCGAGGCCGGCGCGAAGGCCACCGCGCGCGCCCCGGGGGCTGAGGTGCTCACAGGCGCGCCCCGAGGTAGGCCGACAGGCGCAGCAGGTCCGCGAACACCCCGCCGGCGGTCACCTCAGGGCCTGCGCCCGGTCCCTGCACGATGAGCGGGTTGGCGTTGTAGCGGCGCGTGGCAAAGCGCACCACGTTGTCGGTGAGGGCGATGTTGGCGAACGGGTGGGTGCGCTCGAGCTCCTCGAGACCGACGGTGGCCACCCCGGCCGCGCTGATCCTGCCGGTGTAGCGCAGCACCTTGCCGCGCGAGTGCGCGGCCGTGAGGCGCTGCTGCATCGCCTGATCGTAGCGCGGCAGCTGGCTCATGAACTCCTCGATCGAGCCGCCGGTGAGCTCACGCGGCACCAGGCTCTCGACCTGCACGTCCTTCAGTTCCAGCGCCAGTCCCATCTCGCGCCCGAGGATGATGAGCTTGCGCGCCACGTCGGCGCCGGAGAGGTCATCGCGCGGATCCGGCTCGGTGAAGCCGCGCTGGCGGGCATCGCTGACGATGGCGGAGAACGAGGCGCTGCCGTCATAGACGTTGAAGAGGTACGCCAGCGTGCCGGAGAAGATGCCCTCGATGCTGGTGATGTCATCGCCGGTGTCGCGCAGGTCGCGCAGCGTCTGCACCACCGGCAGCCCGGCACCGACGGTGGCCTCGTACATGTAGTGCGAGCCGCCGGCGCGCCGTGCGGCCTGCAGGCGCTGGTACTCGCTGAAGTCGGCGCTGTTGGCCTTCTTGTTGGGCGTCACGATGTGGATGCCCGCGGCCAGCCACTCCGCGTAGCGCGCCGCGACCGCGGCACTGGCGGTGCAGTCGATGATGACCGTGTGCGGCAGGTAGTCCACGCGCACGTGCTCGAGGAAGCGCGCGAGGTCGGCCGCCACGCCCTGCTGCGCCAGCTGCTCGCGCCAGCTCGCCAGCGCAATGCCCGGCTCCCCGAGCAGCATGCGCTTGGAGCTCAGCAGTCCGCGCACCCGCAGGTCGAGGTTGAACTGCCGGCGCAGCCGCGCGCTCTGCGAGGCGAGCTGGTCGAGCAGCACCCCCCCGACGGTGCCCGGACCGATGATGCCGATCGACAGGGTGTGCGGGGACAGATAGAGCCCGGCGTGCACCGCGCGCAGCGCGCGCGTGGCGTGGCGCCCGTCCACGACCGCGGAGATGTTGCGCTCGGAGGCGCCCTGGGCGATCGCGCGCACGTTCACCCCCGAGGTGCCGAGGGCTGCGAACACCTTGGCCGCGACCCCCGGGGTGCCGGCCATGCCATCGCCCACCACGGCGAGGATCGCCAGGTCGGGGTCGACGTCGACGCTCTGCACCTGGCCGTCCTTCAGCTCGCGCTCGAAGGCCCGGCGCACGACCTCGGCGGCGCGCTCGGCCTGCTCCTGCGGGATCGCGCAGCAGATCGAGTGCTCCGAGGAGCCCTGGGAGATGAGGATGACCGAGATGCCCTCCTCGCGCAGTGCCCCGAACAGGCGGTGCGCGGTGCCCGGCACGCCGATCATGCCGGTGCCCTCGAGGTTCACCAGCGCGACGCGGTCGATGCTGGTGATGCCCTTGACCGGCAGGGCCGACACCGGCGTGGCGCAGATCAGCGTGCCGGCCTTCTCCGGGGCGAAGGTGTTGCGGATCCAGATCGGGATCGAGTCCTTCACCGCCGGAGCCATGGTCTTCGGGTGGATGACCTTGGCACCGAAGTACGCCAGCTCCATCGCCTCGTTATAAGAGAGCGAGTCGATCACCGTGGCATCGGGCACGCGGCGCGGGTCGGCCGAGAGCACCCCGTCCACGTCGGTCCAGATGATGATCTCGGTGGCATTCAGCAGGGCCCCGAAGATCGAGGCCGAGAAGTCGCTGCCGTTGCGCCCGAGCGTGGTGCGCACGCCGCGGCGGTCCTGGGCGATGAAGCCGGTGATCACCAGCGTGCCGGCGAACCCGGCCGGTACCAGCGAGGACAGGTGCGCGCGCGATTCCTCCCACTGGATGCCCGGGCCCCAGGCGCCGCGGTCGACCACCACCACGCGGCTGGCATCGATCCACTGCACCGGCCCCGGGCGCCGCCCGCGCTCCTCAAAGAAGCGCTGGAACAGGCGCGAGGACCAGATCTCCCCGTAGCCGGCGATCAGCTCGCTCACCGTGCTCGCCGCCGAGCGGGTGAGCTGCACGGCGTGCAGGATCCCCAGCAGGTCCTGGCAGTCCCGGTCGAATACCGCCAGGTACGCCTGCGAGCCGGCGGCGCTGAGCAGCTCGGTGGCAATGGCCGCGTGGCGGGAGCGCAGCTGCGCCAGCTCGCCGCGGTAGGCCTCGTCCTGACGCTCGGCGAGGGCCACCAGGCGCAGCAGCGCATCCGTCACGCCCTTGCAGGCGGACAGCACTACGGCCAGGTGCGCAGGGGCTGCGGACTCAAGAATGGTCGCGACCTTGCGGAAGCAATCGGCGTCGGCAACGCTCGAGCCCCCGAACTTGTGCACGACCCACGGATCGGGTTTAACCATCGCGGCGGGATTTCAATGACTTGGGTAGAAAAACCGTGCGACTCTACTGACGCGGGGTCCCCTGCGCAATGACGCCGTGCACGCCGCCGCGCCCGCGCGTGCCGCGCCCCGGACGGGACGGCGCCCATGCCGTAAGATTCTCTCCTGCCCATGAACGAAACCCAGCTCATCCGCCGGCAGCTGGCCCTCGAGCGCGAGCACCTGGCCGCAGTGGCGCGGGCATGCGCACAGGCGGCCACGCAGCTGCCCGCGTGCGCACCGTTCCAACAGGCGTGTGAGGAGTACCTCGCCTGCGTGCTCGGCTGGTTCGCGGCACGCGACCGGCGCCTGTCCGCCCTGGCCGCGGGCCTGGGCCCCGAGGACCCGCGCTGCGCGACCGTGAACGAGATCCTCGCGCGCAGCGGCGACAGCGGCCAGGCACAGGCCCGACTCGCCGCGGCCGCCTGGCCGGACCTGCTGCAGTTCCTCCAGGGTCCCTGGAGCGCGCGCCGCGATGCCCTGGAGGGCCTGCTGGCCCACGACTCGCGGGTCATCGACTGGCGGCAGATCGGCGGCATCGACGCCGACGGCATCCTCGAGGAGCGCACCCGCTATGCGCAGGTCGTAGCACTCCTGCCTGCGGGCGTGAACCTCGCCCCGCCCACCCGGGCGGCCTGAGCGCCATGGCGGATCCGGCGCGTGCAGGCGGCAACGGCCTCTTCGCCATCGTGCTCGCCGCGGGCGCCTCCACGCGCTTCGGCTCCCCGAAGCAGCTGGTGCGCATCGCCGGCCGGCCGCTACTGCACACCGCCGTCACACGCGCCGCCGAGATCACCGGCAATGCCCTGGTGGTGGTGCTGGGCAGCGGCGCGGCCGAGTTCGCACCCCTGCTCAAGCACTCCCCCGGCACCATCGTCATCAACCAGCAGTGGCGCGAGGGGCTGGCGAGCTCGATCCGCGCCGGCACCGCCCGCGTGCCGGGCACCTGCGCCGGTGCGCTGCTGCTTCTGGCCGACCAGCCGGCGGTGAGCGTGGATGACCTGAAGCGCCTCGCCGGCACCTGGCGCCGCCAGCCGCTGCACATCGCCGCGGCCCTCTACGAGGGCCGCCCCGGGCTGCCGGCCATCCTGCCGCGCAGCCTCTTCCCGGAGCTGGCGCGACTGCGCGGGGATACGGGCATCGGCGCGCTGCTGCGGCACAATGCCGAGCGCCTGGTGCGCGTGGCGATGCCCAGTGCCGCCGTCGACATCGACACCCCGGAGGACCTGCTGGCGGTGGAGCCGGCGCCGCAGTGATTCAGCACACCTTGGTGCCGCTTTGCGGGTGGGGGAAGTTATCGGCCTCGTCCTCGCCGGGGCGCGGGGCGAGGCAGGCAAAGTCCTTCTCCACCGTGATGCGCAGCGCCTGCAGCCCCGCCTCCTGGGTGCCCGCCAGCGTGACCTCCTGCGAGGCGCACCACTCGCGCGCCAGCGCCTCCGGCACACGCACCTCGAGCAGTCCGCCGCCGAAGCTGGCGCTGATGCGCGTGGCCGCCGCGTCGCGGCTCAACCGGTAGACGAAGCTCACCCCGCCGAAGGGCACCTGCTCCTCGACCTGGCCGCTCGCGGCCCACGCGCGCACCTCGGCCTGCGTGAGCCTCAGCCGCAGCGAGGGCCCCTTGATGCGAAGTTTCATGAGTCCCTCCGTGCCTGCGCCGCGCGTGCCAGGAGGCGCTGCGCCTGGATCAGGTGCGGACGATCGATCATCCGGCCGGCCAGGCTCGCGACCCCGGCGCCCGGGACGGCGGCGAAGGCGGCCACCACTTCGCGTGCGTGCGCGCATTCCGCGGGGGTCGGTGTGAAGCCGGCGTTGATGGCCGCCACCTGGTCCGGGTGGATGGCGAGCTTGCCATAGAAGCCGTCGCGGCGCGCCTCGGCGAGCTCGCGCGCCAGCGCCGCGGCGTCCCTGAAGTCGGCCGCGACCCCGTCCACCGCGGCGAGCCCCAGGGCCGCGGCGGCCAGCAGGCAGTGCGTGCGGGCCAGCTGGAAGGGGCCGGTGAGCGTGCCCTCGGCGGTGCGCTTGTCCAGGCTCCCCAGGGCTGCCCCCAGGTCCTCGCTGCCCCAGGTAAGCCCTGCCAGGCGCGCCAGCACCTGCGGCGCTGCCTCCAGCACCGCCGGGTAGCGCGGCAGGTCCAGCACGCCGCGCGCGGTTTCGGTCGTGAGCACCAGGAGGCGTATCGCCCCGGCGGCGATCCCGTGGCGCGCCTCGAGTGCGCCCAGCTGCCGGGAGACCTCGACGATTTCCTCCGGCGCGCTCACCTTCGGCAGCATCACCCCGGCCGGCAGCGCGCCGGCGCACACGGCCGCCAGGTCCTGCGGCAACAGCCCGCTCGAGAGCGAGTTGACGCGCACCCACAGCTGCGGTGCCCCGCGCGCGTGGGCGGCAGACTTCAGTAGCGCGGCCACGCGCTCGCGCGCAGCCGGCAGCTGCGCCGGATCCACCGAATCCTCCAGGTCCAGGATCAGCGCATCGGCCTCACCACCGAGGGCCCTGGCCTGCTTGCGCTCGCTGTCCCCGGGGACGAACAGCCACGAGCGCGGCGGCAGTGGCGATGCGCTCACGCGGTGGGCTTGCGCAGCATGAGCGCTGCACGGCGGCAGGTGGCCACCTGCTCGTCGCGCTGGTTCCAGGCGATGTGCTCGAAGACCACGATCCCCGAGTCCGGCCGCGACTTGCTCTCGCGCTTGGAGTGCACGCTGGAGCTGGCCCGCAGGGTGTCCCCGATCAGCACCGGGCGCGGGAAGCGCACCTCCTCCCAGCCGAGGTTGCCGATGGTGGTGCCGTAGGTGGTGTCGTAGACCGAAAGGCCCACCAGCAGCCCGAGGGTGAAGACGCTGTTGACGATGCGCTCGCCGAAGGGGGTGCCCCTGGCGTACTCCGCGTCCAGGTGCAGCGCGGCCGGGTTCATGGTCAGGGCACTGAAGAGCAGGTTGTCCGTCTCGGTGACGGTGCGCCGGACCAGGTGCTCAAACTTCTGATCTACATAGAATTCTTCGAAGTAAAGTCCGGCCACGGGGCGTCCTTCGCGGTAAGGGCGTCTAGTGTTGCATAGGCTCATAACCCCAGAAAGGGCACACCCAACCAAAGGGTATTTAGAGCCCTCGCGGGCGGCACCTATAGTCGGCTGCATGTATCAGTACGACGAGCTGGATCAGGCAGTTGTCGATCAGCGGGTGGCGGAGTTCCGCGATCAGACCCGCAGGCACCTGGCCGGGGAACTGTCCGAGGAGCAGTTCCGCCCGCTGCGACTGCGCAACGGCCTGTACATCCAGCGTCACGCGCCGATGCTGCGCATCGCGATCCCCTACGGACTGTTAAGCGCCGCCCAGCTGCACACCCTCGCCGCCGTCGCGCGCCGCTACGACCGCAGTTTCGGCCACTTCACGACCCGCCAGAACCTGCAGCTGAACTGGCCGCGCCTCGAGGACGTGCCGGAGATCCTCGCCGAGCTGGCCAGCGTGCAGATGCACGCCATCCAGACCAGTGGCAACTGCATCCGCAACGTCACCGCCGACCACCTGGCGGGGGTGGCCGCGGATGAGATCGATGACCCGCGCCCGTACTGCGAGATCATCCGCCAGTGGTCTTCGGTGCACCCCGAGTTCACCTACCTGCCGCGCAAGTTCAAGATCGCGGTCACCGGCTCCCCGGCCGACCGCGCGGCCTCGGAAGTTCACGACGTGGGCCTGCACCTGGTGCGCGGTGCCGGCGGGGAGATCGGCTTCACGGTGCTGGTCGGCGGCGGCCTCGGGCGCATGCCGATCATCGGCCAGGTGCTGCGCGAGTTCCTGCCGGTGGCGGACCTGCTGGCCTATCTCGAGGCGATCCTGCGCATCTACAACCGCCAGGGACGCCGCGACAACATCCACAAGGCGCGCATCAAGGTGCTGGTGAAGGCGCTGGGCATCGAGCGCTTCCGCGAGCTGGTGGAGGCGGAGTGGCAGGAGAGCCGCGCGCATGCCGTGCAGCTGCCGGCTGCCGAAGTGGACCGGGTGCGCGGCTTCTTCAGGCCGCAGCCCTACGAGATCCTCACCGACCTTGCCGCCCCTGCCGGGGAGGAGCCGCGCTTCCAGGCCTGGTACCGCTACAACACGCACGCGCACAAGGTGCCCGGCTACCGAGCGGTGTTCGTCTCGCTGAAGGCCCACGGCGCCATCCCCGGGGACATGACCTCGGAGCAGATGGAGGCGGTGGCCGAGCTCGCCCGGCGCTTCAGCTTCGGCCTGGTGCGCGTCACGCACACCCAGAACCTGCTGCTGGCGGACGTGCGCCAGCGCGACCTGAAGCGCTTGTGGGGCGAGCTGGAGCGCCTCAAGCTGGCGATGCCCAACATCGGCACGCTCACGGACATGATCGCCTGCCCCGGGCTGGACTTCTGCTCACTCGCCAACGCCGGCACGCTCGATGTCGCCCGGCAGATCCAGCAGCGCTTCGATGACCTCGACTACCTCTATGACCTCGGCGAGATCGAGGTGAAGATCTCCGGCTGCATGAATGCCTGCGGCCACCACCACGTCGGGCACATCGGCATCCTCGGCGTCGATAAGCACGGCGAGGAGTGGTACCAGATCACCCTCGGCGGCTCGGCCACCGGCTTCACCGCGCTCGGCGAGGTCATCGGCCCCTCGGTGCCGAAGCACGAGGTTGCCGCCACGCTCGAGCGCATCGTCGAGGTGTACCGCCGGGTGCGCGCCGACGGGGAACGCTTCCTCGACACCGTGCACCGCCTGGGGATCAAGCCGTTCAAGGAGCACGCGTATGCGCCACATCCTGCGGCGGCATGAGCTCAGCGTGGATACCTGGCGCTACCCGGAGGAGGAGCCCGGCCCGAGCGATGCGCTGATCGTGCCGTTCGCGCAGCTGCGCGCGGATCGGGCAGGCCTCCGCGGGCGCAGCGGGGGCCTGGGCGTGCTTCTGTCCCCCATCGACCGGGTCGAGGAACTGGCCGGCGAGCTGGCGCGCCTGGCACTCGTCGCGTGTGAGTTCCCCGCGCCGGGGGAGGGGCGCGGCTACTCGCAGGGACGGCTCCTGCGCCAGCGCTTCGGTTTCGGCGGTGAGCTGCGCGCGGTGGGCGCAGGGGTCAGGCAGGACCTGGTGTTTCACCTGGCGCGCTGCGGCTTCGATGCCCTCGAGCTCGCCGCGGGCGAGGAGGTGGCGGCAGCACGGCGTGCCTGGCAGCGCTATGACGTTGCCTACCAGCCCGGTGATGCGCAGGTGGCGCTGCGCCGGCAGCGCTTCTTCGCCGCCTAGCGCAGCGGCAGCTCGATGCCCTGGAACATCTGGCTGACCTCCTGCGCCCCGGAGGCGCGGTGGGCCCGCTCGATGAGGCGGCGGTCCAGGTGCGGTGCGAGCAGCTGCGCGAAGTCGTACATGTACTTGCGCAGCAGCGTGCCGCGCCGGAAGCCGATCCAGGAAGTGTGCGCGGCGAACAGGTGCGAGGCATCGATCGCCTTCAGGTCCGGGTCGTGCTCATCGATCGCCATGTGCGCGACGATGCCCACGCCCAGGCCCAGGCGCACGTAGGTCTCGATCACATCCGCATCCCGGGCAGTGATGGCCACGTTCGGCACCAGGCCCGCCTTGGCGAAGGCCTGGTGCAGCGAGGAGGGTCCGCTGAAGCTGAAGGTGTAGGTGATCAGCGGATAGGCTGCCAGGGCCTTGAAACTCAGGCGCCCGGCGGCGGCGAGCGGGTGACTGCGCGGCACGATCACCCAGCGGTGCCAGCGGTAGCACGGCAGGATCGTCAGGTCCGCGAACAGCTGCTCGGAGCCTGTGGCGATGGCGCAGTCGATACGGTCCCCGGCCACCATCTCGGCGATCTGTTCCGAGGTGCCCTGGTGCAGGTTGAGCACCACCTGCGGGTAGCGCTTGAGGAAGGCCTGGATGACATCCGGCAGCACATAGCGGGCCTGGGTGTGCGTGGTGCCGATCGACAGGCTGCCCCGGCCCTCATCGCGCAGCTCCGTGGACAGCTGCCGGATGCTCTGCGCCTCCTGCAGGATGTGCAGCGCGCGCTCGATCACCTGCTGGCCGGCCGGGGTGATGCGGGTGAGGTTGCGGCCCTCGCGAATGAAGATCTGGAACCCGAGCTCGTCCTCGAGCAGCTTGATCTGCTTGCTGACCCCGGGCTGGGAGGTGTGCAGCTTCTGGGCCGCGGCGGTGATGTTCAGCCCGCTCTGCGCGACGGCGGCCAGGTATCGCAGCTGATGCAGTTTCATGCGCCCAAGCCTAACCCAACGGCTAGCGCTGCGTGAGCGCCGGTAACCGGTCTATAACCACAGCGCACCCCTTCAGAAGCAATCGGTCGTTCAGCCGCCGGGGGGCTGTGGCTATAGTCCGCTGCAGATGGGAAAGCTGGCCACACTGGAGCTCGAGGACCGCACCGCGCAGGTACGCGCGCAGCTGGCCGCTGCCGCCGCAGAGCACGGGCGGCTGGTGTATTCCAACAGCCTGGGGGCCGAGGCGATGGTGCTCACGGACATCATCGCCAGCGACTTCCCGCAGATCGACATGTTCAGCATCGACACCGGCCGGTTGCACGAGGAGACCTACACGGTCCTCGAGAAGCTGCAGCACCGCTACGGCAACCGCATCCGCGTGCTCGCCCCCGATGCTGCGGCGCTGGAGCGTCTGGTCGCCCGCCAGGGCGTGAACGGCTTCTACGGCAGCGTCGAGGCCCGCATGGCCTGCTGCCGCGTGCGCAAGGTCGAGCCGTTCCGCCGCGCGGTCGCCGGCTACGGCGCCTGGATCACCGGCGTGCGCGCCGAGCAATCGGCCGAGCGCGCCAGCGGCGCGCCACAGCAGTGGGATGCCGAGTACGGGCTGTACAAGCTCAGCCCGCTGCTGGAGTGGACTGAGGCGCAGGTGTGGCAGTACATCCGCGCCCGCGCCCTGCCGTACAATGTGCTCCACGACCGGCAGTACCCGAGCATCGGCTGCTCACCGTGCACCCGCGCGATCCAGCCCGGGGAGAGCCGTCGTGCCGGCCGCTGGTGGTGGGAGCAGACCGAGTCACGCGAATGCGGACTACATCCAAGAGATCCCCCGCCCGGCCAGCAGGCGGCCGTCGCCTAGGTACTGCCATGGACTATCTGCCCGTATTCCTGCGCGTCACCGACCAGCCGGTGCTGGTTGTCGGCGGTGGCGAGGTCGCGCTGCGCAAGGCCGAGTGGTTCATGAAGGCCGGCGCCCGGGTCAGCGTGGTCGCCCCGGCGCTGCATCCGCAGCTGGCGGCCCACATCGCCGCGGGCGATCTCACCCATGCCGCCGCCGCCTTCGCCCCCGCTCAGCTCGCCGGCCAGATGGCCGCCGTTGCCGCGACCGATGACCCGCGCGTGAATGCGGCGGTGTCCGCGGCCGCGCGCGCGCGCGGCATTGCCATCAATGTCGTGGACGACCCGGAGCTGTCGACCTTCATCTTCCCGGCCATCATCGACCGCTCGCCGCTGATCGTCGCGGTGAGCTCGGCCGGCCACGCGCCGGTGCTGGCGCGGCGCGTGCGCGAGCAGATCGAGGCCCTGCTGCCCGGTCGCCTGGGCGCCCTCGCCCGCTTCATGGGCGCGCACCGCGCGCACGTGCAGCAGGTGCTGGGACGGCTCGCGCGGCGCGCGTTCTGGGAGCGCATCGTCGCAGGCCCGGTGGCCACGCGGGTGCTGCAGGGCGATGAGCGCGGGGCCGTGAGGGCGCTTGACAGCGAGCTGCGCACCCTGCAGCTGACCAGCGCGCCGGGCAGCGGCGCAAGCCCCCTGGGCGAGGTGTACCTGATCGGCGCAGGTCCCGGAAACCCCGACCTCCTGACCCTGCGCGCCCTGCAGCTGCTGCAGCAGGCCGACGTCATCCTCTACGACCGCCTAGTGAGTGATGCGGTGCTGCAGCGGGCGCGGCGCGACGCGCAGCGCATCTTCGTGGGCAAGGAGGCCGGCGAAGGCGGCCGGCAGTCGCACATCCATGAACTGCTGGTGAGCCTGGCCCGTGAGGGCAAGCGCGTCGCGCGCTTAAAGGGCGGCGACCCGTTCATCTTCGGCCGCGGCGGCGAGGAGATCGAGGTGCTCAATGCCCACGGCATCCCCTTCACCGTGGTTCCCGGCATCACCGCAGCCCTGGGGGCAGCAGCGGCCAGCGGCCTGCCGCTCACCCACCGCCAGCACGCGCAGAGTGTGACCTTCGTGAGCGGCCACGTGAGCGAGGGCGCTCTGCCGGACTGGCGCTTCTTCGCCAATCCGGCGCACACGGTGGTCTTCTACATGGGCGTCGCCCAGCTGTCCGGCATCATGGCGCGCCTGCGCGCCGCCGGTGCGCTCGCCGAGCATCCGGTGGCGCTGATCGAGAAGGCGACGCTGCCCGGGCAGCGCGTGCTGCGCGGCACGCTCGCCGATATCGGCGCACTCGCCGCCGCGGCGCAGGTGCAGCCGCCGGCGCTGCTGCTGGTGGGCGCCGTGGCCGCCCTCGCCGGCGCCGATGCCCTGAGCGCGCTCACCGGCCGCAGCACCGGGGCGGTCGCATGAGTGCGGTCAAGGGTTTCCCCGGCGCGGTCGGCAACACCCCGCTGATCCGCCTGAAAGGCATCAGCGAGGAGACCGGCTGCGAGATCCTGGGCAAGGCCGAGTTCATGAACCCGGGCGGCTCGGTCAAGGACCGCGCCGCGCTGGCCATGGTGCTTGGCGCCGAGGAGCGCGGCGAACTCAACCCCGGCGGCATCGTCGTCGAGGGCACCGCCGGCAACACCGGCATCGGTCTTGCGCACGTGTGCAACGCCCGCGGCTACCGCTGCGTCATTGTCATGCCCAACAACCAGTCCCCGGAGAAGGTGCAGCTGCTGCAGACCCTCGGCGCCGAGGTGCACCAGGTCCCGGTGGTCCCCTACAGCAATCCCAACCAGTACCAGAAGGTCGCCCAGCGCGTCGCCGCTGCCCTGCCCAATGCCATCTGGGCCAACCAGTTCGACAACACCGACAACCGCGAGACGCACGCGCGCACCACCGGTCCTGAGATCTGGGCGCAGACCGCTGGCCGCATCGATGCCTTCGTCGCCGCCAGTGGCACCGGCGGCACCATCGGCGGCGTGTCGGAGTTTCTCAAGTCCAGGCGCCCGTCGGTGCGCTGCCGTGCTCGCCGATCCCCCGGGCAGCAGCCTGTACGCATACCTCCGCACCGGCACGCTCTCCGCCACCGGCGCAGGCTCGATCACC
Organism: uncultured Pseudomonadota bacterium; assembly: GCA_963741745.1. Classification (GTDB taxonomy): domain Bacteria; phylum Pseudomonadota; class Gammaproteobacteria; order Steroidobacterales; family Steroidobacteraceae; genus 13-2-20CM-66-19. The sequence continues at coordinate 97,036 of CAVUJF010000005.1, read as the reverse complement.
GAAGGCATCGGCATCGGCCGGGTCACGGCGAACCTGAAGGATGCCCCGCTCGATGATGCGGTTCACATCGAGGACGCCGACACGGTGCGCTATGTCTACCGGCTGCTGCAGGAGGAAGGGCTGTTCCTCGGCAGCACCAGCGGCGTCAATGTCGCCGCCGCGGTGCGCGTGGCGCGCGAGCTCGGCCCCGGGCACACCATCGTGACGATCCTGTGCGACGGGGGCGCGAAGTACCAGTCGCGCCTGTTCAACCGCGCCTGGCTCGAGCAGAAGGGCCTGGCCGCCTTCGCCCCGCTGCTGCCGGCGGGGGTCGCCGGTACCGCTGCACGAATCGCTGGTCGCCTGAGCCGCCCGTAACCCCAGAGCCCCGGCCCCCGGGCTGGCCGCCGCCGCGCCCGCCGTGCGACAGTGTTGCCGATGAGGCGCGCATCCCCCACCGCTTGGCATGACTGAGCTGCTCAGCCCCGCAGAACTGGAAGCCTTGCGCCTGAGCCTTGCCGTGGCGCTGCGCAGCGTGCTCATGAGCCTGCCGCTGGCGGTGCTGCTCGCCTGGGTCCTGACCCGTGCGCGCTTTCCCGGGCGCACGGTGCTGGATGCCTTCGTGCACCTGCCGCTGGTGCTGCCGCCGGTGGCGATCGGTTACCTGCTGCTGCTGTTGTTCGGGGTGCGCGGGCCGCTCGGCGGCTTCCTGCGCAGCCACTTCGGCATCCAGCTCGCCTTCAGCACCGCGGGGGCGGCCCTGGCGACGGCGACCATGACGTTTCCGCTGATGGTGCGGGCCATCCGCCTGTCGCTGGAGAACGTCGACCGGGGCCTCGAGCAGGCCGCGCGCACGCTCGGCGCCGGCGCACTCGACCGCTTCTGCTCCATCACCCTGCCCCTGATGCTGCCCGGGATCCTGGCCGGCATCGTCACCGCCTTCGCCGCAGGCTTAGGGGAGTTCGGTGCCGTCATCACCTTCTGCTCCAACATCCCCGGTATCACCCGCACCCTGCCCCTGGCGCTGTACACCGCCATGCAGTCCCCGGACGGGGCGGCGATGGCGCTGCGCCTCGCGCTGCTCTCCTTCGCACTGGGCCTGATCGGCCTGCTCGCTGCGGAGGCGCTGGTGCGGCGCGCCCGGCGCCTGCTCGGCCGCCAGGTCCTCTGATGCTCAGCGTCGACGTCCAGCACCGCCAGGGCACCTTCGCACTCCAGGCGCGCTTCGCGGCCCCGACCCCGGGTGTGATTGCGCTCTTCGGGCGCTCGGGCAGCGGCAAGAGCACGCTGGTGAACATCGTCTCGGGGCTGCTGCGCCCGGATGCCGGCACGGTGCGCCTGGATGAGGAGCTGCTCACCGACACCGCCACCGGCACGGCGGTGCCGGCCGAAGCGCGCCGCATGGGCTACGTGTTCCAGGACGCGCGCCTGTTCCCGCACCTGAGCGTCGCAGGCAACCTGCGCTACGGGCAAAGGCGCGCCCGCGGGCGCTGCGAGATCGGTTTCGACGAGGTGGTGCAGCTGCTCGGCCTTACGCCACTGCTGCAGCAGCACCCGCACCGGCTCTCCGGCGGCGAGCGGGCGCGCGTTGCCTTAGGAAGGGCGCTGCTGTCCCAGCCGCGCCTGCTGCTGCTCGATGAGCCGCTCGCAGCGCTCGACCTGCCGCGGCGCCACGAGGTGCTGCCGTACCTGGAGGCGCTGCGTGAGCGGCTGCGGATCCCGATCCTCTACGTCAGCCACCAGTTCGAGGAAGTGTTGCGCCTGGCCACGCACCTGGTGCTGCTGGAGGCGGGCGCGGTGGTGGCGCAAGGCTCGGTGAGTGAGCTCAGCCTGCACCCGGCGTTGCAGGCGATCGTCGGTGCGGACCTGACCGGCGCGGTCATCGATGCGGCCGTGCTGCGCGTGGATGCGGAAGGCCAAGCGGAGCTCGCCGTCGGCACCGGGACCCTGCAGGCGAGCGTCCCGGGAGCCACCGCCGGCGCGCGGGTGCGCCTGCACGTGCTGGCACGCGATGTCATCCTCGCGCTGCAGCCGCTGGCGAACGTCTCGGTCCGCAACGCCCTGGCCGGCACGGTGAGCACCGTGGTCAGCGATGCGCACGGGGTGCTGGTGGAGGTGGAGGTGGGCGGGGCGAGCGTGCTCGCCCGCATCACCCCCGCAGCGCTGCGCGCCCTGGCGCTGCGGCCGGGCACCCCGGTGTGGGCGCTGTTCAAGGCCGTCTCGACGCGCGGCCACGCGTTCCGCCTCCCCTGAGCTTAGGCGTCCGGGACCTGCTTCTCGCTCACCATGGTGAGCACGTCGTAGTTGGCCACCGCCTGCCCGTCCTGGTTGGTGATCGCCGTGTCCCAGCGCACCTCGCCGTAGCCTGCCCCTGCGCGCAGCGACTTCTCCTTGCAGGTGAGGCGCACCTTGATGCGGTCCCCGGGCTTGACCGGCTTCACGAAGCGCAGCGCGTCCAGGCCGTAGTTGGCGAGCACCGGACCGTAGGGCGGATCCACGAACAGCCCCGCCGCGGCTGACACCAGGAAGTACCCGTGCGCGACGCGCCCGCCGAACAGCGGGTTGCGTGCCGCCTGCGCCTCGTCCATGTGGGCATAGAAGGTGTCGCCCGAGAGCGCCGCGAAGCGCTCGATGTCCTCGATGGTCACGATGCGCTCGGCCGAATGGAACGTGTCACCGATCGCAAGCTCCCCGAATGCCTTGCGGAACGGGTGTGTCCCCGGGTCCAGCTCGCGGCTGCCGCGGGTCCAGCGCCCGGTCACCGCCGTGATGACATCCGGCGTGCCCTGCACCGCGGTGCGCTGCAGGTAGTGCATCACCCCGCGGATGCCGCCCATCTCCTCGCCGCCGCCGGCCCGTCCCGGGCCACCGTGCACCAGGTGCGGCAGCGGCGACCCGTGGCCGGTGGATTCCCGGGCGCTGTGGCGGTTCACCGCCACGATGCGCCCGTGGTACGGGGCAAGGCCGAGCACCAGCTGCGCGGTGACGGCATCGTCTGGGCTGAAGACCGAGGCGGCAAGACTTCCCCCGCCGCGGCGCGCAAGCCCAATGGCCTCATCGATCGTGGCGTACGGCACGAGGGTGCACACCGGCCCGAACGCCTCCACGGTATGCACCGCCCGGGCCTTGGGGGCATCACGGCAATACAGCAGCGTGGGTGCGAGGAAGGCGCCGCGGTCGGCGTCCGCGCCCAGCGGGCGTACCGCGTCCCTGCCCCCGCAGATGACCTGCGCCTCGCGCTCAAGCTTCCCCAGCTGCTCGAGTACTTCGCGGCGCTGCCCCAGGGATGCCACCGGACCCATGCGCACGCCTTCCTGCCGCGGATCCCCGACCACCACCGCGCCCAGTGATGTGGAGAGCGCCTCCAGCACCCGGGCCGCGTACGCCTGCGGCACCAGTGCCCGGCGGATGGCGGTGCACTTCTGGCCGGCCTTGGAGGTCATCTCGCGCACGACCTCGCGCACGAACAGATCCATCTCGGGGACGCCGGGGCCGGCATCGGGACCAAGGATCGAGCAGTTCAGCGAGTCGGTCTCGGCGGTGAACCGCACCGAATGGGTCAGCACGGTCGGGTGCTGGCGCAATTTCAGCGCGGTGCTTGCCGAGCCAGTAAAGGACACCACGTCCTGGCAGGTCAGGTGCTCGAAGAGGTCCCCGACACCGCCGCAGATCAGCTGCACTGACCCTGCAGGCAGGACGCCTGACTCGACGATGCGCCGGAACACGCACTCGGTGAGGTAGCTGGTCTGGGTCGCCGGCTTCACGATCGCAGGCATCCCCGCGAGCAGCGTCGGCGCCAGCTTTTCCAGCATCCCCCACACCGGGAAGTTGAACGCGTTGATGTGCACGGCAGCCCCTTCCAGGGGCACGCAGACATGCTGGCCGACGAAGCTGCCGCCCTTGGACAGCGCCTCGACCGCGCCATCAACGAAGACGCGGCTGTTGGGCAGCTCACGCGTACCCTTGCTCGCGTACACGAACAAGGTGCTGATGCCACCGTCGATGTCCACCCAGGAATCCGCCTTGGTGGCGCCAGTGGCGTAGGACAGTTCGTAGAACTCGTCCTTGTGCTCGCCCAGGTGCTTCGCGAGCGCCTTGAGCAGGCCTGCGCGCTCGTGGAAGGTGAGCGCGCGCAGCGCCGGCCCGCCCACCCGGCGCGCGTAGTCGAGCATCGCGCGGGAGTCCGCTGCGAGGGTATTCGCGTTTGCGATCACTGCCCCGGTCGTGGCGTCGCGCAGTGCGATGCCCTCTCCGGAACCGGCACGCCATTTTCCCGCCGCGAAGCTCTCAAGCTGCATAGTCACTCCGTATCCACGACCGGTCCGTCGATGCGGTGCGACCGCCCGCGGAAAAGGGCGATGCGCTCGCCATCCTGGTTCGACACCGTAACCTCGTAGATGCCATTACGCCGGGCGCGCCACAGCTCGAACGCTTCGGCCGTCAGCTCGTCGCCTTCCCCGGCTGCGGCCAGGAAATCGATGGAAGCGGCGGCGGCAACCGCGCGCTCGTTGTGCGAGTTGCAGGCGTAGGCGAAAGCTGTGTCGGCCAGAGCAAAGATCAGGCCCCCGTGACAGCTACCGTGGCCATTTAGCATCTCACGCCGTACCCGCATGCTGATGCGCGCCCCTCCGGGGTGCACCGCCACGATGCGCATGCCCAGTGCCTTAACAGCACTGTCGCGCTCGAACAGCGCGGCGGCGGCCTGCTCCGCAAGCAGCTGCTTCGGGTCGGCAACTTCGACTGCCTTGTTCACCGGATCATGGCCAGCACCCACGCAGGCATCACTTGCCCGTGAAGCGCGGGGTGCGCTTGTGCCCGAAGGCGGCGACGCCTTCAGCGTAGTCGGCTGAACGACCGAGCTCGCCCTGATAGTCGCGCTCGACGTCCAGCTGCTGGGCAAGCGTGCGGTTAGCGCCTTCGTAGATGGCCTGCTTGGTGCGGGCAAGGCCGCGGGTGGGGGCGGCGGCGAACTGCCGGGCCAGTGCCTCGACCACCGGCACGAGCTCGTCATCCTCCACGCAGCGCCAGATCAGTCCCCACGCCGCGGCCTGGTCGGCCGGCAGCTTCTCACCTAGCAGCGCGAGCCCCAGCGCCCGGGCGTTGCCCACCAGGCGCGGCAGAAACCAGGTACCGCCGGAATCGGGCACCAGTCCGAGCTTGGCGAATGCCTGCACGAAGCTTGCCGAGCGCGCGGCGATGACCAGGTCGCAGGCGAGTGCGATGTTGGCCCCGGCCCCGGCCGCCACGCCGTTGACGGCCGCGATGACCGGCAGCGGCAGCGCACGCAGGGCCAGCACCAGTGGCTTGTAGTTCTTCTCGATCGAGTCGGCAAGATCCGGCGGGGCCGCCCCGGGTGCCACTGCGCGGTCATTCAAGTCCTGCCCGGCGCAGAAGCCGCGCCCTGCACCGGTCACGACCAGCACGCGGGCGGACGCGGGCACGCTTGCCAGGGCGGCGCGCACCTCCGCATGCATGTCGGTATTGAAACTGTTCAGCCGGTCCGGCCGATTGAAGGTGAGACGGGCGATGCCGTCCTGGGTATCGAAGAGAATGTTCTGGTAGCTCACCGGATTGCCCCTGTGTGTCGCGTGCTACTTCTCATCGTAGTCCAGCTCCAGCGTCGGGCTCTTGCAGCGCGCCTGACACGCCAGCACGTACCCCTGCTCCAGCTCCCAGTCCTCAAGTGCGTAGTTCTGCAACATCTCCACAGCCCCCGCGACCACCTTGGTGCGGCACGTCGAGCACACCCCGGCGCGGCACGAGAACGGCAGCTCGATACCGGCGCGTGCGGCGGCATCCAGCACCGTGTCGTCATCCATCTTCATGGTGAAGGATCGGCGCCGCCCGTCCATGATCACGCTGACTTCAGCAAGCCCGGATCGCGCCCCAGTCGTCGGCGCCTGCCTGGTTGGCGCATCGGGCGCTGTGGCCGCCTCTGCCGATACCCGGAAGTGCTCGGCATGGATGCGTTCCGCGCTCACCCGCAGGCCACGCAGCGCCGCACTTACCTGCTCAATCATGTCCCCGGGGCCGCAGACGAAGTATTCGCGCACCGCGGCAGGATCGAACAGCGTGCGGGCGAACTCGCGAACACGACCAGCATCCAGGCGCCCGTTGTACAGCTCAACTTCCTGGGGCTCGCGGCTCATGAGGAAGTGCACCGCGAGGCGCCCGAGATTGAGATCCTTGAGTGCGAGCAGTTCCTCCGCACACATGACCCGGGAAGTGCCGGTGTTGCCATAGAAGAGTACGACGCTGCGCGCGCCTGCGGCGAGCAGTGTGCGTACCACCGACATCACCGGCGTGATGCCGCAGCCGGCGGCGAAGGCCACGTAGGTGCCTCCACGGGCGTCAGCGCGCGGCGTGAAGCTACCGTTAGGCGGCAGCACCTCGACCGCCGCACCCGCAGACAGCTGTTCGCCGAGGTAACGCGACATGCGCCCATGTGAGTGTACGCGCGCGGCGATGCGCAGCGGCCACTCCCCAGGGGCATTCAGCATCGAATAGGTACGGCGCACTTCCTGTCCGTCCAGATCCATGCGCAGCACGACGTGCTGGCCGGCGGCGCCTCGATATTCGCTGTGCAGTGCCGCCGGCACGTCGAACGCCAGCGTCACCGCGTCCTCGCCATCCGGCACGACCTGGAGCACTCTGAGTGCGTGGAATTTCAGCACTTCAGATACACTTGAAATAGTCGAAGGGTTCGCGGCAACTGGTGCAGCGGTAATGCGCCTTGCATGGCGTCGAACCAAACTCGCTCAGGCGCTCGCTGTCGCGGCTGCCGCAGCGCGGACAGGTCACCGGCGTGGAGCGCCACAGGTGGCGCGGGTTGGCGACGGGTTCCTGCGGCGGGCGCAATGCCAAATTCACGCAGTTTCTCCCGGCCGCGCGCGCTGAGCCACTCGCTGGTCCACGGCGGCGAGAGCACCTCCTCGAGGCGCACGTCCGCATGCCCGTGCGCATCCAGTGCCGCGCGGGTAGCGGCGCGGATCGCCTCGGTCGCCGGGCATCCGGAGTAAGTGGGGGTCAGTCCGACCGTGAGTCGGCCGGCGGCATCGGATCGCACGTGCCGCACGATCCCCAGATCCACGATGCTGAGCACCGGTATCTCCGGATCAGGCACCGCATTGAGAAGCTCCCATATGCGCAGCTCACGCACCCCCTCACCGGCTTGGCTGCTGGCCATCATCGGTCGACCTACCAGCGCGCACCCGGATACGCGCGCTGCAGGTGCTGCATCTCGGCGAGCAGGTGCGAGAGATGCTCGGTATGCACTCCCCGCTTGCCATGCCACGGATACTCCTGTCCAGGAGGGCGCGTGAGAGTGGCTGCGCGCAGGTCCTCGTCGATCCGAGCCGACCACGACCCTTTAAGCTGCGCAAGATCCGGCGCGATCCCGCGGGCCAGCATTTCAGCGTCGATCTCGTCGGGGGCGAACAATTCGTGCGTGAAGCGCCACAACTCGTGCACCGCCCGCTGCGTGCGCTGCTGACTCTCGGCAGTCCCATCTCCCAGGCGCACCAGCCAGCCGCTGCTGAAGCGGTAGTGGTAGCGGGTCTCCTTCAGTGCCTTGGCCGCGATCGCGGCGAGGCGCGCGTCCGAGGAGGCCGTGAGCCCCCGGTAGATCTCCAGCTGCCAGCTGTCGATGAGCCACTGCCGCACGATCGTGGCGGCGAAGTCACCGTTGGGCTGTTCAGCCAGACTCACGCTGGCGAACTCCGGCGCGTCGCGCAGGAATGCCAGCACATCCTCATCGCGGCCCCGACCCTCGAGCTCGCCCGCGTAGCTCAGTAGCAGGCGCGCCTGGCCGATCAGATCGAGCGCGAGGTTGGCAAGGCCAAGGTCTTCCTCAAGTGCCGGGCCGTGTCCGATCCACTCGCCGAGGCGCTGCCCGAGGACCAGGCTCGTGTCCCCCAGGCGCAGCACATAGCGCACCTGCGCCGCAGTGGAACTGATCTGGGCTGCCGTCGTCACAGGTTCTTCACCTCGTCAGGTATGACGTAGAAGGTCGGGTGTCGATACACCTTGTCGCGCGCCGGCTCGAAAAGCGCATCGGCCTCTTCCGGATCCGAGGCGACGATCTGCGAGGAGGGAACGACCCATAGACTCACGCCCTCCTGGCGTCGTGTGTATACGTCCCGCGCATGCTCGATCGCCATGCGCGCGTCTGCCGCGTGCAGGCTGCCGACGTGCTTGTGCTCAAGCCCGGCGCGCGAGCGGACGAATACTTCGTACAGGGGCCAGTCTTGACTCATGCTTAGCCTCGTTCAGTGCTTGGGGCCCGCGCCACGGGCTAGGCAGCAGCAGCCGTGCGATCCTTGAGTTTTCGTGCGTGCGCGCTGGCGGCCTCGCGCACCCACTCGCCCGCGGCATGCGCCGAGCGTCGTGCCTGGAGTCGCTCGCGGTTGCACGGACCGTTGCCCTTGAGCACCGCGTGGAACTCACTCCAGTCGATGGGACCGATGCCGTAGTGCCCGGAAGATTGATCAAGGTGCAGTTGTGCATCCGGGATCGTCAGTCCCAGGAAGTGGGCCTGCGGCACGCTAATGTCGATGAACTTCTGGCGCAGCTCATCGTTGCTGAAGCGCTTGATCTTCCATCGCATTGACTGCGCGGTGTGTTTGGAGTCCGCATCACTTGGCCCGAACATCATGATCGACGGCCACCACCAGCGGTTCAGCGCATCCTGCGCCATCGCCCGCTGCTGCGGGGTGCCGCGAGCCAGCGTCATCATGATCTCGAACCCCTGGCGCTGGTGGAAACTCTCCTCCTTGCAGATCCGCACCATCGCGCGCGCGTACGGGCCGTAGCTGCAGCGGCAGATCGGGATCTGGTTCATGATCGCGGCACCATCGACGAGCCAGCCGATCGCGCCCACGTCAGCCCAGGTGAGCGTCGGATAGTTGAAGATGCTCGAATACTTGGCGGTCCCCGAGAGCAGCTGCTCGAGCATTTCCTCACGCGAGATGCCGAGTGTTTCGGCGGCGCTGTACAGGTACATGCCATGGCCGCCCTCGTCCTGCACCTTGGCAATGAGCACCGCCTTGCGTCGCAGACTGGGCGCGCGGGTGATCCAGTTGCCCTCAGGCAGCATGCCGACGATCTCCGAGTGCGCGTGCTGGGAAATCTGGCGGATCAGAGTCTGACGATAGGCCTCCGGCATCCAGTCCTTCGGCTCGATCTTTTCATCTGCGTCCACCCGGGCCTGGAAGCGCTCGGCGGCGGCGCCTGAAACGGCGACCGGCTCCTTACCCTGTGAATCGAGTGCCTGCGTGTACATGACCAAGTCCGCCTGCTGCCCAGATGTGACACAAGACTACCACATGATTGTCGTTTTCCGTGTCACAATATTCACCCATGGAAAAGCTGCCCCCGACCGGGCTCCCCAGGCCGGTCGCTGCCCTGCTGCGCCACTTTCGCGCGCAGCGCCCGCTGCGTGGCGGGTCACTCATCATCACAGTCTTCGGCGACGCCATCGCTCCTCGTGGGGGTGCCGTCACCCTCGGCAGCCTCATCCGGCTGGCGCAGCCCTTCGGCCTGACCGAACGGCTGGTACGCACCTCAGTGGCGCGCCTCGCGCGCGAGCACTGGCTCGTTGCCCGCAGGCACGGGCGGCGTGCGGAGTACCGGCTGAGCGCAAGCGGTGCCGCGCGCTTTGAGGAGGCCACTGCCCGGATTTACGGCCCGACCCCGGCGCAGTGGCGCGGCCAGTGGACACTGCTGCTGCTCCCGGGTGCCGCAGCGCACCGGCAAGTGCGCGCGGAACTGCGCTGGCTGGGATTCGGGGAGCTACGACCGGGGCTTTTTGCCCACCCGGCCAGCACGCCTGCGCAAGCGCGCGCGGCGCTGCACAGCGTGGCGCCGCAGGCCACGGCACTGATCCTCTCAAGCACCGCTGCCGATGCGCTGACGGACCGCGATCTGCTTGGCCAGGGCTGGGATCTGAAGGAGCTCAGCCGCGGCTACGAGCGCTTCGTAAGGCGCTTCGCTCCGGTCGAGACTGCGCTTGCCAGCACTCAGCTGGCGCCCCGGGCTGCGTTCCTCGTGCGTACCCTGCTGATCCACGAGTATCGCAAGGTTCACCTGCAGGATCCCCTGCTGCCAGCGGTGCTTCTGCCTCCCGGGTGGATTGGCGCGTCGGCCTATGATCTGTGCCGCCGGCTCTATGGGCTCGTGTTCAGTCTGGCCGAGGTGCACCTGGACACGGTAGCGCACCGCCTCAGTGCACCCTTACCCACGACGAGCGCTGCGGCCCGGGCTCGCTTCGGCGTCCGGCCCTAGCGAGGCGCCCGACGGTCGATGACGCGCCGCGCCTTTCCCGCGGAACGCTCGATGGAGCCGGGCTCCCGCACCGACACGCGCGTCGAGACGCCGATGCAGGCCTTGATGTTCTGCTGGAGCACCTGCTGGAGCTGCACGCGCACCTGCTCGTCATTGCAGCGCTGGTCCACGCATTCGACATGCACGACCACCTCATCGAGTTGGCCCGCACGCGTGACCTCCAGCTGGTAGTGCGGCGCCAGCCCGTCGATCTGCAGCAGCAACTCCTCGATCTGGGTCGGGAAGAGATTTACACCGCGGATGATCAGCATGTCATCCGAGCGGCCGGTAATGCGCGCCATGCGGCGCATGGAACGCGCACTCGGGGGCAGCAGTGCGGTGAGGTCGCGCGTGCGGTAGCGCACCAGTGGCAGTGCCTCCTTGCTCAAGGTCGTGAAGACCAGCTCGCCTTGTGCGCCATCGGGCAGTACCGCCCCAGTCACCGGATCGATGATCTCAGGATAAAAGTGGTCTTCCCAGATCACCGGGCCGTCCTTGGTCTCCACGCATTCGCTGGCAACCCCAGGTCCCATGACCTCTGACAGACCATAGATATCGAGAGCATCGGCGCCGATGCGTTGCTCGATCTCGGCCCGCAGTTCCTGCGTCCAGGGTTCGGCACCAAAAATGCCGATGCGCAGGGAACATGCGGCCGGATCCATCCCCTGGCGCTCGAACTCATCTGCGATGGCGAGCATGTAGGACGGCGTCACCATGATGATGTCAGGCCGGAAGTCACAAATCAGCTGCACCTGCTTCTGCGTCTGGCCGCCGGACATCGGTACGACCGTGCAACCCAGGCGCTCCGCGCCGTAGTGCGCGCCCAGGCCGCCGGTGAACAGACCATAGCCGTAGGCCACGTGCACGATGTCACCGGCCTTCCCGCCGGCGGCGCGGATCGAGCGGGCCACCAGGCTCGCCCACGTGTCGATGTCGCCCTGGGTATAACCCACCACCGTGGGCTTGCCAGTCGTGCCGCTGGAGGCATGCAGGCGCACCACCCGCTCCCGCGGGACGGCGAACAGGCCAAACGGATAGTTAGCCCGCAGGTCATCCTTGACCGTAAATGGAAAGTGGCACAGGTCGGCGAGCGAGCGCAGGTCCTGCGGATGCACGCCGACGCTCTCGCACCTCGCGCGATAGCACGCAACGTTCGCGTAAGTGTGCGCAAGGGTCCAGCGCAGCCGCTCAAGCTGCAGGGCACGCAGCTCGTCCTGGCTGGCGCGCTCAATCGGCTCGAGCCGGTCGCGGCCCTTACCGCCGGTCCCGCCCTGGCGCCTCACCGGTCCGGCCACTCGGTGAACTGCCTGACGAAGGGAACAGCAACCAGCCGCAGTCGGTGATCCTGGGCGTCCGCGAGAGGCGTGCGGTGATCGTGGACACGGGCGGCGCAGCGCATGATCACGCCATGGTTCGTGATCGTAGACGTGCCGACGCGCGCGTCTGCAAGCGCAAGCTTTCCGGTACAGGCACGGGTCACCAAGTCCTCCAGCCCAAGAGCTGACTCCATCAGGTTGCGCGCAGCGCGCAGGACGGGACCACGACTAGTCCCGCGCCACCGGGCGCTGCCGCGATGCCAACTGCGCCCCTACAGCTGCGATCGGTTCAGGTTCGGCTGAGCACCAGCCCTCGCCTGCAGAGTTGACAGGCGCGAACGGGGCGTTTGACATCAGCATCTAAAATTAACATGACGGATATTCGCGGCACCGGGAGCACCCACCGTAACTCGTCGGACCCGAGATCGCGTTTCACTGTTTGGCACAGGACACTCGTGCGCACCCTACGCGCGTCCCAAGCAGGACACAATTGCCGCGCCCTCAAGCACGTCGAGCCGTCCTTGTCCGTTGAACCTGGCCAATTCCAGGAGTCCCTGGCAGGTCAGGTGCCGGCTCCAGGGTACCCAGAAGCTGGTCCAGCGCCTGATGTAACTGAGCTACGAACTGCGCACCGGCTGTGGATTCGATGTGCCGATAGGTGGCCTCTATATGCGGCGCCATGCGCGCTGCAAGGGCGCGCGCCTTTGGCGTAAGAGCCACATGGACGCGGCGCTGGTCATGCTCCACGCGCCGTCGGGTGACCAGGCCCAGCTGCTGCATCCGCGTCAGGACGCCGACGAGGCTCGGACTGGAAATGCTGCACAGCTCACCGATGTCCCGGGGCTCAAGCGCCGCCACGTCCAGCAGTGCCCGCACCACGCGCCATTGCTGCTCGGTAATCCCGTGCGCCTTGAGCAGTGGCCTAAAATGAGAAATGACCCGCTCGCGCGCCCGCAGCATGAGCATGGGCAGATTGCGGTGGTGCAGCTGAGCGGATTTGGGAGACATGTGCCGGGCTACCCATTCAGTGCGGTCGGACCAGTTAGATACTTACATACTAGTAGATTAATTGCTAACATGTGAGTGAAATCAGCGGAGACTTGATGGCCAGACGGGAAACGTGCTCGGTCGTGGTGCCGATGTCGATGGCCCCCTATCGGCTTTCGGGACGCGTGTTCGGCGCCCTGCTGAACCACCGCACCGCCATTGCGGCACTGGGCGAGGCGGTCAACCAGGCACCCTACAAGGCCGCCCCGAAAGCACCCGTGCTCTACGTAAAGCCGCGCAACACCTTGGCGATGGATGGTGATGACGTCGTCGTACCTTCCGACGCGAGCGAGCTCGAGATAGGCGCCTGCCTGGGTGTTGTCCTCGCGCGCCCGACCTGCAACGTGCCGGCGTCCCGGGCGCTTGAGTCTGTCGCCGGCTATCTCATCGTCAATGATGTCAGCGTACCGCACGACTCCTACTATCGGCCCGCTATCCGCTACAAGGCACGCGACGGCTTTTGCCCGATCGGTCCTGCGGTTACGGCCCGGGATGACATCAAGGATCCCGACGCGCTCGGCATCCGCACCTACGTGGACGGTCAGCTGCAACACAGCAGCTCGACGGCAGACCTGGTGCGCAGCGTTGCCCAGCTGCTTAGCGACGTGACCGAGTTCATGACGCTGGCACCGGGAGATATCCTCGCAGTCGGCGCCGCAGCCCCTGCGGCCCGAGTGCGCCCCGGCCAGCGCGTCAGGATCGAAATTGACGGTCTCGGGCACCTCGAGAACAGCTTTACCCGGGGTGAACCGTGAAGTTGGCGCGCGTCGCGTACGCGGGTGCGATCCATGCCGCGCAGCCGTGCGCACTGGCCTCCGGGGAAGCAGGCGTGCGCCTGACCGACGGGCGGGTCGTTGCCGAAGACGCGGTTGTATGGCTGCCACCCTTCGAGGCCGGCACGATCATTGCGCTCGGACTGAACTACGCCGACCACGCCCGGGAACTTGCCTTCGCTGCCCAGGAGGAGCCACTGGTTTTTCTGAAGGGACCGGGGACGCTCCTGGGTCACCGTGGCTTCACGCGCCGGCCCGCCAACGCCGCGTTCATGCACTATGAGTGCGAGCTGGCGGTGGTCATCGGGCGCACGGCGCGCAGAGTGCCCCGCAGCGCAGCGCTGCAGCACGTTGCCGGCTATTGCATCGCCAATGACTACGCGATCCGCGACTACCTCGAGAACTGGTATCGGCCCAACCTGCGCGTTAAGAACCGGGACGGGGGCACCGTCCTTGGACCGTGGCTGGTTGACGCTGCGGATATTGGCGATCCGGGGAACCTGGAGTTGCGCACACTGGTCAACGGCAAACAGACCCAGCGGGGCAACACGCGGGACCTCATCACGGACATACCCGCCCTAATCGAGTATCTCAGCGGCTTCATGACGCTGAGCGCCGGAGACGTGATCCTGACCGGGACGCCCGAGGGTGTCGTCAACGTGGACGTGGGGGATGAAGTGGTGTGTGAAATTGACGGCCTGGGACAGCTGCGCAACTGGATCGCATCGGATGCGGCCTTTGGCCGCTGAACGACCCGCCTGACATGAAGATCGACCATCTGATCGACGGCAAGGCGGTAGCGGGACGCAGCTATTTCACCACGATTAATCCGGCGACCCAGGAAGTGCTCGCGGAGGTTGCCGCCGGGGGCGCAGCGGAGGTGGCTGCCGCGGTGGCTGCAGCCAAGTCGGCCTTCCCTGCCTGGGCCGGCCGCCCCGCTGCGGAGCGCGCGAAGCTCCTGCACGCCCTGGGCGAGCTGATTTCGACGAACGTAGCGCAGCTGGCCAGGACCGAAACGCAGGACACCGGACAGCCCATTGCGCAGACCGGCAAGCAGCTGGTTCCGCGCGCCGCTGACAACTTCCACTACTTCGCCGAGATGTGCGTGCGGGTGGACGGGCACACCTACCCGACGCCGACTCACCTGAACTACACGCTGTTCCACCCGGTGGGCGTCTGCGCGCTGATCTCGCCCTGGAATGTGCCCTTCATGACCTCCACCTGGAAGGTCGCCCCCGCGCTGGCGTTCGGCAACACAGCGGTGCTGAAGATGAGCGAACTTTCGCCGCTGAGCGCTGCCCGGCTGGGCGAACTCGCCCTCGAGGCGGGCATCCCGGCAGGGGTCCTGAATCTCGTGCACGGCTACGGGGACGCCGTGGGGGAACCCCTGTGCCAGCACCCGGACGTGCGGGCGATCTCCTTCACCGGCTCCACGGTGACCGGAAACCGGATCATCAAGGGGGCGGGGCTGAAGAAATTCAGCATGGAACTCGGGGGCAAGAGCCCGTTCGTGGTGTTTGAGGATGCCGACCTGCCACGTGCGCTGGACGCCGCCCTTTTCATGATCTTCTCGAATAACGGTGAACGCTGTACGGCCGGCTCGCGCATCCTCGTCCAGCGCTCCATCTACCAGGATTTCGTCACCGCGTTCACGGAGCGCGCGCGGCGCATCCGCGTCGGCGACCCGCTCGATGAGGGTACGATCGTCGGCCCCATGGTGAGCGCGAACCATCTTGCGAAGGTCCGCAGTTACATCGAGGCCGGCCCCCGTGAAGGCGCGACGCTCATGTGCGGAGGGCTGGATCGACCTTCGTACGCGAGCGCGCTGCCGGCGGGCGTGCGCAACGGCAACTACATCTGGCCGACGGTATTTGCCGATGTCGATAACCGCATGCGCATCGCCCAGGACGAGATCTTCGGGCCGGTGGCCTGCCTCATCGGCTTCGACGACGAAGCCGATGCCATCTCCAAGGCTAACGACATCCAGTACGGGCTGAGCAGTTACGTCTGGAGCGAGAACCTCGGCCGCGCGCATCGCGTGGCGGCCGCCATCGAGGCAGGCATGTGCTTCGTCAACAGTCAGAACGTGCGCGACCTGCGACAGCCCTTCGGGGGCACCAAGGCCTCGGGTGTTGGTCGCGAAGGGGGCACGTGGAGCTACGAGGTGTTCCTGGAGCCTAAGAACATCTGCGTCAGCCTAGGCGCCCACCACATCCCGCACTGGGGCGCATAACGGCACTGCATGCCATGAGCCTCTACCAACTGCAGAAGTTCCTCTACGACCTGAACCGCGACCCGCGCGTGCAGGCGGACTATCGTGCTGACCTGCCAGCCGTGCTCGCGCGCTATCAACTCACCGCCGAGGAACGCGGCGCTGTTGAGAACGGAAACATCGGCCTGATCTATGTGCTGGGGGCCAACGGGCAGCTGTTGATGCACTTCGCCGCTTTCCTCGGCATGCCCTGGGCCGGCTACCTCCAGGCGATGCGCGACGGCGTCAGCCGCTACGGGCCTGTGCGGGCCGGAATCTACGCCATGAGCACGCGCGTCGACGAGAAGGTCGCGGGCGTATGACACTGGTGTTCGGCGGCATCTGCAGCCACGCACCGGGCATCACCGGGAGGGCTGACATGGCGGACCGCTCGCTGCGCGAGCCGTTCTATGCCGCCTATGAGTCGCTGCGCCAGCAGCTTGTCGCAGCAAGGCCCGACGCGCTCATGGTCGTCGCGGCCGAGCACTTCGCGAACTTCTTCATGAACAACATGCCGAGCTTTGCGATCGGCATGGCCGATCAGTACTACGGACCGATCGAGGACCCGGGCTGGCTGCGCATCCCCCGCGTCACGATCCCGGGCAATGCCGCGCTCTCTCTGCGGGTGGTGCAGGAGGTCATGGAGACTGTCGATGTCGCATTCGCCGAGGAATGGAAGTTCGACCACGGCATCATGGTGCCACTGCACTTCCTGACACCTGGGTACGACCTGCCCATTATCCCCGCCAACATCAACTGCCAAGGGCCGCCCCTGACACCACTGCAGCGGGCATGGGCCTTTGGCGAGGCCATCCGGCGCGCGGCGGACCGCGTCCCGGAGCGCATTGCACTGGTCGGCACCGGCGGCATCTCCCACTGGCCCGCCACCCCGGATTCCGGAAAGATCAACGAGGCTTGGGACCGTGAGTTCCTGCAGCGCTGGACGCGCAACGACAAGGCAGCGCTGCTGTCCTACTCGGACGCCGATACCTATCGCGACGCGGGCCAGGGCGGCTTCGAGATCCGCACGTTCATCAGCGTCGCGGCGGCCGCCAGAGGCCGGGGCGAACTGCACCATTACACGCCTATCCCAATTTTCGCGGTGGGGTGCACGGTGGCCACCATGCAAATCGCGGCCTAACTGGCAACCTTCCCGAGAACCAGATGCCACACATCGTCATTCTCTATACGGGCAACCTCGAGACGGAGGCGGATATGGGCACGTTGTGCCGCCGCCTGGCCGATACGCTGCTGACGGTGCGCGATGAGGATTCCAGGCAGGTGTTTCCCACCGGTGGCGTACGCGTGTTCGCCTACCCCGCCAGGCACTTCGCGGTCGCGGATGGCCAGCGCGATTACGCCTTTGTGTATCTGAACCTGCGGATGGGCCGCGGCCGCTCCGCTGCAGTGAAGAAGCACACCGGTGAGGTCCTGCTGGCAGCGGCGAAGGCACACCTGGATCGGCTATTTACCGAGCGCTACGTCGGCATCACCCTGCAGATCGATGAGGGGCAGGAGGTCTTCGATGCCAAGCACAGTTCGATCCACCCGCTCTTTGCCAAGGTCCCCTGAAATATGCTGCCGCCTCAGCTGATCGCGCAGCTGGCCCGCAGCCTCTATGAGGCGCGCAAGAGCCGCACTCAGCTACGGCACTTCTCAAAGGATCATCCGCAGATGACCATCGAAGATGGCTACGCCATCCAGCGCGCCTGGGTACAGCTCGAGCTGGCCGACGGGCGCGCGATCAGAGGCCGCAAGATCGGCCTCACGTCCCGCGCCATGCAGCAGGCCTCGTCCATCAACGAACCGGACTTTGCGCCGCTGATGGATGACATGTTCTTCGAGCCGGGCACCGAGGTCCCTTTCGATCGCTTCATCGCCCCGCGGGTCGAGGTGGAGCTCGCGTTCGTGCTGGACAAGCCCCTGCGGGGTCCGGCCGTGACGCTCATCGAGGTCCTGCAGTCAACCGCGTACGTCACGCCGGCGCTTGAGATCATTGATGCGCGGATAGAACAGTTCGACCGCGAGACCCGGGCACCACGCAAAGTGTTCGACACGATCGCCGACTTCGCCGCGAACGCCGGCATCATCGTGGGTGGTCGTGCCGTGCGACCCGACGCGCTCGATCTGCGCTGGGCCGGCGCCATGCTCTACAAGAACGCGGTCATCGAGGAAACCGGCCTGGCGGCTGCGGTGCTGAACCATCCAGCCAACGGCGTGGCGTGGCTCGCCAACAAGATCGCCCGCTACGAAGAGCAGCTCGAGGCGGGAGACATCGTGCTCGCCGGCTCCTTCACGCGACCCACGCAGGGTGCACGCGGCGACGTGCTGCACGCCGACTACGGCCCACTGGGCAGTATTGCATTCAGGTTTGTCTAGCGGGGTACACAGGATATGCAGCTACCCATCAACCCGTTCAAGCGCGCGCTGGCCGCCAGACAGCGACAGCTTGGACTGTGGCTGGGATTGCCGCAGCCCTACGTCGCGGAGCTGCTTGCCGCCAGCGGCTTTGACTGGCTCGCGATCGATGCCGAGCATACCCCGAATGATCCGCGCAACGCGCTGGCGCAACTGCAGTCGATCGCACCTTACCCGGTACACGCGGTCGTTCGCCCCGTGTGCGACGACGTGCCGCTGCTCAAGCAGTACCTCGACATTGGCGCGCAGACCCTGCTCGTCCCGATGGTTGAAACGCCCGCGCAGGCGGCGCGCATCGTCGCGGCGACCCGCTACCCCCCGCGCGGCATCCGTGGAGTCAGCAGCGCGCTGGTGCGCGCCTCGCGCTGGAACCAGGTCGACGGCTACCTGCACAGCTGCGAGCGTGAGATCTGCGTGCTGGTCCAGGTCGAGTCGATGGCAGGCCTTGCCAATCTCGACGCCATTGCCAGCACCGAGGGCGTTGACGGCGTATTCTTTGGACCCTCGGATCTCGCCGCCTCCATGGACTTGCTCGGCCAGGTGAACCATGCCCGCGTACAGGGTGCCATTGCCGATGGAATCGCCCGGGTGTGTCATGCCGGTAAAGCGGCCGGCGTGCTCAGCCCCGACCCGCCAACTGCGCGCCGGTACCTCGAGCTCGGGGCACTTTTCGTCGCGGTGGGCGTCGACACGAGTCTCCTGCTGGGCGCCGCGCGCAACCTACTGGCGCAGTTCAAGGCGCCAGCTCCTGCTGCCAGCTGAGGCGGCGCCGAGGTGCTTTAGAAATCGGTGACTACCAAACGGCATTGAAGAGGGGAAAGCAGCGATGTTTCTGAAAAATTGCTGGTATATGGCGGCGTGGGACTACGAGCTGAACGACGGGAAGCTGCTGCCGCGCATGCTGCTCGGTGAGCGCGTACTCCTTTATCGCGGTGAAAGCGGCACCGTCGCCGCACTCAACGACCGCTGCCCGCATCGCGGCGCGCTGCTCTCGGACGGCCGCCTCGAGGGTGACAGCGTCCGCTGCATGTATCACGGCATAAAGTTTGAGCGCTCGGGAAAGTGCCTTGAGATCCCCGGCCAGGAAATGATCCCACCGAAGTTACGGGTGCGCGGATATCCCACGGTGGAAAGCGACCACATCATCTGGATCTGGATGGGGGACCCGGCCAAGGCCGACCCCGCGCTGGTACCCTCCCTGCCCTACCTGAGCGATCCGGCCTGGAAGGGTATCCCCGCCTACCTGCATTACGACGCCAACTACCTCCTGATCGTCGACAACCTGAGCGATTTCTCCCATCTCGCCTTCGTGCACACCAACACCCTGGGTGGCTCGGAGGAGTACGCATACGTGACTCACCCGACGCTGGAACGCCTGGAGCTTGGGTTTCGTACCGAGCGCTGGCACCTCGGCGCCGAGCCACCGCCCTTCCATAAGAAGGTCATCCGCGACAAGACCAGCAAGCTTGATCGGCGCAATATCGCCACGATGAAGATACCCGGGATCTTCGACATGGCGACTCTGTTCGTGCCGGCCGGCCAGGGCCAGGCGGGCAACTATAGTGGCGCGCGGGAGTACCGAAACTGTCAGTTCATGACTCCGGAATCCGAGCGCACGACGCATTTCTTCTGGTCATACCTCAACAACTTCGAGGGTAATGACGCGGCGATTTCCCGTTCGCTGCTGAACAGCCTGATCGAGGGATTCATGGAGGACAAGGCCATCATCGAGCGCCAGCAGCGTACGCTGGAGGAGGACCCCGGCTTTCAGATGCTGGCGATCCGCGCCGATGGTCCCCTGGCGCACTTCCGGCACGTACTGGAGAAACTGCTCGCTGCCGAGCAGGCAGGCAGCGCGCCGTCGGAGAAGTCCGTGACCGCGGTTGCCGCGAACGCGATTACGTAAGGCTCGCGCGGACCGTCTCGCAGGCGTACCGGCAGGACCACCGTCAGTCCCGCGGGGCACCCGTATGGAATGCCACGCCACGCTTGCGCTGGAGGGCGCGAAGCATGGCCCCACGCGCTCCTGCTCAGCGAGTCATGGCAACTAGCTTTGCGCGGGCGGTGCGCACATCAGTCAGCGGGGTGGCGCGGTAGTGCGAGACCTCCGCTGCCGAGAAGGGGGTGAATTGGTGACGGCCCGAATCGCTGAGGTGCCCGATCATCCAGTTCAGAAGGCAGGCGAGCTCGGCATCCGACAGCGTCGACTGCGCCACGCCGGGCACCTGCACCAGGAAGCGCCGCCCCGCCGGAATTTTCGAGAACGGGACCAGGGTAGTCCGCACAGAAGGCACGCGGCCCGGCTCGCCGGAGCCGTCCGGCGTGTGGCACCCCATGCACTGGAGCATGTAATTGATCTGCGGTTCATAGGCAAGCACAGCGCGCCACGGAGCGCTGAGCAGGACGGAGGCCAGCAACAGGCGGCGACCCATCCAGTCGTGCCTAGCGAGCCTGCGCCACGATGCGGGCGGTCGAGCAGTGATACGTCACGTTGGCCTTCGAACTGCCCGAGCACCAGTTGTAGTCGTTGGACTGGAACGGAATATAGAGCGGCGTATCGCGCTCGTTGCGATTGCACAGGCAACGGCCACAGGTGGACTTGCCACAGCAATCGTTGTATGAGACCACGTAGTCCTTGCCATCGGTCGGGTTGTGACAGGTACCCACCCAGGTCACGGCTGACATCTCCGTCCCCGGCGGGCAGGTGTTCTGGGAGCCACCGCAGCACCCACACAGGTAACCGTCGATAGCGCAGTGTCGCCAGTACTCGCAGCTGCTCGGGTCGTTCACAGCAGCGCTCTTCGCGGCGGCGGGACCAGCGGCTGCCCCGGCGGGCTTGTCCGATTTCGGAGGCTCGGCGCCACGGGCGATCGGCAGTAGCGGGAAGGCGGAGGCGCCAACCAGCAGCGTCCCGAGCGAGCCCAGGAAGCTGCGCCGGGAAGTGCGGTCCGCGATAGAACGGGCCGAGGCCTCAGCAAGTGAATCCAGCCATTTCATGGCGTCACCATGATCGTCGGCGTAGTGCCGATGTCCGGTACCGAGCGGAGCAGCTTGCCGGTGGCGCCATCGTATACATCCAGGACGTTGCTTTCGATGAAGATGGAGAACAGAAGGGGGTGCGCGTCGCGGGTGACCTGGATCGAGCCGGACTCATGCGTCATCGCCACCTTCTGCAGGCGTGCGTGCGTTTTCAGATCGTAGACCCAGACTTCCTTGCCCGGATCCTTGTGCGTCTCGGGTGCTCCCTGATGCATGATGGAGTAAAGGCGGTTAAGGCCCGCGTGAACGGCCAGCTGCTGCAGTCCGCCGGGACGCCAGTGCTGCGCCTTCTCGGCATCGGACAATAGTGACCAGTGCGCGCCGGCGCTCAGGCCGCCCTTGCCGATGACCACCGGAAAGATCGTGCCGCCATAGGAAACGAAATACCAGGTATCACCGGCCCGCACGCCCTTCTCGGTCACCGGATCCGACTTGACGTCGAACATCGCTGCGGTGCGGTCGTGGCTGACGGCGTGACCCGTATCATCGAGGCGCACGTCCATGAGCGTGCCATCGGCGCAGATGCTGAAGAATCCACGGGGTCCGGTCGGAAAGGCAAGTGCGCAACCAGGTGTGTCGACCTCGCCCACGAAACGACGTGCGGTCGTGTCCACCACCGTGATGGACTGCGCCGGTGTGAAGTTGTAGATCAGCAGGAAGCGCCCGTCGTCGGTGAGCTGCGCGTTTGCCATCATCGGCATATTGGACGAGCGCTTGGCAGGAATGATCACTTCCCCCACCACCGACAAGTGCGCGGCATCGTAGAACGTGACCACGTCGGTGCGCGTGCCGCGCGTGCCGCGCGAGAAATATGTTTCCGGCGAGTAGATGACCTTGCCATCGGCCGACAGCACCACGCGCATGCCGCCGAAGCCGGTGTCGAGCTCGCCCAGGAACCGGCCGTGGTCGCCGTCCACGAGCATGGCCTTGCCGTCGGTCATGTGGGAAAAGACGAAGTCGTTGACCCACACCCAGTGCGGTGATGCCGGCAGGGGCAGCGACTGCACCTGGGACATCGGGTCGCCGGGCAGCGCGGCGGCCGGCGCCGCCAGCGGCGCGCCCACACCGGCCAGCAGCACGCAGCAGGGCGCAAGAATCGACAACAGGACCCGGATGGACACGTGCGGCTATTTTCCTGGTGCGGTCGGCGGTGGCACGAGCTTGCCAGTCCGCAAACTTCCCGTCACGAAAAAATCACCCTTGCACCACCACTGGCCGTCCACCTTCGCCCACAGGAACAGGATGGCAAAGGTGAACGGGGCCGTCTTGCCGTCGGTCGGGAACACGTGGAAGTCGGCCCAGTCCCAGCCGGCATTGCCATCGACGAAGCTGTAGACCGAGTCGACCTTGACCTTGTTGTTGCGCACCACGTCCTGGTAGAGCGGGCGGATCTGGTCGCGGCCGATGTAGATCCCCTCGCCTTCGCCGACCGAGATGACGTCCGCGCTGTAGAAGCGCGTGACGATCGTCTCGGCATCGTGCGCGGCGAAGGCGCGCTCCTTCAGGTCGTATTTCTCGCGGATCGCCTGGCGGAACGCGGCCAGCTGCGGACCGGCCGGCGCGGCCGCAGCCCTGGCCGCCGCGGCGTTCGCCGGCAGCGGGTCCGCCGCCGCAGGTCCCGTGGCGCCCAGGGCGATCAGCAGCAGCGCCGCCAGGCTTGCCCAGGTGTTCATGCGACCTCCAGGGCCTGTTGCCCCGCCCGTGCGCCCTCTTCTGCCGCGGTTTCCCACATCTGCGCTCCGCTGAGCTCCGAGTGGCCGAAGGAAATGCGGCCGAAGCGCTGGCTCAGGACGTCTTTGGGCGCAGGTTTGCCGTCCTTGCCGAAGAAGAACCCCGGCGGGTCCACGACATACGCGTGTCCCCAGCGGTTGGTGATGATCCCGGCGATGTCCCGGTCAGCGTCGAAGCCGCTGCCGCCGAACATCCGGGTGAACTGTTCGCGCACCGCCGCCTCGATCTGTGCGTAGCTCATGCCAAACAGCAGCATGCGCGCCGCCGTGCACTGCTGTGGGAAGGGCACGCCGGGCAGCGGGAAGGGGTTGTACATGGTCAGAACCGTGGGCTTGGACGGATCAAGCGGCTGCGTGACCTGGCCGGGAATCTCCAAGTTGCGCCGCAGGCTCACCCACCAGCCGAAGCCTTCGAACCAGCGCGCCGAGGCAATGCCCAGCCGTTCCATGAACTTCCAGTTTCGCACCGCCACGTTCACCGTCAGCATCGGCGCATGGTGGAAGCTGTTCATCGCCTCGCGGTACACCGGTGTGATGTCGCGGCAGATATGGCGGTTGGCGTGCTGCTGGCCGCACAGGATGGCCGCCTTCGCGCGCACCTGATAGAGCCTGCCGTCGCGTGCGTAGGTCACCAGCACCGACTTTGCCGATTCCGGCGGCCCCTCGTGGCGCACCGCCACGACCGTTGCGGACAGGCGCATGCGCACCGGTTCGTTGGCCTTGTCCAGCTGGTCCCACTGGACCGGGCTGTTGAGGATGTCGGCCATGCGGTACTCGCCCTTGAGTGCGGCCGGGATGATCTTCTTCAGGAAGTGGCGCGCCGTGCCGGCATGGCCGCCGGGGAAGCTCGCCAGGTAGATATCGTCGGTCGGATCGATCCCGCCGGTGGCATAGCGGTAGTAGCCCAGCACTCCGGGCTGCAGGAAGTTGTAGGCCGAGTAGGCGGAGATCACATCCGCTCCCAGGCCACAGCCCATGGCGGCGGTCACCGGGTTGAGGTACTTCACGACCTGCGGCAGGTCGGCCGGGGCGATCCCCATGACATCCAGCAGGAATTGCTGGTACGTCATGCTGTCGAGCCAGCGCTCCCAGTCTGCGCGCCGGGGCGGGGTACGGAACAGTTCCATCTCCAGCAGCGCCTTGCGGGCTGACTCGGGGATCGGCGCATGGCGGAAGCCGTCACGCCAGGGATTCTTCACCCAGCCGGTGCCCTCGTAGTAGAACCCGGTGTCCGAGCGTTCCCAGGCCACGTGCATCGGCGACCACGCGTCCTCGGGGACCAGGATGTCGCGGCTGAGCCCGGTGGGCTTCTGGTAGACAAACTCCTCCGGGAAGCCCAGGTCCGCGGCGAAGTGCGTCCACATGCCCGCGTCCTTGGCCCGGCTGAAGGGGACGACGATTCCCGTGGCGCCCTGGGGTGCTGTCAGGTGGTAACCGTCGACCTCGAACTCGTTCTGCTTGGCCTCGCCGCCGAAGATCGGGTGCTGGTCGAGCATCAGCACCCGGCCGTCGGGCCGGCCCTTGCGGTACGCCCAGCACGCCGACAGGCCCGCCATGCCGCAACCGACGATGACCACGTCCGGGGTCTCCCCGGTGTCCGCGGCCATGCGCAGCATCGGGTCGAACTGCTGGTTGCGTATCGCGCCATGGGCGGCATTGACCACCTCGTGGGTGTTGCCGTTCGAGCGCGCGTAGTCCCCGATGCCACCGGGCCCGGTCCACTGCGGCCCCAGCCCGGTCATCTTGGACGGCACGGTTTGTGCCGCGGCAGTCTCCAACGCGCCGGGGGCTGCCATGCCAAGAAGTGCCGTGCCCGCCCCGACCAGCGTGCCGCCGACGAAGTCGCGCCGGGTGATACTGGGATCTGTGGCCCCATCCTCGGTACTCTGGGTCACTCTTCACCTTTTGGTCAGATGACCAATAATGTACGATCGGCCGGCGATGCAAGTCAAGACATGCAAGGTGCCCGGAGTCCGCCGTGCCGGGCGCGCAACCGCGCAGCGCATCATCGAGGCTGCGCGCGCGCTGCTGATGAACCAGGGCTACGCCGGATTCTCCATGCGCAACGTCGCCGCAGGTGCCGGACTGCACCTGGCAAACGTGCAGTATTACTTCCCCACCCGCGAGGCACTCACCCGCGCCATCCTCGCCGACACCGGGGCGCGTTACCGCGCTTCCTACCAGAAGCTGCTGGCGCAAGCCCCGCGCGACCGGACCGAACGCTTCCGCGAGATCGTCACCTTCAACCTGCGGGACATCGCGCAACGCGAGACACGGCGCTTCTTCATTCAGCTATGGGCACTGCTCGGCTCGCTCGACGACCACTCCGACAGCCTGCTGAACGAACTGTACGAAATCGACATACAGCAGCTGAGCGAGTGCATCGCCGAGCTGCAGCCGGCGGTCCCGGCGGCGGAAGTGCGCCGCCGCGCCACCCTGCTGGCGGCCATGATCGAGGGCCTGATCGTCGTGCGCAGCGCGCACAGCGACCAGCAGGCGGAACTCAGCCGCCTCATGGCGAAGGCACATGCGCTGGGGATGCAGATCGCGCTTGGCGAGGTTGGCCGCATCAATTAGGCTTGCGGACCGGCACCATGGACACACTCGTCAACATCGATACAGTCGCCAATCCGTACCTGCCGGATGTGCGCAGCGCGTGCACCGCTTCCACCGTGGATGAGGCCACGCATGTCGTGAGCCGCAACATCCACCCGCACCGGCTGCGCGTACTTGCCCCCCGCGCCACCCTGTCGTGCCTGACCTCGGCCCTGGACCTCGGGGACTGCGCGCTGGGTTACGTTCAATACGGTTTCGACGTCGAGATAGACCCCGGCGTGATCTCGGAATACCTGCTGGTGAAATCGACGATCTCGGGACAGGGAACGGTGCGCTGTGGCGACCACACCGTGGTTTCCACCCCCGGCTCGATCATCATGACCTCCATGACCGAGCGCCTGAACATCTTCATGTCCGCGCAGTGCCGCCACCTGACCGCGCGGGTCAGCCGGGCGGCACTGGAGTCGCGCCTGGCGGAGAAGATCGGGCGCCGCCTCGGCGAGCCGCTGCGCTTCAGCGTGGCCGTGGCGTCGGACTCCGATTTCGGCCGTGCCTGGCACCAGCTGCTGGCGCACATCTGTGAACTCTCGGCCAGTGCGCCCACGGTGCTGGCTTCCGAGGACGTGCGCCGGCAGTACTCCCGGACGATGATCGAGCTGCTGGTTCACTCCGCCCCGCACAGCTACTCCGCCGAGCTCGAGGCACCCATCGAGCAGGCGCTGCCCTGGCACGTGCGCCGCGCGCGCGACTACATCCACAACAACCTCGCCGAGATCCGCTCCGTGGGCGACGTTGCGGCATCGGTGGGAATCACCTCGCGCACCCTGCAGAGTGGCTTCCGCAAGAGCTTCAACGTGACCCCGGCCGAATACGTGCGGGAGCTGCGCGTGCAGCTGCTGCACCGCACCCTGCTCAACGCCGAAGCCGGCCAGAACGTCACCGACCTGATGCAGGCGGTGGGCATCGTCAACTTCAGCCGCTACGCCCGCTACTATCGCCGCAAGATGGGGGTCGCCCCCTCGGTGACGCTCAGGCGCACCATCTAGCGATGCCCGGGTGCCGTTGCGAAAGCGCAACGGCCGTGCCCTGGCCGGCACGTCATTTCCGTTTCCGTACGCCTGATTCGCGTCGCGGCTCGCGTGGCGACCTCCCAACGTCCTACTATCCAGCGGGGGTACACTGGGAGAACTGCTGCAATGCTGACCAAGAACATGATTAGGGGTCCGATCGTCGGGGTCGCACTGACGGCGACGCTTTGTCTGGGCCAGCCGGCAACGGCCTGGTCGCAGCAGGCAGGCCAGGGCGACAAGCTCCAGGAGATTATCGTGACCTCGCAAAAGCGCGAGCAGAACCTCCAGGACGTGGGCACCTCGGTCACCGCCTTTGACTCCGCCTCGCTCGAACGGCTCGGCCTCAAGGACGTGACGGAGATCGCCGGCCAGGTGCCCGGGCTGCAGTACAACCAGTACGGCGCCACCGTCACCATCTACAACCTGCGCGGCGTGTCGCAGAACGATTTCAGCGACCACCAGGAAGCACCCATCGCGGTGTATTCGGACGACGCATACATCGCATCCACCGGCGCACTCGCCGGCAGCCTCTTTGATCTGCAGCGTGTCGAGGTGC
This sequence comes from uncultured Pseudomonadota bacterium, assembly GCA_963741745.1. Classification (GTDB taxonomy): domain Bacteria; phylum Pseudomonadota; class Gammaproteobacteria; order Steroidobacterales; family Steroidobacteraceae; genus 13-2-20CM-66-19. The sequence continues at coordinate 69,981 of CAVUJF010000005.1, read as the reverse complement.
TGCGTGGTCCGCAGGGCACCTTGTTCGGTCGCAATGCCACCGGCGGCCTGATCCAGTACATCAGCAACCAGCCCACCCAGACGCTGGATGGGTATCTTGATGTCGCCGCCGGCAATTTCGGCGCCTTCAATAGCGAGGGTGCGATCAGCGGGCCGCTGGGCGACACGCTCGCCGCGCGCGCCGCGTTCGCCACCAGCTACCACCAGGGCTACATCACCAACCGGATCGGCTACTCCATCGCCGATGAGAAGCAGTACGCGGGCCGGCTGCAGTTCACCTGGAGGCCGACGGACACTTCCGAATACCGCCTCAAGATCCACGCGCTCACGAACGACAACGAGACCGCCGGCAACTACTCGTGGGCCTCCTCGCAGCCGGACTCCACAGGTCGCGGCGTGTTCACCCCCGGCCAGCCGGATGACTTTGGCTACAACAATCCGAGTACCGATCCGTTCAACCAGGCAGAAGATCGGCGCGGCATCTTCAATCGCACGGTATTCGGCACCACGCTGCACGGCATCTGGAAGACCAACGATTCCTTCACGGTCACCTCGGTGACTGACTTCCTGCAGGTGCAGAAGCGCTACGGGGAAGATTCGGACGTCTCGCCCAATCCGATCTTCAACTACGACGTCAACTACCACTACCAGCAGATCTCGCAGGAGCTGCGCGTGAATGGCACGCTCGACTACTTCCGCTGGGTGGCTGGCCTGTACTACCTGAACTACAAGAGCCGCGACACCGGCACTACCAACCTTATCCAGCCCATTGGCTTCGGACAGGCGAATTTTGTTCTCGCCGACAGTTCGCCTTCGGTGTTTGCGCAGGGTGAATACGACGTTACCAAGAAATTCACCGTCATAGCAGGGGTGCGCTATACCTACGATGACAAGAAGTTCGACGACAACTACGTGTGCGCAAACTGCCCACAGACCCTGATCTACAACTCCTCGACCTACCCCGAGGCCGCACGCCAGTTCAACATCGTTACCGGCAAGTTCGAGCTCGACTACAAGCCGATGCAGGACGTGCTGCTGTACGGCAGCTGGAACAAAGGGGCCAAGGGCGGCGGCTGGTCGGCCCCCACTGCCGGACCGGTGGATCCTCTGACGCTGCCCTACAACACCGAGACGCTCTATAACATCGAGTTCGGCTTCAAGTCGACGTTCTGGGATGGACGGGCACGCCTGAACGGCTCCGTATTCCACTACCACTACAACGACTACCAGGGATTTTTCCTGGACGTCGCCACGCAGGTCGTGGAGAACGTGGATGCGCACGTGCAGGGTGGCGAACTTGAGTTCGCAGTCGTCCCGGTGCACGGCCTGAACTTCCAGCTGGGGGTTTCGCACCTCACCTCGCTGGTGCCGTACACGCCCACGCCGGCAGGCGGGCTCGTGCCAGCCGAGATGCCGCAAGCCCCGCACTGGAGCATCAACGCCGTGGCGCGCTACGAGTGGCCGCTGTTTGGCGGCCTGGCCTCGGTCGAGGCCGACGCGAAATGGAACAGCCAGCAGTACCTCGAGCTGATCAACGCCCCGGTCGACCTGCAGCCTCAGTACACGCTGATCAACGCGCGGCTGGGCTTCGGCAGCAGCGACGGGCGCTGGGAAGCCTCCGCCTATGTGAAGAATCTCGACAACACCCAGTACCGTATATACAACCTGGACCTGTCGGGCTTCATAGGGGTCAACCAGGGTGTCTACGGGCCACCGCGCATGTATGGGCTCGATGTCCGCTACCGCTTCGGAGTCAACTGAGATGGCCGCGTACTCGATGATCATCGGCGGCAAGGCCGTCAGTTCCCCGAGCACCTTCAATGTGCTGGACCCGTCCGACGAGAGCATCGTGGCCGCCTGTCCGCAGGGCACACCCGAGTTGGTGGATCAGGCGGTCGCAAGTGCACGACAAGCATTGCCCGCCTGGGCAGCCACCGCAGACAGCGAGCGCGTGGCGAAGCTGATGGCGATTGCCGATCTCATCGAGAAACACCACGCCGAACTGTCGCAGCTCATCACCCGCGAGCAGGGCAAGACGCAAAGCGGCCCCGGGGCCAATCTTGAAGTCGGAGGCGCGGCCGCGTGGACGCGCGCCACCGCCAGTCTTTCGCTGCCTGACGAGGTCATCCAGGATGACAAGGGCGGCAAGATTGTCATGCACCGCAAGCCGGTGGGGGTCGTTGGCTCCATCACACCCTGGAACTGGCCCATGATGATTGCGGTCTGGCACATCATGCCGGCCATCAGGGTCGGCTGCACGGTGGTGATCAAGCCCTCCCCCTTCACACCGCTGTCCACGCTACGGCTGGTTGAGCTGATGAACCAGGTGCTGCCACCGGGTGTGGTAAATGTCGTCACCGGCGGCGCTGACGTCGGCACTCATCTGGTAAATCACGCGGACGTCAACAAGATCGTTTTCACCGGCTCGATTGCCACGGGCAAGAAGATCATGGGCGGGGCTGCAAGTGGGCTCAAGCGCGTAACGCTCGAGCTCGGCGGCAACGACGCCGGCATCGTGCTTCCGGGTACCAACATCGACCCGCTGCTGGAGCGGCTGTTCTGGGGCTGCTTCATCAATGCCGGCCAGACCTGCGCCGCCCTGAAGCGCCTCTACGTCCACGAGTCGCAGTACGAGGAGATCGTGCAGAAGTTCTCCAAGTACGTCGCCGCCATCCCGGTGGGTAACGGCCTTGATCCGAAGAACCTCATCGGCCCGCTGTCCAACAAGATGCAGCTCGACAAGGTGGCAGGCTACGTCGACGAGGCGCGTAAGCGCGGCGCACGCATCGTCACCGGTGGCAAGCGGCCGACCCAGCCCGGGTTCTTCTACCCGCTGACGGTGGTCGCGGATGCCATCGACGACATGCAGCTGGTCAAGGAAGAACAGTTCGGTCCGGCCATCCCGGTGATCAAGTACAAGACCGTCGATGAGGCCATTGCACGAGCCAACTCCCTGGATGTCGGCCTGGGGGGCTCGGTGTGGGGCAATGACCCGGAAGAGGCCGCCCGGTACGCAAGCCGGCTCGAGTGCGGCACGGCCTGGGTGAACCAGCACGGCACCCTGCACCCGATGGCGCCCTTCGGCGGGGTGAAGAGCTCCGGCATCGGCGTGGAGTTCAATGTCGACGGGCTGAAGGAATACACGACCGTCCAGGTCGTCAACGTCGCGCGCTGAGGTGATGCAGAGCGCGGCCACCATCCCGGGCCAGGCGCGCAGCCAGGAACGGCTGCGCCTGGTGGCGGCGATCCTCGTCGGCGTCATCGGACCTGAAGTGTTCATCGTGCAGCCGGGCTTCGTGCAGGGCCTGGTCGAGAAGCTCGGCTTCGATGACCAGGCCGCAGGCTACGCGGCCTCCATCGAGGTGTGGGGTATCACCGCGACCACCCTGGTGATGACGTTCTTCTCGCACCGCTTCAACTGGCGCAAGGTACTGACCGCCTCGCTGCTGCTGGTGGCGGTGAGCAACGCGCTGTGCATCGGGGTACACGACCGGCATGTGTTCGTGCTGCTGCGTTTCCTGTGCGGTGCCGGCGCGGGCAGCCTGATCTCGCTGAGCTTCACCACCGTCGGGTTGACCCGCAATCCGGACCGCAACTTCGGTTACCTGATCATGTGGGTGCTGCTGTACGGGGCCATCGTCCTCTACGTGATGCCGGCGGCGTACGCCCTGACCGGCATGACCGGGGTCCTCGCCTTCTTTGCCGCGTTCCCGCTTGCCGCCCTGCCGCTGGTGCGCTACTTCCCCACCAACGCGCAGACCGCCGCCACCGTCGAGGCCGACGCGGTCGATCTTGCGCCCGCGCTGAAGATCCTCGCGCTTGCCGCCATGTTCGCGTACTTCATCGCCCAGGGTGTCGCCTGGGCCTACCTGTTCCTCATCGGCACCGCCGGCGGGCTCCCGGAACAACAGGTGGCCACCGCCCTCACCCTCTCGCAGCTGGCCGGGGTCGCCGGTGCGCTGCTGCCGGCGCTGCTCGGGCACCGCTTCGGCCGCTGGCGACCGCTCACCATCGGCATTGCCGGCGGGGCCATCGCCCTGTCGTTCCTGGTGGGCCGGTTCGCATACCTACCGTTCACGCTGTGGGTGTGCGCGTACAACTTCTTCTGGAACATGACCCACCCGTACCTGCTGGGCTCGATGGCAAGCTTCGACCGCCGCGGACGCGTGGTGATGTACGCCGTCGCCTGCCAGATGCTCGGGCTTGCGATCGGGCCGGCGCTGGCAGCAACGGTCATACCGGGCGGCCACTTCGAGCGCGTAAACTGGCTCGCCATCGCCTTCTTCACCTTGAGCTGGGTGTGCATCCTGCCGCCCGTGCTGATTCAGCAAAAACGCGCCACGGCGCGCCAACCCGGATGGGCAACAACATGATCGGAGATTTAAAGGGCAAGGTCGCGCTGGTCACCGGCGCCGGCCAGGGCATCGGCGAAGGTATCGCGCGGCGCTTTGCCGAGGCCGGCGCCAAGGTCCTGATCGTCACGCGCACCGCCAAGAACGGCCAGGCGGTCGCGGACTCGATCGTCAAAGCCGGTGGCGTGGCCAGCCTGCTGCAAACAGACGTCGGCCAGCACGCGCAGGTCGATCGGGCGGTTGCCCACGCGGTGTCCACCTACGGCAGGCTCGATATCGTGGTGCACAACGCCGCGGTCTACCCGGTGCTGCCGATCGAGCAGCTCAGCGACGCGGACCTCGATACCACGCTTGCCGTCAACCTCAAGGCCGGCTTCTGGCTCATCCAGGCCGCCCTCCCCCACCTGCGCAAGCAGGGCGGCGGGCGCTTCCTCTTCACCTCCTCGGTGACCGGGCCTAATGTCGCCATGCCCGGGACCGCGCACTATGCCGCCTCCAAGAGCGGCATGAATGGGCTCATCCGCACCGCGGCGCTCGAGTTTGCCCGCCAGAACATCACCGTGAACGGCGTCGAACCCGGGTACATCCTCACCCCTGCGATGCAGGCGCTCGGCACCCCGGAGGAGATCGCCGAGATGGCCAAGTGCATCCCGCTCGGCAAGCTCGGGGCCGCCCTGGACATCGCGAACACCATGCTGTTCCTGGCATCCGACGAGGCCGCTTATATCACCGGCCAGACCATCGTGGTCGACGGTGGTTCAACTCTGCCGGAAAGTCCCGTGGTGCTCGACGCGTTCTACAGCAGCCAGAAATGAGCACCGCATCGCTGCTGGAGCGTCGCTTCCGCGTTCTCGGGCGGCACTCACCGCTGTTCTATGAAAAGCCGCTGCAGCTGGTGCGCGGCGAAGGTGTCTGGGTCTTCGACGCCGACGGCAAGCGCTACCTGGATGCTTACAACAACGTCCCGCACGTTGGGCACTGCCACCCGCGCGTCGTTGAGGCACTCACCCGGCAGGCCCGGACGCTCAATTCGCACACGCGCTACCTTGACGAAACGGTCGTCAACTACGCCGAACGTCTGCTCGGCACTTTTGATCCTTCCCTTTCGAAGGTGTTCTTCACCTGCACCGGCAGCGAGTCGAACGAGCTCGCCCTGCGTATCGCGCGCGAATCGACCGGCCATCAGGGCATTATCTGCACCGCGTTCGCCTATCACGGCAACACCGCCGCCGTTGCGCAGATCAGCTCACTGTTTACCCCGGCAGCCCAGCGCGGCCCGTTCGTGCGCACCGTCCCGGTCATGGATCCGTACCGGGAGCGCCACGGTCGCAGCGACGAGGAACTCTCCCGTGCGTATGCGCAGGATGTCCAGCGCGCCATCGAGGATTTCACCGCCCACGGCGTGCAGCTGGCCGGTGCCCTCTTCTGTACGGCCTTCTCCAGCGAAGGCCTGCCGATGGTCCCGGCCGGATACCTCGCCCAGGTCGCAGACTTAGTGCACAAGGCCGGCGGACTTCTGATAGCGGATGAGGTGCAGGGCGGCTTTGGCCGCTTTGGCACCCACATGTGGGGGCACGCGACGCTGGGGGCCGTGCCAGACATCGTAACCATGGGTAAGCCCATGGGTAACGGTCACCCCATCGCAGGCGTTGTGACAACAGCGGACCTGATGGAACAGTTCACGAGCCGCAACATGTACTTCAATACCTTCGGAGGCAATGAGGTCTCCTGCGCGGTCGGACACGCCGTGCTCGACGTGCTGAAGGATGAAGGACTGCTTGAGAATGCCGCGAATGTCGGCAGCTATGTGCTTGCTGGCATGCGGCGCCTCCAGGAGCGACACGCGCTGATCGGGGACGTCCGGGGTCGCGGGATGTTCTTTGCCGTGGAAATCGTCAGCGACCGCGGCACCAAGGCGGCAGCCGCGGCACCGACCAAGCAGATCGTGAACGCCATGCGCGAGCGCGGCGTGCTGATCAGCCGGATTGGCCAGGGGGACAATATCCTGAAGATCCGCCCGCCGATGCCGTTCTCCCGCGACAACGCGGACCAGCTCCTCGAGACCCTCGATTCGGTGCTGGCATCACTGTGACCATCGCACCGTGACCGAGGGCTCACAGGCTGGACCGGGCGGCCATGCTGCGCTCCTGCATCGCCTGGCAGTCACCGCGGCCACGCGGTGGCCGTTTGAAGTGCTGCGCATCGAAGCGCTGAAAGTCCGCGAGAACGCGGTATTTGCCGTGCATCTTGCCGGCGGCGCCAGGGCCGTGATCCGGGTGCACCGGCGCGGGTACCACAGCGACGAGGCGTTGCGTTCAGAGCAGACCTGGATGTCAGCCCTGGAATCCCAGGGTATCGCCGTTCCGCGCCCGATTCGCTCGAGCAGCGGCGCACTCTTCGAACTGGTCGAATTGCCCGGGCTCGACGGACCCCGCCAGGTCGATGTCGTCGAGTGGATCGAAGGACGGCAGCTAGGTACAGTGGAGCACGGCGTGACGGCGTCCGGATTGTCCGTCGCACAGACCTACCGTGCGGTGGGGGAGGTCGCGGCACAGATCCACTCCAGGGCATGCGTCTGGCCCGCCCCTGCAGGCTTCAGGCGACACTCGTGGGACGCCGCCGGACTGGCAGGAGAGCAGCCGTTCTGGGGCCGGTTCTGGGAGCTGGCCGCCCTGTCCGCATCGCAGCGCCCGTTCTTTGCGCGGCTGAGGGATTGCCTGCTGGAGGACCTCACGGCCCTCGGCACGACGCCGGACCGCTACAGCATGATCCATGCTGACCTCGTCCCGGAAAACATCCTGGTTACTCAGACCGGCGAGCTCAAGATCATCGACTTCGACGACGCAGGCTTTGGCTGGCACCTGTTCGAAATGGCGACATCGCTGTACTTTATTCGTCGCGAACCGTACTACGAAGAAGCCAGGCAGGGCCTGCTGGAAGGATATCGCCGCGTGCGGGCGATGCCCGAAGAGCATCTGCGCCTGCTGCCCCTGTTTCTGGCCGCGCGCGGCACAACCTACCTTGGCTGGGTACACACACGCCAGGGAGAGCCCGCCGCAGAGGAACTCACGCCCTTCCTCGTCGACCTTGCCCAGCGCGCAGCGGATGACTACCTGTCGGTGCGCTAACTGTGAAGTCTCGGCACGTTATTCCCGGTTGAGCGGATGCCCATTCGGGGGCATCCAATGAAGCTTTTGGTTACCAGGCCGAAAGTCACAAAGGAGTCACCAATGGACATACATCGGAATGCGCGGCTGACTTGGGCGTGTCGAGTGCTGCTGGTTGAGCAGGTTCAGTCCGGGCGGGTAAACATCCCCCGGAACATACCCGTCACTACCGCGTAGACCAGGACCGCACACCCGGTCGCCAGGGTCGCTACGGGTTGCTGCTTCACGCAGGCCGCGATTACCAGCAGCGACAGCATCAAAGTCACGGCCGCCATGACCGTGCCGCCGCGGGCCCGAAATGGCCGCGGGAGCTGCGGCGCCCGGCGCCTGAGCGAGATGTATGCAGCGAGCGTGAACTGGTAGCAAAGGTTGAGCAGAAACACAAAAACCACTACCACTACATTCGGATCGAACGCAGCTCCGATGCCCCCCAGCACGGCCACCAGTAGCAACGACCAGTGGGGGGCGTGCCGCCTGTTGGTCCGTGCAAGCACCCTCGGCAGCGATCCGCCAGCCGCGAGCGAGTATCCCTGCCGTGATGCCGCGTAGTTTAGGGAAAAGAATGTCGCCAGCAGCGAGACAATCGCGCCGGTCGACACGAAGGCGGTCGCCAGCGGGCCCGCCGCGCGCCCACCCAGCGCATGGATCGCGACGTACAGCGGGTCGTCCGCCCCTGCGAGGGTCGAGACGCCCACCGCGCCGGTCGCAAGGATGAGCACGCTGAACCCGATCGCCAGCGCCACCGTCACCGCGGTCGTGAGCGCCCGCGGGATCGTGCGGCTCACGTCGCGGGCTTCGGCGGCCCCAAGGGCAGCCTGCTCGACACCTACAAAGAAGAACAACGCAAATGGCACGGCGGCAAAGACACTTGCCAGCCCATTGGGAAACAGGGTGCGCGGTGAGCCCGGCAGCTCGGTGAATAGACGCTCCGCGCGGAACTGCGGCAGCGCCATTAGGCAGAAGCCGCACAGGACCAGCACGGCGATGCCACCTGTAACCAGCGTTACCCGGGTGCTGTCACTGGCGCCCCGCGCCTGCACGAGCGTTACGGCGACGATGAGCAGCGCCTTGACTGTCCAGCCGCCGAACCCCGACACCGACTCAAGATAGGCGGCGATAAACGTCGCCGCCAAGCCGGTACCGAGCGACAGTCCGACGAAAAGAAACATTCCTGCCGCGCCACCGATACGTTCACCGAAGGCACGGGTAACGTAACCGTCGAAGCCCGCCGTAGCGGGCAATGCCGCCGCGAGTTCGCCGACCGCCTGCGTGAGCCCCACGTACAGCACCGCCATGAGCACGGCGGCGCAGAACATTCCGCCCCAGCCGCCGGTCGCGAGGCCGTAGTTCCATCCCGAGAAGTTTCCGGAGATCGCAATAGCAACACCCAGACTCGCGATAGCCATCCACCCGAGGGTGTTTTGCTGCAGCACACCCACACCCGTGGCACCAGCGTTCATAACATTGCTCCGCAACTGTATTTGGCAAGGCTATTGCTCATCGTACCCCCAACGCACCCCTCCAGCGTTCACCTGTGCCGCAGGTACCGGGGAGATCGCCCGGGCCGGGGACTGCTGAAGGGGAAGCGCTCGTGAACCTGAGTCACCACGCTGTCCATCGCCAAGTCAGCTACCAGCGGGTCGTCCGTGCGCGCAAGGCTCATCTGCGTCGGCATGGGCCGGGAAGCACTTGGCGGACCCGCCTGAAACGGCGACGGGCTCCTTGCCATGTGAACCTGGTGCCTGCGTGCACACGCTCAGGCCTGCCAGTGTGCGAGTTGCCTGACGAAGGTGCTGAGGAAGCGGTTCCCCTCCTGTCCGTCCATGACGCGGTGATCGAGCGTCAGCGACACGTAGCAGCGCGGCTGGATGGCCAGCTGCGCTGCGCCGTTCTGGTCCACGACCACCGCACGCTGCTCGAGCTTGCCGACTCCCAGGATTGCCGACTGCGGCTGGTTGATGATGATCGGAGTGGCGATGAGGCTGCCGCTCACGCCGTGGTTGGAAATCGTGAACGTGCCGCCACGCACGTCCGCCGGGGTGAGCTTGCCGGTACGTGCGCGGGTCACCAGGTCCTCGAGACCCCGGGCGGTCTCGAGCAGGTCGCGCTGGTCTGCATCGCGCAGCACCGGCACCACCAGTCCCGTGCCCTCGACCGCTGTCGCGATGCCGATGTTGATGGAATCGTAGATCTCAAGCGCGCTGTCGGTCCAGCGGCTGTTGGCCTCGGGCACGGCACGGATGGCGGCGACCGCGGCGCGCACGAAGTACGCCGTCAACGTCAGTGGCACGCCCTGGCGCGCGAACTCGTCACGGCGTGCGGCGCGGTCCTGGAGCACGGCGGTCATGTCCGCCTCGAACACCGTGGTCACATGGGGGGCGGTATGCAGCAGGCTTGTCACCATGTGCTCGGCAATGCGCCGGCGCACGGCTGAGTGGGGCACCAGGTGGCCGCGCGGCGCACCCTCAGGCGCCGCCGGCGGTGCGGCAGGCGCGACGCGGCCGGGCGCGCCCTCCCCGGCTCCTCGCGGGCCGCCTGCGGCGGCGGCCCCGAGCACGTCCTCGACCATGATGCGCCCGCCGGGTCCGGTGCCTGCCACCGCTCCCGGCTCAAGACCGTGCTCGGCGAGCAGCCGGCGTACGGCCGGACTTAAGGCCGGGTCCGCGCTGCCGCGCGGCCGTGCGGGACTGGCCGGGGCGGCGGCCTGCACACCGACAGACGCGGCGGCGGAGGCGGCGCGGGCGACGGTGATCCCGGGAGCATCGACGTCGATGTGACCCAGCAAGTCACCGGGGCTGATCTCCTCCTGCTCGTGCTTGAGGATCCGGGCCAGGGTTCCGGCGGCGGGGGCTGCGACTTCAACCGTCACCTTGTCGGTCTCGATCTCGATCAGCGGCTCGTTGTGGGCCACCGGCTCACCGACCTGCTTCAGCCACCGCAGGATCTGCGACCGGGTGCCCTCGGTCTGCTCGGAAGGGGCACGGACGTCGACGGTGCGGGTCATGGTGTGCTCACAGGCTGGCGGTGCGCTGCAGCGCGCGGGTGATGCGCTCGACGCTCGGCAATGCCGCATCCAGCAGCCCGAGGTTGTGGGGACTGGGTATATTGGGCATCGCCAGCCGCTCGATCGGTGCGTCCAGGCTGAAGAAGCTCTCCTGTGCCAGGGTCGCTGCGATCTCAGCGCCGAAGCCTGCGGTGAGATTGTCCTCGTGCACGATCACGCAGCGGCGGGTCTTCTCCACGGAGGCCTGCACGGTCGCCTTGTCCCAGGGCGAGAGTGTACGCAGGTCGATCACCTCGGCGTCGAGCCGGGAGGCCAGGGCGGCCTGTTCGCACCGTTCCACCATCGCCCCCCAGGTCACCACGGTGATCTCGCTCCCGGTGCGCACGGTGCGCGCCTGCCCGAAGGGCACGACGAAGTCATCGCCCGGATAGGGCCGGCGCGCCCAGGCCCCGTCGAGCATGGCGCGGTGCTCGAAGAAGATGACGGGATCGTTGCCGCGCAGCGCCGAGCGCAGGAGCCCGACCGCATCCTCGGCGTTGGAGGGCACGGCCACCTGCCAGCCCACGCCGTGCACCCAGGTGACCTCGTTGGTCTGGCTGTGCCAGGGATCGCCGACCTTGAAGAACCCGCCCGGCATGCGCACCACGATCGGGGCGGCGTAGCGGTTGCGGGTGCGCCAGCGCATCGTGCCGCAGTCATTGAGCTGCTCGGCCGCCGGCTCGGCGTATTTGCGGAACTGGATCTCCGCCACCGGCAAGAGGCCTGCGAGCGCCATGCCGACGGCCCGGCCGATGATGCCCTCCTCGGAGAGGCTGGTGTCGAAGACGCGCGCGCTGCCGTACTTGTCCTGCAGGCCGAGGGTGGCGCCGTGCACGCCGCCCTTCGGTCCCACGTCCTCCCCGAAGACCAGCATGCGCGGGTTGCGGGCGAGTTCGCCATCCAGCGTGCGGCGGATGGCGGTGAGCATGTTGATGCGCGTGGCCTCCGGGTGCGCAGCCTGGATGAGCACCGGCAGGTTCGCCCCTTCGGGCAGCAGGCCGCCCTGCTCCTGGGGCACCCCGGGCTCTGAGTACACGAAGCGCGTCAGCTGCCGCGGGTCGGGCGCCGGCTGCGCCAGGGCGCGGGCGATCGCCGCCTCGACATCCGCTCGTGACTGCGCGGCGATTGAGTCCCAGCGCGCCGCATCCATGTGCGCCGGCACCAGGAAGGCGCGCAGGCGCGACAGCGGGTCGCGAGCCAGCTCATCCTGCAGCAGCTGCTCGGACTTGTAGGCCTGGGTGTCCTGCCCGGAGTGGCCCGAGAGGCGCGGCACCCTCAGGCGCAGCAGCACCGGTGAGCGCTGCTCGCGCACGCGCGCGACGGCGGTGGCGGTCAGGTCCGCGGCCTGCTGCGGATCGGCGCCGTCGCCCTCGAGGATGGTGAGCCCGGAGAAGGCGGCCAGGTTCGCCGCAATGTTGCCGCCAGGGGTCTGCAGGTGCGCGGGCACCGAGATACCGTAGGCGTTGTCCTCGATATAGAACAGCAGCGGCAGCTGCAAGGTGGTGGCGATGTTCAGCGCCGACCAGAACCCGTTGGTGGCGGTCGAGGCGTCCCCGCCGAGCACCACCGCGATGCTGCGCGCGTAGGAGGCATCCTTGAGGACCTCGTGGCGGTAGCGGATCGCCTGCGCCCAGCCCGTGGCCGGGGTGTACTGCGCGCCCACGCCGCCGACGGCCGGCAGCACGCTGACGGCCCCATGGCCGGGCCGGTTGAAGACCACGCCGATGTCGCGGCCGCCGGTGCACGAGCCGTCACGGGCCAGCGGGCCGGCCGCCAGTTCCTCGAGGTCCGCGCCCAGGGTGAGCATGAGCGGGCGCGAGCGGTAATAGACGCTCGCCCCGTCATGGGGATCGGTGAGGTGCATCCCGAGCAGGATCTGCGCCAGGTCGTGGCCGCGCGCGCAGAACTGGTAGAGCACCTTGCGCTCGGGCATGAGGCGCGTCTGCTCGATGTCATCCAGCGCCCGGGAGGCCTGCAGCAGGCCGGTGACCTTCGCCCAGTCCGGCTGCACGCCGCTGGCGGTGCTCGCTGCGCTGACGATCGGGGCAATGCGTGCGGCCATGTGCGTCTCTACCGTGCTGCAACCGCGGGCAAGTCTATGCCCCCAGTCGTGCAATTATCTTTCCGTAATTGTCATTCTTTGCAGATTTTTGGCAATATTATTGCTCAAACTGGAAAAGCATCTCCATGGTCAAGACCCTCGACCGCCTGGACCGGCGCATCCTCGAAGAACTGCAGGCCGATGCCCGCATCGCCAACCAGGAACTGGCCAAGCGCGTCGGGCTGTCGCCCGCCCCGTGCTGGCGGCGCCTGCGGCGCCTGGAGAGCGCCGGCTTCATCGAAGGCTACGCCACGCTGCTGAATGCGGGGGCCATCGGCCTGCCGATCCTCGCCTACGCGCTGGTCTCGCTCGAGAACCACCACCCCGAGTCGGTGCGCCAGTTCGACCAGCTGGTGAAGGAGCGCCCGGAGGTGCTGGAGTGCCACTCGATGAGCGGGGCGAATGACTACCTGCTGCGCATCGTCGCCGCGAGCATGGAGGCCTACGAGCACTTCCTCTCCACGCAGCTGCTGCAGCTGGCGGCGGTGCGTTCAGTCAATACCAGCTTCGTGCTGCGCACGAAGAAGCTGACCACCCGCCTGCCCGTACCCTAGGGCGCGGTGCTCGCACTCGCAGCGGGCCGTATCCGCCCCCGCGTACCAGAACGCGGAACCGGGCAGCGCCACGTCGGCATGCGTCCAGGCGAGCTGCTGTTCGCGGCGCACGCGTGCGGCCTCGGCGGCCTGACCGGTGCGCGCCAGTGCCAGTGACAGACCGTACAGTGACCAGCCGTTGCGCGGGTTGCGGCGCAGGTCCTCGCGGTACACCTGCGCGGCCTCGCGCGGCTGCCCGGCGATGAGCAGCTGCGCACCCAGCAGCTGCCGCACCGGGAAGAACCAGTCCGCCGGCTCGTTGTAGGCCAGACGGTCCTCGGCGGCCACCGCCCGCCGCAGCAGCTCGATGGCCCTGGCATTGTCGCCGGCGCTGGCGGCGATGCGCGCCCCGACGCTGGCCTCAGCCACCGCCGCAAGATCGTGCAGCGTGTTGAATCCTCCCATGGCATCCGCGGGGGCGGCCGCGACCAGGGCGTGCAGCTCATCCAGGCTCTGCTGCGCTTGCGCGAGGCGCCCGCGGGCGGCCAGCGCAAAGCCGCGCCCGTACAGGTAGCCGGCCGTCAGTCCCGGGGCTCCCCCCGGCGGGGGGCCGAGCGCGATCATCTCGTCCCACAGGCCAAAGCGCACGAGCGCCGCGTACTGCTGCGTGAGGTTCCAGCCCGAATCGCCCATGGCGAGCAACATCGGCAGCGGAACCGCACCCACCACGTCCTGCACCGCCGCAAGTGTCTCGGCCTTGCGGCCCTCCATCGCCGCCGAGAAGGCGAGGAAGGAGTAATTGTGCGCCAGGTACATCGCGTAGTAGTCCGGCGCCAGGGTACTGGCGAAGTAGGCGCGATCGGCCGCCGCTCCGCGGCGATTGGCCGCGGCGGCCTCCTCGTAGCGACCCACGCGCTGCATGATGTGCGCCGGCATGTGCTCGAGATGCCCGGCGGCCGGCATCATGCCGGTAATGCGCTCGGCCGCAGCGACCGCCTTGGCCGGCTCGGGCGAGGCCTCCATCACATGGATGTAGTAGTGGTTCGCGCCCGGGTGTGCCGGGTCGCGCCGCAGCACCGACTCCAGCTGCGCCTGGATCGCCGGCGTCCCCTCGGCGGGCGTGCCCTGCGCGTCCCACAACTTCCAGGCGTGCACGTTCATGCCCGCCTCCGCGCACAGCACCTGTACGTCGAGGTCGGCCGGAAAGCGCTCCGCGACGAGGCGCATCGCCTGCGCGTAGGACCTGGCCACCGCCTCGCTCTGCGCCGCGGGGAGGGGCCTCGCGGACAGATAGCGTGTCGCCAGGGCGCCGATGAGCGCCTGCTCGACCGGTGCCGCATGCGGCGCGTTCTCCTGCGCCTTCTGCAGTGCCTCCCAGGCGACACGCGCCCGGACTTCCTCGGTGGCGGGGAAGTTGTAGTTCGGGCCTACCGTCAGCGCCACGCCCCAGTAGCAGGCCGCGCACGTCGGATCCAGGCGTGCCGCCTGTGCGAAGGAGCGGCTCGCCTCGTCGTGGTTGAACGCCCACAGCAGCCGCATGCCCTGATCGAAGTACTGCTGTGCGGCCGGCGAGGCGGTGGTGATCGCGCGGTGGAAGCTGCCCAGACCATCGAAGAGGCGCGCCCCTTCCGCCCACTGCGCCAGGGTGCCGGGTGCGCCGGCCATCGCGTGGCCATCCTCGGCGGCAGCCGTGTCCGCCTGCACCACCCGGGTGACAGCGAGCAGCAACAGCGCGGCCAGTCGCACGCTCACGGCCAGCGGCCCTGCTCAGCGGCCCGCAGCAGCAGCGGCGCCGGACCCCAGCGTGCACCGTGCAGCGCCGCCAGTTTGCGCGCGGTCAGCACCACCTGATCGAGCCCGGTGCGCTCGGCCCAGTACATCGGCCCTCCCCGCCAGGAGGGGAAACCGTACCCGTTGATGTACACCGTGTCCACATCCCCGGTGCGCAGTGCGATGCCCTCCTGCACCAACTGTGCCCCGGCGTTGACCAGCGGGTGCAGCAGGCGGTCGCGGATCTCGGCGTCGGGAATCTGCCGCGGCGCAATCCCAAGCTCGCGCGCTACGTCCGCAATGATCGCAAGCGCCTCGGGGTCCGCGAGGCGCTTGCGGCCATCGTAGCGGTAGAAGCCCTTGCCGGCCTTCTGGCCGAGGCGCCCGGCGGCGACCATGCGCTCGAGGATGGGCGACCAGCGCTCGTCGGCCGGGAGCGTGCGGCTCCTGCGGATCGCAAGGCCTACGTCGTTGCCCGCCAGGTCCCGCACCGCCAGCGGACCCATGGCAAAGCCGAACTCCTCCATCACGCGGTCGATCTGCTGCGGGGTCGCGCCTTCCTCGAGCAGGAACTCCGCCTCCAGGCCGTAGAACATGAGCATGCGGTTGCCGATGAAGCCATCGGCATTGCCGGCCAGCACGGTCACCTTGCCCAGGGTGTTCCCCAGCTCCATCACCGTGCGGATCACCTGCGCCGAGGTGGCCCGCCCGCGCACGTTCTCGAGCAGCTTCATGATGTGGGCGGGACTGAAGAAATGCGTGCCGACCACCTGCTGCGGCCGCGAGGTGGCCGCAGCGATGGCATCGATGTCGAGCGTGGAGGTGTTGGTGGCGAGGATCGCCTGCGGGGCGGCCACCGCGTCCAGGCGGGCGAACACCTCGCGCTTGACCGCGAGGTCCTCGAATACCGCCTCGACGATGATGTCGGCGCCGCCAAGCGCGGCGTAGTCGGTGGCGCCGCCGATGCGCCCGAGCGCCGCCGCGGCACGCGCCGGATCCAGACTGCCGCGCTGCACGGAGGCCTCGTAGTTGCTGCGGATCAGCCCCAGGCCGCGCGCGAGCGCCTCGGCCGACACTTCCAGCAGCGTCACCGGGATCCCGGCATTGGCGAAGTTCATGGCAATGCCGCCGCCCATGGTGCCGGCGCCGATCACCGCCGCCGTGCGGATCGGCAGCGGCGCGGTCTGTGGCGGCAGGCCCGGAACCGTGCGCGCCGCGCGCTGCGCCGCGGCGACGTACACGAGCGCCTGGTGCTGCTCGCCCTCGCGGCAGGCGCTGTAGCAGGTCCGCAGCACCTGCCGCGCCGCCGGCAGCGGCTGCGTGCACAGCCCCTCCACGGCCTCGAGGATGCGCAGCGGCGCGAGCTGGCCGCGGGCCCGGGCGGCCACCCGCTCGCGCAGCTGCGCGAACTGCGCCGCATCCGGCGGCGCCGCCGGCCCGGTCGCCCGATCATCCCCGGGCGCTGCCGCGCGGTCGGCCGGCGTGCGCGCGAACGCCAGGGCTGCCGCCACGGCATCCTCGCCGAGCGCATCCAGCAAGCCCGCCGCGCAGGCCTGCTCGGCGTTGAGGAAGGCACCGGCGGTCAGCGCTTCGATCGTCGCCAGCGCCCCGGCGCGCCGCACCAGCCGCTCGATGCTCCCCGGGGACAGCATCAGGCCGAGCTTCACCTCGGGGAATCCCAGCACGCACGCGGGCATGCCGATACGCCAGCGGCAGGCGAGCGCCAGTTCCAGCGCTGCCCCGCACACCACCCCCTCCAGTGCGGCCAGCACCGGCGTGGCGGACTGCTCCACCTGCCGGCAGGCACTCTCCAGAGCCCCCGCCTGCGATGCGGACGGTGCCTGGTCATCGCCGCACAGTCCGGCGAGCACCAGTGCCTGCACCTGCGCATCCGCCTGGGCCCGCAGCAGCGCGCCGCCGAACTCCTCCAGCAGCGCGGGGCTTAAGGCCACCGGCGCGGCGATGCTGACCACGGCGATCCGATCACGCACTTGATAACTGAGCAGGGGCACGCGGACTCCGCCAGGGGCACGACGCATACGGTGGCGCGCATTGTACGGCCTGTCCGGCAGCACACGCAGGCTACACTGGGCCGCATGGACCGTGTCGACGTGGTGGTGGTCGGTGCTGGCGTCATCGGCCTTGCCGTGGCCCGTGAGCTGGCGCTTGCCGGGCGCGAGGTACTCATTCTCGAGGCCGCGCCGCACATCGGCACCGGCGTCAGCGCCCGCAACAGCGAGGTGATCCACGCGGGCATCTATTACCCCGCAGGGTCCCTCCGGGCGCGCCTGTGCGTGGCCGGGCGCGAGCGGCTGTACGAGTTCTGCGCGCAGCGCGGCATCGGTCATCGCCGCTGCGGCAAGCTCATCGTCGCCCCTTCGCAGTCCGAGGCCGCAGGGCTCGAGCGCATCGCCGCCACCGCGCAGGCCAGCGGCGTCCCCCTCACGCTGCTCA
Source organism: uncultured Pseudomonadota bacterium (assembly GCA_963741745.1). Classification (GTDB taxonomy): domain Bacteria; phylum Pseudomonadota; class Gammaproteobacteria; order Steroidobacterales; family Steroidobacteraceae; genus 13-2-20CM-66-19. The sequence goes on along the minus strand of CAVUJF010000005.1, from coordinate 52,562 downwards.
CCCGGGGGGAAGCCCTGGCGCTGGAGCCGCAGCTGACCTGTGCGGCGGCCCTGTGGTCGCCGCTGACCGGCATCATCGATGCCCAGGCCCTGATGCTCGCCCTGCTGGCCGAGGCCCAGGCCCATGGGGCGCTGCTGGCCTGCAACAGCGCGGTCACGCGCGTGGTGCTGGAGACCGGTGCGGCGCTGGTCGGGGTCGGCGGCGCGCCGCCGGCGCTGCGGGCACGGCTGCTGGTCAACTGCGCAGGCCTGGGAGCCACGGCCGTCGCGCAGTGCATGGAGGGCTTTCCGGCACGGTGGGTGCCGCGCATGCACCTCGCCAAGGGCAGCTACTTCAGCCTCGATGCGCGGCCACCGTTTCAGCGCCTGATCTACCCACTGCCCGGCGACAGCGGCCTCGGCATCCACCTCACGCTGGATCTGGCCGGGCGCGGCCGCTTCGGCCCGGATGTCGAGCCGCTCGCCGCCCCTGATTACACGGTGGATGCGGCGCGCGCGCCGCGGTTCTACGCCGCGATACGCCAGTACTGGCCGGGCCTGCCCGATGGCGCGCTGCTGCCCGGGTATGCGGGCGTGCGCCCGCGGATCAGTGCCCCCGGGGAGCCGCTGGCGGACTTCCGCATCGACGATGAGCGCCTGCACGGGGTGCCGCAGGTGCTGAATCTGTTCGGCATCGAGTCACCCGGACTGACCGCCTCGCTGGCGCTTGCCAGCGAGGCGGCCTCGCGGATCGCCTGAATGCCGGCCGCGCCTCAGTCGGCGCGGATCGCCTCGACCTGGATCTGCAGCTTCACGTCCATCTTGAAGCCGTACTTGTCGCCGAAGCTCATGCCGTAGTCGCTGCGCTGGAAACTGCCGGCGGCATCAGCACCGCACACTTCCTTCTTGGACACCGGGTTGATCATGCACTTGAACGAGTTGATCGTGAGGGTCAGGGGATGGGTCACGCCGTGCAGCGTGAACTGGCCCTGCACCTGGGTGGGCGCGCCGTTCTTGAAGTTGACCAGCGTGCCCTTGTAGGTCGCGGTGGGGTATTTCGCGACGTCGAACATGTCCGCCGAGGAGGCGTGCTCGTTGAGCTTCGGGTTGCCGAAGTCGATCGAGGTGGTGTCGACCGTCACATCGACCGTACCGGTGCCCTTGTCCTTGTCATACACGACCGTGCCTGAGCTCTTGTCGAACTTCCCGCGCCAGACGGACAGCCCGCCGAAGTGGTCGCCCTCGAAGCTCGGGTAGGTATGCGAGGGGTCGATCTGGTAGGTCACCGGATCGGCCAGGACCGGGCCAGCGGCTGCCAGTGTCAGCAAGGCGGCGGGCAGAGCAATCTTCATCACGGGAAACCTCCGACAGGACTTTGGGGGTACGAGCGGACAAGGGTAGCGGCCGGCCCGGCGGCCGGCCACCTCCCTTTGTGGGGACTGCCGCAGACCGCTGCCGCCTCAGGCGGCCTGGTAGGGACGCGCGGTGAGCCCGAGCGCCCTGGCGACCACCTCCAGGGTGATCTGCCCGGCATGCACGTTCAGCCCGGCGGCGAGCCCGGGGTCGCGGCGCAGTGCCGCCGGCCAGCCGAGGTCGGCCAGGGCGCGCACATAGGGCAACGTGGCATTGGTGAGCGCGAAGGTGGAGGTGCGCGGCACCGCGCCGGGCATGTTGGCGACGCAGTAGTGGATGACGCCATCGACGACAAACGTCGGCTCGGCGTGCGTGGTCGGGTGGCTGGTCTCGAAGCAGCCGCCCTGGTCGATGGAGATGTCCACCAGCACCGCCCCGGGCTTCATGGTCTTTACCATGGCGCGGGTGATGAGCTTGGGCGCTGCGGCGCCTGCGACCAGGACTGCGCCGACCACGAGATCGGCGTCGCGGATCAGGCGCTCGATCTCCGCGGTGGTGGAATAGATCGTGCGCACGCTCGAGCCGAAGATCGAGGACAACTCGCGCAGGCGGTTGACGGAGCGGTCCACCACCGTCACATCCGCGCGCAGGCCGACGGCCATCTCGGCCGCATGCGTGCCCGAGACGCCGCCGCCGAGGATCACCACCTTGGCAGGGGCCACGCCCGGCACCCCGCCGAGCAGCACGCCGAAGCCGCCGTTGGCCTTCTGCAGGCTCGCGGCCCCGACCTGGATGGACATGCGCCCCGCCACTTCGCTCATGGGCGTCAGGAGCGGCAGCGAACCGTTGGGCGCGGTGACGGTCTCGTAGGCGATCGCCGTGGCGCCGGACTTCATCAGGCCCCTGGCCTGCTCCGGGTCGGCCGCCAGGTGCAGGTAGGTGAACAGCAGCTGCTCCTTGCGCAGCATCGCGCACTCAAGCGGCTGCGGCTCCTTCACCTTCACGACCATGTCGGCGCGGGCGAACACCTCGGCCGCATCCGGGGCAACGGCCGCGCCTGCGGCGCGGAACTGCGCGTCATCGACGCCGATGCCGTTGCCGGCACCGGTTTCCACCAGCACCTCGTGGCCGGCGCTGACCAGCTCGCGCACCCCGGCGGGCACCAGGCCGACGCGGTACTCGTGAACCTTGATCTCCCGTGGAACACCGATACGCATTGCGCCCGCCCCCCGTGTGTGATGCGGGCAAGCGTAAGACCCCAGGGGCCACCAGGACTTGCGTAATGGCGGCCGCACAGGCCGGGTCTGTGGCAGAATCTGCCTCCAGATCATGCTTTAGCGACGGATAATTGCGCCCATGGAGCTGGATCGCTACGATCGCGCCATCCTGCGGCTCCTGCAGCAGGATGCGCGCATCACCAACACCCTGCTCGCGGAGAAGGTGAACCTGTCCGAATCCGCCTGCCTGCGCCGCGTGCGCGCCCTGGAGGAATCCGGACTCATCCACGGCTACACCGCGCTCATCGACCAGACCAAGGCCGGCTTTCCGGTGAATGTGTTCGTGAGCATCACGCTGGACCGGCAGAGCCAGCAGGGTCTGGAGGCCTTCGAGAGCGCCGTGCGCAAGGTGCCCGAGGTCATGGAGTGCTACCTCATGACCGGCGAGCACGACTACCTGCTGCGGCTCGTGGTCGCCGACATGGCCGACTTCGAGCGCATCCACAACCAGCACCTGACGCGGTTGCCGAGCGTGACACGGGTGCAGTCGAGCTTCGCGATGCGCACGGTGACGCGCTCGAGGAGCCTGCCGGCGCGCAGTGAGGACCTCGCCCCTAGACGGTGAGCACGATCTTGCCGATGTGCGCGTCCGATTCCATCAGCGCGTGCGCCGCGGCTGCGTCCTTGAGCGGGAACTGTGCGTGGATCAGGGGCCGCAGGCCGTGGCTGGCAAACAGCGGCCACACCTGCGCCTGCAGCGCCTGGGCCAGCCGCCCCTTGGTCGCCACCGTCTGCGGCCGCAGCAGGCAGGCGCTGATGGTCACGCGCTTGCCCATCATCGGCCGCAGGTCAAGCACCGCCTGCGTGCCGCCCTGGGTCGCAATCAGCGCGATGCGCCCATCGAGCGCGCACGCGGCGACGTTGCGTGCCAGGTAGTCCCCGCCGACCATGTCGAGGATGACGTCCGCGCCGCGACCCTCGCTGGCCGAAAGCGTAGCGGCGACAAAGTCCGTCTCGCGGTAGTTGATGGCCACCGCGGCGCCCAGCTCGCGGCAGGCGGCGCATTTCGCGGCGCTCCCGGCGGTCACGATGACGCGCGCCCCCCAGGCCCTGGCGAGCATGATGGCCGTGGTGCCGATGCCGCTGGAGCCACCATGAACGAGCAGCGTCTCCCCCGGCTTAAGGCGCGCGCGCTCGAAGACGTTGAACCAGACGGTGAAGAAGGTCTCCGGCAGCGCCGCGGCCTCCACCAGGCTCAAGCCCGCCGGCACCGGCAGGCACTGCACCGCCGGCACGTTCACGTACTGCGCGTAGCCGCCGCCGGCCACCAGCGCACACACGCGGCTGCCGACGGCAGGCTCCTGCACGCCTGCGCCGCAGGCGACCACCTCGCCTGCAACCTCCAGTCCGGGGATGTCACTGGCCCCGGGCGGCGGCGCGTAGCCGCCCTTGCGCTGCAGGACATCGGGGCGGTTGATGCCGGCGGCGGCCACCTTCACCAGCACCTCCCCGGCTGCCACGGCCGGCACCGCGCGCTGCACCGGCTGCAGCACCTCGGGTGCTCCGGGCTCGCGGATCTGGATCGCAATCATCTTCTCGGGGATCATCTTCAGGATGTTGGGGTTGGGCCCGGTGGCCGTCAATCGCTTCCGGAACGTGCCGCCCGCGCCGTGGCGCGCCTTAGGCCTGCACGGCGAGTGTTCCCGAGCGCCCCTCGACGCTGCCGCACACGATGCGCCCCTGCGGCAGCCGCGCCAGGTCAAGTCCGGCGGCATAGGTGCCAAGATCGGTCAGCTCGAAGCCGCGCCCCTGCCACTCGCGCAGCAGGCGCTCGAACCCTGCCAGGTAAGCGCCGCCTTCGAGCTCGGCGTGCAGCGTGAACACCTGGTCGCGCCCGATGGCTGCGGCGGTGAGCTCCAGCAGGTGCTCGACCGGGCCGGCGCCGTGCAGATCGGGCCGGCCGATGAGTTCATCGAGGGTCGGCAGGGTCGTGGGCAGCTGCGGCACGCGCCCGATGCCGTGCGCCAGCTGTGGCAGGAACGGGGTGCTGCCGCGGGTGTCGGAGGCATAGCGGAACCCGAGCTCCTGCTGCAGCTGCGGCACGTACGCGTTCATCTGCCATCCGGCCGCACCGTGCAGCAGCGGGAAGTGCCCGAACACTTCCGCAAACTGATCGCGCGCGCGGGTGAGCTCGCGGCGGGTCCACGGCTCGCTGGCCGTGGCGACCCCGTCCTGCCAGCGCACGTGGTCCCAGGTGTGCACCCCCACCTCGAAGCCGCCCGCGGCGATGCCACGCATCTGACTGGCGCAGCGCTTGCCGATGTACGGCCCCGGCAGCAGCACTCCGTACATGAGCGTCTTCACCCCGTAGTGCTGCAGCACCGAGGTGCGCTTCACCTTGCCGAGGAAGCCACGCCGGAAGGCGCGCTTGATGGCGCGCCCGGTGTGGTCGGGACCTAAGCTGAAGAGGAAGCTGGCCTTCACAGAGAGCTTTTCCAGCAGCCCCGCGAGCCGCAGTGCGCCCTCGCGCGTGCCGCGGTAGGTATCGACGTCGATCTTGAGCGCGATGCGCGGCATGTCAGCTCAAAGGCAGCGGGCGCTGCGCCAGGACCGCGGCCAGCGCCGTAAGCTCCAGGGGGCCGCGCGGGCTCACCACGTCCAGCAAACGCAGCAGCTGCCCGTCGCCGCACACCGCAAAGCACTCGCCCCCGGCGGCGAGCAGCCGCGGCGCGCCGCCGGAGGGGTCGCGTTCACCGGTCAGGCGCGTGCGATGGAATTCCCAGCGCTCGCCGTCGACCTGGGCAAAGGCGCCCGGAAACGGCGGCGCCACGGCACGCACCAGGTTGTGGACCTCCAGCGCCGGACGCCGCCAGTCGATGCGCCCGTCCTCGGGGCGCCGGCGCCCGAAGTACTGCCCCGGCTCGATCGGCTGCGGCAGCCGGGCGGCGGTGCCGGCGATCAGTCCCGGGAGCGAGCGGGCCAGCACCGTCTCGGCGGCCACCGTCACCTTGGCGAACACCTCGCGCGCGTCATCGTCCTTAAGGATCGGCACGGCGAGCTGGTCGACGATCTCGCCCGCGTCGGCGCGCTCGACCATGTAGTGCAGCGTGGCGCCGCTCTCGTGCGCGCCCTTCAAGATCGCCCAGTTGACCGGTGCGCGGCCGCGGAACTTCGGCAGGAGCGAGCCGTGCATGTTGAGCGCCCCGCGGCGTGCGGCGCGCAGCAGCGGCGCGCCGAGCATCGAGCGGTAGTAGAAGGAGAACAGGAAATCCGGCGCCAGAGCGGCCACGGTGTGCGCCAGCTGCGCGGTGTTGGCATCCGCCGGCGCGATCACCTCGAGGCCGTAGTCCTGCGCGGTGGTGGCCACGCTGGCATACCACTGCCTCTCACGGGGGTCGTCGGCCACGGTCACCACCAGCGGCACCTCGACGCCTGCCGAGAGCAGCGCCTTCAGGCAGCGCACTCCGACATCGTGGTATGCGAAGACGACCGCCCGCGTCGGGCTCACTCGTGCGCCCCGGGGACACGCTCGGTATGCGGCAGGGCCGCGGCAAGGCGCGGCCCTGCCCCCGGCGCGGGCAGCTGCGCGGGTGCGGCCTCCTCGAGCACGGCGGCGACGGTGTAGCGCGGGCGCTGCCGCACCTGCTCGTAGATGCGCCCGACGTACTCGCCCACCACCCCCAGTCCCATCAGCGTCACGCCGATCAGGAAGAAGGCGATCGCAAAGAGGGTGAACAGGCCCTCCGCTTCCGGGCCCAGGATCAGGCGGCGCAGCAGCAGCCACACCACCAGGATCAGCGAGACCAGCGCGATCAGACTCCCGGCCATGGAGAAAAACTGCAGCGGCGCCACGGAGAAGCCGGTCATCAGGTCAAAGTTCAGGCGGATCAGCCGGTACAGGGAGTACTTGGACTGCCCGACCGCCCGATCGGCGTGCGCGACCTCGATCTCGACCGGATGCCGGGCGAAGGTATAGGCGAGCGCCGGGACATAGGTGCTCACCTCGGTGCAGTGATTCACCGCATCGATGACGCTGCGGTGATAGCCGCGCAGCATGCAGCCCTGGTCGGTGATGCGGATCGAGGTGGTGCCCTCGCGGATGCGGTTCATCAGCCGCGAGGCGGCCTTGCGCCACAGCACGTCATGGCGTCTGAGGCGGATGGTGCCCACGTAGTCCGCGCCGGCATCCATCGCCTGCACCAGGCGGGCGATCTCCTCGGGCGGGTTCTGCAGGTCCGCGTCCAGGGTAATCACGTAGGAGCCGCGGGTCTGCTGGAAGGCGGCCAGGATCGCCAGGTGCTGGCCGGCGTTGCGCGCCAGCACCACCACGCGCGTCACGTCGGGGCGCTTCTGGAACTGCTCGCGCAGCTGCGCCACCGAGCGGTCGGAGCTGCCGTCATCGACGAACACCACCTCGTAGCTGCGGCCCAGGGCATCGAGCGCCGGGTAGAGGCGCTCGAAGAGCAGCGGCAGGCCCTCCTCCTCGTTGTAGATCGGGATGACGACGGAGATGTCCGGGCTCACTGGCGCGCCCCGTGCACGATGTCGGTGGCCGCGGCGACCACGCGCTCGACGTCGCTCATGGCCATGGCCGGGAACAGGGGCAGCGTCACGGTCTCGCGCCCGATGCGCTCCGCGTTCGGGAACTGGCCGTCCCGGTAGCCGAGTGCCCGGTAGCAGCTGAACAGGTGGATCGCCGGGTAATGCACGCCCACCCCGATGCCGCGCTGCTTCATGGCCTCGATGAACTCGGCGCGCGAGAGGCGCAGCCGCGGCAGCGGCAGCAGCGGGGTGAACACGTGCCAGCTGTGGCCCTCGTCGCCGCGCTCGGGCAGGCGCAGCGGTGCCGCCTCGCCCCACAGCTCGTAGTAGCGGCCGACCAGCGCGCGCCGGCGCGCATTGAATTCTTCCAGGCGCTTGAGCTGGCCTAAGCCCACCGCGGCGGCAACGTCCGACAGGTTGCACTTGCCCCCGGGCAGCAGGGTGTCGAAGCCGTCCACGCCCCGTTTCACCTGGCCGTGCCAGCGATGCAGCTCGATCAGCTTGAGCTCCTCCGGCGAGCCCCCGGAGATGGCCCCACCCTCGATCGTGGTCATGTTCTTGTTGGGGTGGAAGCTAAAGCACACCAGGTCCCCGAAGCTGCCGATGCGCCGCCCGCGCCAGGACGAGCCGATGGCATGCGCCGCGTCCTCGATGACGCGCAGCCTGTGCTTGCCGGCGATGGCGTACAGGCGCTCCATGTCCACCGGCAGGCCGGCAAAGTGCACCGGCATCAGGGCGCGCGTCCGCGGGGTGATGGCCGCCTCGACCTGGTCGAGGTCGATGTTGCGTGAATCCAGGCCCACGTCCACGAACACCGGGCGCGCGCCGACCCGCATGATGACGTTCGCGGTGGCGACGAAGCTGAGCGCGGGCGTGATGACCTCGTCCCCCGGCCCGATGCCGCAGGCGAGCAGCGCCATCTCCAGCCCCGCGGTGGCGGAGGTCTGGCTGCGGATCGGCCGCCCGCCGCAGTAGCGCGACAGTTCCGCCTCCAGCTGCGCCACCTTCGGTCCGCTCGCCAGCCACCCCGAACGCAGCACCTGGACCACCTCGGCGATGGTTTCCTCATCGATGGTGGGACGGGTGAAGGGCAGCAGCGGCAGGTTCTTGACTGAATCGTTCATGAGCGGGCCACCAGGACAACGCCGAGGAGGATGACGCCGATGCCGGCGATACGCTGCAGGTTGGGCAGCTCGCCGAGCAGCCACCAGGCCAGCCCGACGTTGAGCACGTAGCCGAGCGAGAGCAGCGGGTATGCCTGGCTCACCGGCACGCGCGACAGGCCAACGATCCACACGATGAGGCTCAGGCCGTAGGCGCCGATCGCCAGCCACAGCGCGGGCACCGCCAGCAGCTCGAGGCCGCGCTTCATGAGCGTGCCGTCCCCGGTCACCAGAGGGCCGGTCACCTTCGTGGCGGCCTTCAGCCCGAGCTGTGCGAAGGCGTTCAGGACGACGCCGCAGAACAGGATGCAGAAATCGGCGAGTTTCACAGTCGGCTCACAATCACCGTATGTTGGTCCGCGGCAACGACGCGACCGGGCAGCCCGCGCCGCCGCCACGCATCCCACAGGCCCGGATCGAAGAATGCCACGGCATCGGCTGCCGCGTCCCAGCGCGCGGTGAATTGCTCCAGCGTCATGCCCTTGGCCGGCTCCTGGTTGAGGCCGAATTCCAGCTCCCCCGTGAAGGCCACCAGCTGCAGCGTGCGCTCCAGGTAGGGCGAGAGGCCCTCCCGGTACTGGCCGACGCTGTAAAGCGCCGTCGCGGGGCGAATCAGCGGCCGCACGATGTCCACCAGCTCGCGGGAGGTGTGCGTCGGGGCGACCGCCGCGAAGGCGTTCATCAGGAACTGCCAGCCCAGAATGCCCGCGAGCGCGCTCGCGCACACCCCGGCCACGAGCGCCCGGGGCTGCCAGGTCAGCCACACGGCCGCCGCCGCGATCGCCAGCGCGATCGCGGTCCAGGTAATGGCCATACGCGGCACGAAGCCGTCGTGCAGGCCGCTGTAGATGAGCAGGCCAAGCCCCGCGAGGGTCAGCAGCGCGGCCGAGATCCGGGCCGCGCCCCGGACGAAGGTGGCCGGATCGGCGGCGCGCGCCGCGCACACCGCTGCCAGTGGCGGCAGGATCGGCAGGATATAGGGCGCCAGCTTCGAGCCCGAGGCCGAGAAGAACGCCAGCGTCACCGCGCTGAAGATGACCAGGAACTTGAGTGGCTTGAAGGGCTGCGCGGTTGCCGCGGCGGCGTCCGCCTGCTCTTCGGGCCAGCCGTGCCGCAGCGAGCCCCACAGGGGTGCCGCCCAGGGCAGCACGCCCACGGCCAGGATGACGAGGAAGTACCACCACGGCTCCACGCGCTGGTGCACGGTGGTGAGAAAGCGCGCGAAGTGTTCGTGGACGAAGAAGAAGGCCGGGAAGCTCGGGTTGCGCAGGCTCACCAGGACAAACCACGGCGCCGCGATCAGCAGGAACAGCGGCAGCCCAAGCGCCAGGTGCAGCCGCCGCCAGATGCGCGCGTCCTTCTCCAGCAGCGAGTACACCAGCAGCGACAGGCCGGCGAGCACGCCGACGACGATGCCCTTGGACAGCACCGCAAGGGCAGCGGCCGCCCAGGCGATGAGCATCCAGCGTCGCTCCGCTGCGGAAGCCGGCGCGCTCAGCTGCGCGAGCGTGAAGGCCAGTACCGCCCCGACCAAGAAGAAGCTCAGCGCCTGGTCGAGTACGTTCACGTGCCCGATCATGACAAAGTATGGGCTCACCGCGAGCGCGGCCACGGCCAGCAGCGCAGCCGCGCCACCGTACAGGCGGCGCACCCAGGCATACAGCAGCGGCAGGCAGGCGAAGGCCAGACCGAAGGCCCACAGGCGCGAGGTGAACTGACTCAGCCCGAACACTTCGTAGGTGGCAGCGGTCGCCCAGTACTGCAGCGGCGGCTTCTCGAAGTACTTCAGGTCATTCAGGTGCGGGGTGACCCAATCGCCACTGACCACCATCTCGCGCGGGATCTCCGCATAGCGGCCCTCGTCCGGATCGAACAGGGGACGAAATGGCGCGGTCGCGAACCACGCCACCGCCAGCACGACCCACAGGCCTAAGCCGAGTCCGGTCCCGTGCAGGCCCCGTCCCGTAGCGGCGCTCATGAGGAAAAGGCGCAGCGGGCGGCTAGATGCCCGCTGCTATCGCCGCCGCCCGGGTACCGAAGCCTTCCTGGTTCACGTAGAACTCGATGGTCTTGCGGATGGCGGTATCCATGTCGGTGGTGGGCTTCCAGCCCAGATCGCGCTTGGCGGCGGTGATGTTGGGCACGCGCACCTGGATGTCCTGGTAGTACTTGCCGTAGTAATCCCCGGCGGTGACGTCGATGATCTGCGTGGCCTTGGCGGCCTCGCGCAGCACCGGGAACTCCTGGGCGATGCGGATGGTGCGCTCGGCGAGGTCGCGGATGGAGATGCAGTTGTCCGGGTTGCCGATGTTGAAGATGCGCCGGCTGGCGCAGTCGTTCTTGTTCTCGAGGATCGTCAGCAGCGCCTGGATGGCGTCCCCGACGAAGGTGAACGAGCGCTTCTGGCTGCCACCGTCGACCAGTTTGATCGGGCGGCGGTACAGCACGTTCGAGAGGAACTGCGTGAACACGCGCGAGCTGCCCTCCTTGGGCTCCTCGACGTTGTCCAGGTTCGGGCCGATGAAGTTGAACGGCCGGAACAGGGTGTAATTGAGATTGTCCCGCACGCCGTAGGCGTAGATGACGCGGTCCAGCAGCTGCTTGGAGGCGGCATAAATCCAGCGCTGCTTGTTGATCGGCCCGTAGGTCAGCGGGCTGGTCTCCTCATCGAGCACCGCATCCGGGGACATGCCGTAGATCTCCGAGGTCGAGGGGAAGATCAGCCGCTTGTTGTACTTCACGCAGTGGCGGACGATGTCGATGTTGGCCTCGAAATCCAGCTCGAACACCCGCAGCGGATGGGTCACGTACTGGGCGGGGTTGGCGATGGCCACCAGCGGCACGATCACGTCGCACTTCTTGACGTGGTACTCCACCCACTCCTTGTTGATCGTGATGTCACCTTCGACGAAGTGGAAGCGCTTGTCCTTGGGCAGGTTGCCGAGCTTGTTGTCCGCGAGGTCGATGCCGAAGACCTCCCAGTCACGCTCGCGCAGGATCGCCTCGGTAAGGCCGCTGCCGATGAAGCCGTTGGCGCCCAGAATCATGATCTTCAGTGACATATCCGTCCTTTGCGCGGGACGCGCGCCGGTCCGACCGGCCGGCACCCCCCTTAAATCAGGCCGCGAATGTTAGCAGTTTCCGGCACTTCCGGCCGGGCGGCCTGGCGCACCGGCACTTAGCAGACTTAGCAACAGCGGCTGACGCCGCTCCACTTGCGCCGCTGCGTCTCCTCGTAATACGCCCGGCGGCCGAGCAGCGGCGCGCCGGGATGCCGCGCTGCGTGATGGCGGCGGTAACGCTCGTAGGCGTCATCACCGCTGAGCGCCCGCAGCCAGCCCCAGGCACCGGACAGGCAGCGCGTCAGTGTTTCGGGCAGCGGGCGGCTCATCGCGCAGCCGCCGCAGCCGCGGGCAGCGTGCCGCGCGCCTGGTAGGGTGCCTCGGAGCTGCCCGGCACCGTCTGCCCGCGCAGGCGTCGCACGCAGATACGCGCCATGTCGAGGATCACCAGCCACAGGATGGCCGTGAACAGCGCGGCCAGTGCCGCGTCCAGGCGCTGGTTGAAGATCAGCTGCGGCGCGACCGCTGCCTTCTCGGCCGGCAGTGCGCCGGCGGCGAGCTTGCCGGCCAGATCGTTGGCCGCCGCCAGCAGGCCGATCCTGACATCCGGACTTGTAATCTTTTGAAACGCGGCGGTGCTGGTGACGATGGCCAGCCATGCCAGCGGCACGAGCGTCACGAGCGCGTAGCGCGCCTTGCCGCCCTTGATCAGAATGCCGCTGGCGATCGACAGCGCGATCGCCGCCAGCATCTGGTTGGAGATGCCGAACAGCGGCCACAGGATGTTTACCCCGCCGTTCGGATCGATGACCCCGACATACAGGAAGTATCCCCACGCGGTCACCATCGCCGCGCTGGCAAAGATCACCGAGGGGTACCAGGAGGTGCGCCCGAGGGGTGCCCAGAGATGCCCGAGCAGGTCCTGCAGCATGAAACGGCCCACGCGCGTGCCCGCATCGAGCGTGGCCAGCAGGAACACCGCCTCGAACATGATGGCGAAGTGGTACCACAGCGCCAGCAGCCCCTGCCCGAAGGTGGACCCGAAGATGCTCGCCATCCCTACCGCAAGCGAAGGTGCCCCGCCGGTGCGCGCGAACAGCGTCTGCTCGCCCATCGACTGTGCGAGCGCGCGCATCTGCTCCACCGTCACCGGAAAGCCCCAGCCGCTGATGGTGTGCACCGCCACCTCCGGGGCGGCGCCGACCACGCCGGCACCGGAATTGATGGCGAAGAACACGCCCGGGTCGAGCAGCGTTGCGGCAATGAGCGCCATGATCGCCACGAAGGACTCCAGTGCCATGCTGCCGTAGCCGACCAGGCGCACGTCCGCCTCGCTGCTGATCAGCTTCGGCGTCGTGCCGCTGGAGATCAGGGAGTGGAAGCCGGAGATCGCCCCGCAGGCGATGGTGATGAAGACGAACGGGAACACCTTGCCGCCGAACAAAGGACCGGTGCCGTCGATGAAGGAGGTCAGCGCCGGCATCTTCAGCAGCGGGTGCGTGATGATGATGGCGATACCCAGCAGCAGCACGGTGCCGATCTTCAGGAACGTGGACAGGTAGTCGCGCGGGGCGAGCAGCAGCCACACCGGCAGGATGGCGGCAAAGAAGGCGTAGCCGGCCACGAGGGCGGCCAGCGCCACGCCCGAGTAATCGAACAGGCCGCGCAGCGCGCTCTGGTGGTCGATCCAGCCGCCGCCGACCAGGGCCAGTGCCAGCAGCCCGAACCCCAGCACCGAACCCTCCAGCACGCGGCCCGGCCGCCAGAAGCGCATGTACAGCCCGACGATGATCGCCGCCGGGATCGTTGCGATCACCGTCGCGCTCGCCCACGGGCTGTGCTTCATCACATTCACCAGCACCAGTCCGAGCACCGCGCTCAAGATGACCATGATCAGCAGGGTACCGATCAGGGCGGCGAAGCCGCCCAGGGGCCCGAGCTCATCGCGCGCCATCTGCCCGAGGCTGCGTCCGTCACGGCGCGTGGACAGCAGCAGGATCGTCATGTCCTGCACGCAACCGCCGAACACCGCACCCACCAGGATCCACAGCGTGCCGGGCAGGTAGCCGAACTGGGCGGCCAGTGTCGGCCCCACCAGCGGTCCCGGCCCGGCGATGGCCGCGAAGTGATGCCCGAAGACGATCGCCTTGTGGGTGGGCACGAAGTCGCGCCCGTTGTTCAGCCGCTCGGCCGGGGTCGCCCGCGTCGGGTCGACCATGAGCACGCGCGCCGCGATCCATGCGGCGTAGAAGCGGTAACCGAGCAGGTAGGCACACACGGCGGCCGTGACGATCCACAGCGCGTTGATCGGTTCATGGCGATGCAGCGCGATGCCTCCCAGGGCAAATGCCGCCAGCAGCGCCAATGCCGCCCCCGATAGCTTCCTGAACATCTGCGGTCCCCCTTCGGTGTTAGGTCATCTAGGCCAGCAGGCGCTTCAGGGCCGCGCCATAGCGTGCCAGCAGCGGCCCGCGCGCGCGGTGCCGGCCATCGCTCACCAGCTTCACGCCCGCGCGCCACACGCAATCAATCGAGCTGCGCCCGGCGCTGAAGATCCAGCTGTCGAGCAGTTCATCCTCGCTGCGCTCCAGCAGCGAGGCATCCGCGCGCCGCAGGGTCACCAGGTCAAGCGCGGCGCCCGCGCTGAGCCCGGGGCCCACCGCCCCCACCGCCCCACCCTGGAGCGCCTGCCAGCCGCCCTCGAGCGCGGCCTCGAACAGGCTGCGTCCGGTGGAGGCGCCGCCGGCTGCCGCCAGCACGTTGCGGGCACGCTGCTCGAGGCGCTGCCCGTACTCGAGCAGCCGCAGTTCCTCGGCCGCATCGAGCCTCACGTTCGAGTCGCTGCCGATGCCGATGCGCCCGCGCTCGGCCATGAAGCGCGCCGCGGGGAAGATGCCGTCGCCGAGGCTCGCCTCGGTCATCGGACACAGCCCGACCACCGCGCCGCTGGAGGCGACCGCTGCGAGTTCGGCCTGCGTGGCATGGGTGGCGTGCACCAGGCACCAGTACTCATCGACATCCTCGTGGGCCAGCAGCCACTCCAGCGGTCGCTGGCCGCCGCTCCAGGCGATGCAGTCGGCGACTTCCTTCACCTGCTCGGCGATATGGATGTGGATGACCCCGCCCTGCCCGATGCGCAGGACCTCGGTCAGTTCCTCCGGGGTGGCGGCCCGCAGGCTATGCGGGGCAACCCCGACACTGGCCCCGGGCAGCGCGCTCACGGCTGCGCGGCTGGCCTCGACGATGCGTGCGAAGCGCTGCGGATCGTTGACGAAGCGCAGCTGCCGCGCCGTGGGCGGTGCGCCGCCGAAGCCGCTGTGTGCGTAGAAGCTCGGCAGCAGCGTCAGGCCGATGCCGCTCTGCTCGGCGGCCGCGGCGATGCGCCCGGCCAGCTCACCCGGGTCGGCGTACGGGGCGCCACCGCGGTCGTGGTGCAGGTAGTGGAACTCGCCGACGTGGGTGAAGCCGGCCTCGAGCATCTCCGCGTAGGCAAAGGCGCTCAGGGCCTCGAACTCGTCGGCGTCGATGCGCTCGACGAAGCGGTACATCAGCTCGCGCCAGCTCCAGAAGCTGTCCTCCTGGGAAGCGCGCCGCTCGGTGAGGCCGGCGATGCCCCGCTGGAAGGCGTGGCTGTGCAGGTTCGGCAGCCCCGGAATGGCGATGCCGTGGCGCTCGTCGCCGGCCTGCGGTTGCACGCCCACGCTCACCCGGCCGATGATCCCGGAGCCCGCCTCGATGCGCACCTGCGAGGCCCAGCCCTGCGGCAACAGGGCCGATTCGAACCAGAGGGTTGGCATGCAGGCATTATTGATGATTGGCGGCCCGGGTGCAGCTTGAGGGATCATCCAGCTCATGAACGCTCCCTCACCCGGTCCGTGGCTCACCGTGCGCGCCGGCAGCGCACCGCTTCTGCTGTGCATGCCGCACACCGGCACCGACATCCCGCCGGAACTGGAGCCGCGGTTCGTGTCCCCTTGGCTGGCACGCAAGGACACCGACTGGTGGATCGAGCGGCTGTATGCATTTGCCGAAGGCCTGGGGGCCAGCCTGGTGCGCACCGGCATGTCGCGCTCGGTGATCGATGCCAACCGCGACCCCACGGGCGCCTCCCTGTATCCCGGGCAGGCGACGACCGAGCTGTGCCCGACGACGAGCTTCGACGGCGAGCCGCTCTACCGCGAGGGCGCGGCGCCGGCGGCTGCGGAGATCGCACAGCGCCGCCAGAGCTACTTTGAGCCCTATCACCGCGCCGTCAGCGCGCAGATCGCGCGCCTGCGCGCGCTGCACCCGTGCGTGGTGGTGTACGACTGTCACTCGATCCGCTCGCAGATCCCGCGCCTGTTCCCGGGGACGCTGCCCCACTTCAACCTCGGCACCTTCTCCGGAGCCAGTTGCGCGCCGCAGCTCACGCACCGCCTCGAGGCCGTATGTGACGGAAGCGGGTTCTCGCGCGTGACCAACGGCCGCTTCAAGGGCGGCTACACCACGCGCCACTACGGACAGCCGGGGCACGGGGTCCACGCGGTGCAGATGGAACTGGCCTGCCGGGGGTACCTCGCGGAGCCGGCCGCCGCGCCCGGGGCGGACAACTGGCCGGCCCCGTGGGATGCGGCTGCGGCCTCGGCGATGCAGGCGGTGCTGATGCGCGTGCTGCAGGCGTGCCTGGGGTTCGCCGCCGCCGGTGGCGGAGGCGCGCGGGCCGCACCTCCGCTGGCCCTGAGATAGCGCGCCAACCCTTTGAACGGGCGCGACATTTAAAGCCTGCGAGTCGTGCCGCGGGGGCTGAAAGACCCTATACTTTCACGCCATGAACGCCGTACCCGTCGAGAAAGTTGCCCCGCGCTTTGCCCTGCCGGCCTGGGTGTACAACAACGCCGAAATGACCCGCCTCGAGTTCGAGAGAATCCTCAAGCCGAGCTGGCAGATCGTCTGCCACGTCAGCCAGATTCCCAGCGCGGGCGACTACATCACCTTCGACTTCGGGCCCGAGAGCGTCATCGTGGTGCGCGACAAGACCGGCGCCGTGCGTGCCCACTACAACGTGTGCCGCCATCGCGGCACGCGCATCCTGGAAGGCAGCGGCACCTGCCGCGGTGCCATCACCTGCCCGTATCACGGCTGGACCTACCAGTACGACGGCGCGCTGCAGGCGGCGAGCATGCGCGACAGCTTCGTCGACTTCGACCGTGCCCGGTACTCGCTATACCCGGTGCGCGTGGAGATCATGCTGGGCTTCGTGTTCGTGTGCCTGGCCGGCAACCCGCCCAGGCCGCAGCAGGTGTGGGCCTCGATGCTCGAGGAGCTCGCCCCTTACCGCCTGGAGGAACTCGTGCCGATCTCCCCGATGTACCAGGAGCACTGGGAAGTCGACTGGAAGGTCGCGATGGACAACTACCTGGAGTCCTACCACGTGCCGCTGGGGCACCCGGGCCTGAACCGCATGATGACCCCCGACTACGAGGACACGCGCTCAGCGCCGGGCATCGGCCGCGGCACCAGCTGGATCCGCCCGCAGCCCTCCGCGCGCTGGCTCGAGCGCGTCTACACCAAGCACACGCAGCAAGTCAGCACCCACGTCCCGGAGGAGAACCGCCGCTGCTGGCGCTTCTACAGCTGCCTGCCGAATCTTGGCATCGACATCATGCCCGAGCAGGTGGACTTCTTTCAGGTGCTGCCCAACGGCCCGGGCCGCACCATCATCCGCGGGGCGGCCTTCGGCGTGCCCGATGAGCGGCGCGAGATGAAGCTGGTGCGCTACATGGGCACCAAGCTCAACATGCAGGTGAACAAGGAAGACCGCGAGCTGTGCGAGCGGGTGCAGAAGGGACTGCGCTCCGGGGTCTACCAGCCAGGCCCCCTGTCGCACCTGGAGCGCTGGATGCACGAGTTCCACGACCTGCTGCGCGAGCGCATCCCCGAGGTGCGCCTGCCCAAGGCCCCGGCGAGCTTCGCGTAAGGAACGCGCTAGGCGCGCAGGCGCCGGCGCACCGCCGCCACGATCTCGTGCACCTCGGTGATGCCGAGGGCATTGGCGCAGGCGACAAAGCCGGCCGCGGCCACGCCGATCACGAGGAACAGACTGGCGCACTTGGGCCAGAACGCCTGCGTCGCCCAGTCCGTCAGCAGCCACTGGCTGCCGCCCCAGGCCAGTGCCAGCAGCACCAGGCACGCGAGCGCGAGCCTGGCGAGCAGCCGCGCCATCGCCCGTGACTCCAGGCGCCCCAGGTGCGAGCGCATCAGGAAGTACAGGATCAGGAAGTTGCTGGTCGCCACGCACGCGGTGGAGAAGGCGAGCCCGCGGTGCCCCCACCCCAGCTCGCGCGTGAAGATGAAATTCAGTGCCAGGTTCAGCGCCACGGCGAGGAAGCTGACCAGCATCGGCGTCTTGCGCCGGTCGATCGCATAGAAGGCATTCACCAGCACCTTCAGGGCGGCATAGCCGCACAGCCCGAGGGCGTAGAAGCGCAGTGCGCCGGCCGACTCGGCCGTCTCGTGGGCGCCGAAGCGGCCGTGCTGGTAGAGCACCGAGATGATCGGCTCGGCCAGCACGATGAGCCCGACGCTCGCCGGGATGGTCATGAGGAAGGCCAGGCGCATGCCGCGGGCCAGTTCGCTGCGGAAGGCCAGCAGGTTGCCCGTCGCGGCCATGCGCGCCAGCAGCGGCAGCGCCACGGTCCCCAGCGCTACGCCGAAGATGCCGAGCGGCAGCTGCATGAGGCGGAAGGCCACGGTCAGCCAGAACGTCGGCCCGTCGCCGAGCTCGGAGGCGAACACGGAGTTGACCAGGACGTTCACCTGCGTGGTGCTCGCGGCGATCACGGACGGGCCCATCAGGCGCAGCACCGCGCGCACCCCCGGGTCGCGCCAGTGAAAGTCCACCCGGTAGCGGTAGCCCTGGCGCTTCAGGGTCGGCAGTTGCACGAGAAGCTGCAGCGCGCCCCCGACCAGGGTGCCGATGGCCAGGCCCAGGATGGCGCGCGTGCCGAAGTGCGGGTCGAGCCAGTATCCAAGAGCCACGCCGGCGACGATCGACCCCAGGTTGAAGAAGCTCGAGGCCATCGCCGGCACGCCGAAGACGTTGCGGGCATTGAGCATCCCCATGACCAGGGCGGCGAGTGAGACCAGCAGGATGAAGGGGTACATGACGCGAGTGAGCGTCACGGTGAGGGCCGCCTTGGCCGGGTCAAACCCGGGGGCGAGTGCTGCCACCAGCCACGGCGCCGAGAGGATGCCGAGCACGGTGATCAGGCTTAAGACCACCGCGGTCAGGGTCGCGACCTTGTTCGCGAGGCGCCAGGCGGAGGTCTCGTCGCCGACGGCGGCGGTCTTGCTGAACACCGTCACGAAGGCCGTCGACAGCGCCCCTTCGGCGAACAGGTCGCGCAGCAGGTTGGGGATACGGAAGGCGATGGTGAAGGCGTCCATCACGCGCCCGCCCCCGAAGAGGGCGGCAAAGATCTGCTCGCGTGCCAGCCCGAGCACGCGGCTGCACAGCACCGCGAGCCCCACCACCCCCGCGGCGCGGGTGTTCAGTCGCTCGGCGCGCTTCTCCCCGCCCGTCGCGGCCGCCGGTGTCTCACGTGGTGGCATTGAGCCATCACGCTACCATCTAAGCGGCACGACGCGCGAGGTCAGTCTCAGCGATGGCGCCAGGTGAGGTTGAGGCCGATGGTCCGCGGCCGGAACGTATAGGCGTTCTGCTGCGGCGTAAAGGTGCCATCGGTCTGACCCAGTGTGTAGTTGGTCACCGTGTGCGAGTCGAACAGGTTGTCGCAGAACAGCGCGAGCTGCCAGTCATTCGCCACACTGAGCCCGGCGCGTGCCGAGACAAAGTTGGTCGAGGGCAGCGTGTACGAGTAGCCATAGTTGTAGGTCGCGTCGTTATGCGGGTCCTGCATGTTGGCGAGCCACGGATTGCGGCTCTCGTATTCCCAGTCTGCACGCACGAAACCGTCACGCTCACCCATATGGAAGGCGTACTCGACACCAAGTGCCACCGTCCACGGCGGGGTCGCGCCCGGCGCGTAGTTGATGCCCTGCTGCCCGGTGATGGCGTCCCCCTTGCTGGTGAGGCAGGGAACGTACGGAACGTTCGGATCCGAGGACTGGCAGTTAATCGGGGAGTCCCTGCTGAAGCGGGCGCTGGTGTAGCCGGCGGACAGGTCCACGTGCAGCTGGCCGAACTGCATCTGCGCCTGCAGGTCACCGCCCCAGACGTGGGCCTCGCCGAGGTTGTCGGTGAACTGCAGGCCGCAGCCACCGGCGACATAGAGGCTCTGCTGGATGTCGTTCCACTTGATGTAGTAGACGCTGCTGGCAATCTTCAGCCAGTTGCTGAAGGCGTTCTTCGAGCCGATCTCGAAGCTCTGGGTGTTGTCAGACTTGTAAGTCAGCGGCGCACCGTTCGGGTAGCCGGCGGCTGCGAGATCCGCAGCGCAGTAATCCGGCAGCGGCGCATTACCACCGCCGACCCGGAAGCCCTTCGCATAGGTGGCGTAGAACAGGTCACTCGGGGTCACCTGGAAGGCGGCGGTGACCTTGGGCGTATTGGGGGTCTCCTTCTGGCTCGCCTGCGCCGGTCCCGGGCCGTAGTTCTCGTAGCCGTCCGCGTAGTGGTTGAGCGAGAACTCGGTGTGCGCGATGCGCTCGCCGACGGTGAGCTTGAACCAGTCGGTGAAGGCGTAGGAGACCTCGCCGTAGGCGGCGATCTGCCGGTCATAGGTAGTGTTGTTGTTGTAGTAGATGTCGCAGGCCGGGATGGACGGGTAGTTGCCATTGCCCGGGCATGAGTAATAGGTGTCGCCGTAGAAATCGGTCGGCGACAGCCCGAACAGGTAGTTGAAGACGGAGTCGATATTGGTCGACCGCAGCTCCTCGACGCTGCCCTCCTTGGCCAGCTGCCAGAACAGGCCCGCGGTGTAGGTCCACTTCGAGCTCGCATCGGTCGACTGCCAGCGCAGCTCGCCGACGAAGCTCTCCTGGGTGTTGGTCATGGTGTTGGGGGTCTGCGTGCCGCGCAGGGCGGCCGGCAGGTGGATGCCGGTGGCATCGAGCAGCGGGAACCACGAGCAGGTGGTCGCATCCAGCGCCGCGGCGCACTTGGGCGGTGTCGGCAGCTGGTTGCCATTGCCGTCATAGAAGCTGGACGGGATCGTCTGCCAGTAGCTCAGGTCGTACACCGTCCCCTGGTAGGCGGTGATCTGCTTGCGGTGGAAGTACGAGGCATTGGCGATGATCTGGCTGTCCGTGAGGTCGAACTCCGCCTTGATGGCCGGCAGGTAGTACTCGTCCGGACCGCCCAGCCGCTCCGGGGTGGCGGTATTGAAGTGTCCCTTGGACGGATCGGAATACGCGGGCCAGTAGGTCGAGTCGTCGTTCTTGTCCTGGCGCTGGTACAGGAAGCTCGGCGTGATCACCACGTTGCTCGACGGCTGCCACACCGCCGCCAGGCGCCCCATGATGGAATTGGAATAGTTGACGTTGTGGTTGATCACCGCGAGGGTGTCCGGGTCGACGCGGTTGATGTAGCCACCGTCGTAGCGATACCAGAGGCTGGCCCGGATACCCAAGGTGCCGTCGATGATGGGCTGGCCGCGCGCGATGCCGAGCTCCGCGTTCGGCTGGCCGTGCTCGGTGTAGGACAGCTCACTGCGCACGTAGGTGTCGGCGACGGTGAGACTCGGCTGGTTTAGGATGTAGCGCACCGCGCCACCCTCGGCGCCGGCGCCGAACAGGGTGCCCTGCGGGCCGCGCAGCACCTCGACGCGCTGCAGGTCGAAGGTCTTGGGCAGCGTGTCGTCGGGGTTGAAGCCGAGCGAGCGCATCTGGATCGGCGTGTCGTCGATGTAGATGCCGGTGGTACCGGCGCCGCCTGAGGAGGAGATGCCGCGGATCGAGATGGCGTTCGTGCCGGCGTTGTCGATGGTGACCCCGGGGGTGAAGCGCGCAACATCCTGGAAGTCCTTGATGCCCAGGTTGTCCATCGTCTCCTGGGTGAGCGCCGTGACGCTGATGGGCACCTTGCTCAGGGCCTCCTCGTGACGCGTTGCCGTCACGGTGATTTCCTGCAGCCCGGGGGTGCCGGCCGCATCGCTCTGCGCATCGGCGAACGCCCCAGCTGCGGCCGCCAGGCCCAGCGCCCCCAGCAAGACGGCGGCTGTGTGGACCACTACACGGTTCGAATTATTCATGTGCTCACCCTTCAATGCCGAATCCCGGTTGTTCTGGAATCGCCCTAGGACGGCAGCACCACGGCTGCATCCGCACTCCAGCTCACGAACACCTCGTCGCTCCAGTCGATGGCCGCCTCGGACGTGCGCCGCTCGTTCTGGGCCACCACGGTGACTAGCTTGCCACTGGACGTCTTGATCCGGTAGGTCGATCGGTTGCCCAGGTAGCCGAGCTCCCAGACCGTGCCGCGCAGCTGGTTGACCCGGGCAGCGCTCGAGGGCTCCTTGGCCAGACGCACCTTCTCCGGGCGCAGCGCCACCCAGACCTGCTGGCCGAGGGCGAAGCTGCCCCGGTCATCCACCACCAGCTCCCCGCCGGTCTCGGCGCACTGCACGCGCACCGTGCCCGGCTCGCACGCGCACACGGTGCCCTCGAACAGGTTGGCGGTGCCGACGAAGTCGGCCACGAAGCGGCTGCGCGGGAATTCGTAGATCTCCGCCGGGGTACCCACCTGCATCACCTGCCCGCGGTCCATCACCGCGATGCGGGTGGCCAGTGCCATCGCCTCGTCCTGGTCGTGGGTGACCACGATGAAGGTGATGCCCAGCTTGTACTGCAGGTCCATGAGCTCGAACTGGGTCTGCTCGCGCAGCTTCTTGTCCAGCGCCGACAGCGGCTCATCCAGCAGCAGCACCTTGGGACGGCGGATCAGGGCGCGGGCGAGTGCCACGCGCTGGCGCTGGCCGCCGGAGAGCTGGTGCGGCTTGCGTTGGCCGAGCCCGCCTAGCTGCACCATGTCCAGGGCCTCCTGGACGCGCCGCTTCCGGGCGGCCGCATCCAGCGGCAGGCGGCGCAGCCCGTAGCCGACGTTGCTCTCCACGCTCATGTGCGGAAACAGCGCGTACGACTGGAACATCATGTTCACCGGGCGCTCGTGCGGGGGCACGGTACCCATCTCCGTGCCGTCGATGAAGATGCGGCCGCTGGTGGGCAGCGCGAACCCGGCGAGCATGCGCAGCAGCGTGGTCTTGCCGCATCCGGAGGCCCCCACCAGGGCGAACATCTCGCCCTTGAAGATCTCCAGGCTGACGTGATCCACCGCCGTGTGCGCGGTGTAGGCCTTGGTCACCGCCTCGATGCGGATCTGTGGCACCGCGTTCGGGTCAAGCCAGGGCCGGTCGGCAAGGGGCTTTGACTGTGCGGTGATCATGGCCGGTAAGGTTAATGTACCGCTCAGAACTCTGCTGGCGGGGTTATCCGGCGGCGGGCCGGCGCGAAAAAGGGTCGTTCCACCACCCGTGCCGGCACCATCCGGCGCTCCCAGACCAGTTCGCGGTTGAGGTAGATCTCGGCCCACAGCACCGAGCCGGTGGCGATGTAAGGCGCCTCGACCATCGCCAGGGCGAGGTTGCGCTTGCAGGTCGGTGACCAGGTCGCCGAGGTGATGCTGCCGGCCTCCTTGCGCCCGGAGCGATCGGTGTACAGCAGCGCATTGTGCGCCGGCTTGGTGCCCTCGATGTCCAGGCCCACCAGCTGGCGCAGCGGCCCGCGCCTCTGTTCGGCCAGCAGGGCGCGGCGGCCGGTGAAGTGCCCCTTGTTGAAGTCGACCAGCCAGGCCAGTCCCAGCTCCAGCGGCGAGCGCTCGGTGCCGAGGCGCAGCGTGTGGGCGGCGGAGACAAAGTCCATGTTGGGCAGCACGAAGCCGGCCTCGATGCGCACCATGTTGAGCGCGCGGGAGCCGATGGGGCGCACGCCGCGCGTGCTGCCGTGGCGCATGAGCGCGTCCCAGGTGTATTCGGCATCGGCCGGATTCATCCACAGCTCGTAGCCTAAGTCCCCGGTGAAGCCGGTGCGCGAGACCATCATCGTCAGCGGCGCAGCCGCCCCGGGCATCGAGAACTGCCCGTGCTCGAAGGGCTTCAGGTGTTCCACCCCGGCAAGTCCCACGGCCTTCAGCAGCGCGCAGGAAGTTGGTCCCTGCACGGCCAGGGCGGCGACCTCCTCGGTGACCTCGCTAAGCTGCACGTCGAAGCCGATGGCGGAGGCTGCAAACCAGTCCATCTGCCGCTCGGCGGTGCAGATGCGGTACTCGTTCGCCGCGATGCAGAATACCGTGCCATCGTCGATGAGCATTCCCGCATCGTCACACCAGACCGCGTAGGCCACCCTGCCGGGCTTCAGCTTTCCGATGTCGCGCGTCACCAGGCGGTTGAGGAAGCGCAGCGCATCGGGGCCGGCGACGCGGTACTTCACCATCGGCGTCAGGTCATAGAGCGAGCTGGCGTTGCGCAC
Organism: uncultured Pseudomonadota bacterium; assembly: GCA_963741745.1. Classification (GTDB taxonomy): domain Bacteria; phylum Pseudomonadota; class Gammaproteobacteria; order Steroidobacterales; family Steroidobacteraceae; genus 13-2-20CM-66-19. The sequence continues at coordinate 28,785 of CAVUJF010000005.1, read as the reverse complement.
CGAGAAGTACTCCTGCTCGGCGCTGGTGAACACATCCACGGTCGTGTAGCCGGCCCAGGGCACAAAGCTGTCGAGCTGGCTCAGGGCGCGGGCGCGCTCGTGGAACGGCGTCTTCAGCAGCGGCTGGCGGTAGTGCGGTTCACCGGGCGTGGGCATGTTCAGGCCGCCTCACTCATGACTTGGCGCGCAGCGTTACGCCCCGCGAGCCCCATCACGCCGCCGCCGGGGTGACAGCCGGCACCGCACAGGAACAGGCCCGGCAGCGGGGTCTGGTACTGCGTGGCCCCGGGGACCGGGCGCACCATGAAGAACTGGTCGAAGGCCAGCTCGGCGTGGTGCCAGTGGCCGCCGCTGATGCGGAACTCGCGCTCGATGTCCGCAGGGGTCAGCAGCTCGCTCGCACGCAGGCACTGACGCAGGTCCGGCGCGTAGGCCGCGAGGGTGTCGATCACGATGTCGGTGAAGCGCTGCCGCCCCGTCGCCCAACCCTCCTTGAGCGCGTAGGGCGCGTACTGCACCACGACCGAGGCCACGTGCCTGCCGGCGGGCGCGAGCGTTGGATCGGCCAGGGTGGGCAGCGTGACCTCCAGCATCGGCGCCGCGGAATACTCGTTGTATTTCGCATGGTTGTAGGCGCGCTCGATGTAGTCTGCGTGCGGCGCCACCAGCAGGCGCCCGCGCAGTGCACTGGCCTCCACGCCCGGGAACTGCGGCAGGCGGTCGAGCGCCAGGTGCAGTTTGGCGGTCATGCCGCGGGTGCGCAGCTGGCTGATGCGCCGGACGAAGCCGGCGTCGAGATGCTCGGTTCCCAGCAGCTCGAGGAAGGTGGTCTTCGGATCCGCATTGGAGACCACCACCCCGGCGCTGACCTGTTCGCCGGAGAGCAGCGCCACCCCGCTCGCCCGGTCATCCTTCACCAGGATGCGCTCGACGGGGGTGGCGGTGAGCACTTCGGCACCGGCCGCCGTGGCTGCGCGGCCGAGCGCCGCCGACAGTGCGCCCAGGCCGCCCTGGGGCTGGGCCAGCGACTCGGTGCCGCCGCAGGCGGCGTGGCGATACAGCAGCGACAGCACCGTGCCCGGGGAGCGCGGCCCGTAGTTGGTACCGAGCACCGCATCCAGGGCGAGCGCGCCCTTGAGCAGCGGCTGTGCGAAGCGCTCCTCCAGCAGGTCGTGCACATTCATCAGGCCGATGCGCAGCAGCTCGCGCAGGTCGCGGCGGCCGAGGCGGCGCAGGCGCCAGCCCAGGCCCAAGAGTGACCTGCGGTCGCTCCAGGCATCGGTGCCCAGTCGCGGTGGCGGTGCGTTCAGCACCGGGTGCAACGCCCCGGAGAGTTGCCGAAGCAGGCGCTGCCACTCGCGGTAGGCCCTGGCATCGGCAGCCGGCAGTGCCGCGGCGGCGTCGGTTCCAAGGCTCAGGTGCGCCCCGTCCGCCGCCAGGGCGGTGCTCGGCAGCGACTCGGCCGCGAACTTCAGGCCGTGGGCGCCCAGGTTGAGCTCCTTGAGCAGCGCCGCCGGCATCAGGTGCAGCAGGTGCGCACAGGCGGAGACGTTGAACCCGGGCGCGAACTCGCGCGTCGCGGCGGCCCCGCCCAGCTGTCCGCTCGCCTCCAGCACCAGTACCGAGCGGCCCGCGCGCGCCAGCACCGTGGCGCACACCAGGCCGTTGTGGCCGCCGCCGATGATGATGACATCGTAGCGCGGCCGCGCCGGGGTGCTCATGGCCTGCGCCCCAGGTCGCGCAGGATCGCCGCCGCGGAATTTGCCCCGGGCGCGCCCATCACCCCGCCGCCCGGGTGCGTGCTCGAGCCGCACATGTACAGGCCGCGTACCGGCGCGCGGTACTGCGCGTAGCCGGGAACCGGGCGGTTGAACAACAGCTGGTCAAAGGTCAGTTCGCCCTGGAAGATGTTGCCCTCGGTAAGTCCCACCTCGTTCTCGATGTCCCAGGGGGTGCGGATCTCGGCGTGCAGGATCAGGTCCCTGAAGTCCGGGCTGTGCGCAGCGATCGCATCGATGACCGTCTTGCCAAAGGCCTGGCGCTTCGCGTCGGTCCACTCCCCGTCGGCAAGGGTGTAGGGACAGTACTGCACGAACACCGACATGTAGTGCTTGCCATCGGGTGTCATGGTCGGATCGATCTGCGTCGGGATGAGCATGTCGACGTACGGGGCGGCGCGACCAGCGCCCCTCCTTCCAGTCATCGTAGCCGCGCTCGAGCATCTCGATCGTGTCGGTGATGTGCAGGTCGCCGCGGATCGAGGGCGAGCCCTGCGGAATCGACGGGAAACTCGGCAGCCGGTCGAGCGCAATGTTCAGCTTGCCCGAGGAGCCGCGGATCTTGAACTTGCGCACCTGGTCGATGAACTCCGGCGGCAGGTGCTCGGGTCCCACAGTCTTCAGGAAGGTGCGCTTCACGTCCATGTTGGAGACCACGACCGGGGCCTGGAGCTCCTCCCCGTCATCGAGCACCACGCCCGTGGCGCGCCCATGGCGCACCAGGATCTGCTGCACGGGGGCACTGACTCGCACCTCGCCGCCGCTGGCCTTGAGCGATGCGGCCAGCGCCTGGGTGATCGCACCCATGCCACCGCGCGCAAAGCCCCAGGCCCCGACGGCGCCATCGATGCTGCCCATGTAATGGTGCAGCAGCACGTAGGCGCTGCCGGCCGAGCGCGGCCCTAAGGCCGTGCCGATGATGGAACTGCCGGCCATGTGCGCCTTGACGATCTCGCTCTCGAAATACTCCTCGAGCATGTCCGCGCAGCTCATGGTCCAGAAGCGCAGCGTGTCGTACATGCGCGCCTCGCCGAGCTTGTGGAAGTGCTTGCCGAGGAACATCAGCTCCTGGAGGTCGCGCGGCCGGAAGGAAGTCGGATCCGGCGGCTCGCGCAGCAGCAGCGGCTTGATGAAGCGGCAGTGCCGCAGCATGTCGCGCACGTAGCGCTCGTAGGCCTCCGCGTCGTGGCGCGAATGGCGCGCGAGCTCGCGACGGAAGGCGTCGTGGTTGTCGTACACCGCCAGGTGCCCCCCGTCGCGCATCATGGTGCAGCCACCCTCGTAGGGGATGATCTGCAGGCCGTGCTGCGGCAGCTCCAGCGCGCGGATGATCTCGGTGCGCAGCAGGCTGCACACGTAGGAGCAGTTCGAGTAGGTAAAGCCGTCGTAGAGGCTGCGGCTGACCGCCGCCCCGCCCACGAACGGGTTGCGCTCGAGCACCATGACCTTGAGGCCCGCGCGGGCGAGGTAACAGGCGTTGACGAGCCCGTTGTGCCCGGCGCCAACGATAATCACATCGTAACGGTTGGCCGTGCGCGAACTCATACCGCCGGGGATGCGGGGCGGCTCCCGGGTACGCGCTGCGCCGCGCCCTGGGCGTTGAGCGTGGCATCGACCGCCACCTCGAACGCAGCGAGCGTGTCCTTCAGGCACGAGTCATCGTGCGCGGCGGACATGAACCACGGCTCGCGCGAGTCCGGCTCGCACAGGATGCGCTCATCGTGCAGCACCCTGGCCACGGCGTCGTAGAAGGTGTAGTCGCTGCCCTTCCAGTCGCGGTAGGTGCGCGGGGGCTGCGCGGCGAAGTACAGGCCACTCATGGAGGGATGTCCCACGAAGCTGTGCGCGATACCGCGTGCCTTGAGGATGGCGCTCTTGCCGTTGCGCAGGCGCGTGCCGTAGTTGGCCAGCTTCTCCAGCGCGTCGGTCTCGGCCAGGATCTGCAGGGTCTTCTCGGCCGCGGCCAGTGAGACCGGATGCGCGGTGTAGGTGCCGCCGTGCGCCACGCCCTTGCCCACCTTGCGCATGATGTCCTCGCGGCCGGCCAGCACCGAGATCGGGTAGCCGTTCGCCACCGCCTTGGCGAAGGTGCACAGGTCCGCGCGCACCCCGTACAGCTCCTGCGCGCCGCCCTTGGCGACGCGGAAGCCGGTCTTCACCTCATCGATGATCAGTACCACGCCATAGCGGTCGCACAGCTCGCGTGCCGCGCGCATGTAGGCAGGATCTGCGGCGATGCCCAGGCAGTTGCCCATGATCGGCTCGATCAGCAGGCAGGCGATCGAGTGGCCGTGGCGCTTGAGCACGTCCTCGAGCTGGTTGGCATCGTTGGCCTGCACGAAGTGCGCAAAGTTGCGGGTCGCCAGCGGCACGCCCTCGCTGTAGGGGTGCACGACCGGATCGCCGACCTCGGCCCACTTCTCCATCGGCGTGTACCACATCGCCGCGTCGAACAGGCCGTGGTAGCTGCCCTCGAGGATGACGTAGTTGTCCTTCTTGGTGTAGGCACGCGCCAGGCGCAATGCCGCCATCACCGCCTCGGTGCCGGAGTTGGAGAAGCGCACCAGTTCCGCCGCCGGCACCATCTGGGCGATGCGCTCGGCGACCAGGTACTCGCGCTCGGTCGAGAGCGCGAACACGCCCCCGACCTTCATCCCCTCGCGGGCCGCCTCGTCCACGCGCGCATCCGCGTAGCCCAGGATCGCCGGACCGTAACCCATGCGGTAATCGACGTAGACGTTGTCATCGAGGTCGGTGACGCGCGCGCCGCGCCCTTCCTTGACGTAGATCGTGCGTCCCTCACCCCAGAAGCGGAAGTTCGAGGCGACCCCCAGCGGCATGCGCTTCACAGCCCGCCGGTAATGCTCGTTGTTCCTGGTCATCGTTCTGGCCATGGCGGTGCACTCGCTGGTTCGGTGGAGAGAAAATCGCAGTTATCACGGCAAGTTACCACCTGGGCGGCACGCCGTCTATATGATCATATAGTTTTCTGGGCTAGAATTATATGACCATATACATTGCACCGGACAGCCCCCATGAATGCCACTGCCCGCCCGGTTGAAGCCATGCCCCCGACGCTCACACGCGCGCTGCCGGCCTGGGTCTACAGCCATCCGGAGATGAGCCGCCTGGAGTACGAGCGCATCCTGCGCCCGAGCTGGCAGCTGGTGTGCCACGTGAGCTCGGTTGCCCGCCCGGGGGACTACGTGGCCATCGAGATCGGCCGCGAGAGCATCGTGGTGCTCAAGAGCTCCGCCGGCGAGATCCAGGCATTCCACAACGTGTGCCGCCATCGCGGCGCGCGCATCCTGCAGGGCGCGGGCAACTGCCCGGGCGCCATCACCTGCCCCTATCACGGCTGGTCCTACAAGTTGAGCGGCGAGCTGCTCGGTATGCCCAACCGCGAGACCTTCCCACCGCTGGATCGCGCGCAGCTGGGGTTGAAGCCGGTGCGCATGCAGGTGTTCTGCGGCTTCGTGTTCGTATGCCTGGCAGGGGATCATCTGCCGTCGCTGGAGCAGATCTGGGGGGATATCGGTGCGGAATTCGTGGCCCATCATTTCGAGCGCATGCAGCCGCTCGCCCCGCTGTACGTGGAGCACTGGGACTGCGACTGGAAGATCGCCATGGACAACTACCTCGAGTCCTACCACGTGCCGATCGGGCACCCGGGCCTGTTCCGCATGCTCACGCCCGACTTCGATGACCAGTCGAGCACCGAAACCGTCGGCGTCGCGCGCGGCGCGAGCTGGCTGCGCGAGCGCCCCTCCAGCCGCTGGAGCGAGCGCATGTACCAGCAGATGATCGCCGGGGTATCGCAGCACCTTCCCGAGCAGGACCGCAGGCGCTGGAGCTTCTACAGCATGCTGCCGAACCTCGGGATCGACGTGTTCCCCGACCAGATGGACTTCTTCCAGGTGCTGCCGCGCGGCCCGGGCAAGTGCACCATCCGCGGCCAGGTGTTCGGGCTCCCCGACGGGCGGCGCGAGATGCGCATCGTTCGCTACCTCAATGCGCGCATCAACCGCGAGGTGCAGCGCGAGGATGAGTTCCTGTGCACCCGCGTGCAGCAGGGGCTGGCCTCGCCCAGCTACGAGCCCGGGCCACTGTCGACCATCGAGCACTGGATGCTCGAGTTCCACGAGCTGCTGCGTGCGCGCATCCCCGAAGCACGCCTGCCCAGTGCGCCGACGCGCTTTGCCTAGCCCGGGAGCTGCAGGAGCCGCGTGATCGAGGCACGGAACTCCGCGAGGGCCGCGGTCACCGGCCCGGAATCGGCCGGCTCACCGGCAGCTCCCGCAAGTCCTGCCTGCGTGGACTCGGCCAGTTGAATCTGCGCACCGACCCAGGCTGCGGTCTCGCGCCGCCACTGCTCGCGCGCGGGGCGGCTGGCGCGCCGCGGGGTCGTCTCGTTCGCGAACTCGAAGCGCCGCAGCCGCGCGCGTCCGGGGGAAACCGGGGTGACCTGCAGGACCATCACGCCCGCCGCGCGCACGTCGAGCAGCTGGTTCGGCGGCAGGAACTGCTGCGTGGCGTACGGGTTTTCCAGCCACTGCTCGACCAGAACCTTCCAGTCCGCCGCCACCTCACACTCGCTGAACCCGCCGGCAAGCGGCGCACCGCAGGCATCCCAGCTGATGGGGCTCGCCCGCGGCTCCACGCGCGGCGCCGCCCCGCGGGCCAGCACCAGCGGTCCGCGCGAGGTGATCTCCAGCGGCGTCAGGTCCCCGGGGGTCTGACCCTCCACCAGCTGCCCGTCGAAGGTATAGGTCAGCGCGTGCGTCGCGCAGCGGATGGCGCTCTGCAGGTGCCCGCGGCGCTCGGCCACCAGCGCGTGCGGACTGCGCCGGCAGGTGTTGCGGAAAGCGTGCAGCCGGTCGCGCTCGGCGCGCACCACCAGCACCCGCTCGCCGGCCAGGTCCCCGGTGAGGAAGTCCCCCGCCGCCTTGAGCTCTGCCTCGTGCCCGAGGACCTGCCAGGCCGGCCGCAGCAGCTGTTCGCGCTCGGCGCTGAGCAGGCTGCTATCCGTGTACGCGTGTGCCGGCAGCCGCGCGGTGGTGCTGGCGCGCACACTGGCCGGTGCCGGCCGAGCCGGTGCGGAGGCGGCGAATTCCCCGGGAAACACGGAGCGCAGGTAGGCGAGCGAGCGGCTGACGGCCTCGGCGCGATTGATGTTCGCCTCGCTCTGGAAGGCAAAGCCCTGCCACAGGATCTCCAGCACCCCGATCAGGCCCAGGGCCACCGCGTCGGCATCCAGGTGGCTCGCCCCGCTGCTGCTGATCAGGCGCTGGATCAGCTCGCGCACCAGTGCTGCGAAGTCCTCGTCCTTCTTGCCGCAGATGTCGTAGTACTCCTGGCGCGAGCTCGCCTCGCCCCAGAACGAGTACCACACCGAGACCTTGCGGGGACTGGCGATGTCCGCGTCCAGGTACAGATCCACCAGCAGGCGCAGCGCCGCGATCGGCGTCTCCTTCAGCTGTGCGACCGGGGTCAGCACCCGCTCCTGGAACTCCGCGGCGAGGTATTCCAGGGAGGCGACCAGCATCGCGGCCTTGGAATCGAAGTAGAAGCGCACGATGCCGGGGGACAGGTCCGCCAGTGCCACCACCTTCTCCACGGTGGTGCGCGAGGGCCCGTAGATATGCAGCGCGGAGATGCAGGCATCGATCAGGCGACGGCGCTGGCGGATGCGCGTGTTGCCGGCACCCGGCGCGCGCGCCGCGCTCTGCGTGGGATTCTTAGGAGCGGACACCTGTGTCTATACCCGCGGCCTCGCGGGGCATGCGCGCCCGCCAGGCAATTGTTGGACCGTACGCAAGCTTATCGCGCACAATGCCGGCAGGCACGAGCAAATCCCAGAACATGAAACCACATTGGCGCCCGGGCCGCTGGCTGATCATCCTGCCGCCGCTCGTCTTCCTGTTCGTCTTCTTCCTGATCCCGTTCGTGTTCGCCTTCAAGATCAGCTTCGCCGAGGCCGCCCCGCGGGTGCCGCCGTTCACGGAGGTGATCTCCTGGACGGCCGATCACCACCTGCGGTTCGCAATCACCCTGGGCAACTACCGCTACCTGCTCACCGACGAGGTCTACGGGGTCGCCTACCTCTACTCGCTGCGCACCGCGTTCTTCGCCACGCTCATCTGCCTGCTGATCGGCTACCCGATGGCCTACGCCATCGCGCGCAGCCCGAAATCCCGGCAGAACCTGTGGCTGCTGGTGATCATGCTGCCGTTCTGGACCTCGTTCCTGCTGCGCGTCTATGCGCTGGAGGGCATCATCCGCGATAACGGCTTTCTCAACACGATGCTGCTGCACCTGGGGCTGATCCACCAGCCCTTCCACATCATGCATACCGGCGTGGCCGTATACGTCGGCATCATCTATTCCTACCTGCCCTTCATGGTGCTGCCATTGTTTGCCACGCTGGAGAAGCTCGATCCGACGCTGCTCGAGGCGGCGAGTGACCTGGGCAGCACGCCGCGCCGCGCGTTCCTCGATGTGACCCTGCCGCTGTCGATCCCCGGGGTGATCGCCGGCGCCATGCTGGTGTTCATCCCGGCGGTGGGTGAGTTCGTCATCCCCTCGCTGCTCGGCGGCCCGAACAACCTCATGATCGGGCGCGTACTGTGGGATGAGTTCTTCGGCAACCATGACTGGCCGGTCGCCTCTGCAGTCGCCATCGCGTTCCTGCTGCTGCTGGCAGGTCCCATCGCGATCTACCAGTACTACAACGTGCGCCAGCTGGAGGCCTAGATGGAAGGCCGCTCCTCCGCAGGCCTCAATACCGTGCTGTTCTGCGGCATTGCGCTGCTGTACCTGCCGATCCTGGTGCTGATCGGCTACTCGTTCAACGCCTCCCCGCTGGTGAACGTGTGGGGCGGCTTCTCGACCGCGTGGTACGGGCAGCTGATCCACAACCGGCAGCTGCTGCAGGCCGCGCTGCTGTCGCTGGAGGTGGCGATCGCCGCATCCAGCGGCGCACTCGTGCTCGGCACACTGGCGGCGACCGCACTGGTGCGCTTCACCCGCTTTCGCGGTCGCCTGCTGCTTACCGGGATGGTGAATGCGCCGCTGGTCATGCCCGAGATCATCACCGGCATCACCCAGCTGCTGCTGTTCGTCTCGATGGTGCAGCTGTTCGCATGGCCGCACCGCGGCTTCACCACCATCGTGATCTCGCACGTCACCTTCTGCAGCGCCTACGTGACCATCACCGTGCAATCGCGCCTGCAGCAGGCCGACCGCTCGCTGGAGGAGGCGGCGATGGATCTGGGTGCGAGCCCGCTGCGCGCCTTCCTGGAGATTACGCTTCCGATCATCGCCCCGGCGCTGATCTCCAGCTGGCTGCTGTCCTTCACCCTGTCGCTGGATGACCTGGTGATCTCCAGCTTCGTGGCCGGCCCTGGTGCCAGCACGCTGCCGATGGTCATCTATTCGAAGGTGAAGCTCGGGGTGAGCCCGGATATCAACGCCCTTGCCAGCATCATCGTGTGCGCGGTCGGGGTCTGCGTCATCGCGGCTGGCTACCTCATGGTGCGCGGCGACCGCAGGCGCGCTGCGGAGATCCGCCTCGCCGGCAGCTAGCCGCTACAGGTCGGTCTTGATGCGGGTCCAGGTGCGCGTGCGCAGGCGCTCGAGAGCCGGGGAGGCCTCGGTGGCCATGTACAGCCGCGCCCGGATCTCGGGCGTCGGGTAGACATTCGGATCGTTAAGAATGCTGGGCTCGACGTAGGGGTTGGCGGCCAGGTTGTCGTTGCCGTAGTGAATGTAGTTGGTAATCTGCGCGATCACCTGCGGCTCGAGGATGTAGTTGAGGAACTTGTGCGCCGCGAGACGGTGCGGGGCATCTGCCGGGATCAGCAAGGCGTCGAACGAGCCGTTGGCGCCCTCCTTGGGCACCGTGAAGGCGAGGTTCACGTCGACACCTGCGGCCTTGGCGCGCGCGCGCGAGGTCGAGTAGTCACCCGACCAGGACATGGAGATGCAGAAGTCCCCGGTCGCCAGCCCATTCATGTACTCGCTGGAATCGAAGGCGCGGATGTAGGGCCGCACCTTCAGCAGCAGCTTCTCCGCCTGGGCATAGTCCTCGGGCCTGGTGGTGTTGGGGTTCAGGTGCAGGTAATTCAGCGCCAGCTGCAGCACATCCTCGGGTGAATCGAGGAACGTCACGCCGCAGTCGGCGAAGTGGCTGATCACCTCGGGCCTGAAGATCATGTCGAGGCTGTCCACCGGGGCATCGGGCATGCGCGCGCGGATCATGTCGACGTTGTAGGCAAAGCCGTTCACGTGCCGCAGGTACGGCATCGCATAGCGGTTACCCGGATCGGCGGTCGCCTCGAGCTCGAGCACCTGCGGGTCCAGGTTCTTCCAGTTGGGCAGCAGCGACTTGTCCAGTGGCTGGTAGATCCCGGCCTTGATCTGCCGCGCGAAGTAGTCGGTGGAGGTGCTCACCACGTCGTAGCCGGAGTCCCCGGCCATCATCTTCGCCTCCAGCGTCTCATCGGCATCGTAGGTGTCGTACACCACGGTGATCCCGGTCTGATGCTCAAACTCGGCGATCGTGTCCTTGCCGATGTAGTCCGCCCAGTTGTAGATGTGCAGCTGCTGGGCGTCGCGGGCCCCGGAACCGCAGGCCGCCACGAGCCCCAGGGCGAGCGCGACGAGCACGCCGCGCACCGCCCCGGCAGAGGCCGGCGCCAACTTCAGAGCTTCACCATCACGTGGCGCGTCACCGTGTAGTCCTCGAGCGCGTATACGGACAGATCCTTGCCATAGCCGGAGCGCTTGAAGCCACCGTGCGGCATCTCGTTGACGGTGGCGAAGTGGGTATTGATCCAAGTGACGCCGTATTGCAGCTGCGACGCCACGTTCATGGCGCGGGCGATATCACGGGTCCACACCGAGGAGGCCAGGCCGTACTCGGAGTCATTCGCCCAGCGGATCGCCTCATCGGTATCGCTGAACGGGGTGAGGGAGACCACGGGGCCAAAGACCTCCTTCTGCACGATCTCATCGCCCTGGCGGGCCCCGGCGATGACGGTCGGCTCGTAAAAGAAGCCGCCGCCGGCGCGCACCTTGCCGCCGGTGGTCACCTGCACGTACTTGTTGGCTGCGGCGCGGTCGACCATCTCGGCGACCCGACCGCGCTGCGCGGCCGAGATCAGCGGGCCGAGCTCGACGCCGGCCTCCTGCTGCGTGCCGAGCTTGAGCGAGCGCACTGCGCTGGTCAGATCCGCCACCACCTTCTCGTAGATGCGCTTGTCGACGTACATGCGGCAGGCGGCCGTGCAGTCCTGGCCGGCATTGTAGTAACCGAAGGTGCGCACTCCCGAAACCACCTCGGCGACGTCGGCATCGTCGAACACGATCACCGGGGCCTTGCCGCCGAGCTCCATGTGCGTGCGCTTCATGTTGTCGGCAGCAGCCGCGAGGATCTTCTGCCCGGTGCCGATCGAGCCGGTGAGCGAGACCATGCGCACGCGCGGGTGGCTGGTGAGCAGGCGCCCGACCGGCTCGCCACGCCCGCAGATGACGTTCACGACCCCCGCTGGCAGCAGTTCCGCAAACAGCTCGGCGAGCTTGAGCGTCGTGAGCGGGGTTTGCTCGGAGGGCTTGAGGATGAGGGTGTTGCCGGCGGCGATCGCCGGCGCAATCTTCCACACCGCCATCATCAAGGGATAGTTCCACGGGGCAATCGAGGCCACCACCCCGACCGGGTCACGGCGGATCATGCTGGTGTGGCCGGCCAGGTACTCCCCGGCTGCCAAGCCCTGCGGGGCGCGGCAGACACCGGCGAAGTAACGGAAGATGTCGGCGATCGAGGGCATCTCATCGCCCAACATCGCAGCCAGCGGCTTGCCAGTGTTGGCCGATTCGAGCCCCGCATAGGCGGCGGCGTCGGCTTCGATGCGATCGGCGATGCGCAGCAGCAAGCTGCCGCGTTCCTTCGGCGGCGTGCGCGCCCAGCCCGGGAAGGCGGCTTCGGCGGCGGCCACCGCCGCATCCACCTGCGCCGCGGATGCCGCGGGCACTGCGGCGATTTGCTTGCCGGTCGCCGAATCCAGGATCGACTCGGCCTCAGCCTCGCCGGCGACCAGCCGGCCGGCGATCAACATCTTGGTTTGCACACTCGGCTCCTCATGAATGGCGGCGCATCGCGCGTCTTAGCTTGCCGCGTTGCGCCGCCCCATTATATTATTGTCCCCATAATATTAACATGCCCTGCGAACCTGCGGTGAGGCCCCATGAACTCCGACGTCATCATTACCTGTGCGATCACCGGCGACGACACCAAGGTCACCAAGAGCCCCCACTGCCCGATCACGCCCGAGGGCATCGCCGACTCCGCCATCGAGGCCGCGCGCGCCGGGGCCGCCATCGTACACATTCACGTGCGCGACCCGGAAACCGGGGCCTTCAGCATGGCCACCCGGCACTACCGCGAGGTCGTCAAGCGCATCCGCGAGAGCAAGGTCGACGTGCTGGTGAACCTCACCTGTGGCATGGGCGGCTATATCTGCATCGGCAAGCAGGGCCTCAAGGATACCCCCGCGGCGGGCTCCGACTTCGTCACCCAGCCAGAGCGCATGCAGCATGTCATCGACCTGTGCGCGGAGGGCTTGTACCGACCCGACATCGCGACACTGGACTGCGGCACGCTCAATTTCGGTGACGGCAACCGCGCCTACATCTCGACTCCGGATTACTGCCGCGAGGGGGCGGCCATCCTGCGCGACCTGAAGGTGAAGGTCGAAATGGAGGTGTTCGACACCGGCAACCTCTGGTTCGTGAAGCAGATGATCAAGGAGGGCCTGGTCCCGGGGCCGGCGATGATCCAGCTGTGCACCGGCATCCCCTACGGCGTGCCGGCCGACACCGGCCACCTGCTGGCGATGGTCAATACCCTGCCCGCGGACAGCGTCTGGAGCTCCTTCGCCATCAGCCGCATGCAGATGCCCTGGGTGGCCCAGTCGATCCTGCTCGGCGGCAACGTGCGCGTCGGGCTCGAGGACAACCTGTACCTGAGCAAGGGCGTATATGCGAGCAACGCCCAGCTGGTGCAGAAGGCGCGCACCATCATCGAGGCGATGGGCGCGCGCGTGCTCGGCCCCGCGCAGGCCCGCGAACGGCTGCAGCTGCACTGAGGTGGCCGGCATACCCGTCTTTGAGACGCCGATCCTGCCGGAGTGGATCGACTACAACGGCCACCTGCGCGATGCGTACTACGGGCTGATCTTCAGCCAGTCGACCGATGCACTCATGGACCGCATCGGGCTCAATGCCCCCTACCGTGCCCGCACCGGCTGCACCCTGTACACGGTGGAGATGCACCTGCATTACCTCCAGGAGGTGAAAGCGGCCGACACCGCCGAGGTGCAGCTGCGCATCCTGGGCCTGGATGCGAAGCGTATCCATCTCGCCCTTGAACTCACGGCCCGCGGCAAGCCCGGCGTTGCCGCCGCCGCCGAGGTGATGCTGCTGCACGTGCGCCAGCACGAGGGCAAGGCCTCGACCGCACCGTTCCCGCACACGATCGCCGCCGCGCTCGCCGAGCTCAAGCACCGCGGCGACACGCTCGCTGCCGAGGCCCCCGGCTCACGCCGCATGGAGCTGCGCCCCGCGGCGCGCCCTGCATGAGCGCGCCGTCGCTGCAGCGCCTGCTCGCCCCGCGCAGTGTGGCGCTGATCGGCGGCGCCTGGGCGGATGCGGCGTTCGCCGCGAGCGGGGTCATCGGCTACAGCGGGCAGGTATGGCGCATCCATCCCAAGCGCGCCTCCACCGCGGCGCAGCGCTACTTCCGCAGCGTCGACGAGCTGCCCGCCGCGCCCGACGCCGCATTCATCGCCGCCCCCAGCCACGAGGTGCCAGCGATCGCAGCCGCGCTGCAGCGCCGCGGCGCCGGTGGCTTCGTGTGCTTCGCCGCCGGTTTCTCCGAACTCGCCACCGCGGAAGGCGACCGCCTGACGCGTGAGCTCACCGCGAGCGCCGGGGACCTGCCCTACTTCGGGCCCAACTGCTACGGGTTCGTCAACTTCTTCGACGGCGTCGCGCTCTGGCCGGACCAGGTGGTCGGCCCGCGCCGCAAGCGCGGGGTGGCGCTGATCTGCCAAAGCGGAACCATCGCCCTCAACCTGCTGTTCAACGACCGCTCGCTCCCCATTGGCTGCGTGCTCACGGTCGGCAACCAGACGCGCCTGGCCGCCGAGGACCTGATCGAGCTGCTGACCGCGGATGAGCGCGTGACCGGCTTTGGGCTGTATCTGGAGGGCGTGCGCGATGCGCGACGCTTCGCCGCCGTGGCAGCTGCAGCGCGCGCCGCCGGCAAGCCGATCGCGCTGATCAAGGCCGGGCGCACGGCGGCGGCGAGTGCCACGGTGCGCACCCACACCGGCTCGCTGGCCGGGGCCGATGCCGCCTTCGATGCCTTCTGCGCGCAGGCGGGCATCGCGCGCTGCGAGTCCCTCGCCACCTTGTGCGAGACGCTGAAGATCTTCGACTGCGGCGGTCCGCTGCGCGGCCGGCGCGTGCTCACGATGGGCGCCTCGGGCGGTGACATGGCGATGACCGCCGATGCCGCGCGCAACCTGAAGCTGGACTTCGCGCCGCTGCCCGCGGCGAGCACCGTCGCCTTGCGCGAGATCCTCACCGACAAGGTGCACATCGCCAATCCCTTCGACTTCCACACGCACACCTGGTTCGACCGGCCCAAGCACCGGGCCATGTTCGATGTTGCCCTGCGCTCCGGTTATGACGCGGTCGGCTTCATGCTGGACTGCCCGCCGCCGCCGGCCGACGCCACCGCCTACGTCAACGTGGTCGAGGAGTTCGCCGCCGCACTCCCCGGGGCGCCCAGCCGCGCGGTACTGATCTCTTCGCTGCCGGAGTCGATGGCCCGCTCGACCCGGGAGCTGTGCCAGGCCGCCGGCATCGCCCCGCTGCAGGGGCAGCGTGAGGCACTCGAGGCGCTCGATCTGGCCGGCGCGGTCGGCGAGACCTGGGCGGGCAATTCCCGGGTCGAGCTGCGCATCCCGCGCCCGGGCGCACTCAAGGTCCAGGCGCTGAGTGAGTCGGAGGGCAAGGCGGCGCTGGCGGCCTTCGGGGTTCCGGTGCCGCGCAGGATCATCGTCCCGGCCGGTGGCGCGGCGCATGCGGCCGTGGACATCGGCTTTCCCGTGGTGATCAAGGCTGCCGCCGCGGCGCTCGAGCACAAGTCCGAAGTGGGCGGCGTCATCCTGAACATACGCAGCACCCAGGAGGCCGAGGAGGCCGCACGGCGCCTGGCGAAGCTCGCCGACACGCTGCTGGTCGAGGAGATGGTCACCGACGGGGTCGCCGAGGTGCTGGTCGGCATCACCGTGGATGCCCAGTTCGGGCAGCTGCTGGTGCTGGGTGCCGGTGGCGTGCTCACCGAGCTGCTGCGTGACAGCGTGAGCCTGCTGCCGCCCTTCAGCGCAGATGCCATCGCCGCAGCGCTGGGCCGTCTGCGCGTGTCGCGGCTGCTGGCCGGTTTCCGCGGGCGCCCGGCGGGGGACGTGCCGGCGCTGGTGGCTGCGATACTCGCGTGCACGCGCTACGCTGAGGCTAACCTTGAACGCTTGTCGGAATTGGATCTGAACCCGGTGATCGTGCGCCCGCAGGGCCGCGGCGTCGTGGCCGTCGATGCATTGATACGCCTCGCACAGGAGCGCTGACATGACCGCTGGCATCAACACCGTCACCCAGGGTGCGGTTCTGGAGATCACCATTGACCGCCCCAAGGCCAATGCCATCGACCTTGCGGCCAGCCGCCGCCTGAACGAGGTGTTCTCGAGCTTCCGCGACGATGCGCAGCTGCGCGTGGCGATCGTCACCGGCGCCGGCGAGCGCTTCTTCTCCCCGGGATGGGACCTGAAGGCCGCCGCCGCGGGCGAGGAGTCGGATTCTGACTGGGGCGTGGGCGGGTTCGGCGGCCTGAACTATCCGCGCAACCTCAACAAGCCGATCATCGCCGCGGTCAACGGCATCGCCTGCGGCGGCGGCTTCGAGATCGTCCTCGGCACCGACATCATCGTGATGGAGGAACACGCGCGTTTCGCGCTCCCGGAGATCAATGTCGGGGTCCTGGCCGATGCCGGCACCATCAAGCTGCGCCGCCGCATCCCCTATCACGTCGCGGTGGAATTCCTGATGACCGGCCGCTGGATGGACGCCACCGAGGCCAAGCACTGGGGCCTTGCCAACCACGTCGTGCCCAAGGGCCAGGCAATGGCGAAGGCCCGCGAGATCGCCCAGCAGCTGGCCGCCGGTCCCCCGCTGCTGTTCCCGGCCATCAAGCAGCTGCTGCGCCATACGGAAGTGGTCGCCGAGGGACCGGCCTTCGAGCTGCACGATGCCCTGGAGGCGGTGCAGAAGGTGGTGCGCTCCGCGGACCTGAAGGAAGGCGCGACCGCCTTCGCCGAGAAGCGCGCCCCGCGCTGGCAGGGTAAGTAGTCTCGCCGAGCCTCGCGCTGACGGTTCTTGCTAGCCCCCCAAGGGGCGCAGCAGCGCCCGCGAGATGATGTGGCGCTGCACCTCGCTGGTGCCGTCCCAGATGCGCTCGATGCGCGCATCGCGCCAGATGCGCTCCAGCGGAAGCTCGGTCATGAGGCCCATGCCGCCGTGGATCTGCAGCGCCTCGTCCGCCACCATGGCCAGCATCTCGCTCGCCTTGAGCTTGGCGATCGCCATGTCGGTGTCGGTGGCGATCTGGTTCTCCAGCTTCCAGGCCGCCTCCAGCGTCAGAAGCTCCGCCGCGCGCAGCTCGACCGCCATGTCGGCCAGCTTGAACGCCACGCCCTGGAACTTGCCGATCTGCTGCCCGAACTGCTCGCGGTCCACCGCCCATTGCTTGGCGCTCTCGAGCGCGCGCTCGGCGCGTCCCAGGCATGTCGCCGCCACCTGCAGGCGCGTCGCCCCCAGCCAGGTGTTGGCGACCTCGAAGCCGCGGTGCACCTCGCCCAGCACCGCGGACTTCGGGATCCGGCAGTCGGTGAACTCGAGGATGCTGTTGGTGTAGCCGCGGTGCGAGACGTTGCTGTAGCCGCGGCGCACCTGGAAGCCCGGGATGCCCTTGTCGACCAGGAAGGCGGTGATCAGCTTGCGCCTGCCGCGCGGGGAGTCCTCCTCGCCGCTGGCGGCGAACAGGATGACGAAGTCGGCATGGTCCGCGTGGCTGATGAAGTGTTTGGTGCCGTTGATGACGAAGTCCCCGCCCTTTTCCACGGCGCTGCACTTCATGCCGCGCACGTCCGAGCCGGCGCCCGGTTCGGTCATGGCCAGGCAGTCGACCCGCTCGCCGCGCACGCTCGGCAGCAGGTAGCGCTCGCGCTGCTCCCCGACGCAGGCCAGCAGGATGTTCGAGGGCCGCCCGACGCAGCAGTACTGCAGCGCGTAGCCGGTGTAGCCGAGCTCCTTCTCGTAGAGGATCCAGCTCACCCCGGCAAGCCCCGCACCGCCGATCTCGGTGGGCATGTTGGCCGCGTACAGGCCGGCGGCGATGGCCTTGTGCTTCAGCTCCTGCAGCAGCTGCGGTGGCAGCACGCCGGTTTCCTCGACCGCGCGCTCGTGCGGCACCAGCTCCGCGCGTACGAACGCGCGCGTCGAGGCGACGATCAGCTGCTGTTCTTCGGAAAGGGAAAAATCCATCGCTTGTCTCCTCAGGCAGAGGCCTTGCTGCTCTTCTTGGGCGCCGCAGCGCCCGCGCTGCCCATCGCCCAGCCATGCAGCAGCTCCAGCTGCAAACGCAGCTGGCCGATCTGCCGCTCGGCCGGCCAGTCGCCGCGACTGGCCACCGTGCTCGCCGTGATGCCGTTGATGAAGGTGATCACCGAACGCAGCACCTGTTCCTGCGTGACCGGCGGCCAGCTGGACCATTCGCTCCAGCCGCGCTCCAGGCAGCGCTCGAACAGGCGCAGGTACTCGCGGTGCAGCCAGGCGTTGATGCGCTTCAGGCGCCGGTCGGCGGGCACCTGGCCCCAGAAGGCGATCCAGAACGCGCACTCGATGTAGCGCGTCTCGTCCACCGGCAGCGCCTCGGTGAGCAGCGCGAGCAGTCCGGGCTGCTCCGGCGCGCCACTCGGAGTGAGGCGCTCCTCGATGCGCCGCAGGATCAGCCGCAGCGCGGCCGTCACGATGTCCTGCTTGGTGTCGAAGTAATGCGCCACCATGCCGGTGGTGTAGCCCGCCTCCCGTGCGATGCGCACGATGGTGGCCTGGTCGAAGCCGTGCTGCGCCACGACGCGGCAGGCCACCAGGGCGATCTCGTTGCGGCGCTGCTCGTGGTCGACGATCTTGGGCATGGGAGTTCCTGGCGCGCCTGTTAGCGATCCGGCCTGCCGCGCAGGCGCCCCGCCTCTTTGGGCAGCGCAGCGCCGGCCTGGGCGGACTGCAGGCTCGCGAGCCGGGCGCGGACCGCCGCGGCCATCGGCGCGACCTTGCCGGCAGCGGTGTCGACGTGCAGGTACAGCTGCTCGCAGGTCCCCAGTTGCACTCCGTCGCGACGCCGGTTCAGCGTATGGAACAGCCGCACGCGCTTGTCATCCACCTCCAGCACGCGCGTGGCGATCGTCAGCTGCTCGTTCACCCGGGCCTCGGCCTGGTGGGTCATGTGCGTCTCGACCGTGTACAGGCCATGGCCGCCCTGGCGGTACGCGTCGTCGATCCCGGCAAAGCGGAAGACCGCATCGGTGGCATCGCCGAACACCTGCAGGTAGCGCGAGTCGGTCATGTGGCCGTTGTAGTCGATCCACTCGGGGCGCACCTCGAGCTGCAGCAGCTCGAGCGCCCCGGCCGGCGCACCGGCAGCGACCGCGGCGGCGATCTTGCCGCGGGCGCCGGCGCCGGCGTCCTCGTAGAGGCGCTGCTCGAGGCGGCGCAGCGTGGAGCCGGCGCCAAGGTCGTGGCTCTTGAGCACCTGCTGGATCGCCACCAGGTAGGCATCGCGCTGCCGCTCGATCTCGCGGATCGAGCGGCCGGCGGCCTGCGCCTGCGTGCCCGTGACCATCTTGTCGATCAGCGCATCGGTCAGTTCCGGTGCCTCGAGCTTGGTCCAGGGCCACTTCAGGCACGGCCCGAACTGCTTGAGCATGTGGCGCATGCCGGTCTCACCCCCGGCCAGGTGGTAGATCAGGTTGGTGCCCATCGCCGCCCAGCGCAGCCCGGGACCGTAGATGATCGAGTCGTCCAGCTCACCGGTGGTGGCGACGTCCTCGTTGACCATGTGCAGGATCTCGCGCCAGATCGCCTCCTGCAGGCGGTCGGTGAGGTGGCCGGGCACCTCGCGGCGCACCTTCAGCGCGTGCATGCCGATGTAGGTGAAGAAGCGCGCCGCCGCATCCAGCGCCGCAGCCGAGGTCCGCTTGCCGCCCACCAGCTCCACCAGCGGCAGCAGGTACACCGGGTTGAACGGGTGGGCGACCAGGAAGCGCTCCGGGGCCACCATGTCCTTCTGCAGCTCGGTCGGCATCAGGCCGGAGGTGCTCGAGGCGATCAGCACGTCGGCCGGGGCCACGCGGCTCACGTCGGCGAGCACGCGCTGCTTGAGCTCCAGCTGCTCGGGAATGTTCTCCTGGATGAAATCCACCTGGGCGGCCATCGCCTTGAGGTCGGTCGTGAAGGTGAGCCTGCCCTTGGGCGGCAGGGGCGCGAAGGTGAGCCTCGAGAGCGCGCCTTCGGCGTTGGCGACGGCCCCGCGGATCCATGCCTCCATCTCCGGCTTGACGTCGGCGGCCACCACGTCGATGCCGAAATGCAGAGCGCGCGCGGCCCAGCCGCCGCCGATGACCCCTGTACCCAGAAGACCGAGCGTCTTGACCTGTCGCATGAACTGCTCACCGTTGCGTTTTGAAGGCCCGGCGCGGCTCGTCCGCCCAGGCAGTCTTTTTAATGTTGACGTAATAATATAATAAATCACCGTGGCACGCACGGCCCGGCCGCTTCCCGCGGCCGCCGCGCCGGCAATCACCTTGAGGCGCGCATGAGATATGCAGGAGAATGGCTGCGGCAGGGACATCTCGAACCCTCACCGGGGAATAAGAATGGGATTACTGGACGGACTCTTGGGAGGCGCCGTGGGCGCCACCGTGGTCAGCGCGCTGAACTCGCTGATCCAGCAACACGGCGGGGTGCAGGGCATCGTCACGCAGCTTGAGCAGCAGGGACTGGGAAACACCGTGAAGTCGTGGGTGGGCACGGGTGCCAACCAGCCGATCACCGCCGAGCAGGTGCACCAGGTATTCGGCGCGGCGATCACCACGATGGCGGCCAAGATGGGCATGACCCCGCAGGAACTGGCGGCCAAAATCTCCCAGCACCTGCCGGCGGCCATCGACCAGCTGACCCCGGGCGGTGCGATTCCCAGCAAGACGGCCTAGCGGGTAGGACGCGGGGCGGCCGACCGTCCCGCCCCGCTTTGGGACCCCTCGACCCGACCGACCCGGCGGGCGCCCCCAGGCGCCCTGGCACCGGGGTGCCCGAGCGCATCCCGGTCACGCCGGCTACCGTACCTGCGGTGAGCGCTGCCGCCGACGCGCGCAGCGGCAACGCGCTGCTGCTCACCCGCACACGCCGCAAGACGCAGCTCGCGTTCGCCACGATCTATATCGTCTGGGGTGTCACCTACGCGGTGAACCGCATCATGGCCCTGGCCCTGCCACCGCTGCTGGCCGCCGGCGTGCGCTTCCTCCTGGCCGCAGCCCTGCTCATGGGCTTTGCCCGCTGGCGCGCTCTGGCGCTGCCGCGGCGGCGGCGCGACTGGCTGTTCCTGCTCGCCGCCGCCGTGCTCGGCGTGGTGGTGAGCAATGGCCTGAACGTGCTGTCGCTGCGGCACATCCCCTCCAACCAGGCCGCCCTGATCAGTTCCAGTTCCGCTTTCTGGATCGCCTGGCTGGGCATGTATGGAACGCGCGCCACCCCGGTGAACGTGCGCACCTGGGCGGGACTGGTGGTCGGGTTCATCGGGGTCGCCGTGCTGTTGTCCGCCCACGGATTCGCAGCAGCACACCGGTCTTGGCTGGCAGCTCGCGGTGCTGGGCAGCGCGCTGTGCTGGGCACTGGCCAGCATGGTCATCCGCGAGTCGCACGCGGAGTGCGATCCGCTGGTCTTCACGGCCTGCTACCTGCTCCTGGGAGGGGCGATCCTGAGCGGCATCGCGCTGCTGCACGGCGATGCTGCCGCCTGGACCTGGTCCGCTTCCGGCGTGGGCGCCATCGTGTTCCTGGCGGTATTCAGCTCCACCTTCGGGTTCGTCTCCTACGCCTACCTGCTGCGCCACGAAACACCGTCGCGCGTGGGCACCTTCGCCTATGTCAACCCGATCGTCGCGGTGGCGGCCGGCTGGCTGCTGCTGCATGAGCAGCTGGATGGCCGGCAGTTGCTCGGGGCCGCGATCGTCTTTGGCGGAGTAGTGCTGGTGGGAAACCTGCGGTTGCTGCCACGCGGGAGCGCGGTACCCAGCCCGCGCGAACCGTAGACCCGGTGTCAGCCGCTTCCGACACGACCCATTCCGGCGCACCGGCTGCACGAGCGCGCCCGCCCTGAGCAAACTTACGTCCAGGCAATCTCAGCGGCGAGACAGTCCGATGCAGCAGACCAAGGAATACCGAAGCGCTCTGATCCTCGCCGCGGCCATGGCTGGCGCGGGCCTAGCCGGGTGCGCCTCCAGCAAGACGGAAACGCCGCCTCCCGTGCATCAATGGGATGCCAACGAGGATGCCGCTTACCAGCGCTACCTCATGGACGAGCATCTGCCGCGCCGCGAATTTGCCAGCCTGAGCGCGCAGGAGCAGCAGGAGTACTGGGACTGGCGCGCGCGCAATCGCGGTAACTGAAGCAGGAGCGGCGCGCCAAGGAAGGCGCGCCGCTGGTGGCGGAATCGGACTTGCAGACGGCCGGTACCTACCGGCCGTCCGCGCATTCATGACTCGCTGATGGATCTGACGCGCACCACCCCGGTCGCGTCACGCGAGAACATCTGTCGCAATGCGATGCGCCCCTGAAAGTCCTCGCCCTCGACGATTGAATTCTCGGCCGCGACCGCGAGGCCGCGCGCGTAATCAATGGCGTCCTGCCACAGTGCGAACTCTGCCAGAAACCAGTCGATTCCCTGCTGCGTCACGCCCCAGCGCTCTCCGGTGCGTCGTACCCTGACACATGGCATATCCATTGGACCGTCTCCTCTTTAGATGGCGGGCCCCGCCGGGGACCGGACGGCCATGCTGCACCGGGCAGGAGCGCGGCGGTATCGGTGGGCCGCAGATCCGCGGTGTCGGCCCTTGCCTACAGTGCGGCTAACCCATCACCACGCGGATGGTGTGCGCCGCGCGGTCATCCACCAGGGTGATGCGAATCGGCGGCCGCAGGATCGTCACGTGGTCCACCTCGACGTGGCTGATCCGGGAGCTGGAGCCGAAGGGGTTGGTGACCGTGATGTCGTAGAGCGTGCTGCCGTGGCGGTAGCTGGATGTCGTAGCGACGCCAGCTGCGCGGTATGCATGGCTGGATGACCAGCTCGTTGCCCTCCACGCGCATGCCGAGAATTGACTCCAGTCCGGCACGGTACAGCCAGCCGGCGGCCCCGGTGTACCACGACCAGCCGCCACGCGCGGCCGGGGCCGGCGCGGCATAGATGTCCGCCGCCACCGCGTACGGCTCGAGCTTGTAGCGTTCCACCTCTGCCGCGGCGCGCGTGTGCTGGATGGGGCTGAAGAAGTCGAACAGCTCCTTGGCGCGCTCGCCGTCGCCGAGCCTGGCGAAGGCGATGAGCGACCAGATCGAACCATGCGTGTACTGGCCGCCGTTCTCGCGCACGCCCGCGGGATAGGCGCGGATGTAGCCGGGGTTGGGCTCGGAGCTGACGAAGGCCGGGGTAAACAGCAGCAGCTGCTGCTCCTCGCGCCGCACCAGGTGCTCATTCACCGCGGCCATGGCATGGGCGGCGCGCGCCGGGTTGGCCGCCCCGGAAATCACCGCCCAGGACTGGGCGATCGAGTCGATGCGGCACTCCGCGTTGCGTGCCGAGCCCAGCGGCGAGCCATCATCGAAGTACCCGCGCCGGTACCAGTCCCCGTCCCAGCCGGCGCTCTCGAGCGCCTCGCGCAGCGCCGCGCGATGTTCGCTCCAGCGCTGCACGCGCGCCGCATCCCCGCGTGCAGCCGCCAGCGCGCCGAACTCCTCGAGCGCCGCGCACAGGAACCAGCCGAGCCACACGCTCTCGCCGCGACCCTGCGCCCCCACCAGGTTCATGCCGTCGTTCCAGTCACCCCCGCCCATCAGCGGCAGGCCGTGTACGCCCACCGCCAGGCTCGCATCGAGCGCGAGTGCGCAGTGCTCGTACACGCTGTCGAGGCGCTCGGATTGCTGCGGCTGGAAGTAGTTGTCGCTCGCCCCGGCCGCGATGGGCTCGCCGATCAGGTACGGCACCGTCTTCATCAAGGACCGCGCGGTCGCCGGTGGCGCGCACGTAGTGGGCCGTGCAGTAGGCGAGCCACGCGCGGTCGTCGCTGATGTGCGTGCGCATGCCCTTGCCGGTCTCGGGCATCCACCAGTGCTGTACGTCACCTTCGAGGAACTGCCGTCCCGCCGCGCGCAGCAGATGCTCGCGCGCGATGGCCGGCGCGAGTGTCGTCAGAGCCATGCAGTCCTGCAGCTGGTCGCGAAAGCCATAGGCGCCGCTGGACTGGTAGAAGGCGGTGCGCGCCCACACGCGGCAGGCCAGTGCCTGGTACGGCAGCCAGCGGTTCAGCAGCAGATCCAGCGCCCGGTCCGGCGTGCTGACCTGCACCCTGCTCAAGCATCTCGTCCCAGCTGCCGATGACCTCCTCGCGCGCCTGATCCAGGTGCAGGTTGCGCGCGGCCTGGATGTCGGTCACGGCCCCGGCGGCATCCTCCGCCTGGCCCAGGAACACCACCACCTCACGGGCGCTGCCGGCGGGCAGGTCCACCGCGGTGAGCAGCGCGGCACAGGGGTCAAAGCCCGGCCCGATGCGGCCGGACAGCGGCAGCTGCCCGCGCAGCGCCGCCGGGGAGTCGAGGGTGCCGTCGAGCCCGAGGAATTCCCGCCGGTCGCAGGTGTCCTCCAGCTGCGCGCCCCCCATGTCGAGGTAGGCGGTGCGCGCACCGAATTGCGCATTCCAGGGGTTGCGCGCCAGCAGGGCCCCGGTCTTGGGGCAGCGGTCGGTCACGATGAACGGGGCATTGGTGGTGCGCGCGGCGCCGAGCGACCACTCGACGTAGGCACACACGCTCAGGCGGCGGGGCTTGGCGCCCTCGTTGCGGATCTTCAGCTGCGAGACCTTGACCGCATGCCCGCGCGGCACGAACTGCAGCAGCTCGAGCGCGATGCCGCGGCTGACGTACTCGAAGCGCGAGTAGCCCTGCCCGTGGCTGGCCTGGTAACTGCCCTCGGCGTCGCGGATGGGCGCCGCGGTCGGGCACCACAGCTCGCCGCTGTCATCGTCCCTGACGTACAGCGCCTCGGGCGGCGGGTCGGCGACGGCATCGTTGGACCAGGTGGTGAGCGCGTTCTCGCGGCTGTTCTGCGACCAGGTGAAGCCGGCGCCCGAGGCCGACACCTGAAAGCCGAACTGCGGCTGGGCGATGACGTTGATCCAGGGCATGGGGGTGGTGGTACCCGGCCTTGAGCAGGGTGACGTACTCGCGCCCGTCGCTGCCGAAGCCGCCCGTGCCATTGGCAAACTCCAGTTCCGGCTGCGGTGGCTGCTCGGCCGCGGTCCGCGTCACCCGCGAACCCTGACGCACCGCCGGCACCGCGGTCTCGGCCGCGGGCTCCTCCAGGCGATCCAGCTGCTCGGCCAGGGTGCCGCGGCGGGCGACCAGGGCCACGCGGGCCGCCGCCAGCAGCGCCAGGCGCGACTCGCCGGACATGACCTCGGCGCGCAACGCGAAGACACTGCCGCCGGAGGGCGTCGCCTGCTGGATGCGCTGCTGGCTCGCACGCGTCAGCGATTCGATCGCCGACTGCAGGTCCTGCATATAGGAGGTGGAGGAACCGTTGAGGATGACCAGGTCCAGCGGCAGGTTCTTCAGGGTGAAATAGCCGTGCGCGCGCAACAGCTGGCGCACGAGCGCCAGGTCATTGGCATCGTCGATCTCGACCATCATGATCGGCCGGTCACCGGAGATCCCGTGCGCCCACAGCGCATAGGCCCCTGCCCGGTTGTGCCGCAGCGTCTCGCTGCCCGGGCGCAGCGCGGGATTGGCATAGAACACGTGCGCCGCCAGGCGCTGGAACGTGCTCGCCTCGTCCGGATCCAGGCCCAGGTGATGCAGCTGCACGCGCGCGCTGGTCCAGGCCAGGGTCGACGCGCGGTCAAAGGCCGACGCATCGCGGCACATGTCCGCGATCCGCAGCACGTCCGCGCGCGACCCGGCGATCGCGGTCCAGAAGGTGATGCGCGCGGTCTGACCCGGCGCCACCCGCAGCCGGTGCCGCAGGCTGAACACCGGGTCAAGCACCGTGCCGGTGGAACCGCTCAGGGGCGCCGCCTCCATGAGCGCGCGCGGCAGGCTGATGCTGCGGTCACGGCCCAGGAAACGCGCCCGGTCGGTTTCGAATTCGCACTCGCCAAGGGCGTCCGCCTCGAGCACCGCCAGGTGCGCACCCCAGGCGCTCGACTCGCCCTCCCCCCGCGGTCGCCGCCCGGCCAGCAGCACGCGCCGTTCGGCGTCGAACTCGGTCTGCACGAACATGTTCGAGAAGGCCCGGTGGGCGCGGTCGGCCGCAGCAACGGTAAGCAGCACCTCCGCATACGAGGTCACCTCGATGTCGCGCGTGGTGTTCCCCTGGTTCGAGATCGAGATGCGCCGTGCCTCGGCATCGTGCTCGGCCGAGACCAGCACCTGCAGGCGCGTCGCCCACGGGCCGTCGCGGCGCGCGATCTCGACGCGGTCCTCGGAAAAGGTGACGCGATAGGAATCGGGCTTGACCCCGGTCGGGGCGAAGCCTGCAGACCACACCTCGCCGCTGCCGCGATCGCGCAGGAAGATCGCCTGCCCGCTGCGGTCGCAGGTGACGTCCTCGCTCCAGCGCGTGACCGCAAGATTGGCGCAGCGGCTGAAGCCTGCGCCGTTGGCGCTGACCATCACCGCGTAGCGGCCATTGCTCAACAGTTGCGTGTGGGGCGTGCGCGGACGCCAGGTCTGCAGGCGCCGGCGGCCCGCGGAGACCGGGAAGCGCGCCTCGCGCGCCTCGGCCTCCAGCGCCTCCGGGGCATCCTCGACCGAACGCGGCGGCTTCTCCTGCAACAGCAGCTCGGTGGCGCGCGCCGCCGCCTCGGCATGGAAGTACCCCTGCACCGCCCCGCCGGTCAGCGCGTTGGTGATGGCGACGATCGTCATCCCCTGGTGGTGGGCCATGTAGGCGCGCACGATCGCCACGGCCTCCCCGTCGGCGAGCCGCTCCGGGGTGAAATCCAGCGCCTCGTAGAAGCCAAACCGTCCCAGTCCACCGGCCTCGGCCAGTAAGCGGAAGTTGGCCGCGGCGGCCGCCGGATCGACCATGGCGGCAAGGCCGGTCGCATAGGGGGCGACCACCAGGTCGTTGGCCAGCCCGCGCTTGAGGCCCAGGGCCGGAACTGCCAAAGGGTGAGTACTGGTAGGTCTGGTCCAGATCACGGGTATTGAACGCCGACTCGGAGATGCCCCAGGGGATGTGGCGCGTGGCCGCGTAGTCGCGCTGCGCCTGCACCGCCACCTTCACGGCGCGGTCCAGCAGGCTGCCGGTGGGCGAGCGCATCACCAGCGTGGGCATCAGGTACTCGAACATGGAGCCGGACCAGGACAGCAGCGCGGTCAGGTTGCCGAGCGCCACCGAACGGCGGTCGAGCCGGAACCAGTGGCGCGCCGGCACGTCACGCTTGGCGATGCCAATGAAGCTGGCGAGCCTGGCCTCGGAGGCCAGCAGGTCGTAGTCCCCCGCATCCAGCCGGCTCTCGGCGACATTGAATCCGATCGACAGCAGCATGCGGTGCGGCTTGAGCAGGAAGGCGAAGTCCATCTCGTAGGCGAGCTCTCGCGCGCGCTCGGCCATCTGCGTGAGCCGCCCCATCAGCTCGCGCGCGGCAGTGGAGGCGGACTGCGCGAGAGCCTCCAGCGTCACCGCCGCAGCCCCGGGGGCTGCCGCCTCCCCGCCCAGCGCGTCGAGGTCCCGCAGGTGACTGTGGGCGCACTCGAGGGCAATGCGCAGCCAGTCCGTCTCATCGGCCAGCGCCACGGCGGCAGGCCGCCCCACGGCCGCGGCCGCGGCCGCGGCCCGCGCCACCGCACGCACGCGCAGCGCCACCTCATCCGGTACCGACGGCGGCGCCGTCGCGGCGTGCTCGAGCGCCTCCCGTGCGCGGCTCGCGGGCGCCAGCAGGAGCGCATCCTGGATGCCGTCGAGCCGCTCGCGGCCCCACAGCGGCCGCCGGATGATCGCCTCGATGGCGTTGGCGAGCGCCAGCAGGTGTCCTGCGAGGTTGCCGCTGTCGACGGTGGACACATAGCTGGGCAGCAGTGGCTGCGTGGTGCGGGTGTCGTACCAGTTGAGGAAGTGCCCACGGTGGCGCTCGAGGCGGTCCATGGATTGCAGCGTCGCCTCCAGGCGCTGCACCCAGTCGAGCAGCCCGAGCCAGCCGAAGTCGACGGCGCATACCGAGGACAGCAGGTACATGCCGATGTTCGTCGGCGAGGTGCGCTGCGCGAGTATCGGCAGCGGGGTCTCCTGGAAATTGTCCGGCGGCAGGAAGTGATCCTCCGCGGTCACGAACTGCTCGAAGTACCGCCAGGTGCGCCGCGCGACCAGCCGCAGGTAGGTGGCGTCGGGCACCCCCAGCTCCGCCCCGGCCTCCTCGGCCCGCGGGAGGCTGATCTGCCGGGCCAGCAGCGGCGCGCTCACCCACAGCAGCAGCCATGGTGCGGCGAGCCAGAGATTCTGCGGCGCCAGGCTCAGCACGGCCAGGGCACTCAGGCCGACCAGGAGCAGGCCGCCGCGCATGCGCATGGCGTAGCTGGACAAGTCCAGACGGCTGGCGGTACGCGCCTGGGCCGCCGTCGTCCAGTCCAGCAGGTGCCGGTGCGTGACCAGCACCGCAGCAGCGTGCGCACGATGGCATCGCCCATCCACCATGCACGGTCCGCCAGCAGTGCCAGGCCGAGCGTCCAGCGCAGCAGCGCAAAGCGCACGTCGTGGCGCAGCGCCTGTCGTTCGCTCTCGCGCTTGAGGTGGCGCGGCCGGTCACGCACCGCCATGAGCACCGGCAACAGCGGTGGCACGCCCAGGGCAAGCAGCACGAGGGCCGTCCAGCCCAGGGCCACCGGCGCCGGCAGCAGCCAGCCGAGCACCAGCGCGCCGAAGGTCGCCGGCGGCACCAGGCTGCGCCTGAGGTTGTCGATAAGCTTCCAGCGACCCAGCGGCGAGACGCGGGCGATCCGCCGCTGCGGGGCTGACAGTCCAAGCCGCGGCAACAGCCACGGCAGCAGCTGCCAGTCGCCCCGCGCCCAGCGGTGTTCGCGCGAGGCGACCACGTCATAGCGGTCCGGGGCCGGTTCGACCACCGTGACGTCACACACCACCGCCGCGCGCGCGAACAGGCCCTCGAGCAGGTCGTGGCTCAGCACCGAGTTTTCGTGGATGCGGCCCGCGAGCGCCCGCTCAAAGGCGTCGATGTCGTACAGCCCCTTGCCGGTGAAGGATCCCTCCGCAAACAGGTCCTGGTACAGGTCCGAGACCGCGAACGCGTACGGGTCCAGTCCCGGGCTGCCCGAGAGCACGCTCTGTACCAGCGAGGCGCCGCCGGGACCGGGCAGCGCCGGGGTCACCCGCGGCTGCAGGATCCCGTAGCCGGCCAGTACCCGCTGCGAGGCCGCATCGAATTGCGGCTGGTTGAGGGGGTGCGCCATCTTGGCGATCAGCTTCTCGGCGGCCCCGTGCGGCAGCTGCGTATCCGCATCCAGCACCAGTACGTAGCGCACCCCCGCGGGCAGCGCGGCGCG
>CAVUJF010000004.1:0-18763 GCA_963741745.1 uncultured Pseudomonadota bacterium | reverse complement strand
TGCTGAGAATCCATGGCTATCCTGACCGCGGGAGGTGCGGGTCGCGTGGGCCGGAAAAACCCATTATGGGTCCCCCGGGGACCCCCAACTGACCGATTTGCGGCATGGACTTCTCCGTCAGCGCCACCGGATCCGACCGGCACGGCTTAAGTGCCGGGGAGCATGCCGGGCGTGGTTACGACGGCCCGCCGGGTGCTTTCTTCAGGCCGCCACCCGCCCCGCGCTAGGATGAGTGCATGGCCGAACCAGACATCGTCAGCGCGCTGCGGCAGGTCCTGCCCGAAGACAGTGTGCTGTGGCAGGCCGAGGATCGTCGCCCCTACGAGTGCGACGGGCTCACCGCCTTCCGCGAGCTGCCCGCGGCCGTCGTGCTGCCGCGCACCGAGGCCCAGGTGCGCGCGGTACTTCTGGCCTGCACCCGCCTGAACGTCCCGCTCGTGGCACGGGGCTCGGGAACGGGCCTGTCCGGCGGCGCAACGCCCCACCCGCAGGGGGTGCTGCTGTCGCTGGCGCGCATGAACCGCATCCTCGCCATCGATCCCCATGCGCGCACCGCGCGGCTCGAGCCTGGCGTGCGTAACCTCGCGGTCTCCGAGGCCGCCGCCGCGCATGGGCTCTACTACGCCCCGGACCCCTCCTCGCAGGTTGCCTGTTCCATCGGCGGCAACGTGGCCGAGAACTCCGGCGGCGTGCACTGCCTGAAGTACGGGCTCACCGTCCACAACGTGCTCAGCGTGCGCGGCTATGCCGTGGACGGGGAGCGCATCGAACTGGGCAGCGCCGCCCCGGACACCCCCGGTCTTGACCTGATGGCCCTCGCCATCGGCTCGGAGGGACTTTTGATGGTGGTCACGGAAGTGACCGTGCGCCTGATCCCGCGGCCGCCCTGCGCGCAGCTGGTGATGGCCTCCTTTGCCGACGTGCACCGGGCCGCCGACGCGGTGGCCGCCATCATCGGCGCGGGCATCATCCCGGCGGCCCTGGAGATGATGGACCGCAAGGCCACCGCGGCCGTCGAGCCGTTCGTGCGCGCTGGCTACGACCTCGCCGCCGCGGCGATCCTGCTCATCGAGGCGGACGGCACCGCGGAGGAAGTCGCCGACCAGGTCGGCGAGATCGAGCGCGTTCTCAAGGCCGCCGGCGCCGGCACGCTGCGCGTCTCCACCTCCGATCAGGAGCGGCAGCTGTGGTGGTCGGGCCGCAAGAACGCCTTCCCGGCCGCCGGGCGCATCTCCCCGGACTACTACTGCATGGACGGCACGATCCCCCGCAGGCACGTCGGGCGCGTGCTGGAGGCCATCGAGGCGATGGAAGTGCGCTACGGGCTGCGCTGCATGAACGTCTTTCACGCCGGCGATGGCAACCTGCACCCGGTCATCCTCTTCGACGCCAACGAGGCCGGCTCCTGGGAGCGGGCCGAGCGCTTCGGCGCCGAGATCCTCGAGCTGTGCGTGCAACTCGGCGGCACGATCACCGGGGAGCACGGTGTCGGGGTCGAAAAGATCAATTCGATGTGCGTGCAGTTCTCACCCGCCGAGCGCGCCGCGTTCTTCGCCGTCAAGGCCGCGTTCGACCCCGCCGGGCTGCTCAACCCCGGCAAGCTGATCCCGACCCTGGCGCGCTGCGCCGAGTACGGCCGCATGCACGTGCACGCCGGCGCACTGGCGCACCCGCACCTGCCGCGCTTCTGAGGGCATGGACACGCTCGAGCCGGCCATCGCCCTCATGCGCGAGCGCATACGCGCCGCCACCGCGGACGGCAGCACGCTGCGCCTGCGCGGGGCGGGCACCAAGGACTTCTATGGCGAGTCCCTGGAGGGCGCGGTGCTCGAGCTTGGCTCCCACCAGGGCATCCTCGCCTATGATCCGGCCGAGCTGGTCATCACCGCCCGCTGTGGCACCCGGCTGTCGCAGGTGGAAGCGGCGCTCGGGGCATCCGGGCAGTTCCTGCCCTTTGAGCCGCCGGCCTTCGCGGGCGACCCCACGCTCGGGGGGGTCATCGCGGCCGGCTTGTCCGGCCCGCGGCGCATGTATGCCGGGGCCGCACGCGACTTCGTGCTGGGAGCGAGCCTGCTCGGTGCGGACGGGGAGCTGCTGCGCTTCGGCGGCCAGGTCATGAAGAACGTGGCCGGCTTTGATCTCGCGCGCGCGCTGTGCGGCTCGCTCGGGATCCTCGGCATCATCACCGAGGTCTCCCTGAAGGTGCTGCCGCTGCCGCGGCAGGAGGAGACGCTGCGCCTGCAACTCACGCTCGCCGAGGCCTTGAGCGCCTTCGAGCGCTGGGCGGGCCAGCCGCTGCCGCTGTCCGCGGCGGCCTGGCATGAGGGCTGCGCGTGGGTGCGCCTCTCCGGAGCTGCCCCTGCGGTGCAGGCCGCGCGGGTGCGCCTGGGGGGCGAGCGCATCGCACCGGCGGTGGCGCGCGAGTGGTGGGCAGCGGTGCGCCACTGCCGCCTGCCGCTGTTCGCAGAACCGCAGCTGTGGCGGCTGTCGCTCCCGGGGGCGAGCGGGCCGCTGCCGCAACTGCCGGCGCCGCGGCTCGTGGACTGGGGCGGCGCACTGCGCTGGTACGCCGGCGAGGCCGGCCCCGACTACCGGGCGGCCGCCGCCGCAGTCGGGGGAACGGCGCTGTGCTGGCGCGGCCCTGCCGTGCAGGGGCGCTTCCATCCGTTGTCTGCCACCACCCTGGCGCTGCACCGGCGCCTGAAGCAGCGCTTCGACCCGCGCGGCATCTTCAATCCCGGTCGCCTGGTGCGCGGCCTGTGATGCCACCGCGCGGGCCGGGTGTGCTGTGGCGCCGCGGCGCACTTTCAGTGAACATTCGCGGATGAAGTATCCGATCGCGGCCACCCTGGCCGCTGCCGCCCTGGTCACCGTCGCCTTCGCCGCCGGCACGCCGGTGTTCGGGCCCTGGGGCGTCACCCTCACCTACATGGACACCCGCGTGCCACCGGGCACGGACTTCTTCCGCTACGTCAACGGGGCCTGGCTGAAGAATGCGGTCATCCCGGCGGACCGCCGGGTGGCCGGCGTGAACCTCGAGGTCGACCAGGGGAACGAGTCGAAGCTGAAGCGCATTGTCGAGGCCTTGCGCGCCCGGCCGGACAGTTCGCTCACCGCCGAGGAGCGCAAGCTGCGCGACCTGTACGGCGCCTATATCGACATCCAGGGGATCGAGGCGGCCGGACTGGCCCCCGTGCGGGCCGACCTGGAGCGCATCGGCGCCCTGCACACCCCGGCCGAGGTCGCCGCCTTCATGGGTAACCCGCCCACGGGCACCTATGGGCCGTTCTCCGCGCACATCATGATCGACCAGGCCAACCCGGCCGTCTACGTGGTGCGCCTCATGCAGTCGGGCTTGGGGATGCCCGACCGCGACTACTACTTGAGCGCCGACAAGGAGGTGGCCGCCACGCGCGAGGCCTATAAGAAGTACCTGGGGGAGATGCTCGGCATCGCCGGCATCAGCGACCCCGCGCGTGCCGCCGCGGTCTTCACCCTGGAGTCGCGCATCGCGCAGGCGCACTGGTCGGCAGCCGAGCGGCGTGAGGCGGACAAGACCTACAACCCGATGACCCTGGGGCAACTGGCGCAGCTTGCGCCGCAGTTCCCCTGGAGCGCCTTCCTCGGCGCCCAGGGGATTCCGCTGCGCGCGCCCCACGGCGAACGTCAGGTGGACGTGGGCGAGAAGTCCGCCTTCCCGAAACTGGCGGCGGTGTTCGCCGCCACACCGGTCGCGGTGTGGCGTGACTACCTCACGGTGCACTTCCTGCACAAGCACGCCGCGTACCTGCCCCGCCAGGTGGATGGCACGGACTTCGCCTTCTACGGCACCGTGCTGTCGGGCCAGAAGCAGCCGCTGCCGCGGGAGCTGCGTGCGATCCGCATGCTGGACCAGGAGATGGGCGAGGCCCTCGGCAAGCTCTACTGCGCCGCCTACTTCCCGCCGGAGGCCAAGGCGCGCAGCCGCACGCTGGTCGCCAACCTGATGAAGGCCTACGAGAACGACATCCAGTCGCTCTCGTGGATGACCCCGGCAACGCGCCAGAAGGCGCTGGAGAAGGTGCATTCTTTCCAGCTGAAGATC
Source organism: uncultured Pseudomonadota bacterium (assembly GCA_963741745.1). Lineage (GTDB taxonomy): Bacteria > Pseudomonadota > Gammaproteobacteria > Steroidobacterales > Steroidobacteraceae > 13-2-20CM-66-19. The sequence continues at coordinate 14,679 of CAVUJF010000004.1, read as the reverse complement.
GGCTACCCGGACACCTGGCGCGACTACTCCGCACTCACCATTCGCGCCGGCGAGCTGGTCGCCGACATCCACAGTGCGGAGGCCTTCGACTGGAACCGCCAGCTTGCCAGGCTCGATGCGCCCGTGGACCGCAGTGAGTGGTACATGACCGCCCCCACCAACAACGCCTACTACGACCCGAGCCTGAACGAGATTGCCTTCCCGGCCGGGGTCCTGCAGCCGCCCTACTTCGACCCCAACGCCGATGATGCGGCCAACTACGGCGCGATCGGTGCGACCATCGGCCACGAGATGAGCCACGCCTTCGACGACCAGGGCAGCAAGTACGACGCCGCCGGTCGCCTGCGCAACTGGTGGACGGCCGAGGACCGGCGCAACTTCGATGCCCGCACCCGGCAGCTGGCGCTGCAGTACGACCGCTACGAGGCGCTGCCGGGGCTGCACGTCAATGGCACGCTCACCCTCGGGGAGAACATCGCGGACCTGGCCGGCGTGGTGATCGCCAACAAGGCCTATCACCTGGCCCTGGGCGGCAAGCCGGCGCCGGTGCTCAGCGGCTTCAGCGGCGACCAGCGCTTCTACATCGCCTACGGCCAGAGCTGGCGGGAGATCTGGAGCGACGGGCTGGCGCGGCGCATCGCACTCTCGGACGAGCACAGCCCCTCGGCCTACCGGGTCAACGGGGTGGTGCGCAACGATGCGGGCTGGTACGCCGCCTTTGCGCAGGTACGGCCCGGGGATGCGCTGTACCTGGCCCCGGCAGAGCGCGTGGCGCTGTGGTGAGCTGACTAGATAGTCAGCGAACCGCGGCCGATCTCGAGCACTTCCCCGCTGACCAGGATCCTGCGCTCGGCATCGACCCGCAGGCGCAGCGACGAGGGCCGGCCGATGTGCTCGCCCTGCGCGATCTCGAACTCGCACGGCAGCGTGTGACCGGTCGCCAGGTACCAGCCCCCGAGGTTCGCGGTCGCAGACCCGGTGGCCGGGTCCTCCAGCACGCTGGTGCCAATCGGGAACACGAACCGCGCCAGGAGGCCCGCCCCGACCGGCGTGAACACGTAGACGGCGCTTTGTCCCTGGGCGCTGGCCATCTGCGACAGCAGGTCGCCGCGCACGCGGATGCCGCGCACCGCCGCCTCGCTGGTCAGGGGCACGATCAGCTGCTCGGTGCCGACGTTCACCCACAGCGGCCGCTCGCCGATGTCCGCCTTGTCCACCCCGAGCATTGCCGCCAGCGTGAAGCGCGGCTCGAGCACCTCCCGCCAGGTCGGCTCGTTGGCCTGCAGCGTCCAGCGGTCGCCGACCGCGCGCACCGGGATCACCCCGGCCGGCAGCTCGAGCGTGATGCGATCACCCCCGAGCCCCAGGGCGCGGCAGACATGGGCGGTGCCCAGCGTCGGGTGCCCGGCGAAGGGCATCTCGTAGGCGGGCGTGAAGATGCGCACGCGGGCGCTGGCGCGCTCGGATGGGAGGATGAAGGTGGTCTCGGACAGATTGAACTGCAGGGCGAGCGCCTGCATCCTAGCGCTGTCCAGTCCCTGGGCGCGCTCGAACACGCACAGCGGATTGCCGCTGAAGGTGCTGCGCCCCTGGGTGAAGACGTTCAGGAGGCGGAAGTCGTACTTAGCCATACCACGCCAGATTCACTTGACCGCTCACCAGCAGCATGACAACCGAACTCCTGTTCCGCAACGACGCCTACCTCAAGAGCGCCACCGCCACCGTGCTCGCCGTGGGCGAACGCGGCATCGAGCTCGACCGCACGGTCTTCTACCCGATGGGTGGCGGCCAGGCCGGTGACACCGGCAGCCTGTGGAGTGCATCCGGCGAGCGCATCGAGATCATCGATACGCGCAAGGGCGAGAGCGCCGACCAGGTCATGCACGTGCCGGCCCCGGCCGCTGCAGCGCTCCAGCCCGGTGATGCGGTGCGCGTGGAGCTTGACTGGGCACGGCGCCACAAGCTGATGCGCCTGCATACCGCGCTGCACCTGATGTCCTGCGTGATCACCGCCCCGGTGACCGGGGGCAACATCGTGCCCGACAAGGCGCGGCTGGATTTCGACATCGAGCTCAGCCTGCTCAACGCCGAGCACATCGCGCGCGAGACCAATGCGCTGATCCGGCGTGCCGTGCAGACGACGACGGTGTGGATTACCGATGAGGAGCTGGACGCGCAGCCGGACCTGGTCAAGACCATGAGCGTGCAGCCGCCGCGCGGGGCGGGCCGGGTGCGCCTGCTTAAGATCCCGGGCATCGACCTGCAGCCCTGCGGCGGCACACACGTCGCCAACATCGCCGAGATCGGTGGCATCCGCGTGCTGCGCATCCGCAGCGAGGGCAAGCACAACAAGCGGGTCGAGATCGCCCTCACCGATAGCGGCTGAGCTCCAGGCCATTGCCGACGCACAGCAGCACCGAGCTGATGTGGGCGGTGGCGCGCACGCGCTCGCGGTAGGCACGCACCTCGGGCTGGGCGCTGGCCGGGCTGATCATGTTGTCCGCGACCACGAGCGCGCCGGGGGCGAGCTTGCCCTGCAGCAGCTCCCATACCGGCACGTACTGGTCCTTCCACAGGTCGATGAGCACGAAGTCGAAGGGACCGGGGAGCAGCCTGAGGGAGGCGAGCGCGTCGCCGATGAGAAATTCCACCCGCCCGGCAAGACCGGCCCGTTGCAGCTGTGCCGTGGCGTACTCGGCCTTCGTCGCCCGCAGCTCGAGGGAGGTGACCTTGCCGCCCACCGCCCGCGCGCCCTCGGCCAGCCACTGGGTGGAGTAGCCGTAGGAGCTGCCGACCTCGAGGATGCGTGTTGCCTTGCTCTCCTTGATCAGCAGGTTCAAGAGCACGGCGGCCGGGCGACCCACCGGCAGCAGCAGCTCGTCCCGGCGCCGCCTCATTTCCGGCTCGCTCAACGAGCCGATCAGGGCATCCTCGCGCTGGGCGCGGGCCTCGTAGTCGCCTATCACGGCCAGGAACCCCGGGTCCAGCGTCAGCGGATCTTCCATGGGCACTGCGCAGCCTGTTAGGCGGCGCCGGAGAAGTATTCCTGCAGCGAAGCCACCCCGAGGCGCTTGGCCTCGAACAGGCTCTCCAGGTGCTCGCGTGAATTGACCAGGCCGCGCGCGCGCAGCACGCCGTTCTCATCCAGCAGCGCCGCGAACGGCAGCCGGCTGACCTGGTAGGCCAGTCCGAGCGCGGCCGAGACGACGTAGGGAATGGCCTCGAGCCCCTGGGCGCGCACGAAGGCCCGCTGCTCGGTGACATCGCCGTCACTGGCCAGGATCAGGTCCATCCAGCCGCGCTCGTCCTTGCGGCTGGACTTCACCGCCGGCAGCAGCGTCTTGCACACCGGACAGGTCGGGGAGACGAACAGCAGCAGCGTGCTGCGCCCGTCGGCGCGCTTGGCGCCGACGTGCAGCGGCCGGCCGGCAAGGTCCACCACTTCCAGCTGCGGCGCCGCCTCGCCCACGGTGAGCCCGCGGTTGAGCATCAGCGCCCCGGCCGGCGTGATGCGCTCGTGCAGCACGCCCAGCTGGCGCACCACCGCCAGCAGCACTGCGGCGAGCACCAGGACCAGCACCCACAGCACGATGTTGGAAATGACCAGCGGGTTCATGCCGCCCCCGTCAGGCGTGCACCCTGGGGCGCGATGCGTGACAGCAGCCGGTCGAGGCTGGCGTAGAGCAGCGCCGCGACGCTGATCCCGCCCACAACCGTCAGCGCGTCCGCGGCGGACCAGGGTCGCGACAGCCACGGCCGCACCAGCAGCAGCAGCGCCACGGCGAGCAGCAGGTTGCGCGCCACCATCCAGGGGGCGATCGGGCTGCGCTCATTCGCGCCCCCACAGCCGCAGGCCAGGTCCAGGCGTCCGCGCCTGAGGTTGATGGCGATGGCCGCCGCGTAGACAGCCAGCAGAAGGGCGCCGGCGCAGGCGGCGCCCCTGCGCGTCGGGGCCACGAGCAGCCCGCCGGCCACCAGGCCCTCCAGCACGGGCACCAGCAGGGCAAGGCGCGCCGCCGCGGGCGGCAGCAGGCGGTAGGCGGCGAACACCTCGGCGAAGTGTGCCGGCGCGCGCAGCTTCTGCGCCGCCGCGGCTGCGAACAGCAGCGCGAACACACCGGCGAGCAGCGCGCCTATGGCAGGGTCAAGCATGGGGGCATCATAAACCAACGCGCGCGGGGGCGAGCGCCTGCCGGCGGCGCGGCCGGCGGGATCGTGGCGTGCTAGCTGGCGGCGGAGAGTATCGCGCCGCTGGTCGGCACGCCCGTACCGGCCGTCACCAGCACGTTCTCAACCTCCGGCACCTGGTTCACGGAAGTGCCGCGCACCTGGCGCACCGCCTCGGCGACGCCGTTCAGCCCGTGGATGTAGGCCTCGCCCAGCTGGCCGCCGTGCGTGTTGACCGGCAGCGCGCCGCCGATCTCGATGTTGCCATCGCGGATGAAATCCTTCGCCTCCCCGCGCGCACAGAAGCCGAAGGCCTCCAGCTGTGGCAGGACGAACGGCGTGAAGTGGTCGTAGAGCACCGCGGTCTGCAGGTCCTCAGGCCCCAGCCCGCCCATCGCATACAGCTGCCGCGCCACGAGCGCGATCTCCGACAGTGCCGAGATGTCCTTGCGGTAGAAGCTCGTCATGTTCATCTGGTCATCGGTGGCCCCCTGGGCCGCCGCACGGATCAGCGCCGGCCGCTGGCGCAGGTGGCGCGCACGGTCCGCGCGCGTGACCACGATCGCCACCGCCCCGTCGCTCTCCTGGCAGCAGTCGAGCAGGCGCAGCGGTTCGACGATGAAGCGCGAGGCCTGGTGCTGGGCGAGGGTGATCGGCTTCTGGTAGAACCAGGCGTGCGGGTTGACCGCGGCATGGCGGCGGCAGGCCACCGACACCCGCCCGAAGTCCTCGCTGGTGGCGCCGAAATCATGCATGTAGCGCCGCGCGGCCAGCGCCACCCAGGAGGCCGGGGTCGCCAGGCCGAAGGGCACGGTCCATCCCCAGTTGGCGCTCTCCGCGTTGGGCATGGGGGGCGGGACGAAGGCCTGGCCGAAGCGATACCCGGAGCGCTCGTTCAGCGCGCGGTAGCAGACGATGACTTCCGCGACGCCGGCATGCACGGCCATCGCCGCCTGCAGCAGGGGCGCGCAGGCCGCCCCGCCGCCGTAGTCGATGCGGCTGAAGAACTTCAGCTCCCGGCCGCCGATGTTGCGGAACACCTCGATCTCCGGGCTCTTGTCCATCGCGTAGGTGCACAGGCCATCGACGTCGGCAAGCTTAAGCCCCGCGTCCGCGACGGCCGCGGCGACCGCCTCCACCGCGAGCTTCAGCTCGCTGCGGCCGGAGTCCTTGGAGAACTCGGTCGCACCGATGCCGACCACGGCCGCCTGGTCGCGCAGCGGGTGCTTCACGGCAGTGCCACCCGCACGGTGGCGGCCACGTGCTGGCCGATGCTGTTGGTGCCTGTGACCGCGATGTCGAGCGTGCGCTCGGCGGCATTCTTCTGCTGCACCACGCCGGTGAAGGTGAGGGTGTCCCCGGAGAAGGTGGGGACCCCCAGGCGGATCTCGACCGAGCGGATGCTGCCTGCGGGGGCAAGCCAGTCGTTCACGAAGCGCTGCACGTAGCCGTTGGTGGTGAGGATGTTCATGAAGATGTCGGGGGTGCCGCGCGCCTGGGCCCCGCGGACGTCATGGTGCACGACCTCGAAGTCACCGCTGGCCGTGGCCCCGGCGACGATCACCGAGGCGGACACCCGCACGGTCAAGGGCGGCAGCGTGTCACCGGTGTTCGCGTGTTCAAAGCTGACGGGGCTCATGTGCGCTTTCGGTGCCAAGGCTTCAGGTGAAGGGCCGGACCGCGCCTGTGCGCAGCTCGCGGCCGATGGCGGCCAGGCTCAGCTGCGCCCCGCCCAGTGAGAGTTCCAGTTCCTTGGCACGCAGGAAGAAGGCGTGCACGGGATACTCGATGTCCGCACCCAGCCCACCGTGGACATGCTGCACGGCGTGCGTGACGCGGTGCCCGCACTGGGCCGACCACCACTTGGCCGCGAGCACCTCGGCGGCTGCCGGCACCTGCGCATCCAGCGCCCATACCGCGCGCAGGTACGCCGAGCGCAGCGCCTCGATGTCGATGTAACAGTCGGCCAGGCGATGCTGCACGGCCTGGAAGCTGCCGAGCGGCCGCCCGAACTGCACGCGCTCGCTGGTGTAGGCGACGCCGCGGCGCAGGGACTCCTGGGCAACACCCAGCTGCAGCGCGCAGACACCGACGCGGCCGCGCTCGAGCAGCCATCCGGCAACATCGCCGTCGCCGTCGCTGCCGAGTGCGTCTGCTGCCGGCACCTGAACATCGGTCAGCCTGACCAGGCCCTGCGGCGTGGAGCTCGTGCCGCGCTGTGCCTGGATCGCAAGCCCGCGCGCCGCGCGCGGCACCACGAACACCCGCCGCTCACCGTGCGCGAGCGCCGGCACCAAGAGATAGCCGGCCTGCTGCGCATAAGGCACGCAGGTCTTCACGCCCGAGAGGCGAAAGCCCGCGCCGGAAGGCTCGGCGCGCGTCTGCAGCCACTCAAGATCCGTGCTGCCCGGCTCCTCCAGCGCCGCGGTGAGGATCAGGGTGCCATCGGCCACCTGGCGCAGCAGCTCGCGGTGGTGGGCACGGCCGAAGCGCTCGAGCGGCATGGCTCCCAGCACCAGCGTCTCCAGCAACGGAATGACCGCCAGCGTGCGTCCCTGCTCCTCGAGCATCAGGCACAGCTCGGTCAGCCCCAGTCCCGAGCCGCCGCAGCCGGTGCCGATGGCAGCCCCCAGCAGGCCGGCGGAGGCGAAGGCGGACCACAGCGGGGCATCAAAAGCCTCGCTGCCGCGGCTGAAGGTCTTGCGGAACTCGTCGGTGAAGCGCTGCGTGAGCATGCGTGCGGCGGTGTCCCGCAGGTCCCTCTGCTCCTGGGTGTAGCTGAAGTCCACCTCAGCTCCCCGCGCGCTCGTGAAAGGCGTACAGCACGTAGCCGGGCTCGACCTCGTTGAACTCCACCGCCACCGGCATGCCGATGCGCACCCGCTCGGCGGCGATGCCGCAGAGGTTGGACACCACGCGCACGCCCTCCTCCAGCTCGATCAGCGCCACCGGCAACGGATAGGTGAAACCGGGCAGCTGCGGCTGGTGCACGATGACGAAGCTGTGGATGGTGCCGCGGCCGCTGCACTCGCGGGCGGACCATTCGTAGGAGTGGCACTCCGGGCACATCGGCCCGGGCGGGTGGTGCAGGTGGCGGCACTGCGTGCACTGGCGGATCAGCAGGCGCCGCTGCTTCAGGCCCTCCCAGAAGAAGGCGCTGTCGGCGGTGATCGAGGGCCGCGGGTGCGGCGGCCTGGCCGGCACCGCCGCCATGGGCGCACCGACCTGGGTGGGGCGGTACTTGAGGATGCGGAAATGCATGCGCCCGACCACCTCGCCGCGCTGGTCGGTGAACTCGTAGCGGTAGTCAAGAAAATGGCCCGTGCCGAGGGCGGTGTTCTTCTGGTCCGAGATCCCGGCGAAGGTCACCTTCTGGGTGACCAGGTCGCCGGGGCGCAGGTAACGCGGGTACTCCTGGACGAGGTTCGTGGCCACCACCGCCGTGAAGCCTGCCGCATCCATCGGGTCGATCCCGAGCAGGTTATTCGCATGACCGCCGGAGCCATCGGGGGTGAAGCCGCGCATGGTCCACACCTCCAGCATCGCCGGGGGTGCCACGATGCCGCCCTGGGCGCGCGCCGCGGGCGAGTGCTCATCGAGATAGGCCGGATTGCGCTCCCCCATCGCCGCGCACCAGCGGCGGATCATGGGCAGGTTGACCGGATCGGCCGCGGTGCGCGCCGGGGCGGCGAGCGCGCCCTGCTGGGCGCGCAGCTGCAGCAGCCAGTCGGGGGCGGCCGGGGCGCTCATCGGCCGCCCGCCCGCGGCAAACCCAGGCCCATCTGCGCGACCATGTCGCGCAGGATCTCGGTGGCCCCGCCCCCGAAGGTGTTGATCTGGCAGCGCCGGTACTCGTTCTCCAGGCGCCCCTGGAGGATCGCGCCGGGCGCATCGGGCTGGAGCAGGCCCGCGGCACCGGTCACTTCGAGCAAGAGTCGTAGCACGCGGATATAGCTCTCGGTACTGAACACTTTGCAGGCACTGGCCAGCTGCGCCCGCGTCTCCCCCTGCGCCACTTCCCAGGCCACGCGGTTTCCCAGCACCGCATACGCCTGCAGCAGTGCGTAGCACTCGGCGAAGGCCCCCTGCACCCACGGCGCATCGATCACCCGGCCGCCCGCACCGGGGGTGGCGCGCGCCCAGGCCAGGGTGTCATCGAAGCACCCCTGCGCGCCATAGGCCAGCGCCGCCAGTCCCACGCGCTCGTGGTTCAGCTGCTCGGTGATCAGCTGCCAGCCCCCGTTGAGTTCCCCGACCAGCATGGACACCGGCACACGCACGTCATTGTAGAAGGTCACGTTGGTGCGGATGCCGCCCACGGTGTGGATGGGCGTGAGCGAAAACCCCGGCAGGTTCGTGTCCACCATGATGATGGAGATGCCGCGGTGACCGGCGTTCTCATCGGTGCGCGCGGCGAGCCAGATGTAGTCCGCCCCCTCGGCGCCGCTGGTGAAGACCTTCTGCCCGTTGATGACGAAGGAGTCCCCGTCGCGTACGGCGCGGGTCTTCAGCGCCGCCAGGTCGGTGCCCGCCTGCGGCTCGGTGTAGCCGACGGCGAAGTTCAGTTCCCCGGCGGCGATGCGCGGCAGGAGCTGCCGCTTCTGGGCCTCGGTGCCGCGCCGGATGAGCGCCGGTCCTATGGTGTTGACGGTGACGAAGGGGAACGGGGCCTCCGCGAGCCACAATTCCTCGAGCACGATCTTCTGTGCGAGCGGGTCCAGGCCCCGGCCGCCGTATTCCGGCGGCCACCCCGGGGTGAGCCAGCCATCGGCGCCCATGCGCCTGAGCAAGGCGCGGAAGGCAGGCCCGCTCTCGCGACTGCGGGTCGCCTCGCGTGCCTCGGGGGTCATCAGCTGCGCAAGGTAGCTGCGGAACTCGGCACGCAGGGCCTGCTGCGCCTCGGTGTATGCGACGTGCACGGCTAGTCCCCGGCAAAGGGCGCGATTTCCAGCGCGGCAAGGCTCGCCGCGCTCACCGGCAGGTAGGTCCCGGCACGCGCATCGCGCACGTACAGCGGATCCTGGGTGCGTCCGGGGTCGTAGCCGGCGCGCTGCAGGTCGATCTTGCGCAGCTTGAACGTCGTGGTGAGCTCAGCGTCCCTGGAGATGCGCACGAACAGCGGCATGGCGTAGTCGGCCAGGCGCGCGACGGCGAATTCGTGGAAAGCCCGCGGCTCAAAGCTCGCAGGCTCGGTGTAGGTCAGGGCGACCATCCCCGCCCTGCCCTCGGCGCCGGTCACCCGCACCCCGTAGACATTCACCACGGCGGGTCCGGGAAAGCGCGCCAGCGCCGCGGCGACCTCGTCGGTCGCGACGTTCTCGCCCTTCCAGCGGTAGGTATCGCCCACCCGGTCGACGAAGTAGTAGTAGTCATCCGTGTCGTAGCGCACCAGATCGCCCGAGCGCATCCAGCGGTCGCCCGGGCGGAAGGCGTTGCGCAGGATCTTCGCTTCGGTCGCCTCGGCCGAGGTGTAGCCTTCGAAGAAGCCGGCCGCGGTCGGCCCGTCGAGGATCTCGGCGACCAGTTCCCCGGCCTCCCCCGGCCGGCACAGGATGAGGCTGCCGTCGGCACTGCGCGGGTGGGTCCCGCTATCGATGTCATAGCGCACCACGCGGATGTTGCTGCGCTCCGGGTAGGGCAGCCGCCCGACCGAACCGATCCTGTTGTCCACGTTGGTGATGCCGTAGTTGGCCTCGGTGGAACCTAAGCCCTCACACACGCGCTCGATGCCGAAGCGGCGCACGAACTCGCCCCAGATCTCGGCCTTGAGCCCCGCGCCGCTCATGCGCCGCAGCGTGTGCGCGCGGTCGTCCGCGCGCGGCGGCTGGTTCAGCAGGTAGCGGCACAGCTCACCGATGTAGTACCAGGCGGTGACCCGGTGCGTGCGCACGTCGCTCCAGAACTCACTGGCGCTGAAGCGGCGCCGCTGCACGATCGGGATCCCCAGGTGCAGGGCGACCGAGATGACCACCATGCCGCCGGCGCCGTGGTACAGCGGCAGCACGTTGTAGAACACGTCTCCGGCCCTGAGCTCCAGCAGTCCCGCGATGACGCCGCCGGCGTTGAGGAAGCGCAGGTGGCTCATGAGGGCGGCCTTGGGCAGCCCCGTCGTGCCCGAGGTGAAGATGTAGTACAAGGGATCGCCCAGGTGCACGTGGGCGCGGTGCGCGGGCGCCGGATCCGCCGCACTGGTCGCCGCCATCGCGGCATTCAGCGAACGGCTGCCGGGAACGGGGACCGCGGCCGGGGCGGCACCGGGCTGGGCAAACTCCAGCACCCGCGGCGGCAGTTCCGGCGCGCTGAGCGAGGCCACCCGGTCCGCGCACTCGGGTCCGTAGACCAGCGCGCACGCGGCCGTCTGGTCGAGGGCATGCTTGAGGATGCGGCCACGCGCGGAAGTGTTGAGGAGCGCGGTGACGATGCCCACCTTGGCCAGGCCGAGCCAGACCATCGGGAACTCGGGACAGTTGTCCATCATCAGGGCCACCACGTCGCCGCCCTTGAGTCCCAGGGAAAGTGCCGCGTGCGCGATGCGGTTCGCGCCCTCGTTCAGCTGCGTGAAGGTGAGCGAGCGGCCCTCGAAGTGCATGAACGGCCGCGCGCCGGCATCGGCCGCACGTGCCTCGAGCATGTCGGCCACGCTGGCGCTCTGGTCGCGGCGGTAGCCGGCAATCAACGCATAGCCTTTGTTGAGTCGCTGCTGCGTCAGCTCGCGCGGGACGACTTCGCTCTCGCTCACACCGGTTCCTGAAGCCTTGAGGCAGCCGCAGCCTAGCACCGCAACCCGGCGCCGGGCCTACCCAAACCGGAGGGGCGCGGCGGCCGGCTGCCGCGCGCCGGGTATCTGCCTGATAAACAATGGTTTACCAGGCCCAACACACGCTAGGATCCGCGCATGAATTCCACCCGGCTCGAAGCCTTCACCGACGGCGTCATCGCCATCGTCATCACCATCATGGTGCTCGAACTGCACGTGCCTCACGGGGCGGACTTAGCCTCCCTCAAGGCGCAGAGCCCGGTGCTGCTCGCCTACGTGCTCAGCTACGTGAACGTCGGGATCTTCTGGAACAACCACCACCACATGCTGCACGCGGCTGAAAAGGTGAATGGCGCGGTGCTGTGGGCCAACCTCAACCTGCTGTTCTGGCTGACGCTGGTGCCCTTCGTGATCCGCTGGATCGATGAGAGCGGCTTCACCACCGCCCCCGTGGCCGCCTACGGGCTGGTGCTGGCCGGGGCGGCGGTGGGCTACGTGATCCTGCAGCGCCAGCTGATTGCCGCCAACGGCGGCGCGCAGTCGAAACTGGCCAAGGCGCTGGGGAACGACGTGAAGGGCAAGCTCTCGCTGCTGCTCTACGCGGTGGGATTCACCGCCGCATTCTTCCGTCCGTGGCTGGCGATCGCCGCCTACATCGCCGTGGCACTGATGTGGCTGATCCCGGACCGCCGCATCGAGGATCGCGTCAAGGCCGCCAGACTGAGCTGAAGGCGCGCCCCTAGCGCGTCAGGAAATCCAGCACGGTATCTGCCAGCGCGCCAAACGGCGGCCACAGCGCACGCATGCCGCTCAGCGGCGCCTGGTAGAACACCGGCCGCAGCTTCGAGAAGGTGTTGAAGCCCTCGCGGCCGTGATAGTGCCCCATGCCGCTCGCCCCCACTCCGCCAAAAGGCAGGTCATGCTGGCCGACATGCCAGAGCGCATCATTCACCGAAACCCCACCCGACATCACCCCCTGCAGCAGCGCCTCGATCGTCCTGCGCGAGCGGCTGAAGGGGTAGAACGCCAGCGGCCGCGGCCGCTCGTTGATGTAGGCCACCGCCTCGGGCAGCTGCGCGTAGCCGATGATCGGCAGCACCGGCCCGAAGATCTCGCGCTTGAGCAGCTCGCAGTCCTGCGGGGGATTGAGCACCAGGTGCGGGCTTACCTTGCGGGTGGCCTCGTCCCAGGGCGGCCCAGGGATCAGCTGCACCAGCGTCGCCCCGCGCGCGCGCGCATCCTCCAGCGCATGGGTGATGCGCGCGAAGGCCCTGGCATCGATGATCGAGGTGAAGTCCGGGCTGGTGAGCTGCGGGTAGCGCCGCACGGTGATCTCGCGCGCACAGCTGACGAACTCGGCAACCTTCGCCTGGGGCATCAGCAGGTAGTCGACCGTGGTGCAGATCTGGCCGGCGTTCATCAGCTTGACGAACAGGATGCGCTCGGCGGCGCTGCGCACCGGGAAGTCATCGCACAGCAGCGCCGGTGACTTGCCCCCCAGTTCCAGTGTCACCGGCACCAGATTCGCCGCCGCGGCCGCCATGACGCTGCGGCCGGTCTGCGTGGAGCCGGTGAACAGCAGGTGATCGAACTGCAGCTGCGAGAACTCCACGCCCACGCCGCCGGTCTCGTCGAACACGGTGAGCTTCTCGGGCGGAAAGTAGCGCGGCAGCCGCTCGATCATCAGGGCCGCGAAGTGCCGGGAGTTCTCCGACAGCTTCACCATGGCGCGGTTGCCGGCGGCGAACACCGAGGTCAGCGCAAGGAAGGTGAGATTGATCGGGAAGTTCCACGGCACGATCATCCCGACCACCCCCAGGGCTGGGGGATGACGCGGTTGCGCGCCCCCGGGAACAGCAGCAGGTCCACGCCGCGACGCTGGCGGCGCATCCACGAGCGCAGGTGATGGCGCGTGTACTCGATGCCATCCACACGGCACGATCTCCCCCAGGAGCGTCTCGTGCCGGGAGCGGCAGCCGTAGTCCGCGTTGACCGCCGCGACCATCGCATCGCGGTTCTCGCGCACGAAGCGCGCGAGCGTGCGCAGGTCGGCGAGCCGCTGCCGGTAACCGGGCACCGGGTCGCGGGCGCAGGCCTGGCGCTGCAGGTCCAGCGCGGCCTGCAGCTGCGCACGCCGCCATTGGCGACCATGGGGGTCGCGCTGCCATCGGCTCGTGCGTTCACTGAGCGCTCCTCGCCTGCCCGTCTAGAAGTGCGCGCCCACCTCCACGCCCCAGAACCTGGGCGCGGTGATGTTGGTGAAGGGCGTTCCCAGGGTCTGCAGGCTGATCGTGCCGACGCCCGTCACGTACTGCTTATCAAACAGGTTATTGGCATACACGGCAACCGAAACCGGCACCCGCGAGTGGCTGACCACCAGCGCATGTCGGTGAGGTTGGTGGCCTCGTCGGTGCGGAACGCCGGGATCTGCAGGAGCGCCGTTGGCCTGCGAGTCGGCATCGCAGCGCCCGGGCCCGCGGTAGGCATCCTGCAGCGTGAAGTCGACATCTCCCCCGGCGACGTCACGGATCACGTAGTCGATGCCGCCGGCCAGTCACCACGCGGCTCACCGGTCGCCTGGCCATTGAGCACGGTGCCATCGGGCGCGGTGTAGTCCTTGTAGGTCGAATCGATGTAGGCGGCGATGAATTCATCCGCAGCGCATCGGTGGCCTGCCAGTGCGTCTCAAAGTCCACGCCCCAGGCGTGCACGTCGCTGATGGTCACCTGGTACCGCGGGATCTGCCCGTCCGGGTTGACCAGCTTCAGGTTCTGCAGGTTGGTGTAGTCGTAGTAGTACGCCGAGGCATTCACCAGCAGGCGGCGGTCGAACAGCTCACTCTTCACCCCCAGCTCGTAGTTGTTCATGTGCTCGGGGTTGTACTTCGGCCCCGGCAGCAGCGCGTTGTAGCCGCCGGCCTGTAGCCCTTGCCGTAGGAGAGGTAGTACATAAGGCCGGCCTGCGGCTTGTAGTCGAGCACCACGCGCGGGCTGGTGTTGCTCCAGCTGTCGTTGGTGCCGAGCGGCGGATTGAGCGAGGGCGGCGTAGTTGAAGGCGATGTTCTGCGTGACGGGAACGGCGGCAGCGGGAAATTGATTGGAGGCGCTGCAGGGGCCGCAAGATTCGCATCAAGCTCAGCGGCGGTGTGTGTTGGGTTGTACCAGCTGAAAGTCCTTCTCATCGTGCGTGAAGCGGATGCCGGTGGTCAGGTTCCAGTGAGGCCCCAGCGCTTGTTATATTACGTCGCCTAAGCGGCGATCGCGCGCGAGTGGCCATGGTTGTAGATGTTCCTCTGCTCGACGGCAAACCGCAGCCAGCCAGATCGGGATACCGAACTGCGCGGCCGCCTGGGTCATCGGCACCGTAGACGCCGCCGGGAACGGATCCGCGTCTGGCTGAGCAGCGTGTCGATGCTGTCGGTGTACAGGTTCACCTGGGCCGTCCTGTTCTTACCGCCATACAAGTAGCTCACGACCCCGACCCAGTCGGCGAGCGCGGCGGCGCCCCAGGTGAGCCCTGCGAGAAGCTCTTGTTCTGCTCGATGTTCACGTCATCGAAGTACAGGTAGATGCGGTTGGTGCCGTCCTGCTCTTCGCGATTGAAGGTATTGAAGTGGCGGTAGGCACTGATCGAGGTCAGGTCGCCGAACAAGAACGAGTGCTCGGCGCGCAGGGTCAGACCGTCGTAGGTGCGGCTCTCGCGCGGGTTGACCGTATCCGACAGCAGCGGGCTCGTGAACGGGTTGGTCCAGGTCG
>CAVUJF010000003.1:0-221199 GCA_963741745.1 uncultured Pseudomonadota bacterium | reverse complement strand
TTAGCCACGGCAGCGGTTCTCCGCCGCCGCCGCGGGGCGTATGCTCCCGGGCGGTGAAGATCTACGCGGTAACCAACATCAAGGGTGGCGTCGGCAAGACCACCACCGCGGTGAACCTTGCGTACCTGTGCGCCGCGGCCGGGACGCGCACGCTCCTGTGGGACCTGGATTCGCAGGGTGGGGCGACCTACGTGCTGCGCGGCGAACCCCAGCAGCACGCCTCGGCCAAGAAGCTCGTCGCCGGCAAGCGCCAGCTGCCGGAACTCATCGTCCCGACCGGCTATCCCGGGCTGGACCTGCTGCCGGCGGATTTCTCCTACCGCAACTTCGCGGTGCAGCTGGCGGAACGGCGCCATCCGACCGAGCGGCTGCTGAAGATGAGCCGCTCGCTGCGCGAGATCTACGGTGCGCTGTTCCTCGATTGCCCGGCAGGCATCTCGCTGTTGTCGGAGAACGTGCTGCGCGCGGCCGATGTCGTCATCGTGCCGCTGGTGCCCTCGCCGCTGTCGATCCGCATGTTGCGGGAACTGTACGCGTTCGTCGCCGGCGAGGGCTGGTCCGACCTGGTGCTGCTGCCGTTCTTCTCCATGGTCGACCGGCGCCGCTCGCTGCACCTGGAGCTTCTGGCGAGTGCGCGCCTCGAGTTCCCCGCCGTCCTCGCCACCGAGGTGCCCTACCGCAGCGAGATCGAGCGCATGACCGTGCGGCGCGCGCCCCTGGCAGCCGGCGCCGCCACGAGCGAGGCTGCGCGTATTTACCGGCAACTGTGGCAGGAGATCGTGGGGCGGGTGGAGCCGCGAGCGGCGGCTGCCTCAGCCGCGCCTGCGGAACCGCCGCCCGCGGTCCAGCCGCAGGGGGTCGTCGATCTCCTACAGCGCCAATAGAGACTGCCGCTGGGCGTGGCCGCAGGGAACGTGGGAAATGACGTGCTCGTGTGCCTGTGTGTAAGTAATTGCGCAGCAGGCGGGCGCCTGGCCGCTGCGGTCGTTCCTATTCGGCTGGAATCACCGCTCGCTATGGGGCCGCTGTGATGGTGTCAGGTTATGTCGTCACCGTCGTCGTACTGCGACGGCGGTGACGGGACGTCGAGTCACGCTAAGATACAGTCAAGAAGCAGGGAGGATCCGTGCGCTTCGCCAGCGCGTGAGATCCCGGAAGGAAACGGGAGCTTTTTGAGCCAATGCTGACTGGGATTGCGAATCTTCTGTGCCGACGCACGTCTTTTGGATTGCTCGCACTGCTTGGCCTAATGCTGGTGCTGGGCAGCTGCTCGAACGCCAGCGGCGGCTCGGGTGCCACCACACCGCTCACCGTGGCTACCGAGGCGCTCCCGGACGGTCAACTCAACACCCCCTATAGCTCCACGCTCACCGCTACAGGTGGCGCCGTGCCTTACACCTGGTCGCTCGCCAGTGGCGCATTGCCGGACGGCCTGACGCTCAATTCGGCTACGGGTGAGATCTCCGGCACGCCGACCGTGACAGTGAATGGGGCGGTGCTGGGCTTTGTGGTCAAGGACTCGGCCAATCCTGCGCAGAGCAGCAGCGCGAATCTTTCGCTCACCGTGGTCGCCTTTGGACTGGAGATCACGACCAACTTCCTGCCTGATGGACAGATCGGCAGCAACTACAGCGCCACCCTCACTGCGGCCGGTGGCATCGCGCCGTACACCTGGGCGCTCAAGAGCGGGACGCTGCCGGCGGGCCTTACGCTGAATGCCGGTACCGGGGTCATCAGCGGTATGCCCACGGCAGTCAGCGGCGCGACCGCGCTGCAATTCTCCGTCACGGATTCCTCCAACCCCGCGGTCTCGGCGACCGCAAGTCTGTCACTGACCATTAGCGCCGTGCCCCTGAGCATCGCCACCACTTCGCTGCCGGACGGGCAGACGGGCGTCCCGTACAGCACCACGCTCACCAGCAGTGGTGGTACAGGGGCGGTCACCTGGACGCTGACCTCGGGGACCCTGCCCTCAGGGCTGCAGTTGAACGCCAGCACCGGGGTGATATCCGGGACCCCGACGGTTGCGGTGACGGAGACGCCGCTCACGTTCAAGGCCGCCGACTCCGGCTCGCCCGTGCAGACACAGAGCGCCGCGTTCACCCTCACTGTCAGCCCGGCAGGGACGGCAGTGGATATCACGCCACGTCGTGCGGCACTTACCGTCACCCAGACATTGACTCTCTCCGCCAGCACCAATGATCCCGGCGGCGTTACCTGGAGCGTAAGCCCGGCAGGCGGCTCGGTCAGCCCCGCCGCGAGCATGGGCGGCGTGAATGTCACTTTCACCGCGCCGGCCACAGCCGGTGTCTATACGGTCACCGCGACCAGCGTCACCGACACCTCACGCAGCGCCGCCATAACGGTGGGGGTGACTGACCTTGCCGGCGTGTACACCTACCACAACGACCTGACGCGGGCTGGCGTCAACGCTCAGGAGTACGCGCTCAGCGCGGGCACGGTGAACGCCAACTCGTTCGGCAAGCTGTTCTCATGCACGGTGGACGGCGCGGTCTACGCCCAGCCGCTGTGGGTCGCGAATCTCACCGTCGCCGGGGCGCGCCACAACGTGGTCTTCGTCGCTACCGAGCACGACAGCCTGTACGCCTTCGACGCCGACGCCGCCCCGTGCCAGCAGCTGTGGAAAGTGAGTCTCATCGATGGCAGCCACGGTGGCAGCAGCACCGAGACGACGGTGCCCTCCGGGGCCGTCGGCAACCTCGTCGGCCAGGGATACGGGGACATTTCTCCGGAAGTCGGCGTGACCGGCACGCCGGTGATCGATCCGGCGACGGACATCCTGTACGTGGTCTCGAAGTCGGTGGACGCCAGCAAGACGATCTTCTACCAGCGCCTGCACGCCATCGACCTGGCCACCGGATCAGACAAAGCCGGCTCTCCGGTGAACATCGCCGCCACTTACCCCACCAGCAGCGGCGGCACGGTGAACTTCAGCGCACGCCAGGAGAATCAGCGCGCCGGACTTGCGCTCGCGAGCGGCAGGGTGTGGGTGGCGTTTGCCTCGCACGAGGACTCCCCGCCCTGGTATGGCTGGGTGCTCGGCTACAGCTATGCCGGTGGCACCTTCACGCAGTCCGCGGTGCTTAACGCTGCGCCCAATGCCGGCGAGGCGGGCATCTGGATGAGCGGTGGCGCGCCATCGGTCGATTCGAACGGCAACATGTACGTCATCACCGGCAATGGTCCCTTCGACGCCACGAGCAACGACTACGGCGACTCGTTCCTGCAGCTGAAGCCCGGCACCAGCACCCTGACGGTCAGCTCCTCCTTCACGCCCACGGACCAGGCCGATGACAACCTGTTGGACCGCGACTTCGGCGCTGGCGGCACGGCGCTGGTGCTCAATCTCGGGACCGGTACGCCCTCACACGTCGTGGTTGGCGGCGGCAAGGATGGCACGCTGTACGTCCTGGACGGCGACAACCTGGGCGGCTCGGGCGATGGCAATGCCTATCAGGTGATCCCGCTCAATGGCGGTATCTTCGCCACGGGCGCGTTCTGGAACAACACGCTGTACCTGGCGCCGATCTCCGAGCCGATGATGGCCTACACGTTCGACCCGGCGGCACGCAAGTTCAACACCACGCTGGCCATGCAGTCGAGCAATCCCTTCGGCTTCCCGGGTGCCACGGCGTCGATCTCCGCCAGCGGCCCGAGCAGCAACGGGATCGTATGGGCGATCAACAGCCACAACTACTGCACGCCGCAGTCAGGCGGCTGTGGCCCTGCGCAGCTGTATGCCTACTCCGCCAGCGCGCTGGGCACGCAGCTGTGGAACAGCACGACCATCGGGGCAGACACCGCCGGCAATGCGGTGAAGTTCACCGTACCCACGGTGGCCAATGGCAAGGTCTACATCGGCACGCGCGGCGACAATCGCGGCGATGTGATCGGCTCGACCAGCAAGCCCGGCGAGCTGGACGTCTATGGCCTGAAGCCCAACTAGCGGGTCAGCTCAGCGATCCTGCAGCCTGCGCGGCGCTGGCGACCGGGGCGGGCGCGGGGACTTCCTCCACCGCGTAGCCGGCGGCGATCCAGGCCTCGAGCCCGCCGCGCAGCGGGCGCACGCGGCGGAAGCCGTGGCTCATGAGCAGCCGCGCCGCCTGCGCAGCGGAGGCCTCGTTCGGGCAGGTGCAGTAGAGGATGATGTCGCGGTCGCGCGGCAGCTTGCCGATGTGCGCGCCCACCTGCGCCACCGGCACGTGCAGCGCACCGGGGATGCGGCGCAGCTCCAGCCCCTGGGCGGTGGCCGAGCGCACGTCCAGCACCACCGGGGCGATGCCGGTCTTCATGTAGCGGTACAGCTCGTCCACGCTGATGCGCGCCATGTTCAGCAACCGGTAGAAGCGCCAGCGCTGCCACCACTTGTAGGCGATGTAGCACACCAGCAGCACGAGCACGCCGGCGATGGCCGCGCCACCGAGGGCGGCGACGTGCGGCAGCAGCTGCTCGATCTGCGGCCTGAGCAGCACCCCGCCGAGCAGCGAGGCCCCCACCCACAGGATGCCGCCCAGGGTGCTGTAGACCACGAAGCGCACGGCACTCATGCGCGTGGCGCCGGCGAGCGGCGGCGCCACCAGCGACAGGCCGGGGATGAACTTGGCGACGATGAGCACCTTGGCGCCCCAGCGCTCGAAGCTCGACTGGGTGTCGTTGACGCAGGTGTCGGGGGTGAGGGAGATGCGGCACAGCAGCTTCATGACCCGGCCGCCAAACAGCCGCCCGGCGACGTACCAGGTGCTGTCCCCGATCAGGCAGCCACACACGGCCAGCCCGAACACCGCCCCGCCGGGCAGCTGGCCGTTGGCCGCCATGGCACCGGCGATGACCAGCGTCGGCACCGCCGGCAGCGGCAGGCCGAGCTGCTCGCACAGCACATTGACGAAGATGACGCCCAGGCCGATCGGGTTTCCCACCCGCGGATCTTGCCCCGCTGACGGCCGGCGGGACAAGGAATCATCCGATAGGCTCAGCCCGGGTACTTAGTGAAGAGCGCCGTGACCGCCTCGTTGATGCGCTTGGTGGCCTCCCCGCCGTCGGCACCCTCCAGGCTCTGGTCGACCGAGGCGTGCCACATTGGCTGGCGGCTCTTGGCGTCGTACAGGTCGATCGCGATGATGCCCTCGCGGTACACGTACGGACCGCCCCAGCCCCAGCCGTAACCCCAGCCGTAGCCGTACGGGTAGGCGCCATCGATCACATAGTTGGCGCCGATGCCGTAGCCGACCAGGCAGTCCGCGGGGCTGCCGACCGGCTGCACCGTTCCCGGGCCGAGATGCCCGGCGATGGCCGTGCGCAGGCGTTCCTCGTTCAGCGGGTTGGCGATGGTGCTGCGCAGGGGACTGGTGCCCCCGAAGGTGCCGGCCCATGCGTAGCTGCCGCAGTGCACGGTGCCGATCAGGTCATGGTTCACGTCGGACTTCACGGTCAGGGCGCACCCGCCGAGCACGGCGGCGAGCAGGCCGAGGGCGGCGGGGGTGAGGGACTTCTTCATGGTCGTGGCCTCGGAAGCGGAACATCCGCAAGGGGCGTGCGCGCGCACGCTGGTGGCGATGTTAACGCCTGGCGGGTCGGCGCGTTGACGGGTGCGTGCTCGCAGGAACGGGTGGATCAGAAGGGGTCGCCGAACACGATGCGCCAGCCGGTCAGGGCGCCGGCCGCGCGGTAGCCGATGCCCAGCCGGGGCAACGGCAAGCCCCACAGCGCCCAGGTCGGGTTGGTCCCGAACATCAGGCCGCCCTCGTACTGCACCGTGCGCGTGCTGATGCCGCTGGCAGGCCCGGAGGGTGCGTCGGAGTAGATATCGATGAACCCATAGATACCCACCTCGGCGTGGCGTTCCTGGAAGGGCGCCCCGAGTACGTGGCGCAGCTCGACGCCATTGCGCCAGCGCGTGAAGGCATCGTCGGGGAGCGGGGTGACCGTGCCGTCGGCCTGGGTGACACCGTCGTGCGTGTAGTGCACGCCGGCGCGCAGCAGCTCCGAGCGCCACATCCCGGCGCCGTCGAAGAGGCTGAAGCGCACGTCGCTGCGCACCCCCAGGCTGTAGATGAGCGCATTCAGCGCGGTGGTGGAGCTGTAGGTGAAGCCGCCCTTCACGTACGGGTACACGTGCCAGTCCTCGTGCATCCAGTAGTCCAGCTGCACGCCCGGCTCGAAGCTCACGGCACCGACGGCCGTGGGCAACTCGAGATGGACCAGGTCCGCGGACTTGTAGTTGAAGAAGCCCACCGTCACCGGGAAGATCAGCTTGATGCCCGGGCGCATGCCCGGGCGCGGGGTATCGCGCAGCCAGTGGCTCGGCTGCACCGTGTAAACTTGCAGCGTATGACCATGCAGCTCGTAGATTCCCGAGCCGAGTTCGCTGGCAAAGGCGAAGTTGGCGTAGGAGACGTCCGTGTCGGCACCATGGGCGCTGCCGGCGCTGAGCAATGCCGCCGCGCACAGCCCTGTGAAGGTGGGTAGACGCAATTCGTGTGTTTCCGGTGAGAGGGAAGTCTAGCAGGTAGAAAAGCCACGCAAGGCCCGCACCACGGCGGGCCGCATGACGCACGGCAGGCAGGCCACGCGCCACACGCACCGACAGGAGTCACCATGAACCAAGCTGCACCCGCAACACGCGCCGTCCCGCTGCGCGCCGCGCTGCGCTACCTCGGTCCGCACGCCGGCACTGCCCCCATCGACGTCACGCTCGTGCTGCGGCGCGCCCACCGGGTGATGCCGGCGGTGCCGGCATGGCCGGCGCGGCCGCTGCTCACGCGCGGTGACTTCGCGCGCCAGTGCGGCGCGGACCCCGCCGACCTCGAGCGCCTGCGTGGCTTCGCCCGTGGGGCGGGGCTGGCCGAGACCGGTGCCGATGCCGGACGGCGCGTGCTGCACCTGCGGGCCAGCCCGCAGGCGCTGCAGAAGGCATTCGGCGTCACCCTCGGGGCCTGGGCGCGCGGCAGCGGCGACACACCGCTGGTCGGGATCGAGCAGCCGCCGGCGCTGCCGCCGGAGGCGATGGCGGTCCTGGGCCTGGACGCGCGGCCCGTGGCGCGCACGCAGTTCCGCCGGCCGCACGCCACCCCGGCGCTCACCTACACGCCCCCGCAGCTGGGCGCGCTGTACAACTTCCCCGCCGGCACCGACGGCAGCGGCCAGACCGTGGCACTGATCGAGCTGGGCGGCGGGTTCCGCCCGGCGGACCTGACACAGTACTTCCGCGGGCTCGGCCTCACCCGTGCGCCGGCGGTCACGGCCGTGGGCGTGGCCGGTGGCCAGAACCAGCCCGGCGGCGATGCGGACGGGGAGGTGATGCTCGACATCGAGGTGCTCGGGGCGCTCGCGCCCGCAGCCTCGATCCTGGTGTACTTCGCGCTCAACACCGACCGCGGCTTCTACGAGGCCATCTCGCAGGCCGCCCACGACACGGCACGGCGCCCCTCCGTGATCTCGATCAGCTGGGGCGGCCCCGAGGACAGCTGGAGCGCCTCCAGCCGTGCGGCGCTGAACAGCGCGCTCGAGGATGCCGCAGCCCTCGGGCTCAGCGTGACGGTGGCCTGCGGTGACAACGGCTCCGGCGATGGTGAGAGCGACACGCAGCCGCACGTCGACTTCCCGGCCTCGAGCCCGTACGCGCTCGCCTGCGGCGGCACGCGGCTGACCGCGGCGAACGGGGTGATCAGTGCCGAGGTGGTCTGGAACGAGAGCAGTTCCGGCGAGGGGGCCACCGGCGGCGGTGTCAGCACCGCCTACAGCCTGCCGGCGTGGCAGCAGGGCATCACCATGCCCCTCAATGCCGCCGGGGCCGCCGGGCGTGGCGTGCCCGATGTGGCCGGCAACGCGGACCCCATGACCGGCTACCAGGTCCTGGTCGACGGGCAGGCGCAGGTGATCGGCGGCACGAGCGCCGTCGCGCCGCTGTGGGCGGCGCTCCTGGCGCGCTGCAACCAGAAGCTCGGACGTTCAGTCGGGGACGTGCATGCCGCGCTGTACCAGCTCGGGCCGCACGTGTTCCGCGATATCACCAGCGGCAACAACGGGGCCTACCGCGCAGGTCCCGGGTGGGATGCGTGCACCGGCCTGGGCTCTCCGAACGGGGAGGCGCTGGTCGCAGGACTCGCGGCGCTGAAGGCCCAGTAGCTTCCAGCGCCGCGGTATCGCGGTCCTTACGCTTGCAGCGTGCGGCGCGTGCGCCGGAGGCGCGCCAGGGCAGCCCCCGACAGTGCCAGCAGCGCCGCCAGATCCAGCGCGCCGCCACCGCCGCCGCCGCCACTGGAGGGGGTGACGACGGTGAGTGTCTGCGACTCCAGTGCGTTGCCGTCGGAGTTAATGCAGGTAAACGTATAGGTGTAGCTGCCGGCCGACGGCGGGCTGACGACCAGGTTGCCGCTTGGAGCAATGGGCCCGTTGGTAGGCCAGTTACCCGAGGCCGTGCAGCTGTTGGCGTTCGTGCTGCTCCAGGTGAGGGTAGCCGACTGCCCGACGTTGATGGTCGTCGGATTGAGGCCGAGAGTTGCCGTTACCGCTCCGCCTGCACCCGTACTGGCGAGCGCCGCGTCCGCCTTAATGAACCCGTAACCGGACACCGGGTTAAATGTTGTGCCGCCGTCGGGGGTCTCGACTAACGGCGACGTATTGCTGCGCATCGCGCTGTAGATCTGCGCTGGCGTCAGCGTCGGGTTGTTCTGCAGCATCAGGGCCGCGACAGCCGCCACGTGCGGCGTGGCCGCCGAGGTGCCGAAGAAGGCCGGGAACTTGCCACTGTCGGAGCACTGGCCCGTGCCACCGGCGCCGATCTTGAAGCCGAGGAAGGTGTTGCTGCCGCCATCGGGACCTGCAATGTCCGGCTTCTGGCGCATTTCAGGGGTCCCCAGGAGCGTGCCGGTACTGTCGAACAGGATCGGGTCGCCACCGGTGGAGGAGTAGCTCTCGAGTACGTTCCCGTTGGTGTCGCCGCAGACGGTGGTGTCGAACCAGAACACCGCGCCCACCGCCATCGCGCCGATTGCCGAGGGATGACCCTGCAGCGTGCCACCGGTCGGGGTAATGCCCCCGGCCGGATAAGTGACGCCGGCGCCGTTGTCATCGATGGCCACCTTGATGCGGTGGGGTGTGGTGCCTCCTACCAGCCCGACCTGGATGGAGATCGATTGCGCGGCACTGCAGAAGGTCGCGGTGTCACCGGTCGGGCAGGCAATGCCGGTGTCCGTGGCGTTGGCCGGGAAGCCCAGGATGAGGATCTGGTACGGATCGGTGCCCGTGTTGTTTGCGCCGGTGCAGACCTGGGTCGCGTTGTCGAGGTTGGTGACCGTGCCACCGTTGGGATCGTTCGGGTTCTGCGGCGCGCTGATCAGCCCGGTGTCAGAGCCGGTGATGCACAGGTCCATCTGGCTGGTCGCCCCGCCGCTGCCCGCAGCGCCGGTGACGTAGGGCTGGTCCCACTGCAGGATGACGGCGATGAACTGCCCGGGCTCGAGTTGCGGAATGTTGACCGCGAGAGAGTTGGCGGTGGTCGCGCCACTGGCGTCGAAGTTAAGCAGCATCTCGTTGGCCGGCGTGGTGGAGGCGGTCGGGAATGCCGGCGTGGTGTTGTCGTAGCCGTTGGAGCCGCTGTTGCCCGCTGCCGAGAAGTACGCGACCCCTGCGCCATTGACGGCGTTGACGGCCTGGGCGACCAGGCCGTCCTGGAAGAACGGCTCGTCGAAGTAGCTCACGTCATCGGCGATCACTTTCGCGCCCGCCGCGGCCAGGTCATGGATGCCCTGGGCAAAGTCGGCCTCGGTGATGGCCGCCGTGTGGAAGGCGAGCTTGGCGCCCGGGGCGACGTCGTGCACGACCTGCATCATCGCGCGGCCCTCGTCACCATCGGGGAGGAAGTACACCGAGAAGCCACAGGTGGTGCCGCTGGCGTCGGTGCTCGTGCTGGCCTCCTCGAGGATATTGATGCTGGCCGCCGCCGGCAGGTCGCCGCTGGCGATGTCATCCTCGGCCGTGGCGGTGAAGCCGTTAGCGGCATAACCATTGTTGCCCGAGGCAGGCACGCCCGAGCCCGGCTGCGCATAGAGCTTGTAGCAGTCGTAGCTGTCCGAGAGGATGCCCACGGTAACCCCGGTGCCGTCGGCGCCCGAACTGGTGCGCACAGCGGCGCTGCTCTGCACGTAGTCGCCCTGGCTGGTCACGGCGCCCGCGTGGGCACGCCACATGGAGGCGCGGATGGAGTGCAGCTGCGGCAGTGCGGCGGCGGCGTTCAGGGCGCTCACCGGCAGCCAGCCACCGACGTCGTTCAGGTACGCCGTGGGGCGCTGCATGCCCAGTCGGGTCAGTGCGGACTTCAGCTGCTGCACGTCACCGCGGGTGACCGCATCCACCGCCACGTACTGGATGCCAGTCTCACGCGAGACGACGAAGTGCGCGGCCGGGTTCATGGCGTGCAGGTCCGCGAGGCCGGCGCTGCCCGGGCGGGCGCGGTTGGCGTGACGGGCCAGATCGGCGAGCGCGGCGTCGAACTTGCCACCCAGGCCACTGCGCTGCTGGGCGGCGCTGCGGCCGCCATAGGCCATGAGGTGGGTCCGCGGGGCTGCCGGCACGGCAGTGGCGCCCGCGAGGCGATGCACGGCCGAGGTGGCGGCCGGGGTGCCGACGATGCTCGCCAGGATGACCAGGCTCGCGGCGAGGCGGGTGAATGTAATCCGGTTCATTTGCACAACTCCCGTAATACCTGTGCCGGCTGCGGGCGCCAGGATCCCCATGACGTTACTTAATACGGCGTCCCTAATGCGTGAGCCCCTTCCTTGGGTGGGGCCGTTCGTACGCGGCGATTTCCGCGCGTGCATTCTTGGGGCAAATTTTAATTCATTCGCCCGCGGGACGCTCGGGATTCACCATCTTTCCCAGTGGCTTATAACAATGCACAAGGCCGGGACGACGGCCGCCCGGTCAGGCGGCCGGCCAGGGCCTCAAGCGGCGACGCCGGGTGCTTCTCATGTTGCCGCGCTCAGCAGGCCCGGAAGCCCGGCGAGGTCCGTGAGGCCCGAGATCAGCGCATCGGGGCTGCCGGCCCCGCGGCGGATGCGCTCATCGTAGCCATAGCTGACCGCGACGGCCCGGCAGCCGGCCGCGCGCGCAGCCTGCACATCGATCACCGAGTCCCCGACGTACAGAATCTGTGCCGGCGGGATCTGCAGCTGCGCGGCCGCGCGCAGCAGCATCGCCGGGCTTGGCTTGCGCTCCGCGCGGGTGTGGCTGCCGATGGTGAAGGCGAGGTGGGACTCAAGGCTGGCCTCGCGCAGCAGTGGCCGGGCAAGGGCGCCGTCCTTGTTCGTCACGCAGAAGGCCGCCAGGCCTGACGCGCGCAGCAGCTCGAGCGTGGGAATGACTTCCGGATACAGGCGGCTGTCCCGGAACATCTGCCCGGCATAGACTTCCTTGAACACCGCGAGGGCCGCGCTCGGGGGCACCGGGCGCGCGCCAGGGGGGCGGCCCGCTGCGAGCGCACGCTCCACCAGCGGTTCAGCGCCGTCGCCGACCAGCGTGCGGATCTTCGCCTGCGTCAGCTGCGTGTACTCAAGCCGGGCCAGCATCGCGTTGATGGCGGTGGCGAGATCCGGCAGCGTATCGATCAGGGTGCCGTCGAGGTCAAAACCGACGGCGCGGATACTGGCGAAAATCTCTGGCACTCAGCCTCTCTGAATCTTTGCAGAAGAGCCCCGCGGGATGCGCGGGGGGCTCAAGCCGACTATGGCGCGGGCGCCAGCTGCGGCTTGCGGCGCTGCGCGAGCGCGTAGATGCCGATCCCGATCCATACCACGTTCATCACCGCGGAGGGCAGGGCGTGATTCCAGCCGCTGTTGATGACGAAGCCCGCCGCTCCGAGGATGTTCATCAGGTGGTATGCCAGCGAGTCCGACCGCAGCTTGCCGGCCGACAGGAGCGCGTATGCCCCGAGGATGAGGGCGGCGCCGGTCCAGCCGATGACTTCGATCGCGAACTTCATAATTCCTCGTGCGGATGTGCAGTGGGC
The DNA here is from genome assembly GCA_963741745.1 of uncultured Pseudomonadota bacterium. Classification (GTDB taxonomy): domain Bacteria; phylum Pseudomonadota; class Gammaproteobacteria; order Steroidobacterales; family Steroidobacteraceae; genus 13-2-20CM-66-19. The sequence continues at coordinate 209,174 of CAVUJF010000003.1, read as the reverse complement.
GGGGCGACCCGGCGCCAGGTCTCTCGGGCAGGCGAGTCTGGCTGCGCACTATACCCGGCGCCTGTGGCCCGACCAACGCAGCGTGAGCAGCGCGCGCGAGTGCCGGCAACCGCATCAGCCGAGCGGGCGCGGCGTGCCTGGAACCCCGGGCGCGCACTCGAGCGCGGCATCCCAGCCGGTGGCCTGCGCGGCCGCCTGGTAGGTGCTTTGCAGGAAGCTCAGCAGCAATGCAGCCGGATCCGGCGCCCGGCGCACCACCTCGTAGGGCAGCAGGAACTCGCCCAGTGTCGCATCGAAGGCGGCCTGCGCGGGCATGACGCTGGCATTCCGGAAGCGCTCGCTGGTCGGGTAGGTGTACGAGTAGAAACACGGATAGTCGACGCCGCCGCCACCGGGCCAGAAGCCCGCGCTGCTGACCTCGTGGGAGTAGGCCTCGCGCATGACCGCCGCGGCGACGCCCGGGGCCTTGCCGGGAAAAGGTGGCGCCGGGCGTCCGGAGAAGCGGGTGACAGCCAGATCGAAGCTGCCCCAGAAGAAGTGCACCGGGCTGCACTTGCCGAGGAAGCCGGTGCGGAAGTGCTTGAAGACACCATCCACCCGCAGCAGCACCTGCCAGAGCCGTTGCGCGCACTGCGCATCGTAGCTGGCATGGGCCCGGTCCTGGCTGAAGCGCGTGGCGCCTGCGATCTCGCAGGGCAGCTCGTCCACCTGCACGGTGACCCGCAGCTCACTGAGTGCCTGCAGCACGGCAGCGTAGAAGTCGGCAACCGAGCGCGGTTCAAGACGGACCTCGCGCAGGGACCCGTCGCTTACCTCGATGCGCAGCACCTGGCGGTTGAAGTCAAACTCCAGCTCGAAGAAGCGCTCGCCGTGCGGGATCACCGAACTGGTGAGCCCGCGCGCGGTGACGTACAGCGGGACGTGCCAGCTGTGGTTGAGCCAGGGGGTGCGGGCGAGGCGGATCTTGCCGACGATCTGGGTCCACAGGTGCAGCGTCGCGAAGGTCTCGCGTCCTTCGGGATAGGAGAGCTCAGGCCAGGATGCATTCATGGAAGGGATGTTCGCCGTTGCAATACCTCCTTATCAATAGACGCCTCCACCCCGAATACAGATGCGCCCAAGGCCCCGAATAGCACGATGGAATGCCTCGGCAGGGGGCTGTCGGCGGGCGCCCGGAACCCTAAAGTTACGCCGCCCGAAGTCCCTGTAGAGATGGTGATTTATGGAGTTCCTGCTCATTGATGTCGGTGCCACGATCGCCCTGCTGGTCGGTTATCTCGCAGTCGTGTTCTGGAGTGACCTCGCCCGTTCGGTCTGATCCGGACACCCCCATGCCCCCTCGTGGCGGCGGGTGACACCGCGCGGGCGGTGCACCCGTCCACGGCATGCGTCCGGGGGCTGTTTCCGCTAGGCTTGCGGCGCCGCCATACGACGGCTTTTCCCCGGGTCGGCGCGGATAAACACCGGACGTGATGCAAGGCATGCACAGTCGGGGATGCCCCTGATGGCACCCCTGCGGCCGACGGTCATTCGCTTTGGCCGTTTCGGCGACATGGTCATGCTGACCGCGCTCACCCGCGCGCTGCACCAGCGCTACGGGACACCCTGCCAGGTGGTGGGTGCCGGGCCGTGGAACGCGGCGATCTTCCGCGCGCACCCGGACGTTACACGGGCCTGGTCCCTGCCGCGCCACCTGCCGGTTGCCCTGAACTTCAGCGCGCCGCGCGTGCTGGCAGCGCTGCATCGCGCGCGCCCCGGGCCGGTGTATGTCTGCGAGCCCCACCACCGGCAGCTCGTGCGGGTGCGCCGGCTGCTCAAGTACGGGGGCATCGACCCTGCCCGCTGCCTCTTCATCACCGATCTTGCGGTGCAGGAAGGCGAACACTGCATCGATCGCCTGCTGCGGTTCGGTGCGCTGACTCCCCCGGCGCTGCGCGACCGGGTGAGCCCGCCCGCCGCGGGGCAGCACTGCGCTCCGCGGCTGCAGGTGCTCGATGAGGAGCGCCGGGCGCGCGATGTCTGGCTGCGGGCCAACGGCTGGCAGGGCCGGGATCTGGTGCTCATCCAGGCGGGCAATTTCCGCAGCATGAGTGGCAACCATGCCACCGCGGAGCGCCGTGCGGCCGATGACAAGGCCTGGCCCGTGAGGCACTGGCAGGAGCTTTTCAACCGGATTCACGCGCAGCTGCCCGCGGCGCTGATCGTACTGTGCGGGGCGAGCTTCGAAGTGCCGATGCTGCGCAGCCTCAGGGACGCGGTCGGGCTCGATTGCGTGGTCGTCGCGGACCCGCCGCTGCGGCGGCTGTTCGCGCTGTGCGAGGCCGCGCACAGCATGATCTCGGTGGATACCGGTCCTGCGCATGCCGCCGCTGCACTCGGGCTGCCACTGGTGGTGCTGTACGGGGCGGAGTCGCCGGCCTACTGGCTGCCGCGCGGGCCGGCCGGGACCGCAGTGGTGGGCCTCGGCGGCCCGCCGCGCTCGAACCGCGTCGATCAGCTCAGCGTCGAGGAGGTGTTCGCGGCGTGGTGCTCGCTGCCGCCCCGGGGCCACGCGGCAGGCTCCTGAGCCGATTGCGCGCGGGAATCAATTGCGGTGTGGCGTACCCGGCGCGCTACATCCACTTGAGCAGCAGCCACCCGAGCATGACGCACGCGGCGCAGGCAAAGGCCGGCTCGATGCTGGCATCGATGCGCTCACGCCAGCTGCGCCGCCCGCATTCCTTGCGCATCGCCTGACGCCACAGCGCCCATTGCCGTGCGATGCGCTTTTCCACAGTGCGCAGGCGGGCATTTTGCCGGGAGGCATCTATCGCGGCCCCTAAGGTGGAGCCGATGCGCGCAATCTCCATGGGCTGAATATGACGGCAAGCCGGCGGCAGGACTCACGACCGGATCACGTTGCCGGGCGGTCACTTCCGCCCGGCGGTGCCACCGGGAGGCGCTTCGTTACTTAATGGGCGGTATCGGGCATTGGCGGACTGAGGGGCCCGGCTCGCGGTCGGTTTTAACTTAGAACGTTGCACGCAACGTCAACAGGACGGTGCGGCCCAGGATGTCGTAGGTCGGGAACGTATTCAGATTGACGGCCTTGAAGGAGACATCCAGAGGAATCAGCGGTGGATCCTTGTCGAACACGTTGTTGACTGCGACGGACAGCTGGAAGTGCCGGCGCACGTCCCAGATGGCCGCGAGATCCAGGTAGCTGTAACTCGGGACGTGTGTCAGTACCGGGTCAAGGAACTGCTCCTCCTGGTTTTGCAGCAGCGGCTGCGGGGAGTTGTTGTCGAACTGGGTACTGCCGATGAAGCGCCACTGCGCCGACAGCTGCGCGCTCCAGGGCGTCTCCCACGTCAGGCGCAGATTGTGGCGCCACAGCGGGTTGACCGAGCCGTCGAGACAGGTGTTACCAAACAGACCCGCGCAATCGTAGGTTGGCGCGCTGTGGTAGGGCGTGGCGGAGTTATGCTGCAGCCAGCTGCCGTTAAGACTGCCGGTGAGTGCGCCCCAGCGGCCGAGCAGCACCCGGTAGTTCCCCTGGACGTCAATGCCGGAGACCAGCGCCGCGCCGGTGTTGACGGAGGTCTGCAGGATGTAACCGCCGCCAGCCACGCCCGTTCCGGCGAGACTGCCGGCGGGGGTGCGCACGATCTGGCTGCACAACGTGGGGTCGCCGGTGTCGAGGCAGCGCTGCAGAGTCACCGCTTCGGGAACCGTCGCAATCTTCTCGGTGAGATGAATGTGGAAATAGTCGGCGCTCGCGGTGAAGCCCGGAAGCGCCGCCGGCGTCAGGGTAATGCCGAGTGACCAGGTGTCGGCGGTCTCGGGTCGCAAGCCCAGGTTGCCCCCGGTGACCACGCCGCAGCCCACGCGGCATTGCGCGATCTTGCTTGAGCCACCCACGGCCGGTCCAAGCCCGTTGCCGTACTGGTCGGCGCTGACCCCGGTATGCAGGCATGCGGCCAGGCTTGCCACCGCGTGCGTGGCCCCGCCGTCTGTGGGTGCACAGGGATCGGTGTCGATGGCCTGCGATCCCGAATAGGACAGAGGGGTGTAGAGCTCGATCAGATTCGGTGCGCGGACCACCCGGTCATAAGAGATGCGCAGGCGTGCGTCCGCGGTGGGTGCGAACTGCAGGTCGAACCTGTAGGTGTTGGTGGCACCGGCGGTCGAGTAGGACGAGTAGCGGTAGCCGCTGCCGATCGTGAGGTCCCTAAGCGCCGGCCGATCCTGCGCAACCGGAACGCGGACCTCCATGAACGCTTCATTGACTGACACGCGCTGGTCGATGGCGACCGGGGGGCTTCCCTGGCCGGCCAGGTTCCCGGTCTGCTCGAAGGCATCGGGAACGTATCGCAGTGTCTCAGCACGGTGCTCGACACCCAGATTCAGGGCCACGCCCTCATGTGCCCAGGGCGCGGTCCAGCCATACCGGCCCAGCTGCCCGGTGACGTCGGCTTCGAAGATCTGCTCGGTGTTGGTGCCATCCGCGGTGCCGAGCCTGTACAGGTAGTCCAGCTGCTGTGCCGTCACCGGGCCGGTCCCGAAGATGTTGTACGGCATGCAGCTGCCACCGCTGATGCACACCGGGTGACCGGAGGGATCCGTTGTTACCTGCAGCGCGTTGCTGATCGCTGCGCTGTCGAAGAAGTTGTAGTTTGCCTCGTGCAGCGACGTTTCGTAGTACAGCGCGTAGGCATTGTAGCTCCATGCCTCCCCGAGCCTGCCGTCAAGGCCGCCGACCACTCGATAGTTGACGTGTTGGTAGTTCGTCTGGCGCCCGGACCCCTCGATGTTGCGCCGGCCGATGTTCACAGCCGCGCTGACGCTGCCGGGATGTGCACGGTCGGCGGCAATCTGCGCCGGCGAACACAGGATGGCGGCCTGCTGGTCACTCAGCAGCGGATTGCTGCAGTTGATGAGTTCAGAGCCGTCAGGCGTCAGCGGGTTGTTCCCCAGGAATATGCCGTCCGGGCCGAGCTGTGTCTGGGTGCGATCATCCATGAAGCTGAACTCCAGGTAGGGTCGCGCGGCCTGGCTTACTTGCCAGTGCGCCAGCAGGCCTGCCTGGGAGCGGGTGTCATCGCGCTGCAAGGTGTAGTAGCTGCCCGGGTTGAACCTCGCCGGGGGCACCGACCCTGCGGCCGGCCACGGGACGAACTGGTGACCGAGGACCGAGTAGGCCGCCCCGTCCTGGGTGATGAACAGGTTGGACTGCGGGGTCAGCACGCAGGTGAGCCCACCGTCGGTCGGCACGCCGGTGGTCGCGTTGGTGCTGACGGCCGAGCAGGCCGAGAAGTCACGCGCTGATGCGTATACCGGATCCTGGGCCTGGTACACGAAGTAGCCCGTGACGTGACCGTTGCCGCCGGCGAAGTCCGTGCCGGCGAGCACCGACAGAGTGCGCTTGTTGCCGTCGACCCGCGTGCCGCTCGGAGCCGGGATGCCGGCGTCGGTCTCGAGGCCTTGCAGATAGTGGTTCTGCTGCGTGTGCTGCGCGAACCCGTACTGCGCATCGATCTGCACACCCTGCAGCTGATCCTTGAGGATGAAATTCACCACACCGGCGATCGCATCCGAGCCGTAGGTGGCGGACGCGCCGCCGGTCAGCACCTCCACGCGCTCGACCATCGCCAGTGGGATCTGATCCAGATCCGGCGCCGGCGCGGAATTGGCGGTGTTGGGGTCACCGAGTCCCAGCCGGCGACCGTTGATGAGCACCACCGTGCGCTGCGGGCCCAGGCCACGCAGGTCCGCGGTGGCAAAGCCGCCGGCGGAGTTTGCAGGGCTCGAGAAATTGCCGAAGTCTGCGCCCGCGCTCACCGTCATCTGCGGCAGCGCCTGGATGACGTCAGCGCTGTCCGTGTGCCCAGACAGGGCGATGTCCTGCGCGGTGATGACCTGCATCGGACTCGTGGCGGTGATGTTCGGCGGCACCGGAATGCGCGATCCGGTCACCAGCACCTCCGGCGTGGCGTTCTGCTCAGCCAGGTCGGATGGGGCCGCCGGCCCTGCGGCGGCCGCAAGGATGCGCACGCTATGCGCGCTCAGAAACTCAAACCGCAGGCCGGTGCCCTCGAGCAAGCGGGTGAGCGCGGCAGTGGCGGCAAGCCCTGCCGCGACGGCCTGCGAGCGCTGGCCATCGACGATTCCTGACACGTAGACGACATTCAGGCCACTCTGGCGGCTGAACGCCTGCAGTGCCTCGGCCAGCGGCTGGGCGGCAATATCCTCGCTCAAGACGGTGGGTTCCTGGGCTGATGCTGCGGTAAACAGCACGAGCAGCCCCGAAGTCAGCAGCAAGCGGAGGATTCCGACTGCAAAGGCCGTGAGCTTGATCGATGGTTGACGCAAACGAACCGCGAACAACTTGACGGGTTAGCCTTCCGCCGCGCCTGCATGATTCTTGATTGGCGCAGCAGGGACCTAACTATTGCGCCGAAGCATAGCCCATTTTGGCGCCGCGCCGCAGCGGGGGCAGTGACCTGCACCGGCCGCGTGTCTGCGGCCGGCGCCGGTGGTGGGACCGGTTCTACGGACCAGCGCTGGTGAGTGCCGCCGGCAACTCGTACAGGGCATCGGTCACGGGCGTACCGCGTGCTGCCGGCGCCGGAAGCATCTCCGCCTCAATGAGCGCGAACGGGATCGTCCCGGCGTCATTCATGCGCGCAAAGAATTCGCCGAGGACGAAGGGCTTGCCCGCCAGTTGTTGCTGACGCGCGTAGTCGCTGATGAGCCGCTCGAACTGCGCTTTGCCGGTGATGTAGCTGGTGCCATACCCGGGCTGACGCAAATAGAGCAGCTGCTCGAACGCCACCAGCTCGCTGGCCGGATCGGACCAGCCGCGCGGCGTCCATTGGGCGTGAAAGCGCCCGGCCTGCTGCAGGCTGAGCTCATTCGACTGCACGTAGAGTGAGGCCAGGCCGCGCGCGGCCCGATTGGCCAGCATGATCCAGACGATCTCACGGCCGCGCGGATTGTCGTCGTACAGCCCAGCCTGCATCAGCGTCTCTTCCATCGCTGTTGCCAGGCCCTCGGACCGGCTGTCGAACATGTTCGACAGCGCCGGCAGGCGGCGGATCGGGCTGCGGTTGGGTTCTTGCTTCATGCGCGCGAGCTCTATCCAGTGATAGTCGTGGCTGAACAGGCCCAGGGGCTCGCGGGCGATCGTCTGCTCGAAGAAGTTGCGCTTCTCGGGCGGCACGAACGTCGGGACCTGCTGCGCCATGGCGTCGCGGAAGTAGGCACGCTCGGGCACGATCCCGGAGTGGATGAGGAAATCGGTGAGTTTCTGCATGCGCGCCTCGACCAGCGCGCGCCAGGCCTCCGGGGTGTCCGCCGGCGCAAGCTGCGGCAGGGCGCGGTTGCGGAACTCCTCCAGCGCCAGCGACGCGCGCGCACGCTCCAGTTCGCGGCGCAGCAGCGTGACCTGCTGGTCCCAGTCATAGGGCACCAGGTGCACGTTGTGCTCATACCAGCTGTAGTTCTCCTTGCCGACTCCGGAGGGTCCGGTCTTCTTGGGCGCCTGCGCTTCGATCCAGGCGATGAATGCATCCGTCGCCTGCTGGGCGCGGGCCACCGCCGACTGCAGCGCCGGGTCGGCACCGGCAAGGTCTGCATGCCGGGATCCTTCCAGGGTGCGCATATCGAGCGTTCCGGCCTTGAGTTTGGCCAGCACTTCGCTCTGTCCGCGCAGCGTGCCTGCGCCATAGATCCACAGGTCATGGGCATTGCTGTCACGCAGGTTGACCTTCGCCTGGTCGAGCAGTGCCGGGATGGCGCCGAGCAGGCAGGTCAGCTTGTGCTGGTCGGCGCCCGACAAGGGGTACGGGTAGGCGAACAGGTCGATCGCAGGCTGCGCGGTCACGCCCTCGTGCTGCGGCACGTCGCTGCGCTCGCCGAACACCGTGGCGTAGAAAGAAGGGTCGCGCGCCCAGGGCTGCCGCACCCTCAGGTCAAAGTCCAAGCCGTTCATCTCCGCTTCGATCAGGCGCTGGTCGATGAGCTGCGTGGCCGGCCATCCTTGCGTGTTCAGGCTGCGCAACCGCTCGCGGAAGGCCGGCAATGCGGCCGCCTGCGCCGCCATGGCCGCGGCGCGGTAGTCGGGGACACAGTCGTGCACCGCCGGCTGCTCGAAATGACGCCAGTCCTGCGCCAGGCTCACCAGCGCGTCGTAACCGCCGGCACCGGCGACCGCCGGGAGCGCCGCTGCCATGCCGATGATGAAAGCAAGCCATGAACGCATGATCGAGCCTCTGTGGTGAGTGCGACGGATGCCCAGTGTGCACTCGACGGGCCTGAATGCGGCGGTGCGTCCATCGAAGCAGCACTGCTGGCTGCTGGGACGTGCCCTTGACCCGGTGGCACAAGAGCGCGCGGCGTCGGGGACTGCACTACGCGGGCTTTGCCGGGAGCGGTCGGAGCCCCGGCGCCGAGGGTAGGCGTCCTCGAATCGAACGCCGTCGATGCTGGTAATGATGTCAATCCGTAAGGGGCCGCCACCGATCTGAAAGACATCGCCTTCAGCGGCAAAGTCGGCGGCGGATAGGTTTCTAACGGGCGCTCCAAAGCGCTCTATAGCCCGGAAGACCTTAGCGGCGTTGTCGGGGTTTGCCCAGACAAAGACATCCATATCCTTGGTCGCTCGCGGGAATCCGTGCACGGCGAGCGCGTAGGCGTCGACGATGAGGTATTCAACGCCTTCGTCGGATAAGGACTGCAACATCTCTTTGTAGTCTTTGCTCAGCAACATCTTTCCCCTCCGCGAAAGCCCATATCTGGCGGGTCAGTTCCCACACGGCTGCGAACCCCTCCTCCGGAGTGCCGGGCATGTAGCCTCCGTCGTCGGCTTCGGCGTGGGACCTAAAGAGGCGCGCTTTAGTGCGGTCGAGGGACATGGATCCGGGCCGGGTTCCGGAGGCTGATGAGACGGGGGAATTATACCAGCCACGACCTGGCCAACCGTGCTGCAGGACGCACAGGGTGCTGGCCGACGCCAGGAACTTGCGCGGCGCGGCCTGATTAGCCCATCTCCACGTGAGTGGTCACTGACAGTATCTTGGGCGCATCCCTGAGGCCAGAACACCCCGAGTTTCGGCCAGTTTGACCCCGTTACTCGGCAGGCTCCTTGTTAGGCCGAGACCTACGCGAGTCTTTGGGCAACTGGAGCAATAACTGTGCGGGTGTCCGGAAATGGCGGAGAGAGCAGGGCGGGGCTTGCCGAGTCCTTGATCCTAGCAGCCCGGTCTCGCCGTCAAGACCCTGCGCGCGCCGAGGACGGCGTGCTCGGCGAGTCGCGCTGCGCGCGAGTCTTGACGGCTGCACTGCGGGCTGCGGCGGCGGACTCGGGCAATCCCGCCCGCGGCACCTCAAGGACCTGACCTGCCGGCTTTCTCCGGACCTGATTTCACTTAGGAGATGGCTGTCACGATGAGTGCGGATGCGGCAGGCGTTACGGCTTGCCTCCTCGCGCTGACTCACCTGTCACAACAGATCCAGATCAGATCCAGGACGAGAGGATCGCGACTCACTTCCATCGCCACTTGCGGTAGAACACGCCGAAGCGACCGCGATCCTCGCAGCGCAGGCGCTCAGCAGCCGGTCTACTTCCGGTAAGTCAGTCGATCCTGGATCGCGAGCAATACGTCGCGGCGATACACCTCGCCGATCAGTTTGTTTCGCCACTGCCCGAGCGTCACCGGAAGCACGATGGCCTCCTCGCGCAGAAAGCCGTCCAGAGCGGTGCACAGGGACATCTCCGGCGCCAAAGCAAAATCGACCGGACTGGCGATGTCGCCGACCGGCATTGCTCCGCTCAGCTCGTGCTTCTGTAAACGATCGAGCACGGTTCGCGGGTCGATCCAAGCGATCAGATCATCCTCGTTCAGGACGTACACGCGCGTGAGCGGCCGGTTGGGAAGCTGCGCGAACATTTCCTCTAAGGTCGTGCCGCTTGCAACGGTCGCCGCGCAGGGCTTAACGAGCGTTTCTACCGTCCGCAAGCGCCAGTCGTCGTTGTCGCCTGGCTCCTTCGGCTTATGAAGCGATGCGTGATAAATCGATTCGCCACGTCGATAGACTTTCGCGGCGTAGTGGGCAGTGACGCAAGTCAGCATGAGCGGCAGGACCATGTCGTAGTCCGCAGTCATCTCGAACAGCATCAGAATCGATGTCAGCGGCGCGTGGGTCGTTGCGGATAGGAAGCCGCCCATGCCAATGAGTGCATAAGCGGCGGGTACCGAAGTGTGGGTGGGTAAAAGCGCATGCATCACGCCGCCGAACAATGCTCCGAGCGCGCAGCCGAGGAAAAGGGTCGGTGTGAACACGCCGCCGACCGCGCCGGAACCGACCGTGGCCGAGGTCGCCAAGACTTTTGCCGCGAGCACGGCCAGAAGCCACCAGCCCACGATCGTGCCGTCCAGGATTCCGCCGACAACGCTGTAGCCGTTGCCCCAGACTTGGGGGACCAAGATCGAGATCGCCCCGACGACCGCCCCGCCCAGCCCTAGCTGCCAGTACGCCGGGAGCTTCAATCGAATGAATTGCGACTTGGCGAAGTCGAGCAGCGCAAGAAACGGTGGCGCGAGGTGGCCGAGTAGTACGCCGAGCACGACGTAGAAACCGAGTTCCCAGTTGGAGGCGAATACAACGTGCGGCACGTTGTAGACCGGCCCATAGCCGAGGAGATGATGGATCGTTGCGCTGGCCGTGACGGAGGACACGACCAACGGGCCGAAGCTCTCCATTGCGGTGGAGCCGAGTACGATTTCCGAGACGAATAAAGCCCCCGAGATCGGTGCGTTATACGCAGATGCGATGCCGGCTGCGCCGCCGCACGCCACCATCAGGCGTAGGCGCGGAATAGGCGCTTTAGCCAGAAGTCCGACTCTTGAGCCCGCCATCGCCGCGAGCTGCACCATGGGGCCCTCACGGCCAATAGAGCCGCCGGAGGCAATCGTAATAAGCGAGGAAAGGCTATTCACTAGCGTTGAGCGAAACCCGATGCGACCATCCCCGACGAGGACCGCCTCCATATAGTCCACGGCCCGGGGCGAGCGCATAGCGCGTCCGGCCAGATACAACACGGTGCCTGCGAGTACCCCGCCGACAACTGGAACAAGCGCCCGATGCCAATAGGGAAGGCTTGCCGCAGCCTGCACGAGGCTTGCGGACTGACCCGTAAGGCCAAGCTCCAGGAGACGCACCAGTTCGCGGAACGCCACGCTCGCGAGCGCGCCCAACAATCCGACGAGCGCAGCCCAGAAAACAACGCCGGCTAGGTCCTCGTGACCAAACAGGACCAGACGCAGTCGCGTGAGGAGCGACAGCGGGATCCGCGCTAATTGTTGAACGGGGTGTTGCATAGGCGCGGGCGGCACGTGACAGCTTGCATGATCGCATAGCCGCCAAGTGAGCACCTACCTGAAGACGCTCCTAGCTGACCAGGACCATGAGCATTTCGCCATGGCAGCACTGGCCAATCGGCACCGCGTCCCGGCTAGCGGGTCTTTGTTTTGGATAGACCTTCTCGAGCGTATACCGCCTGACGACTCTTCGGGCGCTCGAGCGAAGGCAGACGGCGATCAGGGTAGAGAATGGTCTGGTCCGATCACGTCCTCAGCCGCCTCGCGGTTGGGCGGGCAGAGGTCGGAGTTGCTGACCCCGGGGCAAATGTGGAGAGCGTGACGCTCGGCGCCGCCAACGCCGAAGCCCTCGCGGTCCACTGATTTTCTATAGCGGTTCGACGCCTCGGCGATTCGGAATCTCAACATTCTGATTGGATCTTAATTCGTAAGCGTCATGCGCAGGTCACCTTGACCCTCACGGCCGGATCTGAGCAAGGCGCTGGTTGATGGCATTCAGATCGAACGAGTGCGGGTCGAACGGGTAGCCGATCCAGTTGCGTAGCTGGGCATGTTGCTCGTGGAGAGGGTCGGCTAGGAAGGTTTCGTAACCCGGTTCACCACCGACGTCTTCCGGTGGACAGGCGTTTTCGCCGGCGGTGCAGATGATCGGTTGCCGGATGGCTGTAGAGGCGACGAGGTCCTCGACGGTTACCTCGTGCTCCCAGCTATCGCCGAAGTCGTAGAGGTCTATTAGATTCAATTGGTTGAGTCGTCCGCGCACGATCCTTCCAAGATCGCGTTTCAGTCAGCGGTGTCTCGTCAGGGACGTTGGTGACAGCTCATTGCTCTTCGCTACCTGTTAGAGCGATAAAGCCGGGAAAACCATCGCGAACGACGCGAAGAAGCAAGGGAAGCTTGCGTGATGGCCTGCTGACCCCGGCAAGGTCCGCGACGTCCTTCAAGCGTTTGGATCCGGCATGGGTGATGAGGTCGCCAATTTTTAAGCCAGCCAGCGCTCCCGCGCCACTCGGGCGCAGCTGTGTCACGATCAGGCCGCTGACTTCGCCTTGCGCCTTGAGCGCCATGCGAATCTCGGTCGTCGCATTGGCCACGCCGAGATCAAGATTGGGCACCCAAGTATCTCGACCACCGGCGTGCAGCGGATCGGCGGGTGGGTCAGGGAGCTGACCGATCGTCAGGGCTATTGACTGCTCAACACCGTCTCGTATCAGCGTTACCTTCTCCGTCGTCCCAGGTGCGAGTCGCACCGTGACTTTCCCGAGGGTAGCGAAGGTGACAGGCGTGGAGCCGATGCTCAGCAGCACATCGCCGGCATGCAGCCTGTCCGCGGAAGGTCCTTCGGGTTCCACAGCCGTGATGAGCGCACCCACCGGAGAGCCTCGCCCGATAAGGGCCTGCGCAAGCACAGGAGTCATCGCTTGCGCGCTGACTCCCAGATAACCCCGGTTAACCCGCCCGTGTGCCTCGAGTTCGGCGACAACTGACGCGACTGTTTGCGCCGGAATTGCAAATCCCAGACCCACTGAACCCCCGCTCGGCGAGAGTATCGCAGAGGTGACGCCGACGACCGTTCCGTCTGTCGATAACAGAGGGCCTCCCGAGTTGCCAAAGTTGATCGCCGCATCGGTCTGCAGGAAATCAATATACGGGTCCTCTTCCAGCGTGCGCGCTCGCGCCGAGAGAATGCCCGCGGTCACCGATTGACCGAGACCGAAGGGATTGCCGATAGCTATGACCGGATCGCCCACTGAGACCTTGTCCGAGGAATCCAGGTGAAGCGTAGGTAGAGGGCCTGCGGTTACTTTGAGCAGCGCAATATCGGTGGTTGCATCGGCGCCAAGCACCCGAGCAGGAATTACCCGGCCGTCTGACAGCTTTACGTGCACTGTCCGGGCGCCCTCGACGACGTGGCGATTGGTAACAATAAGACCGTCTGCACGGATGACAAACCCTGAACCCAGCCCAGATCCGGGTTCGCCAGGCACTTGAGTGCCGCCTTCTAGCCCGGAGAGCATGCGGCGCATAAACACCCGCAGGTCGTTGTTTTGGGTGTCGGCGGCCGCCCGTTCTACGGCACGTTGCCCGGGACTTTCCCCCTGTTCTTCAACGAGAACGGTGACGACGCTTGGCGCCGCCTGCCGGACTACCGCTGAGTACCCACCGGTCACCGCAGCGGCTGCCGGGTGGACTAACTGAGAAGCCGCTGATGCCACGGCCAACACAAGCCGGGATACACACGTCTTCCGAGCACCCCGCCCGTACGAATTAGGTCTTGGTGATAGACGAAGACTACTTTCGGAAGCCGACACAGAGCGTGGGGAAGGCACTTGGCGCCACCTGTTCAACTGACGACCCAGACGATTAACTTCAATTCCTGGCTATCGTAGGCCTGCTGTACGTTGCTGTCATCCCGTCAGCATGATTCAGCCGATACCGTTGTTTGAGCGCGCTCAGGTTTGCGGCGAGGCGGTTAAGCGTCTCTCGCAGTCATTATTACTTAGCTCTCGACTAGGTAAGCATGGGCATGTCGCCTATCTCTGAGCCACGCGCGTGACCGCTATGGGGACGAAGCCACGGGGCACGGCTCTACTCTCCAGATCTGAGCCGCATACTCAGCGATGCTCCGATCGCTCGAAAACTTACCGGAGCCGGCGACATTCAAGATGGCCATGCGCGCCCATTTCTCCGGATTGCCATACAGCTCGCGCAGCCGTTCGTCCGCGTAAAGGTACGACCTCAGGTCCGCCAGATGCATGTAGTGATCGCCGTGTGTCAACAGCACGTCGATTGATGTCCAAACCGGCGAGATTGGCTTGAGCCGGAGCGAGAGAGGCGCGAAGATGAACAAGTTCTATGAAACCTTCTAGTCTGATCATTTATTTCCTAACCGGGGGCCTGTTTACTACGGTCATCGTGGTGCTGGAAGAGAGCGGGCAGCGGACTCTGTCCGGGCTAGTCACGCTGGTTCCCGTTTTCACTCTCGTCGCGTATTTCTTTATCGGCCAAACTGCGGGAGACACGGCGGTCAGTCAGCACGCGAAGTGGGTGTTGGCGGGCACTCTAGTGACTTGGGTGCCTTACATGCTCGCGGTCGCATACCTCGCACCGAAGATTGGTTCCCAAAAAGCCATTCTCACTGGGCTGGCCACATTCTTTGTCTTGGCGTTCACGTATGTCGCAATCGCCAATCGTCTGAGACTGTTTCAATGAATGTCAGGTTTGGTCCCGCCGGTGGTGGTTGCCACTGCAGTCGCGCGCTCGATCCGCGTTTCCTCAAGGACGCGCAATGTTGCGATTCAGAGTGCTCACTGTTGATCTGGAAGTAGTTCTTGCTGACGTGATGACAGGCGCGTTCCAATCGCGAGGGGCGCTCGATGTCATCGGTCACATCTACTTCCGAGCTCAGGTGGCACCCGAGCTTGGTGACCTTAATAGCCGGCGCGTTCTGGCTCTTCTTTCACAATTCCTCAACGAGAGTCTTCCGCTGGAAGTCATCGCAAAGGGCGCACTCCTATAGCCACCTGCTGCGATGGGAATATTGGACCGACTGACGCAAAAGGGAATTGTTCGCTACGACGAACAGCGAGAAACATTCGGACTTGGCTATCGCTGTTTGGCCTACTGGTTACAGAAAATCGGACGCGGTACCGAGATTCCTCTGCCAGCGGCGATGGAGGGAGCGATCAGTTACTGATCTGGCGCAATTCAGTTTTGACGCGGGAAAGGGTTGCGTTCGAGAGTTTGTGCAGTGGACCCCCAAGGGAGCGGTAGTCCGGACCCCGCGGGAGCATCACCGGCCAAATGCCAGGAAAATCAATGGTCGGGATGACAGGATTTGAACCTGCGACACCTACGTCCCGAACAGCAGGATTCTGGCAAATCTGGATACAAACAGTACCAAAAACACGTAAATGGTGCTAATAGTATCCAACATGACTCAGACTCGCGATATTCAAATCGCCCTCGAAACCTTCCGTCAGCACGGCGGTGTAATGCGAACGGGGCAGGCCCTGATGCAGGGTATTCATCCCGCGGCGCTATACAGGCTCGTCGGGGAGGGCCAACTTACGCGACTAGCGCGCGGGCTCTATCGGCTCTCCTCCGCACGGGAGTTCAGCAATCCGGACCTGGCGGTCGTGGCGGCCAAAGCCCCAGACGTGGTCGTGTGCCTCATTTCGGCACTGGCGTTCCACGGGATCACGACGCAGATTCCGCGAGCTGTACACCTCGCTGTTCCGCGAGGTCGATATGCGGGGCTGCGTCTCCGCACGCCTCCGGTGAAGATCTATCGTTTTGATGTTCCGACCTTCGACCAGGGAATCGAGGTGCACCTGATTGATGGCGTTCCCGTTCGTATCTACAGCGTCGCGCGCACGATAGTTGATTGTTTCAAGTATCGAAACAAGCTTGGCCTGGATATCGCCATCGAGGCGCTGCGCTTTGCACGTGACCGTAAGCGAATCAGCAATCGGGAAATCCTCCACTTCGCGCGCCTGCTGCGACAGGATCGGGTCATGGCACCTTACCTGGAGAGCGTTACGTGACCCAGCCGAAGAATGTCGTGGCCTCAATCCTCGCCCGACTGCGCAACACCGCCCAGCAAGCCGGGTTGAGCTTCAACGACATCCTTCAAGCCTATGTGATCGAGCGATTTCTGGCGCGGCTCGCGCGATCTCCGCACGTCGACTCGGTCCTGCTCAAAGGTGCGCTGATGCTTCGGGTATGGGGCGTGCCGCGTGCACGGCCGACGATGGATATCGATCTGCTGCGTCGCGGTATTGCCAATCAGGCGGCTCTCGTTCGACTCGTCCAAGAGTGCGCGGCAATCGGCGATCTTTCTGACGGAGTGATCTTCGAGACGACGACGATCTCGGCGGAGCCGATTCGCGATGCGACGGAATATGTCGGTACGCGAATTCGCCTGCAGGCGCGCCTCGACAACGTGCGCCAGACCGTGCAGATCGACTTTGGTGTCGGCGACGCCGTTCATCCTCAGCCCCAGGTTATCGACTATCCAGTGCTCCTCACGAGTCCCCCGGTTCGGCTGAACGCGTATCCGGTGGAGGCGGCGATTGCAGAGAAATTTCAGGCCATGGTTCATCTCGATGTACAGAACAGCCGCATGAAGGATTTCTACGACGTCTGGACCTTGTCGCGAACCCTGGTCTTTACAGGCCCCTCATTGAGCCAGGCGATCCGTTCGACCTTCGATCGTCGGCAGACCGCTGTGCCTGTAGTGCCGCCTCCGGCGTTAACGGCCGAGTTCTACTCTGAGCCGGTTCATGTCCGTCAATGGGCTGCGTTTGTTCGTCGGATCGGTGAGCCCGCTGTAGCAGGCGACTTCTCGCGAGTCGTGGCCGACCTGGCTGAGTTTCTGATGCCGGCGGCCAACGCGGCGGCGACCTCGGCTGACTATCCCGTTCGCTGGGAGCCGTCTGGTCCGTGGCAGCATGGATAGCGCTATACAAGGCGCGATCAATCCAACACGCAGACATGACGCCCCTGAATCGAATTCCCCTGCTCACGCCGCAGGGACACCTAATGCTCGCCCCGACGGATGAAGCGCCTACGTTGCCCGGCAAACTGCGAGACCGCCTAGGGTCGGCCTTCGAGCGCGGTGCTGGACATTGGCTGCTCGAGCTCGGGATTCGCGAAATCGGTACAGCTCTGCCGGCGGATTTTGCGTATTGGCGAGATTTTGCCGGTCGCTATGTCACGGCGCTATGTACGTCCGCGCAAGCCCGCCGATGTTGCAGGCCCGGCGGCGGTGAGAAACATCGAACCCCCGCCGGCGGAATTGCTGGCGCAACTGGCTAGCCGCGCACCGCCCATGCCGGGCGGGGAATATCTAACTGCCGATGTGCTCGCCGCGCAATGGGAGCACATTGATGCGGCTTGTCGCGGCGAACTCGCTGATGCTAAGCAAACGCTGCAGGAGTTCTTGGGGGAGCGAAATCCGGTCTGGCATCTCGTCGGCCGAGTGCATTTCAATCTGGCCGAGAACAGGTCCGATGAAGAAGCGCCCTTCGCGTTCATTGTGACCTACACGACGCGCCTCTCGGCTCAAGCTCGCGCACAGCACCTGCCGCTCGCGGAGGCGCTGCGGGAGTACGCAGGTGCAAAGAATAAAGCGCGGCTGCTCTCGCTCCTAAAGCCGGTGCAGGAAGGTGCGAGGCAGTGCGATGGCTGCAGGCCATGGTGGAGTCCGGGGAGCTCTACCATCCGCTCAGGTGGTCCGCTGCCGAAGCATTTCAATTGCTGACGGACGTCCCGAAGCTCGAGGCCGCCGGGATTGTCGTGCGCACTCCGAGCGCGTGGGCCTCGGGCCGACCGCTGCGCCCGAAGGTCCGGGCGACAGTCGGCGCCCGGATACCCTCGGTCCTGGGCAAGGATGCGCTTCTCGATTTTCACGTGGAACTCACGCTCGGTGAGGAGCGCCTCACGGCAAGCGAGATCCGCGCCCTTCTCAAAGGGTCCGACGGCCTTCAGTTTCTGCGCGGACGCTGGGTCGAGGTGGATCGGGCAAAGCTAACTCAACTTCTCGAGAAGTTCCGCAAGATCGAGGCAGCTGCGGCTGGCGGTGGGCTGCCGTTCGTGGATGCCATGCGACTCGTGGCGGGCGTTGCGGTAGAAGAGGAAGAATCGGGCGAGCAGTCGGATCCCGATTGGTCGACGGTGAGCGCCGGACCCTGGCTTGCGGAGACTCTCAAGGGCCTCCGCAGGCCCGACGGGCTCGCCCGCATAGATCCCGGCGCAGCGCTCAAGGCAACGCTCCGACCATATCAGCAGGCTGGGGTCCGTTGGCTCTATCTGCTGCATCGCCTCGGGCTCGGCGCCTGTCTCGCGGATGACATGGGATTGGGCAAGACCATCCAGGTGCTCGCGCTTCTCCTGATTCTTAAGCACGAATCGAAGCCACATCGGACGGCAATGCCGATGTCAGGCCCGAGTGTGCTGGTGGCGCCGGCCTCGCTGCTGGCAAATTGGGCCGCCGAGATCGAACGCTTCGCGCCGAGGCTGAGATTTCTCATCGCTCATCCCTCGGCATCCAGTGCAGCGGATCTTAAGGCGATGACGTCGGAGACACTGACGGACGTTGATCTCGTGATCACAAGCTACGGCGCGTTGCTGCGCTATGACTGGCTCTCGAGCACCAACTGGCGGGTCGCCGTCATCGATGAGGCGCAGGCAATTAAGAATCCGGGCGCGAAGCAAACGCGCGCCGTCAAGAAGCTCATCGCCCACACCCGGATTGCGCTCACCGGTACGCCGATCGAGAACCGTCTCTCCGATCTCTGGTCAATTTTCGATTTCACCCATCCGGGTTTGCTGGGGTCCGCTCAGGCGTTCGCGCGCTACGTCCGGCGTCTCGCAGAGGCGAGATCCTACGGGCCGCTGCGCGAACTCGTGAAACCCTACATCTTAAGGCGCCTCAAGACCGACAAGTCGGTGATCGCCGACCTGCCCGACAAAACGGAGATGAAGGCCTTCTGTTACTTGAGTGCCATACAGGCGGCGCTCTATCAGAGAGCGGTTGAGGAACTCGCGGATGCGCTTGATCGGGCGGAGGGCATGGGGCGCAAAGGGGTCGTGCTTTCGTTCCTGATGCGCTTCAAGCAGATCTGCAATCATCCGTCACACTGGCTCGGTGACGGTGCGTGGTCTGAAACCGACAGCGGGAAATTCGCGCGCCTGCGCGAGCTTGCGGACGTGATCGCCGCCAAGCAGGAGAAGATGCTTGTGTTCACCCAGTTCCGGGAGGCGACTCAGCCGATCGCCGCGTTCCTCGGCAGCGTATTTGGACGTGAAGGCTTGGTGTTGCACGGTGCCACGCCGGTATCGAAGCGAAAAGAACTGGTTCGGCGCTTCCAGGATGACGAGCTGACTCCATTCTTCGTGCTATCCCTGAAGGCAGGCGGTGCCGGGCTCAATCTCACCGCCGCCTCGCACGTAGTGCATTTCGATCGTTGGTGGAATCCAGCCGTTGAGAATCAGGCGACCGATCGGGCGTTCCGGATCGGACAGTCGCGCAATGTTCTTGTTCACAAGTTTGTTTGTCGGGGCACGGTCGAGGACAGGATCGATCAGTTGATCGAATCGAAGCAAATGCTCGTGAAGGACGTGCTCGAAGGAGGTGTGGAGCTGCAGCTGACGGAGCTCGGCGACAAGGAGTTGCTGAATCTTGTGGCGCTTGATATTCATTCGGCGCAGGTAAATGTCTGAGGTGGCCTGAAAATCGGTGAGGCGCTGATGTACTTTCGTTGGAAGCCGTATGTTCCCGCAGCGGCGCGGGAGCACACGGCGAAACGGGCGGTCGCGAGAATGCGCAAGGAGGGCCAGTCACTTTCGCCAGTGACCGCAGGGCGAGGCGCGATTGCGCGATCGTTCTGGGGTAAGGCGTGGTGCCGGAACTTGGAGCGCTACAGCGACTTTTCGAACCGTCTGCCGCGCGGACGCACGTATCTGCGAAGCGGCTCGGTGATCGATCTCAAGATCGGTCCCGGCGAGGTGAGCGCGCAGGTGATGGGATCGCGTTTGTATCTTGTCGTCGTGAAGATCTCGGAAGTGGCTCGCACACATTGGCAAGCCATTGCGCATGACTGCGCGAGATCCATCGACACGCTGGTCGAACTGTTACAGGGGCAACTGTCGACCTCGGTGATGCACCGCATCACCCAGCCTGGAACCGGTCTCTTCCCGTCACCGAGGGAGATTTCCTTCAGCTGTAGCTGCCCGGATTCCGCCGCGATGTGCAAGCATGTTGCCGCGACGCTCTATGGCATCGGGGTGCGGCTCGATACGGAGCCGGAACTTCTGTTCGGTTTGCGTAGAGTCGACGCAAAGGAGTTGATCGCGCGCGCCGGGGAGACCGGGGTACCAATTCAAAAACTACCCGGTGCTGGCCGGATTCTGGACTCGTCGAAACTAACCGACGTGTTCGGCATCGACTTCGGCAGCGCAGGCGCCAAAGCATTCCGTGGACACGCCGCCAAGAAAAGGAATCCGCCAGCTCCTCGTGGGGAAAAATCGGCGAACCGTGCGCGCAAGCAATCGGCGCGCAGAAAATCGCGCAATGCTCGATGACGGCCGTCGCGATTTTCCTACGGCGGAGCGGGACCCCAATTGGCCCCCCGCGATTCCTTGGCCTGGACCCCAGCCGATGAGTCTTGGAAAAACTCCAGGGAATTCAATGGTCGGGATGACAGGATTTGAACCTGCGACACCTACGTCCCGAACGTAGTGCTCTACCAGGCTGAGCTACATCCCGAAATCGGCGGACCCCGTCGCCGGGAACGAGGGCATGCGGCGGGCCGCGCAGTGTACTGAACCGGCCCGCCGCTTTCAAATGCCCCCGGTTCGCCGCGTTCAGCCCCCGCGCTTCTGCAGCACGACCTTGCCCAGGTGCATGACGAACACCGGGTGCTCCGTGGCATGGATGTCGTTGAGGACGTTGCCCGGCACGGCGACGATGTCGGCGACCTTGCCCGCTTCCAGCGTGCCCACTTCGGCGTCCACCCCGAGGAGCTTAGCGGCCTCGCGGGTGCCGGCGCGCAGCGCCGCGCTCGGGGCCATGCCCTGGTCAGTCATCAGGGCGAACTCCATGCCGTTCATGCCGTGCGGGAAAACCCCCGAGTCGGTACCGAATGCGATCGGCACGCCCAGGCGCAGCGCGGTCTTGAAACTCCTGTCGGCGGCGGCGGCCGCCGCGCGTGCCTTGGCGGCGATCTGCGGCGGGAAGGTGTCCACCTGCTTCATGACCCAGAAGATCGCCATGCGCGTGGGCACCAGGTACACGCCCTTGGCCTTCATCAGCTTCAGCGTGTCCTCACTGAGGAAGCTGCCGTGCTCGATCGAGTCGACACCGGCGGCGATCGCCAGCCGTGCGGCGGTGTCGCCGTGGCAGTGGGCGGCGACCTTGCGGCCGCGGTTGTGCGCCTCGGTGATGATGGCCGAGAGCTCCTCCGGGGTCAGTTGCGGGTCATCGACGCGGTCGGACTCCGAGAGCACCCCGCCGCTGGCGGAGATCTTGATGACGTCCGCGCCCCACTTCATCTGGTAGCGCACCGCTTCGCGGCACTGGTCGGCTCCCGTGCAGATACCCTGCAGGGGACCGTCGGGCCTGACGCGGTCGGGCGGGAAGGCGAAGTCATCGAAATGCCCGCCCGGGGAGCCGATGCCGTGCGCGGCGGTGATCATGCGCGGGCCGGCCGTGACGCCGGCGTTGATGGCATTGCGCAGAGCGATGTCGACGAAGTCACTGGCACCGACGTTGCGCACCGTCGTGAAGCCTGCCTCCAGAGTGCGCCGCGCGTAGACGGCCGCGTACAGCGCCTGCTCGGAGGGGAAGCGCATCATGCGGTGATAGACGCCCAGATAGTAGTTCGGCTCGAACTCATCCGTGATGTGGGTGTGGGCATCGATGAAGCCCGGCAGCAGCGTGGCATCCCCCAGGTCGATCACGCGCGCACCCTCGGGCACCGCGCTGCCGACCGAGACGATCCTGCCGCCGCTGACGACCACGACCACCCCGTCCTTGAGCGTCGTGCCGGTCGAGTCGAATACGTGCGCCGCCTTCAGCGCGATGGTCTCGGTGGCGGCCGGTGCCTCGGCGGCGCGGGCAGGCGGTGTCGCCGTGAGCGACAGCAGTGTGGCGGAGGCGAGGACCGTGCCGATGGCGCGCAGGCTGGCACCGATGTTGTTCGTCATGACGCATCCCTTGGCAACAAAGTGCCGCAGTTTAGGGTGGCGGCGAGGCGGGAGGCAATTGCGTGCCTGGCGGAGGCTGGGGAGTTATTCCCGACCGCAAGCGCAGATCCGGTCTGGTAGGTCGATTCGGCGAGGCCCATGAGCGCCGCGTATGCCTGCGCACGTTGTTCACGGGCAAGCGAGAGCGTGTAGTCGTGGCCGCCAGTTGCCTCGATCGCGGCGATCACCGACTCCCGCTGCGCCAAGCCGCCGCCACGGATCGCCTCGCGCTGTGATTCGTTGCCGTTCCTGAGCGCGGGGATGAGGGGCGCGGTCTGCATCGGCACAAGCGACCGCCCCATCGCCCGAAGGCACCTGGCCGGATACCTCCCCCTTTACCCCCTGGGCCGCGGGTCGCTGGGCCTCAGAATCGCAGCGTGACGTCCGCGCCGTAGGTGCGCGGCTCGCCCACCAAGCCG
The DNA here is from genome assembly GCA_963741745.1 of uncultured Pseudomonadota bacterium. GTDB lineage: Bacteria > Pseudomonadota > Gammaproteobacteria > Steroidobacterales > Steroidobacteraceae > 13-2-20CM-66-19. The sequence continues at coordinate 186,646 of CAVUJF010000003.1, read as the reverse complement.
TAGTCGAACCCGAGCGCCCCGGTATCGGCGTCCTTTTGGTTGAGGCCGTAGGCCAGGTACTGGCGGTTGGCAATGTTCTTGACCCAGGCCCCGATGGCGAAGCCGCGCTTGCCGGTACTCTCGAAGGAGACGCGCCCGTTGGCAATCCCGTAGGCGCCCTGCGCGATGCGCTCGGTATTGAAGGCATCGAAGTACTGCTTGCCGTAATAGTTGCCATCGACAAACAGCCGCAGGTCACCGGGCGCGAGGTGCGCAAAGCGCCAGTCGATGCTCAGGTTGCCGTTGTACTCAGGCGCCTGGATCAGCTGGTTGCCGACGCAGCAGACGCGCGCGTCGGCGTGCAGGGTGAGCTCCACGTATTTGCTGTGCATCAGGCCCAGCCCGGCGAGCACTTCCAGATCATCGGTCGGCTTGGCGCGGAATTCGAACTCAGCGCCGTCGACCCGGGACTTGGGCGCATTCACCGTGTGGAAGCCGGTGCCCAGGCCGCCCGGAAGGGTGAAGGCATCCAGGAACTGCTGATTCCGGTAATCGTAGTGAAACAGGGCGGTATTGAAGGTGGCGCGGTGGTTCCACAGCTCCGACTTCAATCCCGAACTCGTACGAGGTGAGCTTCTCGGGAGCGGCAAAGTTCAGCTCCGCAGGATCGTTGAAGGCCTGGCCGTTGAAGGCGGCACCGCGATAGCCCTCGCTGATGCTGAAGTAGGTAAGCACTTCCGGGATCGGTTTCCAGTCGATGCCGACCTTGCCGCTGACGTTATCGTTGTCCTGCGTGAATGTCGGCACCGTCGCCCCCTGCGGCGCGAGCCCCGTCTGGAAGTAGGTACGCGTGGCAGGAGCGGCGCCGATGGTCTGCGTCCACCAGGTCACACCGCCGTCGGGCGCGTACCCCTGCGGGCCGGGGTTCGCCAGGCCGCCCTCAAGGGCGTAGAAGTCGCTGATCGTGATCTTGTCCTTGGTGTAACGCACGCCCGCCCGCAGCGTGACCGCCGGGGCCATCTCGAAGCTGGCGTTGAGGAACGCCGCGCGGCTGTCCTTGAGCTGCTGGAAGTTGTTGTACTCATCGAATCCCCACAGGGGCAGCGGCACCGCGGGGTTGGTGGGCGGCACCTGCGGGAAGAAGCAGCAGGTCTGGTAGCCGTCGAAGAAGTGGAACTCGACCGTCGGATGAGTGCTCTCGCGGCCGTAATAGAGGCCGCCGAGCCAGTTGAACGCGCCGGTATTGTGCGAGGCGATGCGTAACTCCTGCGAGAACGAGTTCACGCTCGAGAAATAGGTGTTCGGATCATCCAGGCGCACGGTGATCGGCAGGCCGCCGTCGTCGCTCTTCTCATACCAGTGCCCGTAGTCTAGGCCGGTGACCGAGGTGAGTGTCAGGTGCGCGCTCATCTGCCAGTCAAGCTTGAGCGAACCGCTGTCGTTTCTGATGTCCTTGTGCACCGCGTATTTCGCACCGTTGTCGAACCAGCCGATGGTGCCGTCGAAGCCGGTCACGGCCGGGTCGTTGTTAAGCGCGTGGGCGCCATAGGGGGTACCGCCCGAGCGGCTGAACGAGGCCTTCAGGGTCGCTGTCAGGGTCTCGAGGGGTTGGGCCACCAGAGTCAGGCGCGCGGCGAGGGCGTCGACTCCGTTGAGGGGCTCGACCCCGGGCACGACGCTGTGGACCCAGCCGTCGCGCTTCTCGTAGAGCAGCGCCACGCGCCAGCCGAGCGCCTCGTCGATGACCGGGCCGCCGACCGCCGCGCGCACCGAGTAGGCACTGTAGTTGCCGGCGCCGAGGGTGACGTAGCCGTCGTAGTCGCTCAGGCTTGGGTTGCGCGAGTAGTAGCTCACCGCCCCGCCAGTGGCGTTCTTGCCGTAGAGGGTGCCCTGCGGGCCGCGCAGCACCTCGACGCGGTCGAGATCGTAGATCTGCAGCGCCTGCACCGCGCCGACGCTCTTGTAGACCTCATCGACATACATCGCGATCGGGCTCGACTGGTTCTCGCTGAAGTCCTGTGTGGTCACGCCGCGCAGCGTGAAGGTCGGCTGCGCTTCCGGGCCGTAGGGAGAATTCAGCAACATGTTCGGCACCAGCGCGGTGATGTCGCCGGCCTGGCGCACGTCGCGCTGGGTGAGGTCGCTTGCGGTGATGGCGGTGACCGCAACGGGCACATCCTGCAGGCGCTCGGTGGTGCGCTGCGCGGTGACCGTGATCTCCTCAAGCGCAGCGTCCGCCCACGCCCCCGCCGGCACGGCGGTTGCTGCCGCCGCGGCTAACACGATGTGCAATCCAACCCGGGCGCGGATGCCCGACCCACTACTACAAGCCATGGCCTGCCCCCGTTACCGATGCGTTCGCTGGCCGCTGCGGTCAGTGCCGCAGCCAGCGCGCCCTGTTGTTAGTTTTCGATCCTCGATAGCGCACTATCGCCGGATGCCAAATCACTCTAGGACGAGGCGCTGGACGCGTCAACACCGGGCGCCGGCACCGCTGTTGGCCCGGTGTTGCCCCGACGTGCGGCCGGAGCGCCCGTGCCGCCGCCGCACTGCGAGGGAAGCTGAGGAGATTCGCGGAGGTGAGGATTAGGGAGCGCTAAGGCAAAGGTCGCCGTCGGATGCGGCAGCGCCGGATGTCCGGTGTGCCCACGGGGTATTCCGCATTCGCGGGCGTTGCGAGCCTGTTCCGGGCGAGGTCACCCGGGCTGACCCTGTGCACGGTCGTTGGGCCTGCAAAGAGGCCCAAGGCTCACTCTAGGTGGTGTGCTCGACCGCGAAGCGGGCAAGCTCGGACAGTGCGGTCTTGTAGGGAGAATCGGGCAGCCCGGCGAGTGCCGCCTGCGCCTGGGCGCACTCCTCGCGGGCGAGCGCGAGGGTGTAATCGAGCCCGCCGGTTGCCTCGATCGCGGCGATCACCGGCTCCAGCTGCGCCAGTCCGCCGCGGCGGATCGCCTCGCGGATCGCCTCGCGCTGTGACTCGTTGCCCCTCCTGAGCGCGTGGATGAGGGGCAGGGTGGGCTTGCCCTCGGCCAGGTCGTCACCCAGGTTCTTGCCGCGCTCGCCCGGGTTGGAGCGGTAATCGAGGACATCGTCGACCAGCTGGTAGGCGGTGCCCAGGTGGCGCCCGTAGCGGGCCAGCCCGCGGCGGACCTCCGCGCTCACCCCCGCCAGCACCGCGGCCACCTCCGCCCCGGCCTCGAACAGCTTGGCGGTCTTGCGGTAGATCACTTCCAGGTAGCGCTGCTCGGTGGTGTCAGGGTCCCGGGCGTTCATCAGCTGCAGTACCTCGCCCTCGGCGATCACGTTGGTGGCGAGGGCCATGATCTCCATGACCGCCTGCACGGCGATGGTGGCCATCATCTGGAAGGCACGCGAGTAGACGAAGTCCCCGACCAGCACGCTCGCCTGGTTGCCGAACACGCGGTTGGCCGTGTCGCGTCCGCGTCGCAGCGAGGAGCCGTCGACCACGTCATCGTGCAGGAGCGTCGCGGTGTGGATGAACTCGATGAAGGCGGCGGCCTCGATGTGTGCCTGGCTGCCGGTCTGGCAGGCCCGTGCGCACAGCACCACGAGCATCGGGCGCAGGCGCTTGCCGCCGCCGGAGATGATGTGCTCGGCGACCTGGTCGACCAGGGGGACCGAGCTTTTCAGGCGCTCGCGGATGACGGCGTCGACGGAATCGAGGTCCGAGCGGACCAGGGCGCGAATCTCTTGCAGGGTCATTGCGGGGGCAGTCGCTTAGGGCCGATACAGGCTGTCCGGGGAGGGCCCCGCATCCTAGCCGACGGGGCCCATTTGGAGAAATCTCGGCCGCCCTGGGGCGCGGGGACGCAAACAAGCCCTAAGTGCCTGTCGTGCTTGAGGAAAACGTTGTTTGACCGCGGCAGGGTGCGCCAGTAGAATGCGCGGCCTTTCCGTAACCCAGTCTCCTTATATACGACCATGTACGCAGTCATCGCCACCGGCGGCAAACAGTATCGAGTGACGAAGGACGGTGTGCTGCGCGTGGAGAAGCTCGACGCAGAGCCCGGCGCGACCGTCGAGTTCGGCGAAGTGCTCCTGGTGGGCGAGGGTGCCGAGATCAAGATCGGCAAGCCGATGCTCAAGGGTGGCAAGGTGACGGCCACCGTGGTGCGCCATGGCAAGGGTGCCAAGGTGTCGATCGTGAAGTTCAAGCGTCGTGCGCACTACCTGCGCCAGAAGAACCACCGTCAGCACTTCACCGAGGTGAAGGTCACGGACATCAGCGCGGGCTGATCGCTTAGAGGACATTTGCAGAAATGGCACATAAAAAGGCAGGCGGCAGTACCAAGAACGGCCGCGATTCGCACTCCAAACGACTGGGCGTGAAGCGCTTCGGCGGCGAGCAGGTGCTGGCCGGCAACATCATCATCCGCCAGCGCGGCACGCCGGTGCGTGCCGGCGCAGGCGTTGGCACGGGCGTGGACCACACGCTGTTCGCCAAGGTCACCGGCACGGTGCAGTTCACCAAGAAGGGCGCCGAGCAGCGCACCTACGTGAGCGTGCTGCCCAAAGAGGGCTGATCGCTGGCGCGTCTGTGATTCCCCGAACCCCGGCCTGAGCGCCGGGGTTTTTGTTTGCGTAGGGCAACTCATGAAATTCGTCGACGAGGCTAGAACGAAGGTGCAGGCCGGCAGCGGTGGCCGCGGCAGCACCAGCTTCCGTCGCGAGAAATTCGTGCCCTTCGGCGGGCCCGACGGCGGCGATGGCGGCAAGGGAGGCGATGTCTACCTGCGCGCTGCCAGCGGCATCAACACGCTGGCCGACTTTCGCATCGAGCGCACCTTCCGGGCCGGTCACGGTGAGTCCGGCGGCGCCAACGACTGCACCGGCCACGGCGGTGCGGACGTGTACGTGCCCGTGCCGATCGGCACCGTGGTGCGCGATGCGGAGACCCAGGAGATCCTCGGTGACCTCACCCGCGACGGGCAGGAACTGCTGGTGGCACGCGGCGGCAAGGGCGGCTGGGGCAACCAGCGCTTCAAGTCCAGCACCAACCGCACGCCGCGCCAGTTCGGGCCCGGGCTCCCCGGGGAGAAGCGCGCGCTGGAATTCGAGCTCAAGGTGATCGCCGACGTGGGTCTGCTGGGGCTGCCGAACGCGGGCAAGTCGACCCTCATCCGCGCGGTCTCCGCGGCACGCCCGAAAGTTGCCGACTACCCCTTCACCACGCTGTACCCGAACTTAGGCGTGGTCGATGTGGGCCAGCACCGAAGCTTTGTCATGGCCGACATCCCCGGGCTCATCGAGGGGGCGGCCGAGGGCGCCGGTCTTGGTATCCGCTTCCTCAAGCACCTGCAGCGCACGCGCGTGTTGCTGCACCTCGTGGATATCGCGCCGAGCGATCCGGAGGCGGACCCGGTGCGGGATGCGCGCACCATCGTCGGCGAGCTGAAGAAGTTCAGCAAGGAGCTGGCCGCCAGGCCGCGCTGGCTGGTGATCAACAAGGCGGACCTGTTGCCGCAGGCGGAAGCGCAGAAGAAGGCGCGTGCCATCGTGCGGGCGCTGCGCCATCGCGGGCCGCATTTCCTGATCTCCGGCGTCACGGGCGCGGGCACCCAGGAGCTATGCCAGGCGGTGATGGGCTTCCTCGAGGAGCATGACCGCAGGGTACGCCAGGAGCCGGCGGCCGGGGGCGCGGCGCCGGCAGGCGCCGAGGACGAGTCGTAGGAGCGGCGCCTCGGGTGCGCCAGGCACCCGCCCCGGTGCTACTGCATCGCGCGGACGCGTGCTGCCAGGCGGCTCTTGTGCCGTGCCGCCTTGTTGCGGTGGATGATCTGCTTGCTCACCAGCGAGTCGATCACCGGGACCGCCTTCTGGTAGTTCTTCTTCGCGGCTTCCTTGTCGCCACCGGCCACCGCCGCCGTTACTTCACGCACGGCCGTGCGCATGCGCGAGCGCAGCGCGACGTTGCGGGTGCGGTGCTTCTCAGCCTGACGGGCAGCCTTCTCGGCGGACTTGGTATTAGCCACGAAATCTCCGGTATTTCCCAAACGCCCCGGTTCGCGGGGGCCGGTAGTTTCCGTATCGGACCGATGCTTGTCAAACTTCGAATGCTTTACGGCAGGCTCCGCCGCCCCCACACTCCCATACGCGGATAACCGATCGTGCTGCGGACGGCGACCGCGGTACTTTTTCCATAGATATCAATATTTTATAGATAATGCGTCTCATTCGCGGATTCGCCGGGATGCGCGCACTCCGCGGCGGGTGCGTCACGACCATCGGCTCCTACGACGGCGTACACCTGGGCCACCAGGCCCTCATCCAGCGCCTGGCCGCGCATGCGGCCGGCGCGGGGCTGCCGTCGGTGCTCTTGACCTTCGAGCCGCTGCCGCGGGAGTACCTGCAGCCGAATGACCCGCCGGCGCGGCTGACCTCGCTGCGCGAGCGCTGGCGGATCCTCGCGCCGGGGCCGCTGGATTACCTGTGCCTGCTGCGCTTCGACGAGGCATTGCGTAATCTTTCCGCCGGCGCCTTCGCGGAACTGCTGGCGCGGGACCTGGGGGCGCGCACGGTCGTGGTGGGCCACGATTTTCGCTTTGGCCGCCACGGGGCTGCGACCGCCGAGGTGCTCAGCGCGGCGGGGCGGCGCCTCGGGTTCGCGGTGGACGTGGTGGCCCCGGTGCAGACCGGCGGCGAGCGCATCAGCAGCAGTGCGGTGCGCGCGTCCCTGGCCAGCGGCGACTTCGCCGCCGCGCAGCGCGCGCTGGGGCGGCCGTGGTCCATGCGCGGCCGGGTCATCAGCGGCGAGCGGCTCGGCCGCACGCTCGGGTTCCCGACGGCGAATCTTGCGCTCGAGCGGGCACGCTCACCGGTTGCGGGGGTGTTCGCCGTGCGGGTACACGGCATCGGCTGCGGGGCGCTTCCCGGGGTGGCGAGCCTCGGTACGCGCCCGACGGTCGCCGGCACGCGCCCATTGCTCGAGGCGCACGTGTTCGACTTTGCCGGCGACCTGTACGGGCGCGAGATTGAAGTGGAGTTCGCAGCGAAGCTGCGCGATGAGCAAACCTTCGCCTCCCTGGAGGGGCTGACTACGCAGATGCACCGCGATGCGAGCGCGGCACGGCGCATCCTTAACGCCTAAGACGAGTGGACATGGCCGACTACAAACACACGATCAACCTGCCGCAGACCGAGTTCCCGATGAAGGCGGACTTGAGCCAGCGCGAGCCGGCCGCGGTGCGCGCCTGGGACGAGCGCGGCACCTACGCGAAACTGCGCGAGGTGGCGCGCGGGCGGCCGCGGTTCGTGCTGCACGACGGTCCGCCGTACGCGAACGGAGCGATCCACATCGGCCATGCGGTCAACAAGATCCTGAAGGACGTCGTCGTCAAATCCCGCTCGCTGGACGGCTTTGACTCGCCCTACATCCCCGGCTGGGACTGCCACGGGCTGCCCATCGAGCTGCAGGTGGAGAAGAAGCACGGCCGCCCGGGCCAGAAGCTCGACGCGCAGGCGTTCCGCGCGGCCTGCCGCGCCTACGCGCAGGAGCAGGTCGACCTGCAGCGCACCGACTTCAAGCGCCTGGGGATCCTGGGGGACTGGGAGCGGCCGTACCTGACCATGGCCCCCGGCTACGAGGCGCAGCAGCTGCGCGCCTTCGGCCGCATCATCAAGAACGGGCACCTCTACAAGGGCGTAAAGCCGGTGCACTGGTGCCTGGACTGCCGCTCGGCGCTCGCCGAGGCGGAAGTGGAGTACGAGGAGAAGACCTCGCCGGCGATTGACGTGGGCTTCCGCGTGGCCGACAACCAGGACCTGGCGGCGCGCATGCAGGTCAACCCCGCCTCCCTGGGCACGGCCCCTGTCGATGTGGTCATCTGGACCACCACGCCCTGGACGCTGCCGGCGAACCAGGCGGTGGCGCTGCGCCCCGAGTTCACCTACGCGCTGGCCGAGGCCCGCGCCGCCGGGGCTGCGCGCCGCTTCATCGTCGCCCAGGAACTGCTCGCTGCGTGCGTGCAGCGCTTCGGCATGAGCGAGGCAAAGGTGCTGGCGCGCTGCGAGGGCCGCGCGCTCGAGGGGCTCAAGCTGCTGCATCCGCTCGAGCAGCGCCGGGTCCCGGTCATCCTCGGCGAGCACGTGACGCTCGATGCCGGCACGGGAGCGGTGCACACCGCCCCCGGCCACGGCCTGGAGGACTTCGCGGTCGGCAGGCTCTACGGGCTCGCCGTGGTGAACCCGGTGGGCAACGACGGGCGCTTCCTGCGCCGGTACCGCGCTGGTGGCGGGTCTGAAGGTCGAGGAGGCGAACCCGGTCATCATCGCCGCGCTCGCCGCGAACGGGCAGCTGCTGCACGAGGAGCCGCTGCGCCACAGCTACCCGCACTGCTGGCGCCACAAGACCCCGGTGATCTTCCGCGCCACGCCGCAGTGGTTCATCAGCATGGAGGCAGCAGGGCTGCGCGAGCACACGCTGCGCGACATCAAGGGGGTGCAGTGGACCCCGGCCTGGGGCGAGCAGCGCATCGCCGGCATGATCGAGACGCGGCCGGACTGGTGCATCTCGCGCCAGCGCACCTGGGGCGTGCCCATCCCCCTGTTCGTGCACAGGCACTCCGGCGAGCTGCACCCGCGTACCCAGGAGCTGATCCTGGAGGTCGCCGCGCGCGTGGAAAGGGGCGGCATCGATGCCTGGTTCGCGCTCACCGCGCAGGACCTGCTCGGCGCTGACGCTGAGCAGTACGACAAGGTCACCGACGTCATGGACGTGTGGGCCGACTCGGGCATGTCGTTCGAGTGCGTGGGCACCGAGCGCCCGGAGGTCGCCTCGCCCGTGGAGCTGTACCTGGAGGGCTCCGACCAGCACCGCGGCTGGTTCCACAGCTCGCTCCTGCTGTCCGAGGCGCTGTACGGGCGCGCCCCCTACAAGGGCGTGCTCACGCACGGCTTCACGGTCGATGACAAGGGCCGCAAGATGTCCAAGTCCCTGGGCAATGTCATCGCCCCGCAGAAGGTGGTGAACAGCCTGGGCGCGGACGTGCTGCGCCTGTGGGTGGCGGCCACCGACTACGCCAACGAGATCAGCGTCTCGGACGAGATCCTGAAGCGCATGGCCGACTCCTACCGCCGCATGCGCAACACACTGCGCTTCCTGCTCGGCAACCTGCACGGCTTCGACCCGGCGCGCGCTGCGGTGCCCCCGCAGGAGATGGTGGCGCTGGACCGCTGGGTGCTCTCGCGCACGGCGGCGCTGCAGGCGGAGATCACCGAGGCCTACCGCCGCTACGCCTTCCACCTCATCTACCAGAAGGTGCACAACTTCTGCAGCGTGGAACTGGGCGGGTTCTACCTGGACGTCATCAAGGACCGCATGTACACCACCCCGGCGGCGGGGATGGCGCGCCGCTCGGCGCAGACGGCCATGTTCCACATCGCCGAGAGCATGGTGCGCTGGCTCGCGCCCATCCTGTCCTTCACCGCCGAGGAGGCCTGGCGCCACCTGCCCGGGACCCGCGCGGACTCGGTGTTCCACGTGACCTGGCACGCCGTGCCGCAGGTGCCAGCGGGGGCGATCGACTGGGAGGCGCTGATCAGGCTGCGCACGGACGTCACGCGTGAGCTGGAGAAGCTGCGCGACACGGGGGCGATCGGGGCGCCGCTGGATGCCAGCGTCGATGTCTACTGCACGCCCCAGGAGTACCCGCGCTATGCGGCCCTGGGCAAGGAGCTGCGCTTCCTCCTGATCACCTCGCACGCGCACGTCCACGAGGCCGCCAGCGCTCCGCCGGGCGCGGTGCCGGCGGCCAACACCGGCAGCGCCGGGGTGTGGATCGCCGTGGCGCCGAGCAGGGACGAGAAGTGCGTGCGCTGCTGGCACCGGCGCGCCGACGTGGGCAGCGATGTGCGCCACCCGCTGCTGTGCGCACGCTGCGTCGGCAACGTCGAGGGCCCGGGGGAGCTGAGGCAGTACGCATGAGCGGCAACCCCACCGTCCCCGTGCCGGGTGCGCGCAGCGGCTGGCGCTGGCTGTGGCTGAGCCTGGCCGTGATCGTGGCCGACCAGCTGGCGAAGTCCTGGATGGTGCATCACTTCACGCTGTTCGAGCGCATGCGCCTGCTGCCGGTGCTCGATGTCATCCTGACCTACAACACCGGCGCGGCCTTCAGCTTCCTCTCCGACGCCTCCGGGTGGCAGCGCTGGCTGTTCGTGGCCCTCGCCGTGGGGATCAGCGCGATGCTCATCGCCTGGCTGCGCCGCCTGCCGGCGGACACCCAGGGCCTGCTCGCCTGCGGGCTGGCGCTCATCGTCGGCGGGGCGCTCGGCAACATGATCGACCGGCTGCTGCACGGCCGGGTGGTGGACTTCATTCTGGTGCACTGGGGCAACCATCTCTTCCCCGCCTTCAACGTGGCAGACTCTGCCATTACCATCGGGGCCGCCGTGGTGATCCTCGACGCACTGCTCGAGAGCCGCCCGCGCAGCCAGGCAGACAAGGGATGAAGGTGCTGCTCGCCAATCCGCGCGGCTTCTGCGCCGGCGTCGACCGCGCCATCGATATCGTCGAGCGCGCGCTGGAGTTCTTCGGCCCGCCGATCTACGTGCGCCACGAGGTGGTGCACAACCGCCACGTGGTCGAGCGCCTGCGCGCCCTGGGGGCCGTGTTCGTCGATGAGCTGGCCGAGGTCCCCGACGGCGCCACCGTGATCTTCTCCGCGCACGGGGTCTCCAGTGCCGTCGAGGAGGAAGCGCACGGGCGCAACCTCACCGTCTTCAATGCCACCTGCCCGCTGGTGACCAAGGTGCACATGGAGGTGCAGCGCTACGCGCGCGAGGGGCGCGACGTACTGCTGATCGGCCATGCCGGGCACCCGGAGGTCGAGGGCACCATGGGGCGCTTCGATGCGCGCGCCGGCGGCCAGATCCACCTGGTGGAGAGCGTGGCCGACGTGGGCGCCCTTGCGGTGCGCGACCCCCAGCGCCTTGCCTTCGTCACGCAGACGACGCTGTCCGTGGATGACACCGCGGGGGTGGTTGCGGCGCTGCGCGCGCGCTTCCCCTGCCTGGCAGCCCCGCGGCGCGAGGACATCTGCTATGCGACGCAGAACCGCCAGGATGCAGTGAAGAAGCTGCTCGAGCAGTGCGACGTGCTGCTGGTGGTCGGCTCGCGCACCAGCTCCAACTCCAACCGCCTGCGCGAGCTCGCCGACCGCGTGGGGATCCCCGGCTACCTGGTCGATGGGCCCGCGGATCTCAAGGCCGAGTGGTTTGAAGGCAAGCGCGCGGTCGGGGTGACCGCGGGAGCCTCGGCCCCGGAGCTGCTGGTGCGCCAGGTGGTCGAACAGCTGTGCGAGTGGGGCGGGGAGGCGCCCGCGGAAGTCGCCGGGCGCGCCGAGCACGTGGTGTTCACGCTGCCGCGCGAGCTGCGGCGCGAATCAGAAAAACCCGTGTAATTCGATGAAGTACAGCTTCAGGTGCTGGGCGTCGATCTGCGGGATGCCATCATTGTAGCGAAAGCCCCCGCGTAGCTGCAGGAACTGGATCGGCGTGTACTCGTATACCAGGCTCCAGCGCGTCTGCTGGTTGTTGGGGATGTCGCGGTTCGGGTCCAGGTACTCACCGGTAACCTTGAGGTTGTGACCGCGGGCGGGCGCATAGTTGGCCTCCACTAAGCCCGCCAGCTGCTTCTGGCCGCCCGGCGCGACGCTCTTATCATCGATGATTTCCGCCTGGGCGAGCCAGGCGACCGGGCCAGTCTTCAGGCCGCCGAACAGTGCGTAGGCGGTGCGGCTGCCGCTGCTGGATGAGTCGTTGAGGTTCGCCGCGACCCCGAGGCGCCAGATGCTTTGCACGTAGGACACCTGCGCGCTGGTCTGCTTGCCGTTACTGGTGGTGCCCCCGCCGGCGGTGCCATTGCTCACGGCGAGCTGGGTGTCCCAGTGGCCCCTGAGCCAGCCGAACTCCACGCCCTTGTCAGGTGTGGTCATGCTGATGCCGCTGGCCGTGAGGACGAAGGCGCTCTGATCCTGCAGGCGCAGCCCGAAAGGCAGGTACAGCTGGCCGCCCTTCACGTACCAGCTGTGGTCGGCCGACCAGAACATGCCCCAGGCCTCGCGATTGAGCGCGCCTCCGGGGGCGACCTGCTCGTCGACGTAGACCAGCAGGCGCTCGGGGATCACGTTTGCCGAGAGATAGATGCGCGTCTGTTCGAGGTCAAACGCATCGGTGGTGGCCGTGTGCGGCACCTGCTGCACAGCACCCTGGAAGCGCAGGTCACCGCCGAGGGCGATGAAGCGGTTCAGCTGTCCTGTCCAGGTGTCGGTGCCGGTGTCCAGGTGCTGCGCCGGCAACAGAGTCTGAGCGAAGGCCTCGCCGAAGGCGTTGCGTTCGCCACCACCGGTGGGATTGACATGGCACTGGCCGCACTTGAAGCCGGTGGCGACGGCGAGATACGGCTCGGCCGCAACGCTTCCGGCCAGGCACAGGCCGAGGAGGGCACCGAGCGCTGCGATTGTCCGCGGCAAGCGACTCATGGGGCGTCCTCGACGACGAACTCACTCACGTGCCCCTGTGCCAGCGGCTGGGCGTTGACATCCGCCAGGCTGTTCACTGCGTCGGCGCCAACCGAGAGCCGATAGCGACCGGGGGAGAGTGGCGCGCGCGGAGTGACCAGGACCGTCGCAGGATTGCCACGCGCCAGGGCGAGTGTGGTGCCGGGCAGCTCCTGCACGCCCGCCTCTGTCACGCGCTCCAGGTGCATTGTCGCCTGATTCACCAGCGTAGCGTCCGGCTCGTGGCTGAAGCCCACCACGAGCTGCCGCAGGCCTGCGTGCACATGGGCCCCGTCGGCGGGCGAGACCGCGCTCACGGCGAACGTGGCGCTTGCGGCGCTGGGCGTGGCCGCCGGCTGCGCGCCATCGGAGATCCACTGGCGGATGATGTTGATGGTCGACTCCGGCAGGTAGGGCCCGCCGAAGGGCATCTGCACCCCGACGATGCCCGGGGCGCCCTCGAGTTTCATGACGAGGTAGCTACTGTTGGGGTCGCCCGCCTTCACCCGGTCCAGGGAGGGTTGCTCGGCGCTCGCGACACCCACCAAGAGCGAGTAACTGTGGGCTTCGTCCAGCTGCAGGCCTTCCGGAGCCGAGGCGCCGCTGTGGCAGCGCACGCAGATCGGCGTGAAGATATTGTCCTGGATGGACTTGAAGTCGGCGCTAAGCGCCTCCGGCGGCGTAGTGCCGCTGCCGATGGGGTTGCCGTTGGCATCCAGACCCTGACCGTTGCCGGCGCAGGCGCACAGCAGCGCGGCCAGCAGTGGCGGGGCAAGCCAGCGGGGCGGGTTTGCAAGGATCGTGTTTGGTGTTAGCACGCGCGTAGGTGCGCTACGCGGTGCGTGCCGGTTCCCGTTCCCGCGGGAATTTTTAATTCGCCACAGGTGAAACCGCAGGCTTGCATCCTGGCACTTACTGTACGGACGCAAGGACCTGAGGCCTGAGCTGGCGGGCTGCCAGCACCGGCACTCTCACGGCGGGATTCCCCCACCCGCCGGCCAAGGAACTCTGTGGCCTGACCGGCCCGGCACATGGAGTGTGCCGGGCCGGTGACTTTCAGCGGTGGTCCACGCTCAGCCGCCCGCGCGCGATGCGCTGGTACAGCGGCTTCTTCAGCTTCCAGCGCTTGTGTGACCACGGCCAGTCGGCGGGTGCGGCGTGGATCTGTGCCTCGACCAGGCGGGCGTAGCGTTCGGTGAGTACCCCCGGTGCCAGCACCTCGTCCGACGCGCACAGGGGCGTCAGCTCCATCTCGTAGTAGCCGCGCGCCAGGCGCCGGAAGCCCATGAAGAACACCGGGTAGTGCGTCGCGCGCGCAATCTCCTCCGGGCCCATGAAGAAGGCGGTGTCGCGGTTGAGGAAGCGCGTCCAGTGCTTGAAATCACTCGTGGTCGGTTCCTGGTCGGCGACCATGGCGATGCAGCGCACGACGTCGCGGCGCCGGATGATCTCGGCCAGCAGCTGCTTGGCCGGCACCATGCGGCTGCCGAAGCGGGCACGGATCTTCTTCATCTCCCGTTCCGCGAAGTCATCCGTGAACGGCTTGTAGGCGGCATCCAGCGGGTAGCCCAGATCCAGCGACAGCGCGAGCAGCATCCACTCCCAGTTGCACTGGTGCGCGGCCACCAGCAGCACCGACTGGCCCTGCGCCAGCAGGTTCCGGGCGAGGGCGAGATCCACGATGCGCACGCGCCGGCGCAGCTGCGTGGGCGAGATGCTCACGGACTTGACGATCTCCGGCAGCATGTCCGCAAAGCCGTAGTAGTAATCGTGCATCGTGGCGCGCAGCTGCGCCTCGGTGAACTGCGGGAAGGCACGGACGAGGTTGTCGCGCACGACTTGCGGGCGGTAGGGGAAGACGCGGTAAGCCAGGAAGCCGATCAGGGTCGAGAACCCGTAGAGCATCCACAGCGGCAGGCGCGAGAGTGCGCGCCCCCACCAGGCGACAGGTTCCGTATCTTGCGCGGGGGTAGGCGCTGCCGCGACTGCTGGAGGTGGCCGGACCTCGGTCAGCATTGAGCCGTGCGTCAGTTGATCGCTTGCGGCTGCGGTCGGGCAGTCGCAGGCCGCGAGCTGAGCATGCGACCGAACTTCGGCGCAAGCCACTGCTCAATGTCGTCGATGACCGTGAACAGCGCCGGCACGATCACCAGCGTGAGCGCGGTCGAGGTGATGAGTCCGCCGATGACCGCGATCGCCATCGGCTTGCGGAAGGAGGTGTCTCCCCCTAAGCCAACCGCGACCGGCAGCATGCCGGCGATCATGGCCACGGTGGTCATGACGATCGGGCGCGCGCGCTTGTGCGTGGCCTCGACGATCGCCGTCAGGCGGTCCTTGCCCGCGCGCATCTCCTCGATGGCGAAGTCCACCAGCAGGATCGCGTTCTTGGCGACGATACCCATCAGCATAAGTAGCCCGATCATAGCCCCGAGCGACATCGGATTTCCCGTGATCAATAGTGCAGCCACGGCTCCACCGAAAGAGAGAAGCAGCGAGGAGAGGATCGTGATCGGCTGGAAGACGCGCGCAAACAACAATACCAACACGGCAAACACCATCAGGATACCGGTGAACATGGCGAGTACGAAGTTGGTCATGAGCTCGACCATGTACTTGGCCTGCCCGACGTCCACCTGGTGCACGCCCTGCGGCAGGTTCTTAAGCGCCGGCAGAGCCTTGATCTTCTTCATGGCCGTGCCGATCTCGACCCCGTTCAGGTCCGCGACGATCGACAGGCGCCGGGCCTGGTTGTAGCGGCGCACGCGCGTGGGGCCCTCGCCGAACGAGATGTCGGCCACGGCCTTGAGCGGGACAGCACCGCCGCTGGCGGTCGGCACCGGCAGGTTCTCCAGGGTCGCGAGGTCCTTGCGGCTGTCCTCGCTCAAGGACACGCGGATCGGCACCTGGCGGTCGGCAAGGGAGAACTTGGCGCTGTTCTGGTCCAGGTCGCCTAGGGTGGCGATGCGGATGGTGTCGCTCAGGGCGGCGACCGTGACGCCGAGCTGCGTGGCGAGGTCCAGGTGCGGCCGCACCAGGATCTCCGGCCGCGGCATGTCGCCGTCGATCCCGGCGTCGCGCAGTTCCGGCAGGGCGCGCATCTCGGCGACCACCTGGCGGGCGCTCTTTTCCACCAGCTGCGGGTCGTCGCCGGTGATATAGATGTTGACGTCGCGGCCGTTGCCACCGCGGTTGAAGTGGATACGGGCGTCCGGGATCGTCGCCAGTTCCTTGCTCAGGCGGTCCTCGAACTGGCGCTTGCTCTCCTTGCGGCGGCTCGGGTCCACCAGGTTGATGTCCAGGTTGGCGTTGCGGACCTCGCCGAAGCCATCACTCCCGCCGATGTTCTCCGTTATCGAGGTGACCTGGGGCTGGCGCGCGAGGATGCGGTAGGCCGCGGCCGAGGCGGCGGCCGTGTCCTCCAGGCGCGCCCCGGCGGGCAGCTCGATGTTGACCTCGGTATAGCTGTCGTCGTCGTCGCCGAAGAAGGAGGTCTGCACCACCATCAGCCCGACGATCGAGAGCAGGAAGAAGGCGAGGCCGCCGAGGAGGGTCTTCCAGCGGTTGGCGGTGACCCAGCGCAGCAGGCGCTGGTACCAGGCCATGATCGGGCCGTCCTGATGGTCGGCGATCTTGTCGGACTTGAGGGTGTAGGCGGCGATCACCGGGGTGATCAGCCGCGCCACCAGCAGCGAGAAGAACACCGCGGTGGCCACCGTCAGCCCGAACTGCTTGAAGAACTGCCCCGTAAGGCCGCCCATGAAGCTCACCGGGAGGAACACGGCGATGATGGTCGCCGAGCAGGCCACCACCGCGAGGCCGATCTCATCGGCCGCATCCAGGGCTGCCTGGTAGCCGCTCTTGCCCATACGCATGTGGCGCACGATGTTCTCGATCTCCACGATCGCATCATCGACCAGCACGCCGGCGACCAGCGACACGGCGAGCAGGCTGATGGAGTTCAGCGTAAACCCGAGCCACTGCATGACCGCGAAAGTCGGGATCGCCGACAGTGGGATGGCGAGCGCGGAGATCAGCGTGGCGCGCGTATCGCGCAGGAACAGGAACACCACGAAGACCGCCAGGATCGAGCCTTCGAACAGGGCGCTCATCGCCGAGTGGTAGGTCTGCTTGGTATAGGTGACCGTGGTGAAGATCTGGTTGATCGTGACGTTGGGGTTTTCCTGGCGGATCTTGGCGATCTCCGCATCGACATCGTTCATCACCGTGATGTCGGAGGTGCCCTTGGCCTTCAAGATGCTGAAGGTGGTCGCCGGGCGGCCATTCAGGCGCGCCAGCGAGCGGATCTCGCCCACACTGTCCTTGACGGTGGCCAGGTCCGAGAGGCGGGCGAAGCGACCGCCGGAGAGCATGATCTGCGTGTCCCCCAGGCCATGGGCGCTGCGGGCCTCGCCCAGCACGCGGATCGCCTGCTCGCCGCCGCCCAGCTGGGCGCGGCCGCCGGCAGAGTCGAGGTTCAGCTGGCGCAGCTGCGCGTTCACCTGCGCTGCGGTGACGCCAAGGGCCTGCATGCGCGCCGGATCGAGCTCGATGCGGATCTCGCGGCTGACGCCGCCGCCACGCGAGACCTGCGAGACGCCCTCGACGCCCAGCAGGCGCTTGCTCAGGGTGTTGTCGACGAACCATGACAGGTCCTCGTCCGAGAGCGCGCTGCTGCTGACCGCATAGGAGGCGACCTGGTTGGCCTCGGCGTCCATGCGCATCACGGTGGGTTCCTGGATACCCGCGGGCAGGTCGACGCGCACCTTGGAGACTGCATCGCGGACGTCGGCGACCGCGCGGTCGATCGGGGTGCCGATTGCGAACTCGATGAACACGCGCGACTGGCCCTCGATCGCCAGCGAGGTGATGTTGTCGATGTTGCCGATGCTGGCGACCGCCGCCTCGACCTTCTGCATGATCTGCGTCTCGATCTCCTGCGGCGAGGCGCCCGGCTGGGAGACGAACACCTGCACGCCCGGGAACGAGATGTCGGGGTTGAGCGTGCGCGGCAGGCGGAAGAAGGCGACCAGGCCCATGAACACCAGGACCACGAACAGCACCACGGGTGTGACCGGGTGGCGGATGGCCCACGCAGACATGTTCTTCATGGCGTGCCCCTACTTGGTGGCGCTGGCGGGCGCCGGCGCGATGCGGACCTCTTCACCCTCGCGCAGGAAGCCGCCCGCGGTGGCCACCACGCGCTCGTTGCCGGTGAGGCCCGCGCTGATGATGGTGCCGGCATCGGTCATGCCGGAGACCTTCACCGGATGGCGCTCGACCTTGTTGGCCGAGTTGACGGTGAGCACGTAGCTGCCGCTGCCGTCGGCCATGACGGCGGTCTGCGGCAGCACCGGCCGCTGGGCCTTGTCGATGGAGACCTCGGCGCGGGCGAAGGCGCCGGGGCGCAGTGCGGGATCGGGCGTGAGCTGGATGCGGATGTCGCCCAGGCGCGTGGCCGGGTCGATGATCGCGCCCAGCAGGCGCACCGTGCCGGTGAACGGGCGGCTGATGCCCGTGAGGTACACCGTCGCCGGCTGACCGGTCTTCACCACGCTCAGGTCCTGCTCGGCGATCTGGCCGCGCATCTCCACCTCGCCGCCGCTGGCGATGCGGAACAGGGGCTCGCCGCCGGGGTTGGCGATCTGGCCGACCTCGGCGTGGCGGGTCAGCACGAGCCCATCGACCGGGGCGACCAGGTGGGTGCGCGCCAGGCGCGCCTGCGCCTCGGCAAGCTGCGCGGCGACTACCTTGACGTTGGCGGCATCGGTCACCGAGGTCGCGCGGCGCTTCTCGATGTCCTCGGCGGACAGCGCACCGGCGGCTTCCACGCCCTGCGCGCGCCTGAATTCGGCCGCCGAGAGCGCGGCCTGGGCGCGCGCCTGCTCCAGTGATGCCGCCAGGCGGTTCACCTGCTGCACCAGCACCGAGTCGTCGATGCGGGCCAGCTGCTGCCCGCGCCTGACGTGGTCGCCGGCCTCCACGAATACCCCGGTGATCCGGCCGGTGTCGCCCTCGTTGGCGATCGGCATGTCGTAACGCGCGGCGATCGCGCCCGTGAAGGTCACGCTCGAGGTCACCGACTGCAGCGCGGGCACAACGATCGTGATCAGGGGCAGTTCAGCGCGGTCGGCCAGGGTGTTGGCCGGGGGCTTGGCGTGCCCGAAGATCTTCCAGGCCAGCACCACGGCGATGAGTAAAGCGAGCACGACGCCACCGATGACCACCCAGCGGCGTGTATTGCCGGCAGTCACGGCGGGCGGGACAGCCGCGGGCGCACTCACCGCAACCCGATCCGGCGCGCCGCGATCGCGTCCGATCCATGCCACAGGTTCCGGAGGAGTGTCGTCCGGCTCGGGGAGATGGTCCAGGTTCGTGCCCACAGCGCAATTCCTTTTATCTGGGCCGGCCTGCCTCGCCGGTCAGCATCGATTGCGTACGAGTCTAAACGCCTCATATGCAATCTTCCGTTGGAATCGCCCAGTCGATGCCGCCGGGCGACGGGCCGAACCGCAGGGTACGGGGATGGTGCCGGGAATAGGATTCGAACCTACGACCCACGCATTACGAATGCGTTGCTCTACCAACTGAGCTATCCCGGCTTAGGCCACGGAAAGCCGGGCATTCTACATTCTTTTCAGCAGGGTATCCGCACCCCGGCCCGGGAGGGCTGGGCAGGGGTAGG
The DNA here is from genome assembly GCA_963741745.1 of uncultured Pseudomonadota bacterium. Lineage (GTDB taxonomy): Bacteria > Pseudomonadota > Gammaproteobacteria > Steroidobacterales > Steroidobacteraceae > 13-2-20CM-66-19. Next base: position 167,470 of record CAVUJF010000003.1, on the reverse strand, counting down.
GGGCGGGGTACCGGCAGACCGGTGGCGGCCGCCCGGAGTGAAGCCGGTGGGGCCTTAGTTCTTGCGGCGCAACCGGATGACCAGGTCGACGCCGGCGACTTCCATTCCCGAGGGCGGGGTGGGCATGTTGCTGAACTGCACCGAGGCGACGGGCACGTCGATGAGCGCCCCGTTGGTCAGGTCGTGGAAGTGATAGTGGGCCTCGACGTTGGAATCGAACCACGCACGCGAGTTGTCGACCGAGAGCTGGCGGATCAGCCCATGACCTGCGAACAGGTTGAGGGTGTTGTAGACAGTGGCCTTGGAGACGCGGGCACCGGCAGCGCGCAGGCTGGCCAGTATCTGTTCTGCCGAGAGGTGCTGGGGGCCGCTGAGGAGCAGGGAGGCGATACGCACGCGCTGGGCCGTGGGGCGGATGCCGCAATCGGTCAGGCGCTGCTCGCAGCCAAGGGCCTCGGCAGTTGCCGTGGGGTTGGTGAGTTGCATAGCGCGCGCATTATACGGACGCGTACCCGAATTAAAACGGACGTACAGAAAAAAACATGATGTCAGGGTTTCCCCTGACACCATTTTGTGCGATAGGCGAACAAGTCACGGTGAACCTAGATCGGCCGCGAAAACGCTTCGAGTTTCGAGCAGAGCGTGAGGCGTATGGACGGCTCGAGCAGGGAGTGTTCACCCTCTTGGGTCAGCACCCGTTCGTGCGGTAACGCGGGCGCGCACGAGTGCCCTCGCCATGACCTTGCTGTGTTCACGGAACACGTGTCGTCCTCGCCGTGCACCAGCAGCACCGCAACCTTGATGCGATCGGCGTGCCGGACCGGGGGCTCGGTGGCCAGCAGCACCGGGTCCGTGCCGCTCATGTCCTCGGTGGCAATTTTTCCGCCGTACCACGAATCCGATCCGAGGCGAGCTTGGAGACGTCGGACACACCGGCGATGCACATGCGCGCCGGATCGGCTCCTGGGTGTTATGTCGCGGTGAGCTTGCCCTGCAGGTGCGTGGCCAGCTCGGCAATGGTGGGAAAGTCGAACAGCTCCGTGAGGTCGATCTTGCCCGGGTACTCGCGGTCGATCTGCTCGTGGATCTCGATCAGCTTCAGCGAGCTGGCGCCGATCTCGAACAGGTTGTCGTTGATCTCGATGCGCTTGCCGGCCAGCGCGGTGTCGCAGATGGTCTTGAGCTTCTCCTCGATGACGCTGCGGGTGCTGCTGGCAGGTCCGCGCTGGGCGGCCTGCAGGGCCTGCAGCGTGGCCAGCTCGGTGGCGAATTCCCCGTCCACGAACGCCTCCTCCAGGGCATGGCGCTGGATCTTGCCGCTGGTGGTCTTGGGAATGCGCTTGACCGGGACGACGGCTGCCACTTCAAGGCCGGTCTGTTCGTTGATCAGCCGGGCGGCCTGCGCTGCCACCGGCACGAACTCGGCCAGCTCGCCGCGATGCAGTACGAACAGCACCAGCTCCTCGGTCTGCGCGCCGCGCGCGCGCACCCCGGCGGCCACCACCTTGCCCAGCTCCAGGCCCGGCGCCTTTTGCGCGATCGCCTCCAGGTCGTGCGGGTAATAGTTCTGCCCGTTGACGAAGATGACCTCCTTGGCGCGGCCGGAGACGAACAGTTGCCCGTCGTGCATCAGGCCCAGGTCCCCGGTGCGCAGCCAGCCGTCGGCGCTGAAGGCTGCCGCATTGGCCGCGGCATCCTCGAAATAGCCGCGGGTGACGTTGTCACCTTTGATGTGGATGTCCCCGATGTGCTCGGGGGGCAGCTCGCGGTCCTCGGCATCGGCAATGCGTACCCGGCAGTAGGGAATGGCCGTGCCCTCGGACACCAGCACCACGGCATCCTTGTCACCGGCGGCGACCGGGGTCACCTGTGTGCCGGCAGTCATCTGGTGGCGGTTGAGCGCCAGCGTGCGCAGCGGCGCACCGACCGGCGGGAAGCTCACCGCCAGCGAGGCTTCCGCCAGGCCGTACACCGGGTACATGGCAGTGCGCTTGAGCCCGGATGGCGCGAGGCGCCCCAGGAACTCCTCGCACAGCTCGACCGAGATCGGCTCGGCGCCGTTGAAGATCAGGCGCACGGCGGACAGGTCGAGGTTCTCCGGGGTGCGCTCGCCCAGCACCTTCAGGTAGTGCCGGTAGCCGAAGTTCGGCGAGCACAGGATGCTCGCGCGCACGCGCGAGGCCACCGCCAGCCACAGCAGCGGGCGGCGCACGAACAGTTCCGTCGGCATCAGGTGCGTGTGCACCCGGTTGGCGATCATGATGACGTGCAGGCCGATGAGCCCCATGTCGTGGGTGAGCGGCATCCACGAGAGGCTGACATCGTTCTCGCTGAAGCCGGCGACCTCGGTGGAGCCGCGCGCATTGGCGAGGATGTTGCCGTGCGTGAGTACCACCCCCTTCGGTTCGCTGGTGGACCCGGAGGAGAACTGGATGAAGGCCGTGTCCTCCGCCGTCACCTTCTGCACGCTGCCGGCGCGCGAGATGTCATCCAGGTCATCGACCAGGAAGGTGCGCCCGCGCAGCGCGGTGAACAGCGCCTGCTCGCCCACCTGGGCAGCGAAGCTGCCGATGCGCTCCAGCGAGCGTCTGTCGGTGTACAGGAAGGGCTTACCGAGGCGGCGCGCGATGCGCAGCAGCTTGTGGCGGTGCTCGTCGCTGATTCCCAGCGCCACTGGCACCGGCACGATCCCGCCGAGCACCGCGGCCCAGAACACGTCGATGAACTGCTCGTTGTTGGCGAGGAACAGGATCAGCTTGTCGCCGCGGCGCGCGCCCAGGCGCTGCAGGTGGTAGAGGATGCCGAGCGCGCGTTCGTAGAGCTCTGCGAAGGACACATCGCGCGCATCATTCTCGCCGTCCACGTAGGTGATGCTGCGCGGTACCGCGCGGTTTGCCTCCAGCATCTCGACCAGGGTATTCACTTTCTGAATCATCGTCGTTCCAATTCCATGTGCAGCGGGTAGCGGGTGCGCAGGTTGATCTGCGCCTCCAGCTCCAGCGGTTTGTCCGGTACGTAGCGCAGGCGGTAGTGACGTGCGAGCTTGTACAGGTGCATCAGCATCTCGTACACGGCGAGCGTCTCGCCGATGCAGTGGCGCGGCCCGGCGGCGAAGGGCATGTAGGCGAAGCGCGGGCGGGTGCCCTCCTGGTCCGGCGCGAAGCGCTCGGGGCGAAAGGCCTCCGGTTCGGTCCAGAACTGCGGGTGGCGGTGCAGCAGGTACAGCGGCAGGAGTACGTTGGTGCCGGCGGGCACGTGGTAACCACCGAGCTTGTCCGCCTCGACCGTGCGGCGCGACAGCAGCCACCCGGGCGGGTAGAGCCGCAGCGCCTCGTTGATGACCTGCTGCGTATAGGCCAGCGTCTCCATGGCGCCGAGCCCGGGTGCGGGCGCCTCCGCCGCGGCGTCGATTTCCGCGTGCAGCCGCGCCTCGACCTGCGGGTGCTGCGAGATCAGGTACCAGGTCCAGTTGAGCGCGCTCGCCGTAGTCTCATGGCCGGCGACGATCAGGGTGAGCACCTCGTCGATCAACTCGCGCTCGGGCATCGGCGCGCCGCTGTCCTTGTCGCGCGCGGTGAGCAGCATGGCGAGGAAATCGAAGTGCTCCTCGGCGGTGGCGCGCCGGCGCGCGATCACTTCCGCGATCAGCTTGGTGAGGGAGCGGAACTTGAAGGCGAACTGCAGATTGCGTCCCTGGTCCTGGGTCACCACTGCGAAGGGATTTCCGCCCAGCTCGGAGCTTAAGCGGTCCAGGTCGCGGCCGACGATCGAGCGCAGCACGATCTCCAGGGTGAGCTCGCTCATCTCCTCGGTGAGGTTGACCGGCTCGCCGCGCCGGCTGATCTGCGCCCAGCGCGCGATGAAGCGGTCATTGGCCGCGCCGATGACGGCGGCGAACTTGGTGACGACGCGGCGGTGGAAGAACGGCTGCATCATGTAGCGCTGGCGCTTCCACAGCTCGCCCTCGCTGGTCATGAGGCCCTTGCCCAGCAGGATCTTGACCCGATCCAGGCCGAGGCCCTTGGTGTAGTTGCGGTGGTTGGACACCAGCACCCGCTTGACGTCGTCCGGGTGGTGGATGACATAGGTATAAGATCCGCGTGCCGGCACGAACACGCGATAGGTGTCCCCATGGGTCCTGAACAGCTCGATCATCCGCTCCAGGGAATCATCCGTGGACCCGATGTCGAATTGTGATTCAGCCTCTGGCGGATGGGTGTTCGCGGGCGCGGCGGCTGTCATGCAAGCTATTGAAAGCCAAACCTTAATCTTATATCACACGAACCTGGCGGATCAGTGGCCGGAAGAGGCAGGGCGGGCGCTGGCCGCCCGGCTGCCGTACCTGAAGCGCCTGTCGGTGGCCTCTGGCAGCGCGGCGGCGCGCGCCAGCCTCACCGGGATCGCACTCGCGCTGCGCGCGCTGGCCGCGGTGCTCGGCCGTCCCGTGGCGGTGGCGGAACTGGCGTTTGCCGCCGATGCCAAGCCGCGGCTGGCAACGGACGCTGCGGCGGACTTCAGCATCGCGCACTCCGGAGATCTGGTCGGCTGTGCGGCGCTGCGCGGCGCGCGGGTGGGGTTCGACGTGGAGCAGGGCACGGAGGAGCGTCTCGATCACTGGGTGGCGCGCGAGGCGGTGGTCAAGGCCGCAGGCTTCGGCGTGCGTGCCCTGAACGAAGTGGCCTTGAGCCCCGGCGGCGCGCTGTGCCGTGGCGCGCGCTGGTACGGGCGCAGGCTCGAGACCTTCCCCGGCGCCACTGCCTGCCTCATGACCAGCGTCGAGGTGGCCGCAGTCGAGCTGCGCGCGCTCGCGCTGGCGGAACTCTTCTCATGAGCAACGACGAGGAGGGCGCGCTCCGCAACACGATCTACAGGACCGCCACGCGCTCGGGCCGCAGGATGACCCCCGCGCGGCGCCTGCTCTATCGCATCGCGGTGCCGGTCATGCTCGCGGTCTTCCGGCTGTGGTGGCGGATGGCGCGCGTGGTGCGCGTACTCGGCGCGGAGCACCTGGAGGCAGCCCTGGCGCGCGCCCCCTCGCTGGTGCCGTGCTACTGGCACCAGCACCAGCTGTACTGCGGCAAGTACCTGCTCGAGCAGCGCGGCCGCGGCCTCACCGTCGGCTGGCTGATCAGTCCCTCGGTGGATGGCGAGCTCGGCGCCATGCTGGTGCGGCGCCTGGGCGGGGCGGTCATCCGCGGCTCCTCGACGCATACCGGGGCGCGCGCTCTGCGCGATTACTACACCGCGCTGGTGAAGGACCAGGTCTCCCCGGTGCTCACCCCGGATGGCCCGCGCGGGCCGCGCTTCAAGTTCAAGCCCGGGGCGCTGCTCCTGGCGCAGATGTCCGGACGGCCGATCCTGCCGATGGCGTACGCGGCCTCGCGCGCGTGGCTGGTGAAGTGGGACAAGTTCGTCATCCCCAAGCCCTTCGCGCGCATCGTGGTCGCACTCGGCGAGCCGGTGTACGTGCCGCGCGTGATCGACGCGGCCGGCTTCGCGGCACTGCAGGTCCAGATGGAAGCGCGCCTGCACGAGCTGTACGCGGCGGCGCGCAGCGCCTTGCGCGAGCGCGGCTGAGGGCCCCGTTGGCCACGCTCGCGGACGCGGGCAGCCGGGATTCTGTTAACTCGGCGAAGATGAGACTAAACAGGCTCTTAGCTTGTGTTCCTTCTTCGTTGTGCGAGAATCGACCGCAAGCGCTTAATAAATAGTGCCGGCGGTCCTTCAACACCGTGACGGGGTGTGACGTCCGGCCTGAATCAACTGGTTACGCTGCGCCATGGGATTGCGGGAGGCGACGGCTAATGACGACTGTGCCGCCGGATAAGCCGGCGGACTTCACGGCCTCGGACATTCTGTCCGCGGATGCCTGGACGGGCCGCGCGCCCAAGCCCGTTCTGGGCATCGACGTGGTGTGCACCAAGATCGCCGTGGACTTCCAGAACATGCGCAAGCAGGACCTGGATGAAACCATCCGGCGCAATCTCGAGCTGCTGCGCACCGCCACCGGTTCCGACTGCGCCTTCCTCGCCCCGCTCACCCCGGACTCGCTGATCTTCACCCAGGTACGCATGGCACGCGGTGCCTTCGCGCAGTGCCGGCCGGAGGCACTCGCCGGGACGGCTCTGGAGTCCTTCCCCTGGCTCAGCGGCCGCCTCGAGCACCTGCGCCTCTCGGAGCTGCGCGACAGCGCGAGCCCGCGCAAGGAGCAGGCAGCGGAAGCGGCGCGCTTCGCGGAGCTGTACATGGGCTCGGCGCTGATGGTGGCGCTGGTGGTGCAGGGCAAGCCCGCCGGCTTCCTGGGGCTTGCGCACACCATGCCGCGCGGCCCCTGGGACGTGAACCAGCAGCTGCTCATGAAGCTCATCGGCACCAGCCTCGCCACCGGGCTGGAACGCATCCGCATCGAGTCGCGCCTCTCCAAGCTCGAGGAGCGCACGAACCTCTCCCAGGCCGCAGCCAACGACGGCGTGTGGGATTTCGACGTCGAGACCAACGAGGTGTACTTCTCGCCGCGCTGGAAGACGATGCTCGGCTACGGCGACGAGGACATGCATGGCTCCCCGGACTGGCGCAGCCTGGTGCACCCGGATGACCTGGCGCGCGTGCAGGCGCTGATCCGCGACCACGTCGCCGGCAAGAGCACCATCTTCGAGAGCACGCACCGCATGCGCCACCGCAACGGCGAGTGGCGCTGGGTCATCAGCCGCGCCACCGCGCGCGTGGACGCGCACGGGCGCCTGCTGCGCCTGGTGGGCGTCGAGCTGGACATCACCGAGCGCAAGCTCTACGAGGAGGCGCTGTTCCGCGAGAAGGAGAGCGCGCAGATCACCCTGCAGTCCATCGGTGACGGCGTGATCACCACGGACGCGAACTCCACCATCGACTACATCAACCCGGTCGCCGAGGAACTCACCGGCTGGCGTCTGGAGGATGCCATGGGGCGCCCGGTGGAGGAGATCTTCCGCGCCTTCCACGAGGAGACCTGCGAGCCGCTGGAGAACCCGCTGTCGGTCGCCATCCGCCGCATCCGCCCGATCAAGTCCGTGCGCCCGATGCTCCTGATCCGCCGCGACGGCAACGAGCTGTACGTGGAGAGCACCGCCGCCCCGATCCGCGATGGCCACGGCCACGTGGCCGGCGGCGTGCTGGTGTTCCATGACGTCTCCGAGTCGCGCGAGCTGAACCGGCGCCTCTCCTACCACGCCAGCCACGACCTGCTCACCGGCCTTGTGAACCGCCGCGAGTTCGAGAGCCGCATGGAGCGGGCCCTCAAGAGCGCCAAGGCGCGCGAGGCCTCCTATGCCCTGTGCTACCTGGACATCGACCAGTTCAAGATCGTCAACGACACCTGCGGCCACAGCGCCGGCGATGCGCTGCTGGGGCAGGTTGGGGCGCTGCTGAAGTCCAAGGTGCGCTGGCGCGACACGCTCTCGCGCCTGGGCGGCGACGAGTTCGGCATCCTGCTGGAGAGCTGCTCGCTGGATGAGGCGATGCGCACCGCCGAGACCCTGCGCGAGGGCGTGCGCAACTTCCGCTTCACCTGGGAGGACCGCGTGTTCCGCCTGGGCGCGAGCATCGGCGTGGTGCCGATCACCGCCGACAACGAGGACGTCGCCTCGATCCTGTCCGCGGCCGATTCGGCCTGCCAGGCGGCCAAGGAAGGCGGCCGCAACCGCGTGCACAGCTTCGCGGAGAATGACATCGAGCTCATGCGGCGCCGCCGCGAGATGCAGTGGGCCGCGCGCATCAACGCGGCGCTCGAGGAAGGGCGCTTCGAGCTGTTCCGCATGGCCATCCAGCCGCTGCAGCGCGTCGAGGTCGGCGCGCACTACGAGCTGCTGCTGCGCCTGAAGGACGAGACCGGGCGCATCGTCGCCCCGAATGACTTCATCGCCGCCGCCGAGCGCTACGGCATCACCCCTGCGATCGACCGCTGGGTGATCGAGAACGCCTTCCGCTGGCTGGTTTCCGAGGCCGACGAGCGGCAGAACCTGCTGCGCTGCTCGATCAACCTCTCCGGCCAGAGCCTGGGCGATGACAAGTTCCTGCCCTTCGTGATCGACCAGTTCCACCGCAGCGGCCTCGATGCCTCGAAGATCTGCTTCGAGATCACCGAGACCGCAGCGGTGGCGAGCTTCAGCCAGGCCAACCGTTTCATCCAGGCGCTGAAGGAGCTGGGGTGCAAGTTCGCCCTCGATGACTTCGGCACCGGCCTGTCATCGTTCGGCTACCTCAAGCACTTCCCGGTCGATTACCTGAAGATCGACGGCAGCTTCGTGCGCGAGATCCTGCGCGACCCGATCGACCGCGAGATGGTGCGCTCGATCAACGAGATCGGGCATCTCACCGGCAAGCAGACCATTGCCGAGTTCGCCGAGAACGCCGAGATCATCCAGATGCTCACCAGCCTCGGGGTCGACTACGCCCAGGGCTACGGCGTGGCCCAGCCGCAGCGCGTACTGAAGTCAGCGGTTGCCTAGCCCGGCCGCGGGCACGGCGCCGAACTCCAGCCGCATCGACAGATCCACCGCGTGCACGTGCTTGGTGAGCGCCCCGACCGAGATGTAGTCGACGCCCGTCGCGGCGACCCCGCGCACCAGCTCGAGCGAGACGCTGCCGGAGGCCTCGAGCTTCACCCCGCGGGCCCGTTCGTTCCGCATCGCCACCGCGGTGCGCATGTCGGCGTGCGTGAATTCGTCCAGCAGGACGATATCGGGGGAGGCCGGCAGCGCCTCGGCCAGCTCCTGCAGTGATTCGACTTCCACCTCCACCGTGATGCCCGGGTGCAGGCGGCGCGCCGTGGCGATCGCCGCGGTGATGGAGCCTGCGGCGGCGATGTGGTTTTCCTTGATGAGCACGCGGTCGAACAGGCCCATGCGGTGATTGCCCGCCCCGCCGCACAGCACCGCGTACTTCTGGGCCGTGCGCAGCCCCGGGAGGGTCTTGCGCGTGTCCAGGACCTGGCAGTGGCTGCCGGCCACGGCATCGGCGAAGGTGCGCGCCACCGTGGCCACGCCCGAGAGCAGCTGCAGGAAGTTAAGTGAGGTGCGCTCGCCGGTGAGCACCGCGCGCGCGGGTCCCTCGATCTCGAACAGCACCTGGTCGGTGGTGATGGCCGCGCCGTCGGCAACGTGCCAGGTGAGCCGCACCGCCGGATCCAGCTGCCGGAAGGTCTCGGTGACCCAGGCCACCCCGCACACCACGGCCGGTTCGCGCGAGATGACCCGGCCGCGCACCTGCTGCCCGGCCGGCACGAGCGCGGCGGTCACATCACCGCTGCCGATGTCCTCACGCAGCGCGGCTCCGACCTGATCTGCAAGATCAGCAGGGAGTGCGGGCACGGGCTTTCTTACTTGATGAACGGCAGCCCGTGGCTGGCCGAACCCATGCACATGAGCATCGGGATCGAGAGCACGAAGTTCACGCGCGAGGCCATGCCGGCGGCCTTGCGGGCCTTGGCCTTCTCCTCGTCCGTGGCAGGCTTCAGGCCCAGGATCTTCTTCTGGTTCGGCCAGATGATGCCCCAGACGTTCAGCAGCATGATCGTGCCGAGCCAGGCGCCGGTACCAATGACCACCTGTCCGGGAGCAAAGGCCAAGGCGCCTATGCGGCCGGACTCGGCCAGCAGCCAGAAACCGGCCACCCAGGTCGCCAGCGCCGACCAGCGGAACCAGAACAGTGCCCGGGGCGCGACGTACTTGGTGATGCCGGCCCCGCCCGGACCACCCTTGTCGGCGGCGGCATCCGCCAGGGCGGGGGTCTGAGCGGCGTTGAAGTAATAAAGGAGGCCGATCCAGAACACCCCGGAGACGATGTGGATCCAGCGCGCCCAACCGAGACGGAAAGGCTGGACGCCGCCCGCCAGGAAGGCCGCCAGCAGCAGGGCGAGCACAATGCCTAGGATGAGGGAGTGGCGATGGTTGTTCAGGGGATTCATGGCGTTAAGTCTCCAAGTTCTTGTTTTCCGCGGGCCTGGGTGATCCGGCGCGTTTGAAGAATAGGCGAGGCACCCCCATAATTCAACGCGCACCCAAATCGACGCTGTTGCGGCCCAAGGGACTGTGAACGCGGCTGATCCGAAGCTGGCGGCGCGCACGGAGCGCCCGCCGTCCCCCTGCATCAACGTCTGTAGCCTGGACGCTCGCGGCTGGTGCGTCGGCTGCCTGCGTTCCGGGGATGAGATCGGGCGCTGGATGGCGATGAGTGCGGATGAACAGTGGGCGCTGCTCGATGAGCTCGGGCGGCGCCGCAACCTACAAGGCAGGTGAAGCAATGGACGTGGTGCAGAAGATCAAGTCGGAACTGGATTCCGCCCCGGTGGTGTTGTTCATGAAGGGCACGCCGGACTTCCCGCAGTGCGGTTTCTCCGCGCAGACCGTGGCCGCGCTGCGCGGCGTGGGCGCACAGTTCAAGCACGTGAACATCTTCGAGGAGCCGGAACTGCGCGAGGCACTCAAGCGTTACTCGAACTGGCCGACCTATCCGCAGCTGTACGTGAAGGGCGAGCTGATCGGCGGCTGCGACATCGCGCTGCAGATGTACAAGAACGGCGAGCTCAAGCAGCTGCTTACCGAGGTCGGCGCCGTCGCCAGGGCTGCCAGCTAAGGCCTAAGGCTGCGGCGGCTCGGCGGCCAGCTCATCCGGCTCGGCTGCGCCGCCCACCCAGCCGAGCGAGCGCGCCCGCTCCTCGGCCAGCGCGTGACTTTCGCGCAGGCGGTTGCAGACCAGGCAGAAGAGCTCCGCACTGCGCTCCGCATCGTAGCGGGCGTTGTGCGCACTCCCCGAGTCCCATTCCAACCCCGCCACCCGCACCGCCTTCGCCAGCACCGTCTGCCCCAGGGCCGCTCCGGCCAGCGTGGCCGTGTCGAAGCACGAAAACGGGTGGAACGGGTTGCGCTTGACCTCGGCGCGCGCGACCGCGGCATTGAGGAACCCCAGATCAAAGGCGGCGTTGTGGCCCACGAGGATCGCGCGCCGGCAGCTGTAGGCGCGTACCGCGTGACGGATCTCGCGGAACACGCGCTGCAGCGCATCGCGCTCCGGCAGTGCCGGGCGCAGCGGGTGATGCGGGTCGATGCCGGTGACCGCCAGCGCCACCGGGTCGAGGCGCCCACCCTCGAAGGGCTGCACGTGGAAGGTGTGCGTGGCGCCGCGCCGCAGCGTGCCGTCGGGGTCCATGTCGATCAGCACCGCGGCGATCTCGAGCAGGGCATCGGTCGCGCAGTAAAAGCCGCCGGTCTCGACATCGATCGCCACCGGCAGGTAGCCGCGGAAGCGGCGCGACATCAGGGCGGCGGCGGGCGCCACGGGCGGTGCGGATGCGGGCGGCGCGGGCGCGCTCAACCGGCGGCCTCGCCGGCCAGGCGCCAGCCGATGCGCTCGCCGGCGCGCAGCGGCACCAGCTCGTCCGCCCCGAACGCGAAGCTCGCCGGCACTTCCCAGGGTTCCTTCACCAGGGTGATGGTCCCGGTGTTGCGCGGCAGGCGGTAAAAGTCCGCGCCGTGGAAGCACGCGAAGCCCTCGAGCTTGCCCAGCGCGCCGGCGGACTCGAAGGCCTCCGCGTACAGCTCGATCCCCGCGTGCGCGGAGAAGATGCCGGCGCAGCCGCAGGCGATCTCCTTCGTGCGGCGTGCGTGCGGTGCGCTGTCGGTGCCCAGGAACAGGCGCGGATTGCCGCTGGCGACACCGGCGAGCAGCGCGGCCCGGTGGCGCTCGGCCTTGAGCACCGGCAGGCAGTAGTGGTGCGGGCGGATGCCGCCGGCGAACAGCGCGTTGCGGTTCATCAAAAGGTGCTGCGGGGTCACGGTCGCGGCGAGGCCGGCGCGGCCGCCGAGCACGAAACCGAGGGCCGCCTCGGTGGTGATGTGCTCGAACACGATGCGCAAGTGCGGGTGCCGCTGCGCCAGTGGCGCGAGCACCTCGTCGATGAAGCGCGGCTCGCGCTCGAACACGTCCACCGCAGGATCGGTGACTTCCCCGTGCACCTGCAGCACCAGGTCGAGCTCCTCCATGCGCGCGAGTACTGCATCCAGCCTGCGGATGTGCGTCACCCCGGCGTCGGAGTGGGTGGTGGCGCCGGCCGGGTAGAGCTTCGCCCCATGCACGAACCCACTGGCCTTGGCGCGCGTGATCTCCGCCGGGTCGGTGAGGTCGGTGAGGTAGAGACTCATCAGCGGCTGGAAGCGCGCTCCGGGCGGCAGCGCCGCGAGGATGCGCTCGCGGTAGGCCTGGGCGAGCGCGGTGGTGGTGATGGGCGGCTTGAGGTTCGGCATGATGATGGCGCGCGCAAAGCGCGCCGCGGTGAAGGGCAGCACGGCGGCAAGCGCCGCCGCGTCACGCACGTGCAGGTGCCAGTCATCCGGGCGGATGATCCTCAGGCTCGTCACTTGGCGTCCAGCCCCTTCAGCACCTGCTGCTTCAGCAGCAGGTGCAGCGCAAAGCGCACGCCAAAGCCGGTCACCTCGGTCGCCACATGCGCCAGGCCGCCGGTGCGCGTCGAGGAGGACAGGTCGATGTGCGCCCAGGGGATCTCCTGCGGCACGAAGCGCGACAGGAAGCGCGTGGCGAGGATGTGGTCGCCCTTGCCATCGACCGTGCACTGGATGATGTCGGCCACCTTGCTCTCGAGGTCCGCGTCGTAGTCCTCCTCGGTGGGGAAGTTCCAGACGCGCTCGCCGCTGGCCCGCCCGGCCTCGGCGAGCGCCTGCGCGAGGGCGGTGCGGTTGCTGAAGGCACCGCTCATGCGCTCGGTGAGTGAGTGCACGCAAGCCCCGGTGAGGGTCGCAAAATCGATCATGAAGCGCGGTCGCGTGCGCGCGGCCAGCGCCAGGGTGTCGGCAAGCACCATGCGCCCCTCCGCATCCGTGTGGATCACCTGGATGGTGACCCCGTTCGCCGCGCGCACCACCTCCTGCGGCCGGTAGGCATGCGGCCCGATGTTGTTCTCGGAAATCGCCAGCCAGGCATCGGCGGCGATCGGTGCGCGCAGCTCGGCGAGGGCGACGAGCGTTGCGAGCGCCACGGCGCTGCCGGACATGTCGGTGTGCATGTCCAGCATCGAGCGGTGCGGCTTCAGGTTCACGCCGCCGGTGTCAAAGAGGATGCCCTTGCCGATGAGCGCCACGTCCGGCCGCGCGGCGCGGGCGCGCCGCGGCGGACGGTACTGCAGGTGTGCGATGCCGGCATTGCGGCCGACACTGCCCTGCGCCACCGCGAGGAAGGCGCCGGCGCCGGCGCGCTTGAGCGCGCGCTCGTCGAGCCAGGTGAGCTTCAGGCGATGCTGCCGCGCGAGACGCGTGATGGCCGCCCGGTAGCCGCCGGCATCGAGCACATTAGGCGGCAGGGCGGTCAGCCAGCGCGTGAGATTGGTGCCGCGCGCCACGGCGGCCGCGTAGCGCGTGTCCACGCCGTGCCCGCCCAGCAGCAGCACCTTCTGCAGCCGGCGCTCATCCGGGGCCGGAGCCCGGATGCTCGGCAGCTCGAACGCGTGGGCGAGGCTGGCGGCGATGAGCGCCTCGAGGTCGGCATCGGCGCCGGCCCCCTTGCCGGTGGCGCACAGGCCGATCGACTGCGGGTGGCGCGCCGCGGCTTCCTTGAGCATGCGCCCCGCAAGGCTCAAGCGTTCGAAGGTGCTGGCCTCGGCCTTGATGTACCCCAGGATGGCGAGCGTGTCCCGGGCATTGCCGAGTGAGCCGGAGCGCACCGTCCCGGCGCGCGCACTGCCGCGCGCGTGCAGCGCCTGCCAGCGCGCACCGTGCGGCAGCTGGCGCAGCGCCGCCGCGGCAAGCGGCAGCGCGACGATAGCCAGCACGACGTCGAGCTTGTCGGCGTCCTTGAGGGTGCCACTGGTGACGGCCGGCGCTTGGGCAGCCGGCAGCACGAGGCTGCGGCGCATCTCGGAGGGACTGGGGCTCACTTGCTTTACCTGCCGCTGCTCGCCATCATTGCTCATTCTAACGCGACCCGGCAGATGTGCGCGCGCGAGCACACGGCGCAGACGCGGCGCTGTATGGTTGAGGTCGCACGGATCGCGTCCACACAGGGCCGTATGACCGAACCGCCGAAGATGGAAGACCTGGATCCCGTGGAGACACGGGAGTGGCTCGAATCGATCGATTCGGTCCTGAAGACGCACGGCCCGGAGCGCGCGCACTACCTGCTCGAGCGGCTGATCGACTACACGCGCCGCAGCGGCACCTACCTGCCGTTCAGGCCGAACACCGCCTACCTCAACAGCATCCCCACCGGGCGCGAGCCGGAGTACCCGGGCAATCGCGCGCTCGAGCGCCGCATCGAGGCGTACATCCGCTGGAATGCGCTCGCCATGGTGCTCGCGGCGAACAAGGCCAGTTCCGAGTACGGCGGCCACCTTGCCAGCTACGCTTCCTCGGCGACGCTCTACGAGGTGGGTTTCAACCACGTGTGGCGCGCGCCCTCCGAGACGCACCCAGGCGACATGGTCTTCATCCAGGGACACTCATCCCCGGGCATCTACGCGCGCGCCTACCTGGAGGGGCGCCTGAGCGAGCAGCAGCTGCAGCTGTTCCGCCAGGAAGCGGCGGCCCCGGGAGTGGGCCTGTCCTCCTACCCGCATCCGTGGCTGATGCCCGACTTCTGGCAGTTCCCGACCGTCTCGATGGGCTTAGGTCCCATGATGGCGATCTTCCAGGCGCGCTTCACGCGCTACCTGGAGCACCGCGGGCTCATCAAGCCCTCCGACCAGAAGGTCTGGGCGTTCCTCGGCGACGGCGAGATGGACGAGCCGGAGTCGATGGGCGCGCTCACCATGCCGGTGCGCGAGGGCCTGGACAATCTCATCTTCGTCATCAACTGCAACCTGCAGCGCCTCGATGGCCCGGTGCGCGGCAACGGCAAGATCATCCAGGAGCTCGAGTCGGCGTTCCTCGGCGCCGGCTGGAACGTCATCAAGGTGCTGTGGGGCTCGCGCTGGGACCCGCTGCTCGCGCGCGACCACCAGGGGCTGCTGCGCCGCGTGATGGAGGAGTGCGTCGACGGCGAGTATCAGAACTTCAAGGCCAAGGGCGGGGCGTACACGCGCGAGCACTTCTTCGGCAAGTACCCGGAGCTGAAGGCGATGGTCGCCAACATGTCCGACGAGGAGATCTGGCGCCTGAACCGCGGCGGCCACGATCCGCGCAAGGTGTACGCGGCCTACGCGGCCGCGATGGCCCACAGGGGTCAGCCGACGGTGATCCTTGCCAAGACGGTCAAGGGCTTTGGCCTGGGCAAGGGCGGCGAGGGCCAGATGGTCGCCCACCAGCAGAAGAAACTCTCCGTGGAAGACCTCAAGGTGTTCCGCGACCGCTTCCACATCCCGGTCACGGACGAGGAGCTGGGCGGGCTGCCGTTCCGCCGCCCGGACGAGGCCACCGACGAGACGCGCTACCTGAAGCAGAAGCGCGCCACCTTGGGGGGCTACCTGCCGAGCCGGCGCCGCACGGCCCCGGCGCTGACGATCCCGCCGCTCGAGGCGTTTGCCCCGCTCCTCGAGGGCACCGGCGAGCGCGAGATCTCCACCACGATGGCTTTCGTGCGCCTGCTCACGGTGCTGCTGAAGGATAAGAGCATCGGTAAGAACATCGTGCCGATCGTACCGGACGAGGCGCGCACCTTCGGCATGGAGGGGCTGTTCCGCCAGATCGGCATCTACTCCTCGGTGGGCCAGCTGTACACGCCGCAGGATGCCGAGACCCTCATGTCCTACCGCGAGGACAAGAAGGGCCAGATGCTGGAGGAGGGCATCAACGAGGCCGGGGCCTTGTGCTCGTGGATCGCCGCCGGTACCGCCTACAGCAACCACGGCATCAACATGGTGCCGTTCTACATCTTCTACTCGATGTTCGGCTTCCAGCGCGTCGGCGACTTCATCTGGGCCGCCGGCGACATCCAGGCGCGCGGCTTCCTGCTGGGCGCCACGGCCGGGCGCACCACCCTGGCCGGGGAGGGTCTGCAGCACCAGGACGGCCACAGCCAGCTGGTCGCGAGCACCGTCCCCAACTGTGTGGCCTACGACCCGGCCTATGCCTACGAGCTTGCGGTGATCGTCCACGACGGCATGCGCCGCATGTTCGCCGAGCAGCAAAGCATCTTCTATTACATCACCGTGATGAACGAGAACTACCCGCAGCCCGCACTGCCGGCCGGCAGCGAGGAGGGCATCCTGCGCGGGGGCTACCTGCTGCAGAAGGGCGGCCGCGGCAAGGTGCGCGCGACGCTGCTGGGATCGGGCACGATCCTGCGCGAGGCGCTCGCCGCGGCGAAGATCCTCGAGAGCGACTACAAGATCCCGGCGGACGTGGTCTCGATCACCAGCTTCAGCGAACTGCGCCGCGAGGCGCTGGAGTGCGAGCGCTGGAACCTGCTGCACCCGGGCGAGGCAGCGCAGGTGCCGTACGTGCAGAGGATGCTGAAGGAGCGCGAGGGTCCACTGATCGCCGCGACCGACTACATGCGCGCGGTCCCGGACCAGATCCGCCAGTGGGTGCCGGGACGCTACGTGTGCCTGGGGACCGACGGTTTCGGACGCTCGGACTCGCGCGCGGCACTGCGCCGGCACTTCGAGGTCGACCGCAACTACATCGCGGTCGCAGCGCTCAAGGCCCTGGCCGACGACGGCCGCGTCGACCAGGCGACCGTGAGCCAGGCCATCAAGGCCCTGGGCGTCGATCCCGACAAGCCGGTTCCCTGGAAAGTCTGAAGCGCACGGTGGCATGAAGGTGGCAGTCACGGAAGTGCGCGTGCCCGACCTCGGCGGCTTCAAGGACGTCGCGGTCATCGACGTGCTGGTCAAGCCGGGCGAGAGCATTGCGGTGGAAACCCCGCTGGTCACCCTCGAGTCGGACAAGGCCGCGATGGACGTGCCGTCCACGGTTGCCGGCGTGGTGGAGAAGATCCACATCGCCAAGGGCGGCAAGGTTTCCGCCGGCGATCTGGTCGCCACCGTGAAGACCGAGGGCGCAGCCGAGGCGGCACAGCCTGCCAGCGCGCCGCCCCCGCCGCCGAGCACGCCGGCGGCGGCGTCGGCACCCGCGGCGCCGGCACCCGCGGCGCCAGCGGCACCGGCCCCGGCGGGGGTGCCCGCCGCACCAGCCATCGCCGTGCCCGGCGCGCGCACCGACCTTGCCCCGATCGACGAGCCGGGCTTCTCGCGGGCGCACGCGGGTCCCTCGGTGCGGCGCTTCGCGCGCGAGCTGGGCGTCGACCTCGCCCGCGTGGCGGGCCACGGTTTCAAGGGCCGCATCACCCACGAGGACATCAAGGCCTTCGTCAAGAGCGCACTCGCCGGCGCGGCTGCCGCACCCGCGGCAGCCGCAGGCGCTCCCCCCGGGCTGCCCGCCGCCCCCGTGGTGGATGTCGCGCAGTTCGGCCCCGTGGAGACCCAGCCGCTGTCGCGCATCCAGAAGATCTCCGGGCCGCGCCTGCACGCCAGCTGGGTGAACATCCCGCACGTCACGCAGTTCGACGAGGCGGACATCACCGAGCTGGAGCAGCTGCGTGCGAGCCTGAAGGGCAAGGCGGAAGGTGCGGGCGTGAAGCTCACGCCGCTCGCCTTCGTCATGCGTGCCTGCGTCAAGGCGCTGCAGGAGTTCCCGCGCTTCAACGCCATCCTCGAGCCTTCCGGGGCGAACCTCATCGTGCGCAAGTACGTGAACATCGGCTTCGCGGCCGACACGCCGCAGGGGCTGATCGTGCCGGTGGTGAAGGAGGCCGACCGCCGCGACGTCTATGAGCTGGCGCGCCAGCTGGGCGCGTTGTCGGAGAAGGCGCGCGCCGGCAAGCTGCCGGCGACCGACATGCAGGGCGCCGGCTTTACCATCTCGAGCCTGGGCGGCATCGGCGGCACGGCCTTCACCCCGATCATCAACGCCCCGGAGGTGGCAATCCTCGGGGTGTCGCGCTCGGCCATGCGCGCGGTCTACCACGAGGGCGGCTTCGTGCCGCGCCTGATGCTGCCGCTGTCGCTGTCCTACGATCACCGGGTCATCGATGGCGCAATGGCGGCCCGCTTCACCAGCTTCCTCGCGCACACCCTCGCCGCCCCGCGCGCGCTCATCGAGGCGGTGCCGTGAGCGTTGACCTGCTGGTGCCGGACCTCGGCAACTTCAGCAACGTGGAAGTCGTCGACGTGCTGGTCAAGCCGGGCGATGTCATCGAGGTCGACACCCCGCTGGTCACGCTCGAGACCGACAAGGCCTCGCTGGACGTGCCGGCCACCGCTGCCGGCAGGATCAGCGAGGTGCTCCTCAAGCGCGGCGACAAGGTGTCCAAGGGCTCGCTCATCGCGCGCATGGAGGCAGCCGCCGGCGAGGCGCCGGCCACCGCGGCACCGGCTGCGCAGGCTCCGCCGCCGCCTGTGCCCGCAGCGCCCGCCGCGTCACCGCCCGCCGCGTCACCGCCTGCCGCGCGGACCGCGCCGCCGGGCGCCGGCGATACGGTGCGCATGCCGGCGCCCGCCGCGCGCGCGGCCGTCGGCAACGAAGAGGTCAGCCGCACCACACAGTTACTGGTGCTCGGCTCCGGGCCGGGCGGCTACACGGCAGCGTTCCGCGCCGCGGACCTGGGGCTGAAGGTGATCCTGGTCGAGCGCGATGAGGCCCTGGGCGGGGTGTGCCTGAACGTCGGCTGCATCCCTTCCAAGGCGCTGCTGCATGCGGCCAAGGTGATCGAGGATGCCCAGGAGATGGGCGAGCGTGGCATCTCTTTCGGGGCGCCGAAGATCGAGCTGCCGAAGCTGCGTGCCTGGAAGTGCGCGATCGTCGCCAAGCTCACCGGCGGGCTGAAGGTACTTGCGCGACAGCGCAAGGTGGAGATCGTGCGCGGCACCGGGCGTTTCGTCGGCGCGAACGTCATGGAAGTGACGGGTGCCAGCGGCTCCGAGCGCATCGGCTTCGAGCAGTGCATCATCGCCGCCGGCTCCGAGGCCGTGCGCCTCCCGGGGCTGCCCGAGGACCCGCGCATCATCGACTCGACCGGCGCGCTGGAACTGCCGGAGATCAAGGGCGGGCTGCTGGTAATCGGCGGCGGCATCATCGGCCTCGAGATGGCCTGCGTATTCGATGCGCTCGGCACGCGCGTGAGCGTGGTCGAGCTCACCGCGGGGCTCATGCCCGGGTGCGACCCGGACCTGGTGCGCCCGCTGGAGAAGCGCATCCGCGCCCGCTACGAGCAGATCCTCACTGGCACCAAGGTCACGGGCATCGAGGCCCAGCCCGGCGGCCTGAAGGTCAGCTTCGCCGGCGACAAGGCTCCCGCCGCGCAATCATTCGACCGCGTGCTCGTGGCCGTCGGCCGCGTGCCCAACGGCAAGGCCATCGGCGCAGATCGCGCCGGGGTGGCCGTCTCCGACCGCGGCTTCATCAATGTCGACAAGCAGATGCGCACCAACGCGCCGCACATCTTTGCGATCGGCGACATCGCCGGTGCGCCGCTGCTGGCGCACAAGGCCATGCACGAGGGCAAGGTGGCCGCCGAGGTGGCCGCCGGCCACAAGAGCGCCTTCGACGCGCGCGTCATCCCCTCCGTCGCCTACACCGACCCGGAGATCGCCTGGGTCGGGCTCACCGAGACCGAGGCGCGCGCCAAGAGCATCGCCTTCAAGAAGGGCGCCTTCCCCTGGGTCGCCAGTGGCCGCTCGCTGGCGCTCGGGCGCGAGGACGGCTTCACCAAGCTGCTGTTCGATCCTGAGAGCCACCGGGTGCTCGGCGGCGGTATCGTCGGCACCAATGCCGGGGAACTGATCAGCGAGGTGGCCCTGGCGATCGAGACCGGCTGCGATGCCAGCGACATCGGGCTCACCATCCATCCGCACCCGACGCTGAGCGAGACGGTGGCTAATGCCGCCGATGCCTTCGAAGGCACGCTCACGGATCTGTACATCCCACGCAAGTAGGCGCGATCGGTGCGCCGTTTTTGGGAGGCACGCATGCGCGCACCGCCGGATCCGACACGCCGCAGGCCAGGCAAGTACTGGATCCTTGCCGCCCTTGCTACCCTTTTCCTCCTGCCACTGACCTGGCGACTCTACGCGGCCATGCCGGACAAGTCAGGTTTCCCGGATGGCTTCGATGCGGTGCAAGCTGCACCGGAGAGCCACAAGGTGATCTTCGAGAACGCGCTCGTGCGGGTGCTGGAGGTGACGATCCCGCCCACCGGCAAGACCGAGCCGATGCACCATCATCGCTGGCCGAGCTTCTTCCTCGGCTGGGATACGGGCGGCAAGTCCCCACACATCCGCTATCACCGCCCCGACGGCAGCATGCGCGACTCGCCGAGCGTCGATGAACCGGTCATTGCCGGTCACTGGACCGTGCAGTGGATGCAGCCGGAACCGATGCATGCCATCGAGGCGGTAGACAACACAACACCGCCGGGTGAGCCGCCGCTTCTGAGGGTAGAAATCAAGGACCGACCCTAGGGGTCCGTGGGCTATAGCTGGCGCAGCCGCTCAAGATAGGCAAGCTCATCCGGCGCGCGCCCGCTGCGCTGCGCTTCCCACAGGGCTTCGGCCAGCGGCTCGATCATGCGGTGCTCGGCCGCGTGCGCGCCGCCGGAGCGCGCGGCGAGCTCACGGTGGATCGCGGTGATGCCCGCGGGCCGGTCAGTGCTGACCTGCTCGCGGATCGCCAGGTGCAGCCCCATGTGCAGGAAGGGATTCTCGCGCCCGCTCTCCGGGGTGAACTCCGCGCCAAGCGCGGTCTCTCCGGACTCCAGCCAGCCGATGTACTCCGGGTGCTCGGCGATCACCGCTGCTAGCTGGCCCTCGAGCGGCTCGAGCGGTTTACGCGCGCTGAACTTGCGCCACGCCTCGAGGTAGCGGCGGCGCATCTGCTCGCGGCCTTCGCCGGCGAAGACCGCCATCAGCCTCGCGCCGCCTTACGCACCAGCGCGCCGATGCCGGGCTTCTTCTTCACGGCAGGCTTCGGTTGGGTCTTGTGCCGGTACTCGCACAGGTCGCGGATCAGGCAGTCGGGGCAGGCCGGGGCGCGCGCCGTGCACACGTAGCGCCCGTGCAGCAGCAGCCAGTGGTGCGCGTCCTTGCGGTATTCGGCCGGGGTATTGCGCACCAGCGCATCCTCCACCGCGCGCGGATTCTTGCCAGGGGCCAGGCCGGTGCGGTTGGCCACGCGGAAGATGTGCGTGTCGACGGCGATCTCGGTCTCGCCGAACACCATGTTGAGGATGATGCTCGCGGTCTTGCGGCCGACGCCGGGGAGCGCTTCGAGCGCGGCGCGGTCACCGGGCACCTCGCCGCCGTGCAGGTCGATCAGCTGCTGGCACAGGGCGATGAGGTTCTTCGCCTTGGTGTTGTACAGCCCGACGGTGCGGATGTAGGCCTTCACCCCCTCGACGCCGAGGGCTGCGATCGCCTGCGGCGTGTTGGCGACCGGGAACAGCACGCGCGTCGCCGCGTTCACGCTCTTGTCCGTGGTGTGGGCGGAGAGCATGACCGCCACCAGCAGCTCGAACGCGGAATCGTGCAGCAGCTCCGTCGTCGGGGCGGGGTTGGCGGCCTTCAGTCGCCGGTAGATCGCCGTGCGGGTCGCAGGATGCATGGCCTTCAGGGCATGTTGAGCACGATCTTGCCCTGCACGTGTCCGGCCTCCAGCCGCTGCTGCGCCTGGGCCGCCTCGGCGAGCGGAAACTCCGCGGCAATCGGCACCACCAGGTGGACAGCCTCGATGGCCTCGTTCAGGCGCGCGAACTCCTGCGGACCCGGGATGGCGTCATAGCGGATCAGCCGCAGACCCTCGCGGGCCCTGGGCTCCGGATGCACGCCGGTGGGATAAGCCGCAAGACCCCCGGTGCGCACCGCGGCCATGCACTGTTCCTGGGCCGCCCCCGGGGCCAGTATCAGCACCGCATCGACCCCATTGGGCGCAAAGGCGCGGGCGGCGGCGGGGATGTCACCGTGCTTGCCATCGACCACCACGTCCGCACCGAGTGCCTTCACGGCCGCCGCCTCGTCCTCACCCGAGACCGTCGCCAGGATGCGTGCGCCGCGCCATTTTGCGAACTGCACGGCCAGCGTGCCCACGCCGCCGGCGGCGCCGTGGATGATGAGGGTGGAGCCCTTGCCCACGTGCAGGGCGTCATCGACCCCCTGGATGGCGGTCAGCGCCGTGGTGCCGATGGCCCCTGCCTGCGTGAGGGTGAGGCCCCTGGGAACGTGGCCGACGCGCTCGGCGGGGACCGCGACGTACTGCGCGTAGAAGCCCCCTTGCGGATTGTCCCAGCTGTAGCTGTACACCGTGTCGCCGATCTTGAAGCCCTTCACCTTGGCCCCCTTGGCGACAACGACACCGGCGCCGTCGGTGCCCAGCACGAACGGCACCCGGTAGTTCTTGAGGCCGGCGGGGTTCTGCCGCGAGCCCACGTCCCAGCTGGCCACACCGGCGGTATGCAGCGCGATCAGCACCGCATCGGGTGCCGGCTTCGGCACCGGCAGCGTGTGCATCGTCACGACCTCGGGCCCGCCCGGGTGATCCATCGCCATCGCCTGCATGGTCTTGGGCAGTGGCGCGGCGGCGGCGAGCAGCGGCAACAGGCCGGCGGCCAGGGTGAGTGCGAAGCGCTGTGGCGACATGGTCGGTCCTTCAGGTGCTGTGCGCGGGGCAGGTGCGCCCGCGGGGGTGGCTATCTTGCCTGAGCACGCCGGACTTGGCTGCGCCGGGCGGCGGGCCGGTCGCAGGGCCGCCACCACCGGTCGTGTCGTTCCCGGCTGCGGCTCCTCAGCCCTGCGGCGCGGCGGCGGCTTTGCGCTCCTTCAGCAGCGCGGCGCGCCGCTCGGCGCGGGCGGCGGCGCGGGTGCTGTGCACGGCGAAGCGCCGGCGGTTTTCGGCCGGCGCCGGGGCGGGGCCCGCGTCCGGGACGCGCGGCACCATACGGATGCAGTCGACCGGGCAGGGGGCGATGCACAGCTCGCACCCGGTGCACAGGGCGAGCAACACGGTGTGCATCTGCTTCTGCGCGCCGAGGATCGCATCGACCGGGCACGGCGGCAGGCACTTGGCGCAGCCGATGCAGGCCTCCTCGTCGATCTGCGCCACCAGCTGCGGCCCCTCCGTGCCGTTGGCCGGGTTGAGCGGCAGTATGGCAAGGCCGGTCAGGCGCGCGAGCGCCGTGATGGTGGCTGCCCCTCCGGGCGGGCACTGGTTGATCGCCGCGGCGCCGTCGGCGATGGCCTGCGCATAGGGCCGGCAGCCCTCGTAGCCACAGCGCGTGCACTGGGTCTGGGGTAGCAATCCGTCGATCTGGTCCGCACTGGCCATGCGAGCGGCTGCCTAGCTGATGCGCATTCCCGGCACCGCACCGGAGTCCGGCGACAGCAGGTACAGGCCGGCAGACTCGCTGCTGGCCGCCAGCACCATCCCTTCCGAAACCCCGAACTTCATCTTGCGCGGCGCGAGGTTGGCGACCATGACGGTGAGGCGGCCCTTGAGCTGGGCGGGATCGTAGGCGGCCTTGATGCCGGCGAACACCGTGCGCTGCTCGGTGCCCAGGTCCAGGGTGAGCTTCAGCAGCTTGTCGGAGCCTTCCACCACGGCGGCCTCCGCGATGCGGGCCACGCGCAGGTCGATGCGCTTGAACTCATCGATCGACAGCACCGCCGGTGCTGCGGTGCTGGCAGCGGCCGCTGCGGGTGCCCTGGCGGTGCCCTTGGTGGCTGCCGCCGCCGCCGCCGCGGGTTCCGCGAGCTCTGCGAACAGCAGCTCGAGCTGCTTCGCTTCCACGCGCTGCATCAGGTGCTGGTAGGGGCCGACCTTCCGCGGCAGCAGCGCGGCATCGGCCCAGGTGAACGGGCCGTCGAGGCCGAACAGTTCCCTGGCGGCGCGCGTGGTGAGCTCGGGCAGCACCGGGGCGAGCAGCACCGAGAGCACCTTGAAGCCATAGAGCGCGCGCGAGCACACGTCCTGCAGGTCCGCGGCCCTGGCGGGATCCTTGGCGAGCACCCAGGGCTGGCGCGCGTCGAAGTCGTGGTTGATGCGGTCGGCAAAGGCCATGATCTCGCGCAGCGCGCGCCCGAACTCGCGCGTCTCGTAGGCCTCGTGCACGGACTGCGCAAGCGCGGCCGCGTTGGCGGCCAGGGCGCCCGTGTCGCCGGTGTAGGCGAGCTTGCCGGCGAAGCTGCGGGTGATGAAGTTCGCCGCGCGGCTGGCGATGTTCACGTACTTGCCGATCAGGTCCGCGTTCACGCGCGCGATGAAGTCCTCGCTGCTGAACTCCATGTCCTCGACATGGCCATTGAGCTTGGCGGCGATGTAGTAGCGCAGCCATTCCGGGTTCATCCCGATCTCGAGGTAGCGTAGCGGGCTTAAGCCGGTGCCGCGCGACTTGGACATCTTCTCCCCGGAGAGGTTGATGAAGCCGTGCACGTACACGTGGTCGGGCACCTTGAACGGGCTGCCGGCGAACTTGAGCATGGCCGGCCAGAACAGCGTGTGGAAGTAGATGATGTCCTTGCCGATGATGTGGATCTGCTCCGTCTCCGGCGCGCCCAGGAATTCCTCGAAGCTGCGCAGTTCGCCCTTGGCGCGCGCCTTGCCGCTGTCGAAGTAGCTCTTGAGGGCGGCCAGGTAGCCGATCGGGGCATCCAGCCACACGTAGAAGTACTTCCCCGGCGCATCCGGGATCGGGATGCCGAAGTAGGGCGCATCGCGCGAGATGTCCCAGTCGTTCAGGGCGTGCTCGCCGGTGCCATCGAGCCACTCGCGCGCCTTGTTGACCACCTGGGGCTGCAGGCGCCCCGGGGCATCGAGCCAGCCCCTGAGGAAGGCGATGCACTTCGGGTCCGACAGGCGGAAGAAGAAGTGGTCTGAGCTGCGCAGCTCGGGCTTGGCGCCCGAGAGGGCGGAGTAAGGGTGGATCAGCTCGGTGGGCGCGTAGACGGTGCCGCACACCTCGCAGGCATCCCCGTACTGGTCCTTCGAGCGGCAGTTCGGGCACTCGCCCTTGATGTAGCGGTCGGGCAGGAACATGCCCTTGAGCGGGTCGTAGAACTGCTCGACCGACCTGGTATAGATCAGGCCCGCGGCCTTGAGGCGCTGGTACACCTGCTGTGACAGCTGGGTGTTTTCCGGGGAGTCGGTGGAGTGCCAGTGGTCGAAGCTCAGGTGGAACCCGGACAGGTACTGCGCGCGCCCGGCGGCGATGCGGCCCACCAGCTGCTGCGGGGTGATCCCCTCGGCCTCGGCTTTGAGCATGATGGGGGCGCCGTGGGCGTCGTCGGCGCCGACGAAGTGCACCTCGTGCCCCTGCATGCGCTGGAAGCGCGCCCAGATGTCGGCCTGGATGTACTCCATGATGTGGCCGATGTGGAACGGGCCGTTGGCGTACGGCAGCGCGGTGGTGAGGAAGATCTTGCGGGTCATCCGGCCTAGTTTACACGGCCGGGGCGCCCGTTCAGGGCGCGACGCAGGTTCAGCCGGAGTCCCTGAACTCCTCGAACTTCGCCTTGTTGATGGCCTTCTTGTAGGCCTCCTTGCCGGTGATCTGGCGCGAGTCCAGCAGCTGCTGGATGGCGCTGTCCATGGTGCGCATGCCGAAGGCACCGCCGGCCTGCATGGTGTTCTCCAGCTGGTCGAGCTTGCCCTGGCGGATCAGGTTCGAGGCCGCCGGGGTGTTCACCAGGATCTCCAGCGCCGCGACGCGGCCCTGCCTGTCGGCCCGCTGCAGCAGCTGCTGCGAGACCACCCCGCGCAGGGAGGTCGAGAGCATGGTGCGCACGTGCGACTGCTTGTCGGAGGGGAAGGCGTTGACCATGCGGTCCACGGTGGGGGCCGCCCCGTTGGTATGCAGCGTGCCCATGACCAGGATGCCCATCTCGGCGGCGGTCACCGCGATGCTCATGGTCTCAAGATCGCGCAACTCACCGACCAGGATCACGTCCGGGTCCTCGCGCAGGGCCGAGTGCAGGGCGGCCGCGAAGGAGGGCGCATGCACGCCGATCTCGCGCTGGCTGATGAGGCAGCTCTTGCGCTCGTGCACGAATTCGATCGGGTCCTCGATGGTGAGGATGTGGCCCTTCACGCGGCGGTTGATGTCATCGATCATCGCGGCCAGCGTGGTGGACTTGCCCGAGCCGGTCTTGCCGGTCACCAGGATCAGCCCATTGTTGGCGCGCGACATCTGCCGCACCGCCTCGGGCAGCTTCAGTTCATCCATGGTGAGCGCCTTGGAGGGGATGGCGCGGAACACTGCGCCCATGCCGTTCACCTGGCGCATGACGTTGACGCGGAAGCGCCCGTGCTCGGGGATGCTGTAGGCGAAGTCGGCGCCGTCCTTGGACTCGAAACGGTCGAGCGCCGGCTTGGGCATGATCTCGTAGAGGGCCTGCTTGACCACCTCGGGCGCCAGGCGCTCGGGCCGCAGCGGGGAGATGTCCCCGTACAGGCGGATGCGCGGCGGGTCGCCGGCGATGAAGTGCAGGTCCGAGCCGCGCTTCTGCAGCACTTCGGTCAGGTAGGCGTCGATCTGGGCCATGGCGCCTCGGTCAGCCGGAGACGGCTTTGTTGGTGGCGGTGGTGGCCGCCGGCGCGGTGCCGGTGATGTCCAGCTTCGGCAGCATGCTGGTGTCGGTCACGAAGCGCTGGAAGGGGCGCTTCTCCATGGCGTAGGCGTAGGCGTCGTCCGGGTCCACCTGACGAGCGGTGATGGCCGCCAGCAGCGCCTGGTCGAGCAGCTGCATGCCGAGGTCCTTGCCCATCTGCAGCTGCGTCGGGATCTGGTGCGTCTGCTCGGTCTGGATGAGCTTGGCGATCGCCTTGGTCATCATCAGCGTCTCGCAGACGGCCTTGCGGCCGTGGCCGTCGGCGGTCTTAACGAGCACCTGGGTGACCACGGCGAGCAGGCTCTGCGCGAGGAAGCTCTTGGTCTGCTCGCGCTCCTGCACCGGCAGCGCGTCGATGATGCGGTCGATGGTCTTCACCGCACTGGTGGTGTGCAGGGTGCCCAGCACCAGGTGCCCGGTCTCGGCGGCCGTCATGGCCATGGAAATGGTCTCCGCATCGCGCAGCTCGCCGACCAGGATCACGTCCGGGTCTTCGCGCATCGCTGCGCGCACCCCTTCGGCAAAGCTCGGGATGTGGGTGCCGAGTTCGCGCTGGATCACCTGGCTGTTCTTGCTCGGGTGCACGAACTCGATCGGATCCTCGAGGCTGATGATGTTCAGCCGCCGCGTCTGGTTCAGGTGATCGATCATCGCCGCGAGCGTGGTCGACTTGCCGGTGCCGGTGGAGCCGGTGACCAGCACCATGCCCTGGTGGAAGTCGCACAGCTTGGTGACGATCGGCGGCAGCGCCAGCTTCTCCAGCGTCGGCACCGCGGCCGGGATGGTGCGGAAGGTGGCGCCGATCCCGGTCTCCTTGCGGAACACGTTCACGCGGAAGCGCCCGCCCTCGGCCGAGACGTAGGAGAAGTCCAGGTCCGTGCCGCGGCCGAAGGTCTCGCTCTGCGAGCGCGTCAGGATCTCGGCGATGTAGCTCTCCAGCTCCGAGGCGCGCAGCTCCCGGAACTTGATGGGCAACAGATCGCCGTGCATGCGCAGCATGGGGGGGACCCCCACGGCCAGGTGCACGTCCGAGCACCCCTGCTGGGTGCCGAGCTTCAGGAAGGCGTCAATACGCGCCAAGTCACTGCCCCCTAAGGCGTTTTTACCTGCTGATGTTTAGCCGGAAGGGGCTTTGCGATCAACAGCTTGTGCGCTGAAATTTGACGTAACGCACGAACTTTCGCAAGGCGCGGGAGGCCGGGCCGGCCGCCCCAGACCCCGCCGCGGGGGTCTACTTGAGGTAGACGGCCAGCGCAGCGGACAGCTCGTCCATGCTCTGGAAGCGCTTGGTCTTGTCGACCGCCATGGCGCGCAGCACCAGGTCCGACAGCCCCGGGGGCAGGTTGGGATTCACTTCCTGGGGCGCGCGCGCCTTGCCCTGCACGTGCTGGTACATGACCGACATGTGGTCGCCGCGCGAGTAGGGCGGGACGCCCGTGACCATCTCGTAGAGCATGACGCCGAGGGCGTAGATGTCGGCGCGCTCGTCGACCTTCTTGCCCAGGATCTGCTCGGGCGCCATGTACTTGGGCGAGCCGATGACGTAGCCGGTCTTGGTGAGCTGCGTGTCGCCCTCACGGTGCGCGGCGGCGACGCCGAAGTCCACGATCTTCAGCAGGCCCTCCTGGTTGATCAGCACGTTCGCAGGCTTCAGGTCGCGATGCACGATGCCGACCTGGTGGGCGACGGTCATGCCGGTGCAGATGTCGATGCCGAACTGCATGGCGCGCTTGAGCTCCACTGGCTTCTCGTTGACGACCTCGCCACCGAGGGTGTGCGAGGGGAAGTACTCCATGGAGATGGCGTAGTTGCCCTGGATATAGAGGAAGTCGTAGATGCGGATGACGTTCTTGTGCGTGATCTTGCGCGAGTAGCGCAGCTCGTGCACGAAGCGCTTCATCACCTCTTCGTCCCCGGAGACGTTCGGGTTCAGGAATTTGAGGATCAGCCGCTCGTCGACGACCGTGTCCTCCATGAGCATCACGGTGCCGAAGGCGCCGCGGCCGATGCGGTCGATGTACTTGTAGCGCCCCTCCAGCACATCCCCCGGCTTGAGGGTGTTGATGTCCAGGCGCGCGGCAACTTCCGCCTGCTTGACCGCCTGCGCGAGCGCCTGGTCGGAGATGAGCAGCGTCTTGGCCGCCTCCGAGGGGGTCGGCACCGGTGCGGGAGTGGGCGGCCGCGCGGCCCCGGGCGCGGTGGTGGCCGCCGTCGGCGGCATGGCCTTGGAACCGGAAGTCATCGGCGTGGCGGCGACGCCGGCGATGCGGTTGTCCAGCTCGGTCACCGCCGCCGCGGCCATGCGCGAGATCGTCTGGTCGGGGGAGGCGACCTGCGCCTGCAGCTCGTTGCGCACCTGGTCGGCGCGGCTGTCGTCGGCCAGGCGCGAGAGCGCCTGGATCGCCTCGATGCGGATCTCGCGCTCGGGGCGCTGGACCAGCGGCAGCAGCGTATCCACGAGCTTGCCGTCGCCGAGCTTGCCCAGGGCGCGCACTACGATCGGGATTGCCTTGATGTTGCCGGGGGCGTTGAGCATCTCCATCAGCCGCGGCAGCGCGCGCTTGCTGCCGATCTCGGCCAGGGCGTCGATGGCGCGCTCGCTCACCCACCAGTCCGCATCGCGCGTGGCCTGGATGAGCGAGTCGACGGCACGCTCGTCCTTGGTCTGGTTCAGAATCTCGATGGCGGCGCGGCGGATATCCTCGTCCTTGTCGCGCACCAGCTGCAGCACCGCGTCGATGACCTTCGGGCCGCCGATCTTGCCGAGCGCATCGGCCGCGCGGCTGCGCACCCACCAGTCACTGTCCTTGAGCGAGCCGAGCAGGTACTTCACCGACTGCGCGTTGCCGACCTCGTTGAGGACCTCGACGGCTGCGCGGCGCGCGTTCTCGTTCTCGTCCTTGAGCACGTCGATCAGGTACTTCATCGTCTCGGGATGGTTGGCCTTGATCACCACGTCGATCGCGCGGTTGAGCACGTCGATCTCCGGGTCGCGCAGCAGACTGGTGACCAGCTGGATGTCGATCGGGCCGTCCATGCGCTGCAGTGCGGAGAGCGTGGCGCCGCGGATGAGCTTGTTGGGATCCTTGAGCAGCCCCTGCAGCGCGGTCTGGACCTCCGGGGTGTTGAAGCGCGCCAGCGTGTTGATGATGTGCACGCGCGCGATCGGATCCTTGCCGTTGACGCGGCCGAGCAGTTCCCCGATCGAGGAGCGGTCGGCGATGTCGCCGATGATGCGGAACAGCGCCGCCTTCTCGTTCGGCTCCTGCGCATAGGCGGCGGCGAGCAGCTCGCGCACCCCGAAGCGTGATTTCTGCGCGGCGATCACATCCAGCACGGCGGGCTTGGAGACCCCCGGGGTGGCCAGCGCCTCGAGCAGCAGGTGATGGGGGTAGTTGCGGCTGTTGGAGAGCGCCCAGGAGATGCCGGAGATGACCCGCGGGCTGCCCTCGACGAGGCCACGGACGAACAGGGGGAAGGTCTTCTGGTTCACCAGGTGGCTCAGGACCTCCACGAAGCCCATGGTCGCGGACTTGTCCGCCTCGGGCAGTGCACCGAGCACCGGCTCGATCGCCCCCGCCCCGACCTCCTTCAGCCGGGCAATCGCCTTCTGCCTGGCAGGACTGGCAGGATCATTCGAGGACCGGATCTCGGTGACGAGCCGGTCGGCGCGCAGGTTCGTGAAAAAGCTCATTCAGCCTTTACATCAAGGGCGGCTCCCGCCACACCAGGGCCTCCCTCCACGAGAGACACGCGGTGTCCGCAGGCGCGGTTCAATCGGATGCCGGAGCGGCCTCCACAGGGCCTGAAAGGGGGCAACTTTAGCCGTTCCGGACAGCGCCGGAGTATGCCACACCACCCGGTTTCCCCCGATGGCGGTCCGCTTATGCGCCCCCGGCGCGTAACCACTACAATCGCACCCCCCGATCAGCAGGCCGACCCACGAAAAATGACCGCTGCGAGCTCCCTTGACGCCGTCCGTACCGCCCTGGAGGCGTACGTTGACCCCTACCTGCAGGAGAGCCTCGGGGCTGCCCAGGCGATCGAGGACCTGCGGCTCGCGGGCGGTGGCATCGCGGTGCGCCTGGCCCTCGGCTTCCCGGTCGGGGGCTATGCGGAGCCGCTGCGGGCGGCGCTCACGGCGCACCTGGCCGCCGCGGGCATCACCCAGGAGCTGCAGCTCGATCTGCGGGCCAACATCAAGGCGCACGCCGTGCAGCGCAACTTGAAGCCGCTCGGTGAGATTGCCAACGTGGTCGCGGTGGCCTCGGGCAAGGGCGGGGTCGGCAAGTCCACCGTGGCGGTGAACCTCGCGCTCGCCTGGGCTGCCCAGGGCGCGCGCGTCGGCATCCTCGATGCGGACATCTACGGGCCCAGTCAGCCGCTGATGCTGGGTCTTGCCGGACAGCGTCCGAGTTCCCCGGACGGCAAGAAGCTCAAGCCCCTGACCAGCCACGGGGTGAGTGCCATGTCGATCGGCTTCCTGGTCGATGAGCAGCAGCCGATGGTCTGGCGCGGTCCGATGGTGACGCAGGCGCTCACGCAGCTGCTCTCCGAGACTGCCTGGGGCGCGCTCGACTACCTGGTGGTGGACATGCCCCCGGGCACCGGCGACATCCAGCTCACGCTCGCGCAGCGCGTGCCGGTGGCCGGGGCGGTGATCGTCACCACGCCCCAGGACATCGCACTCGCTGATGCCCGCAAGGGACTGAAGATGTTCGAGAAGGTCGCAGTGCCGGTGCTCGGCGTCGTCGAGAACATGAGCATCCACGTGTGCTCCAACTGTGGCCATGCCGAGCCGATCTTCGGCAGCGGCGGCGGGGCGCGCATGGCGCAGGAATACGGCGTGCGCCTGCTCGGCGAGCTGCCGCTGGATGCGCACATCCGCGAGGAGACCGATGCCGGCAGCCCGACGGTGGTCGCCGCGCCCGGCTCGGCGCGTGCGCACGCCTACTTCGAGATGGCACGCAACGTGGCCGGTGCGCTCGCGGTGCGCTCGCGCGACCGCAGCAGCCTGTTCCCGAAGATCGTGATCGAAGAGACGTAACTTCCATTACTGCGCGTTTACGCAGCTAGCAAGGCTCGCCCGGCAAAGCGTGGCTGAGATACATTCGTGCTGCGGGCGCGCCCGCAGCAACTGAGGTGGGGAGAACTGATGAGCATCAAGTCCGACAACTGGATCCGGCGGATGGCGCGTGATCACAAGATGATCGAGCCGTTTGCGGAACAGCAGGTACGGCAGGCCAACGGCCACAAGATCGTCTCCTACGGCACCTCCAGCTACGGCTATGACGTGCGTTGCGCCAACGAGTTCAAGATATTCACCAACATCAACTCCTCGATCGTCGACCCCAAGAACTTCGACGAGAAAAGCTTCGTCGACTTCGGCGGCGACGTATGCATCATCCCGCCGAACTCCTTCGCACTGGCACGCACGGTGGAGTACTTCCGCATACCGCGCAGCGTGCTCACGATCTGCCTGGGCAAGTGCGTCACCGCCGATACCCGCGTGGTCGATGCCGGGAGCGGGGCGCTGGTGCCGATCACGGAGCTGCGCTTCGGTGCGACTACGCTCGGCATGGACGGCTGGGCGCTGAAGCCGGCCAAGGTCTCCGCCTTCGTGCCGCAGGGCAGGAAGCCGGTGTTCGAGCTGCGCACCCGCGCTGGCCTGCGCATTCGCGCCACGGCCAACCACCCCTTCAGGATGCTGCAGGGCTGGGTGCCGCTGGAAAGCCTCAAGCCCGGCGATCGCATCGCCGTCGCGCGCGACATCCCGGTATTCGGCAAGACGGCCATCCCGGACTGGGAGGCAAGCCTGCTCGGGCTGATGATCTCAGAAGGACAGTGCCACACGCCCGGCCACAGCCCGACCTTCACCAGCGCGGATCCGGTGCTGGTGGG
Organism: uncultured Pseudomonadota bacterium; assembly: GCA_963741745.1. Lineage (GTDB taxonomy): Bacteria > Pseudomonadota > Gammaproteobacteria > Steroidobacterales > Steroidobacteraceae > 13-2-20CM-66-19. The sequence goes on along the minus strand of CAVUJF010000003.1, from coordinate 135,000 downwards.
ACTATTGCGGGGCTCGATGGCAGCCTCGGGCCTGGGAACGGTGACCCATAAGGGGGCATTCGGCTACCGGCTGGTCAATCACGAAGGCCGCGGCGGAATTCCGGAGCGCAACCGCGCGCACGAATGGCTCAAGGGATACGGCCTCGATGTCGGAGCCGACGCCAAGTTCGTGCCGCAGGCCATCTTCACGGCGCCAAAGAAGTCGGTGCGACTGTTCCTGCAGGCGCTGTTTGGCGGTGACGGTGGCCTGTACCACGCCGGCAACGGCGTGTTCCTGGAGTACTACTCCAAGTCCCGTCGTCTGATCGAGGACGTGCACCACCTGCTGCTGCGCTTCGGGATCTTCTCGCTCATCCGCGAGAAGACCACGGCGATTGGCACTCGTGCTTGCAGCATCCAGATTACCGACACGGTCCAGGTGGCCCGCTTCGCCGCCGAGATCGGTTTCGTGGCCGGGTGCGTCAAGCAGCGGCGACTGGATGAGCAGGTCATGCCGCTCATCCGCGCAAATCCACGTCGCAAGAGCAACTTCGACTCCCCGCCGAGTGAAGCGTTGCCCCTGCTACCGGCCCTCGCAAGGCGGGCGGGTGTGAGTTTCAACTCCCTCGGGATCCATCACGCGCGCTATCAGTCGGTGTCCTGCGCTGCGGCAACCGCGGTTGCCGCAGCGACGCACGACAGCTCGCTGACGCCCTTGTTGGAGGAGGGTCCGCTGTGGGACAGCGTGGCATCAATCGAGGCGGCCGGCGAGGAGGAGGTCTATGACATCTCGGTGCCGCGGATCCGCAACTTCGTGGCCAATGATTTCATCGTCCACAACTCGACCTATGCCAGGTGCTTCAGCGCGGATACCCGCGTCGCGCTGGCCGATGGGACGGCTGCAACGTTCGAGGAGCTGGTGAGGCGGCAGGAGAGGGGAGAAGTCTCGCGCGGCTACAGCATCGATCGCGCGGGCCGAATTGTGGAAAGCGCGTTTGAGAGACCGCGATTCATAGGACGCGACTCGCTGCTCGAGCTCACGCTCGACAGCGGTGCGCGCATCAAGGCCACACCGGATCATCTGTTCATGCGACGCGACGGCCGGATGGTAGCAGCCGGCCAGTTGCGGCCGGGCGACTCGCTTATGCCCCTCTATCGTGAGGTGCTCCAGGGCGAGGAAGTCGTCTACCAGCCTGGCGATGGGACCTTTTCGCTCCTGCGTGATCTGGCCGATCACTCCCAGCACATGCAGGGCAGCAGCGCTTCATCGCTCATATCTGCCCGCGCGGCCGAGCACCGTGCCGTTGCGAGTCGCGTGGGCATGAGGAATCACCAGGTCATGCGGATCCGCGAGCTGCCGGGCGACCATGACGTGTATTGCCTGACCGTTCCAGAGGCGGGCAACTTTGCCCTTGAGGCCGGGGTGTTCGTGAAGAACTGCGGCATCATTGTCAACGTGACGCCACTGGAACCGGAGTGGGAGGGGCATGTCACGCTCGAGTTCTCCAACACCACGACGCTGCCCGCGAAGATCTACGCCAACGAGGGCGTGGCGCAAATGCTGTTCTTCGAGTCGGACGAGGTGTGCGCGACTTCCTACAAGGACCGCGGCGGGAAGTACCAGGGACAGCAGGGCGTGACGCTGCCGAAGACCTGACGGCGACAGATCAATTGCGCGTGAAAGTCTTGATCTCCATGGTCCACTGCACGTCATCGCCCTTCTTTTGCTCGACGCGCATCGGCACGTAGCCGCGATCCGGAGCACACCAGAAGCGCGTGATGCGCGGTGAATAGTCGGCCTGGCTGCTGAAGATCACGGTCGCGACATCGCCAAAGGGTGTCTTGACCGTGGCTTCCCCTTCGCGCTTGTAGTGGTACACGCGCAGCTTGTTGTCACTGAGCAGGCTGAAGTGATCGGGCGTGCGGCCGCCCAGCTGCTCGACCATCAACGCTACCTGTACCGAGGCATCATCCTGCACCTCGGGGGTGAGCGGCAGGTCGATCTTGGCCTGCTCGGAGACGCCGGTGAGCCTATGGGTCGCCCAGTCGTACTTAAGATCCACTCCGCGCTTGTTGGCGGCGGTGCCGTCAGTCGCCTTGTAGCTCTGCGGCTGCACGCCCGCTGAAGTGACCTTGAGCACGCTCACCATGTGCGGACGTTCCGAGAACATCTTGCCGAGGCCGCGCGGCTCGCTCGACGAGGAGTAGGTCCACGTGTCCCCGGAGCGCTGCAGCTTCACGGTCGAAACCGCCACCGTCATTCCCTTCCACGACCACTCGTAGGAGGCCTCGAAGGGCTTGAGCTCGTCTGCGGCCACGAGCGTACTCGCGCACAGGCTCAGCACGGCGGGGATCCACGACATGCGCATTCGCAGTGTTGCGTTAGTTAGTGGGTGCACCGAATTCCTCCACCAGCGGCTTAACGAGAGGTTTGCCATCCAGCCACGCCGCATTATCCTGCCATGTCAGTCGACCCTGCGCGAACCACCCGAGGACGCGCGGATAAATGATGTACTCGCTCGCCTGAACGCGCGCTGAGAGCGTGCTTTCCGTGTCGCCGGGCTGCACGGGCACGCGCGACTGCAGCACTACCGGCCCGCCATCCAGCTCCGGGGTGACGAAGTGCACGCTGGCGCCGTGCCAGGCGTCGCCGGCCTCGAGCACGCGCCGGTGCGTGTGCAATCCCCGGTAGGCGGGCAGGATCGAGGGGTGGATGTTGAGCATGCGCCCCAGGTAGCGCTCGACGAAGCTCGTCGAGAGGATGCGCATGAAGCCGGCGAGCGCGATGACATCCGGGCGCTGCGCATCGAGGATGGCGGCGAGGCGCTGCTCGAATGCTGCAGGATCGGTGCCCGGCTCGCGCAGCACCGTGGCCGTCTCGAGCCCGAGCTCGCGCGCGCTGGCAAGCCCGGCGGCGCTGGCGCGGTCGGAGATGACCAGGCTCACGCGCGCCCCGATCGCACCTGCCTGGCAGGCGCGCGCGATGGCGATCATGTTGGTGCCGCGGCCCGAGATCAGGATGGCGAGCCTGAGCGGGGTGCGCGCGCTCATTCTTGGATGACGACTCCACGGCCGCCGGCGCGGACCTGGCCGATGACCTGGGCGCTCTCGCCGCGCGCGCGCAGGAAGTCGACCGCCGCCTCGGCGCGCTCGGCCGAGACGATGACCACCATGCCGATGCCGCAGTTGAAGGTGCGGTACATCTCGGCCGCGTCGGTGCGGGCGGTGTGCTGCAGCCAGTCAAACAGCGGGTCGCGTGGCCAGCTGGCGCGCTCGAGCACCGCTTCGGTGCCGTCCGGCAGGACGCGCGGGATGTTGTCGGTGAGGCCGCCGCCGGTGATGTGCGCCAGGCCGTGGACCGGCATGGCATGCATGAGCGCGAGCAGCGGCTTCACGTAGATGCGCGTCGGGGCGAGCAGCCGGTCAAAGAGACTGCGGCCATCGAGCATCGTGGCCGGGCTGGCGTCGGCGGTCGCGATGAGCTTGCGGATCAGTGAATAGCCGTTGGAGTGCGCGCCCGAGGAGGCCAGGCCGATGATCGCATCGCCGGCGGCAACCCGGGTGCCATCGATGATGGCTTCCTTCTCCACCACCCCGACGCAGAAGCCGGCGAGGTCGTAGTCTTCGCCGTGGTACATGCCGGGCATCTCGGCGGTCTCGCCGCCGACCAGCGCGGCGCCGGCCTGCACGCAGCCCTCGACGATGCCGCGCACCACTGCCTCGGCCACCGCGACCTGCAGCTTGCCGGTCGCGTAGTAGTCCAGGAAGAACAATGGCTCGGCGCCCTGCACGACCACGTCGTTGGCGCACATCGCCACCAGGTCGATGCCGATGGTGTCGTGGCGGCCGGTGTCGATGGCCAGGCGCAGCTTGGTGCCCACACCGTCGGTGCCGGAGACCAGCACCGGGCGGTGGTAGCCCTGCGGGATCTCCACCAGGGCGCCGAAGCCGCCGATGCCGGCGAGCACCTCGGGGCGCTGCGCACGGCGCACCAGGGGTTTGATGCGTTCGACGAGTTCATCGCCGGCGTCGATGTCGACGCCCGCATCCCGATAGGTGATGCCGGGGCCTTGTGTCATGTGTTCGCTGCGCAACGGGTGGGTCGGGGGACCGGGGCGCGTATGATATCGTACCTGCCGACCCGCGCCCCAAGCGCGTGCTACAAACCAATGCCGCGACCGGCCCCCAAAACATCCAGCGCAATCGGGCGCGCGTGCAGTGCTGCGCTGACCGTGGCGGCCGCCTGTCTCGTCATGCCCCTGCCGGCGCAGGCGACACGCCTGGTTCCGGTGTACACCGTCGATGTTGCCGAGCGCGGCGGCGGCGCCCTGCAGGATGCCCTGCGCCAGGCGCTGGTGCGCGCTACCGGCCGGCGCGAGGCCGCGGATGATCCGGCGCTTGCCGTGCTGGTCGCCGACGCTTCGACTTACGTGAAGGACTGGGACACCGGCGCGCGCGGGCAGGCCCAGGTCGTGTTCGACGGCGGGGCCATCGAGCGGGCCGTCACGGCCGCCGGCCGCGCCCTGTGGGATCCGGCACGTCCGTTCACGCTCATCGTGCTCGACCCGCCACGCGCGCGTGCGGCCGCCGATGCGGCGCGCGCACAGCTGGAGCGGGTGGCCGCCGAGCGCGGCCTGCCGGTCAGCGTGATTCCGCTCACCCTCGTGGATGCGGCCGGGGTGCCGCTCGGCCGGGAAGCGCTGCTCGCGGCCGTGCAGCGCTACGGCGCCGACCAGCTGCTGGTGGGCCGTGCCGCGGCCGCCGCCCCGGAGGAGGCGCTGCAGTGGACGCTCTACACGCCCACCACCAGCGAGAACTGGCAGGGTCCGCTGGCTGCCGGCATCGATCACGTGGTCGATGAGCTGGCGCCGCAGGCCTCCACCGCGGCCGCCATGGCCGAGAGCACCGTACGCGTGCGCATCGAGGGCGTGAATTCCCTCAGCGACTACGCCACGGTCACGCGCCTGCTGCAGGCCACCCCGGGGCTGCGCCAGGTTGCCGTGGCCCAGGTGGCCGGTGCGACCACCACCTTCGATGCGAGCGTACGCGGCGGGTCGGCCGCCCTTGAGCAGCTGCTCGCCGGCCAGGCGCGCTTCGCGCACAGCGGCGCAGGCGCCGTTTACCGCTACCAGCCGCAGCCGCCTGCGCCGTAGCGGCCAGCACCCATGCGCCACATCCCGAACATCATCTGCCTGCTGCGCATCGCGCTGATCGTGCCGATCCTGGAGGCACTGCACGCCGGGCGTTACCTGCTCGCGCTGCTGCTGTGCATCGCCGCTGCCGTCTCGGACAGTCTCGACGGCTATCTCGCCAAGCGCTTCGCCTGGAGCTCCGCGCTGGGGCGCTTCCTGGACCCGCTCGCCGACAAGCTGCTCGTGCTCAGCCTCTACATCCAGTCGGCGTGGCTCGGCATCGTGCCCTGGTGGCTGACCGCCGCGGTGGTGGCGCGTGATGTCATGATCGGCCTCGGCGCCCTGATGTACCGGCTGTGGTTCGGGCCGCTGCACGGGCGGCCGGCGCGCATCAGCAAGTTCAACACCGGCGCGCAGCTGGTGTACGTGATGCTGGTGCTGCTGAACCTCGGGTGCGGCTTCCCGCCGACCGAGGTGCTGGCCTTTTCCGCGCTCGTGGTGTTCGCCAGCACGATCCTCTCCGGCTGGCACTACCTCGCCACGTTTACCCGGCGCGCCTGGCTGGCGCCGGCGAATCCGGCCTGAGGGGCGCTGATGCGACAGCTTCCCCTGGGGGTGCGCCTGCCCGACCGCGCCGTGTTCGCCAGCTTCTATCCCGCGCGCAACGCCGAAGCCGTCGCGCACGCGCAGCAGGTGGCCCAGGGCGCGGGCACGACGCTCACCTGGCTGTGCGGCCCGGCCGGCGCCGGCAAGACGCACCTGCTGCAGGCGATCTGTGCCGCGGCCAGCGAACGGGTGCGCTCGGGTTACGTGCCGTTGTCCGAAGTGGCAGCGCTCGGGGTCGGCGTGCTCGAGGGATTCCCGCAGCTGGGCTGCCTGTGCCTGGATGACATCGACCGCATTGCCGGTCAGCTGGAGTGGGAGCACGCGATATTCGCGCTGCTGCGCGAGATCGAGGATTCCGGCGGGCGGCTGGTGCTCGCGGCCGTGGCGCCCCCGGCGCTGCTGCACTGGGTGCTGCCGGACCTAGGCTCGCGCTGCACGGCCGCCGCGGTCTACCAGCTGCGCGTGCTCGATGAGGCCGAGCAGCAGGAGGCGCTCACGCTGCGCGCGCGCCTGCGCGGCTTCGAGCTGCCCGAGGAGACCCTGCGCTGGCTGCAGCGGCGCTTTCCGCGCGACATGCGCAGCCTGTACGGGCTGCTGGACACGCTGGACGAGGCGGCCCTCGCCGCACAGCGGCGCCTGACGATTCCCTTCATCCGCGAGGTGCTGCGTTCAGCCCCGGGCGGTGCCGCCGAGTGAGGCGAGCTGCACGGCCAGCCTCGCCACGCGCTTGCCGAGCGCCTGCGCGAGGAATTTCTCCTCGGCGCTGAGCACCGGCGTGGCCGCGGTGCCAGCAACGTGCGAGGCGCCGTAGGGGCTGCCGCCGCGCTGCGTGTCATTGAGCGCGCGCTCGGTGTAGGGCAGGCCCACCAGGTACATGCCGTGATGCAGCAGCGGCAGCATCATCGACAGCAGCGTGGTCTCCTGGCCGCCATGCATGGTTTGCGTGGAGGTGAAGACCCCGGCCGGCTTGCCGGCGAGCGCCCCGGAGAGCCACAGCGTCGCGGTGCCGTCCAGGAAGTACTTCAGGGGCGCCGCCATGTTGCCAAAGCGCGTGGGACTGCCGAGCACCAGTGCGTCGGTATCCTTCAGGTCATCCAGCGTCGCGTACGGGGCGCCGCTGGCCGGCACCGGCTTTGCGGGGGCCTCGCTGTCTGCTGAGACCGCCGGCACCGTGCGCAGACGGGCGCTGGCGCCGGGCACGCACTCGATGCCGCGGCACACCTGGCGGGCGAGCTCCGCGGTGGCGCCGTTGCGCGAGTAATAGAGGACCAGGATCTGCGCCATGTCAGCCTTCTCCCTTCGCGGCGAAGGCCAAGTCTCGCATGTTCCGGGTTGGTCGCAGGGCCTGCCGGCGTGGACACATTACAAATGTGCAATGATCCGCGCCGCGCGGCGCCGTGCGGATCTGAAGTATCATGGGTCGCTGTACCCTGACTCCGAACATGAATCCGAAGATGCTGTGTAACAGGTGTCTGGTGAGCGGGCGCGTACAGGGTGTGTTCTACCGCGCGAGTGCGCAGCAGCGCGCGCAGGAGCTGGGTGTGCGTGGCTACGCGCGCAACCTTGCTGACGGGCGCGTCGAGGTGCTCGCCTGCGGCGAGACATCGGCGGTCCAGGCCTTCGTCGGCTGGCTGTGGACCGGTTCCAGCGCCGCCAGGGTGACCGCCGTGGAGGTGGTTGAGGTTGCGGTCGAAGTGCTGGATGGGCAGACGGGTTTCCTTACCGCGTGAACTGGGTGGCATGCTGAACCGCGACTCCGTGTGGACGATCCTCGCCGCTGTGCTGCTGGTGGCCGGGCCCGTGAGGCTGTCCGCCGCCGACCCGCCGCCGGCCGCGCCGGACACCACCCGCGAACAGCCGGCCGCCCCGCCGCCGGCCGCGCCGGACACCACCCGCGAACAGCCGGCCGCCCCGCCACCGGCGAATCCGCCGGCCGCCGAGCCGGCAACCCCGGAGCCCGCCCCGGCGCAGGAGGGTCCCGCGGCACTGCCGGAGGTCGCCCCACCCGGGGCGGCCGCACCGCCGCCGTCCTCCTCGGTGTCGGTGTTCCGCCGCTCGGCGCGCCGTTCCCACCAGGCGTGGGTCGCGGCCGCCAACCCGATGGCGGTGGATGCGGGGCTTGAAATCCTGGGCAAGGGGGGCAAGGCGCTCGATGCCGCCGTGGCCGTGCAGGCCATGCTCGGACTGGTCGAGCCGCAGAGTTCAGGTATCGGCGGCGGCGGCTTCCTCATCTACTACGACGCCGAGACCGGCAAGGTCAGCAGCATCGACGGTCGCGAGATCGCCCCGGCGGCCGCAAAGCCGGACATGTTCCTCGATGAGCACGACAAGCCCATGGCATTCGTCGAGGCGGTGCGCAGCGGGCGCTCGACCGGGGTGCCCGGGGCCCTTTGGATGCTGTCCTTCGCGCAGGCCAAGCTCGGCCACCTGCCGTGGAAAGAGCTGTTCACGCCGGCGATCCGCGCGGCCAGCGATGGCTTCCGGGTCTCCGCGCGCCTGGCGATGTTCCTGGGCGAGGGCTCGCCCTTCCCACCGACCAACGAGGTGCGCATGCTGTTCGCGCGTCCCGATGGCGGCACCCTCGAGGAGGGCGACCAGTTCCGCAACCCCGAGTACGCCAAGACGCTGCAACGCATCGCCAGCGAGGGCCCGCGCGCGCTCTACCAGGGCACGATCGCCGCGGGCATCGTCAAGGCGGTCCACCGCGAGCCGCTGCCCGGGGCCATGACGCTCAAGGACCTGGCCGGCTACCGCACCAGCTTCAGCGCGCCGCTGTGCCGCCCGTACCGAGCCTACACGGTGTGCGTTCCGCCGCCGCCCTCCAGCGGCGTCTCGCTGCTGGAGATGCTCGCGATCCTGGAGCGCACCGACATCGCCAGCCGCAGCCCCAATGATCCGCAGGCCTGGTTCCTGTTCGCACAGGCGAGCCGGCTCATGTACGCCGACCGCGACCGCTACGTCGCCGACCCGCGCTTCGTGTCGGTGCCGGTGGGACGGCTGCTGGACCCTGCCTACATCAAGCAGCGCGCGCAACTGATCGGCGTGCGCGCCGGCCCCGCCCCGGCGCCCGGTGAGATTGCGGTGCCGCGCGGCCGCGACACGACCAACGAGTCCGCCGGCACCAGCCACTTCGTGGTGGTCGATGCCGACGGCAACGTCGTCTCGATGACGACCACCGTGGAGTCGGTGTTCGGCTCGGGGCGCACGGTGGGCGGCTTCGTGCTGAACAACCAGCTCACCGACTTTGCCTTCGCGCCCACCGAGAACGGCCGCCCGGTGGCCAATGCGGTGCAGGGCGGCAAGCGTCCGCGCTCCTCCATGGCCCCGGTCATCGTGCTCGACCGCGACGGCAACTTCGTCGCCGCCCTGGGCTCCCCCGGCGGTTCGGCGATCCTCGACTACAACGCCAAGACCCTGGTGGGCCTGCTCGCCTGGAAGCTCAGTCTCGCCCAGGCGATCGAGCTGCCCAACCTCATCGCCCGCGGCGACAGCTACAGCGGCGAGATGGGCCGCTTCTCGCCGGCACTGCTGGCCGGGCTGCGCGAGCGCGGCATCGAGGTCAGCTCAGGCCGCGCGGAGAACTCGGGCCTGCACGCGATGCTGCGCCACGCGGACGGCACCTACGAGGGTGCCGCGGATTCGCGCCGCGAGGGCGTCGCGCGCATGCTGCAGCCGCCCCCGCCCGCGCGGAAGCGTGCGGCCGGCGCGAAGTAGTCCCGCGCCGCCGGCGCCGTCCGCGACCGCCTCCGCGGCGCGGATCGTTGGCATACCCACAACACCACGGGGATAACGATGAAGATCTTCTTGGCGATGGTGCTTGCGCTGGCGGCAACCTCCTACGGTACCGGCGCCGCTGCCCAGTCGTTCCCGGTAACGCGCATCCCGGCACCCGGCGGTGAGGTGGTGTTCGCCAACCCCGACGAGCGCGAGGTGATGTATGACCAGCTGCACTACGCGGCCGCGCGCCGTGCCGGGGACTTCGTGTACCTGTCCGGTGTCGAGGCGGGACCGTTCGAGAAGGGTGATGGCACCGACGTGGCGGCATTGAAGGCGCAGCTGCGGCGCGCGTTCACGGCCATCCAGGCGAGCCTGGCCGCCTCGGGGGCGGACTTCTCGCAGGTGGTGCAGATGAGCAGCTTCCACAACTGCCACAACAGGAAGAACTTCCGCGGCGGCTTCCAGGCCCAGCTGGAGGCGATGATCGCGGTGAAGAACGAGTTCATGCCGCCGCCGTACTCGACCTGGAACGCCTTCTGCATCGACCGCCACTACAGCGAGCGCACCGTGGTCGAGATCGTCGTCACCGCCTACGCACCCCGGCCGGCGGCCAAGTAGCCCCGGCCTGGGTGCCGTCAGCGCCCGGCGCTGGCCTTGGCGTACCCCAGGTCATCGGCGCCGTTCCACCTCAGCCAGTCGTTGACGACCAGGTCCGGGTAGTCGCGCCGGCCGACGCTGCCGTTGTAGCGCGCCAGCGCCCGCCGCACGTCGTTGTGCTCGTAGCGGATGTAGAATCGTAAGATCGCGCAGCCCATGCGGATGTTGGGCGCGATGTGCACCAGGTCGTAGCGGTGCAGGCCAAGTTGCTCCGGCCAGAACGGCATGACCTGCATGAGCCCGACCGCGCCTGCGGAGGAGACCGCCCAGCGGTTGAAGCGGCTCTCGATGTCGATCATGGCCATGACCAGGCCGGGCTGCAGGCGCGTCTCCCCGGGGCGGCGTGTCTCGCAGTAGACCTGCTTCAGGATCTCGAGCCGCTCGTCCTTGTCCCTGACGATGTTGCGCAGCCGCGGCTCCATCAGCTTGTACCAGACCGCCGAGTCGTACTGGTCGGTGAAGCACTGTGCCTGCGCGATGGCCTTGCGCAGCACGCCTTCGAGCTCCGGATCGCGCTGCTGGTCGGCGCGGGCACACGGCACGAGCAGCCCTGCGATGCCCAGGGCGGCGAGCAGCAGCAGCACGCGTGCGCGTGCCACGGTCGCGCCGGGCCTCCTAACCCTTGAGCCGCGCTTGCATGAAGGCAAGCGCCTCGGCGAGGGGGAACTCGGTGCTCTCGGTATCGCGGCGTCCGCGGTACTCGAGCTTGCCGGCCTCGATGCCGCGCTCGCCGATGACCAGCCGGTGCGGGATGCCCAGCAGTTCCGCGTCGGCGAACTTGACTCCAGGGCGCGCATCACGGTCATCGCACAGCACCTCGATCCCGGCGGCGGTGAACTGCTCATAAAGCTGGTCGGTGAGTTCGCGGACACGCTGGGACTTGTGCAGGTTGATGGACACCAGCACCACCTGGAACGGGGCGATCGGGGCCGGCCAGATGATGCCGCGCTCATCATGGTTCTGCTCGATGGCCGCCGCGACGACGCGCGTCACACCAATGCCGTAACAGCCCATCAGCAAGGCAGTCTCCTTGCCCGACTCATCGAGCACGACCGCCTTCATCGGCTGGCTGTACTTGCGGCCGAGCTGGAAGATGTGGCCGACCTCGATGCCGCGGGCGATCTTAAGCGTGCCCTTGCCGCTCGGGCTGGCATCGCCCTCGATCACGTTGCGGATGTCGGCCGCGACCGCGCCCTGCACGTCGCGCTCCCAGTTGACCCCGGTGAGGTGCGTGTCCTTCTCGTTCGCGCCGCACACGAAGTCAGCCAGGTGCAGCGCGCTGTGGTCGGCGTAGATGCGGCACTTGAGGCCCACCAGCCCCACGTAACCGGGCGTGGTGCCGGTGGCGGCGAGCACGCTCTCGGGGCTGGCCATGCGCAGCGGGTTCGCCACCCCCGGCAGCTTCTGCGCCTTGACGGTGTTCAGTTCGTGGTCGCCACGGACCACGAGCGCCACCACGCTGCCTGGCTCGGCGCCATCGACGATGAGGGTCTTGACCATGCGCTGTGGCGCAAGCTTCAGGAAGCTGACCACATCGGCGATGGTGCGCGCGCCGGGAGTGGCCACCTTCTGCAGCCGCTGCTGCGGGGCCGGCCGGGCACCGGTCGGCGGCACCGCGACGGCGGCCTCGAGGTTGGCCGCGTAGTCATCGCCGTCGGAGAAGACGATGGCATCCTCGCCCGAGGCGGCGAGCACGTGGAACTCCTGGCTCACGTCCCCGCCGATCGCGCCGGAGTCGGCGCGCACGGCGCGGAAGGTGAGCCCGGTGCGCGTGAAGATGCGCACGTAGGCAGCGAACATCGCCCGGTAGCCCTCGCCCAGCGAGGCCTCGTCCATGTGGAACGAGTAGGCGTCCTTCATGATGAACTCGCGCGCACGCATCACCCCGAAGCGCGGCCGGATCTCGTCGCGGAACTTGGTCTGGATCTGGTAGAAGTTGACCGGCAGCTGGCGGTAGCTCTGCAGCTCGCGCCGCGCGATGTCGGTGATCACCTCTTCGTGGGTGGGGCCGGCGACGTAGTCGCGTTCGTGGCGATCCTTGAAGCGCAGCAGTTCCGGCCCGTATGCGGTCCAGCGCCCGGACTCCTGCCACAGCTCCGCCGGCTGGAACACCGGCATCACCAGCTCAAAGGCCCCGGCGCGGTTCATCTCCTCGCGCACGATGCGCTCGACCTTCTGCAGCACCCGCAGCCCCATCGGCAGCCAGCTGTACAGGCCATTCGCCAGGCGGCGGATGAGGCCCGCCCGCAGCATCAGCTGGTGGCTGATGACCTCCGCCTCGGCGGGGGTCTCCTTCATGGTGTTAATCGGATACCGGGAAAGCCTCATCGTCGGGCACTTTTCGTGGCGCAAACGCAGGGAGATGGCATCTTAGCAGGAGGCCCCTGATAAGATTGCGGCCGTGACCAGCGAAACACCCGACCCGCCACGTCCGCGCCGCAAGGGCATCTACCTGCTGCCCAACCTGCTGACCACCGGCTGCCTGTTTTCCGGCTTCTACGCAGTGGTCGCGGCCATCGACAAGAACTTCGACCATGCCGGCATGGCCGTGTTCGCGGCCATGATCTTCGACACCCTCGACGGGCGCATCGCCCGCCTGACCCACACGGAGAGCGCCTTCGGCAAGGAGTACGACAGCCTCGCCGACATGGTGGCCTTCGGCCTCGCGCCGGCGATCGTGACCTACCAGTGGGGCGTGGTGCGCATCGCCGAGTACGGCCGACACTGGGGCCGCTTCGGCTGGCTCGCGTGCTTCTTCTACGCCGTGGCCGCCGCCTTGCGGCTGGCGCGCTTCAACGCCCGCTCGGCCGGTGCCGACAAGCGCTACTTCGAGGGCCTGCCGAGCCCCTCGGCCGCGGCCATCGTCGCCGCCTTCGTCTGGTTCTGCAGCGACTGGCGCGAACCGCGCCTGAACGGGCTCATCGCCGCCTTTGCGGTCACCGCGTGCGCCGGAGCGCTCATGGTCTCAAGCTTCGGCTACCCGAGCTTCAAGCAGTTCGACCTCGACCGGCGCATCCGCTTCGTCTACATGCTGCTGGTGCCGCTCACCTTCGTGCTGATTGCCATCGACCCGCCGACCATGCTGCTGGCGATGTTCGGCACCTATGCGCTCTCGGCTCCCGTGTTGTGGATCGGGCGCCGCCTGCGGCGAGTGCTCCGGGGAGCTCCCGGACCCGGGGCCGCCTGATGCTGCCGCGCGAGCGCCAGCAGTACCTCGACGCGCTCGGCATTGACGTGTGGGTGAGCCGCCACGCGCAGCCGGCGGCGGCCGGGGCTGCGGCCGCGATCCCGGCGCGCGCCGCGGCGCCGCAGGAGCTGCCGGGAGCCGCGTCGGTGGCGACGCCAGCGCCATTGCCGGTGCCGCAAGGGGCGCCCGCGGCGGGCGCGGATGCCGCGCCGTGGCAGGTGCTGCGCCAGGAGGTGCTCTCATGCACCAAATGCCCGCTGCACCTGACCCGCACCCAGGGCGTGTTCGGCGTCGGCCCGCAGCGCAGCGACTGGCTGGTCGTCGGCGAGGCACCGGGGGCGGAGGAGGACCGCCGCGGTGAGCCTTTCGTCGGCGCCGCGGGGCAACTGCTGGATGCGATGCTCAAGGCGATCGGCCTCGATCGTAGCCGCAACGTCTACATCGCCAACGTGCTCAAGAGCCGTCCGCCGGGCAACCGCGACCCGAAGCCGGAGGAGGTGAGTGCCTGCCTGCCCTACCTTGCGCGCCAGGTCGAGCTGCTGCGCCCGAAGATCATGCTGGCGGTCGGGCGCATCGCCGCCCAGAGCCTGCTGGGCAGCGATGCGCCGCTCGGCCGGCTGCGCTCGCAGGTGCATCACTTCGGGTCCATCCCGCTGGTGGTGACCTATCACCCGGCCTACCTGCTGCGCTCCCCCGGAGAGAAGCGCAAGGCGTGGGAGGATCTCAAGTTCGCCCGCAGCATCTACCAGAAGCTCGCGCAGGATGCCGGCAGCGATGGCCACCGCCCCTGAACTGTTCGCGGCCGCCGCCGCCGCGAGCATCCGCCCCATGCGCCCCGCGGACGTCCCGGCGGTGGTCCTGATCGAGCGCGCGGCCTACCAGTTCCCCTGGAGCGAGGGAATCTTCCGCGATTGCCTGCGCGTGGGTTATGTATGCCGGGTCGTGCTCGCCGGTGAGGACGTGGTCGGCTACGGTGTCATGAGCGTGGGCGCAGGCGAAGCCCACGTCCTGAACCTGTGCGTTGCCGAGGGCCAGCGCTGCCGCGGGCTCGGGCGGCAGCTGCTGCGCTGCCTGCTCGAGTGCGCCTCGGCGGCGGGGGCCGCCGAGGCCTTCCTGGAGGTACGTCCCTCCAACATCACCGCCATCCGCCTCTACCTTGCCCTGGGGTTCGAGCAGGTCGGGATGCGCCGCGGCTACTACCAGGCGATCAACGGCCGCGAGGATGCGGCCGTCCTCAAGCTTGCCCTGAAGGCCTGAGGCCGCCCCGGCGTGCCGGGGTATCATGGGCACCCAGGGGGCGGGACGCCCGGTCCCGGGCGGCGAACGGGCAGCGCAACCACGATCAGCGGCCGCCGGGCGCGTGATGCGGGCGAGGCAAGGTTCGAACCAGGCGGGGACGAGGCCATTTTAGGACAGGTCAGACATCTGGCTGAGCGCTTTGCGCCGCGCGCCCTGTGGCGGCATCGCATCCGCGCCTGGCACATCACCACCGAGGAGGCCGAGCAGGAGCTGTTGCCGTGGGCCTGTGACCGAGCGCAGCTGTCGGTGGACGTCGGCGCAGCCGATGGCACGTACCTGGCCTACCTCCTGCTGTATTCCGCGGGCGTGCTTGCCTTCGAGCCGCGCCCGGAAGCGGCGGCCCGGCTGCGCGCGCACTTCGGCGCCACCGCGCACACCCGTCTGGAGGAGGTGGCACTGTCGGATGCCCCCGGCACGGCCGAGATCCGCGTTCCCGTGCAGCGGCCCATGCGCGGCACGATCGCCGGTTCCAACCCCCTGGAGGGGGCGAGCGAGGTGAGGCTGCACCCGGTGCGCTGCGCACGGCTCGATGACTATCAGCTGGAGGCGGTGGGTTTCATCAAGATCGATGTCGAGGGGCACGAACGCGCGGTGCTCGCCGGCGCGCGCGACACCATCGGCAAGTACCATCCGATCGCGCTGGTCGAGGCAGAAGAGCGCCACAGTGCCGGCTCGGTGGCAGGGGTCGCCCGGTTCTTCGCGGAATTCGGCTACCAGGGCTACTTCCTGCTGGAAGGCAGGCTGCAACCTATTGCAGAATTCGACGCCGCGACGCACCAGGATGGCAGCCACCTGCCCAATGGCAAGCGCACGGGAATCTACATCAACAATTTTCTGTTCGTGCCCCATACGAAGTTGCAGCGCATCCCCGGGCACTACCGGTCCTCATGAACGACCGGTTGGGGTATCGCAGGATGAGCGTGTGCGGCCTTGAAGGGTCAGTGAAGCGTGTCAGAGGCATTAGCCACCGAAATCAGGCGCAGGCGCACGTTCGCCATCATCTCCCACCCCGACGCCGGCAAGACCACCCTTACTGAGAAGCTGCTGCTGTTCGGCGGCGCCATCCAGCTGGCCGGCACCGTCAAGGGCCGCAAGGCCGCCCGTCACGCCACCTCCGACTGGATGCGGCTCGAGCAGCAGCGCGGCATCTCCGTGACCTCCTCGGTCATGCAGTTCCCCTACCGCGACTGCATCATCAACCTGCTCGACACCCCGGGCCACGAGGACTTCTCCGAGGACACCTACCGCACCCTCACCGCGGTGGACTCCGCCCTCATGGTCATCGACTGCGCCAAGGGCGTGGAGGAGCGCACCATCAAGCTGATGGAGGTGTGCCGTCTGCGCGACACGCCCATCATGACCTTCATCAACAAGCTCGACCGCGACGGGCGCTCACCCATCGATCTGCTGGATGAGATCGAGAGCGTGCTTGGCATCAGCACCACCCCGCTCACCTGGCCGATCGGCATGGGGCGCGAGCTGCGCGGCATCTACCACCTGGCCGAGGACCGCATCTATGCCTACGCGGCCGGCGAACGCGGCCGCCGCGGCGAGAACCTGACCGTGGATGGCCTGCACAGCGCGGCCGGGCGCGAGTTCCTCGGCGAGCACGCGGCCGCCTTCGACGAGGAGATCGGCCTGGTGCGCGGGGCCACGCAGCCCTTCGATCCCAAGGCCTACCTCGCCGGGCGGCAGACGCCGGTGTTCTTCGGCTCGGCCGTCAACAACTTCGGCGTCGAGGAGCTGCTGGCCGCCTTCAGTACCTACGCCCCCGGGCCGCTGGCGCGCGTGGCGCGCGAGCGCACCGTCGAGCCGCTCGAGCAATCCCTGGCCGGCTTCGTGTTCAAGATCCAGGCCAACATGGACCCCTCGCACCGCGACCGCGTCGCTTTCATGCGCCTGTGCGCCGGCAAGTACAGCCGCGGCATGCGCCTGTTCCACGTACGCCTGGACAAGGAGGTGCGCGTGGCCGATGCGCTCACCTTCATGGCCGCCGAGCGGGCCCAGGCCGAGGAGGCCTTCGCCGGGGATATCATCGGCCTGCACAACCACGGCACGATCAACATCGGCGATACCTTCACCCAGGGCGAGCGGCTGACCTTCACCGGCGTGCCGAACTTCGCCCCGGAGATCTTCCGGCGCGCCGTGCTCAAGGATCCCTTGAAGATGAAGGCGTTGCAGAAGGGCCTGTCGCAGCTGTGCGAGGAGGGGGCGACGCAGCTGTTCAAGCCGCTGCGCAACAACGACCTGATCCTGGGCGCAGTCGGGCAGCTGCAGTTCGAGGTCGTCGCCTTCCGGCTGCAGGATGAGTACAGCGTGCAGTGCGTGTTCGACCCGGTCACGGTGCATACCGCGCGCTGGGTGACCGCGGAGGATCCGCGCAAGCTGGAGGAGTTCCGCGCGCGTGCCTACGAGCAACTGGCGGTCGATCACTCCGGCGCGCTGGTGTACCTGGCGCCCTCGCGCGTCAACCTGCAGCTTACGCTCGAGCGCTGGCCGGACATCACCTTCCGCGAGACCCGCGAGTACGCGGCCAGCTGACCAGTCGCGCCACCTGGCGGGGGCAGCGCGACCAAGCCCTTCTGCGGCGGCACGCACGCGCGCATCGGCTTCTGGTCAGGCCGAGGCGGCGCGCCGCAGCGACAGGCGCGCCACCGCGCGGCTGAAGTCGGCCACCTCGCTCGCCTGTGCGGCCCCGGCTGGCCCGTAGCGCAGCTGCGCGTAGCGCTCGAGCAGCCCCTGCACCTGGGCAGCCAGCTCCGGGTGCCCGCGGGCGATGCCCTGCGCGAAGTCCACCGGGCCCTGGTGCGGCAGGCGCGTGGCGCCGGCGCGCGCCAGCTTGCGGCACAGCCGCAGGTAGGCACGCGCCAGCGCATCGCCGGCCGGGGCGCGCGCCGTGCGTCCCATGTGCCAGCCGACGATGGCCAGCCACCCGAGCAGGGCTGCCATGAACGCCCAGCCCAGGTAGCGTGCATCCGGGGCACGGATCCCGAGGCGCGCCAGCAAGTCCATTTGCGTGGAGTACTCGAACTTCACCACGTTGTCGTTCCACCAGGAGTTGGCGGCATCCCAGCGCTGCAGCAGCCGCTGCAGCCACGGAGCGGCATGGATGAAGCGCTCCCCGGCACCGAAGGCCTGGGGCATCAGGTCGAACATGCCACGCTGGAGGCGCTGCGGTGCCACCACTGCGGTCGGGTCCACGCGCGTCCAGCCGCGGCCCTCGAGCCACACTTCCGTCCAGGCGTGCGCATCGGCCTGGCGCACCAGCAGGTACTGCCCGACCGGATTCCACTCACCGCCCAGGTAGCCGGTGACGATGCGCGCCGGCACGCCGGCGGCGCGCATGAGATCGGCGAAGGCCGAGGCGTAGTGGCCGCAGAATCCCTCGCGCGTGTTGAAGATCAGCTCGTCGACCGTATTGGCCCCGAGCGGCTGCGGCTCGAGTGAGTAGACGAAGCCGCCCTTGGCCAGGTAGTCGAGCGTTGCCGCGACGAAGTCCGCGTCCGAGCCGGCCGCCGCGCGCAGTTGCAGCGCCAGCTCGCGCGCGCGCGGGTTGGCATTGACCGGCAGCGTGGTGTCCTCGCGGCGCGCGCTGGCACTGAGCGCGCCGGTTGCGCGCGTGCCCGGGTACGAGACCGCCTCGTAGCTGATCGCATCGGTCACCGGGTCACGGGCGATGAGCTGGAAGTCGTAGGTGAGGGCCACCTGGCCCGCCGGGGAGCGCGCGGGAAGATCGAGCGCGAACCAGAAGCGCTGCTGCGTCGGCTGCAGCGACACGTGGTAGTGCACCGGCGCGCCCAGGAATTCCACCGGCTGGCGCGGATGCGCGGCCCACTCGCGCCGGCGCCAGGTGCGCCCGTCGAAGTCGTGCAGCACCGGCCCGCGCCAGTAGCGCGGCGGCGGCGGCGGCGCGCCGGCAAACTTCACGCGGAACGCCGGGTCGTAGTTGGCGACCAGCCGCGAGATGCCGCCCGGGCTCATCGAGTCGGATAGCCCCGTGAGCGCCGCTGGGCCGCGCGGGATCGCCCAGAAAGAGCCCGGCAGGCGCGGGAAGAACACGAACATTGCGATGGCCAGCGGGGCGGCGACCAGCAGCGCGCGCAGCGCCAGGCGCGCACTGGCGCGCGCCGGCAGCCCCGGGGATGCCACCGCGGCGAGTGCCGCGCAGCACAACCAGGTCTGCAGCGCATACAGCGGCGTGCGCAGCAGTGACTGCCGGTCGAGGCAGGCTGCCAGCAGCAGGAACAGTCCCGCGCCGATGAGCACCACCTCGTCGCGCGGGCGCTGCATTTCCAGAAGCTTCAGTGCCGCCATCAGCATCAGGAGCGTCGTGCCGGCGACCAGGCCGTTGAGGGTATGGAAGCGCGCCAGCACGATGCCGGTGACCAGGAGCGCGAGCAGCGCGCGCAGCCATGCCGGCGGCAGCCACGCGCGCCGGCCGGCCGTCCACATCCGCCACGCCACCAGCGCCAGGGCCGTGGCGCCGGCCCAGGCGGGCATGCGGTCGATGTTCAGCAGCACCCCGCCGGCGAAGGCGATGCACACGAAGGACAGCGCCCGCGCGTCCTGCCGCTGCGTGCCGTTCATGGCGCGGCCTGCGCGGGCTCGATGCCGAAGCGGGCGAGCGCGGCGAGGCAGCGATGGCGCTGCTCCGGGCCGCTGTCGGGGGGAATGTGCATCCCCGGCAATTCGAGCGCATAACGCTCGCCGCGGGCATCCGCGTCCACCACCCAGCGCGCCAGCTGGCTGAGGCGCGCCTCCGGATCGGGCAGGCGCACGCGGGCGTAGTCGAAGATGCGCAGCTCGGTGCCGGAGGCGTGGTACTCCTTCACCAACAGCGGCGCCTCGCGCGCATATGCCTTCCAGTCCACCTGGCGCGGCGAGTCCCCGTCGCGGAACGGGCGCAGCCCGGCCCACTCATCGACGCCGGCGCCGCGCCGCGCGTGCAGGCCCGGCTGCGGTGCATGGCCTGAGGGCATTGGCAGGGCGCCCTCGGGCGCCGGGTAGACCAGCATCTGGGCATCGGTGTGCAGCCAGGTCCAGGCACGGAAGATCCCGAACGGGTACATCGTCTGGATGCGGATGCGCTCGATGTGCACGATGCCGCGCACCGCGGCGGTCAGCGGCAGCCCGAGGATCACCTGGCCGCCGGGACCCAGGTCGGCGCGGCCCGCGGCCTCCCCGTCCACCCGGCCGGCGATCTCCAGGCGCGCGAGCGGTCCCGGGTTCCCCAGTGCCAGGCAGGCGCTGCCCGGACGACGCGCGAACACTGCAGGAGCGTGCAGGGCCTCGACGGTGAGGCCCTGGAGGTTGCGGTGGCACTGCTGCATGACCACCAGGCAGAAGGCGATCAGCACGAACGTGAAAAACAGCGCCAGGCTGTTGGCGTAGTTCAGGCCGGCGAGCAGCATCAGCAAGAGCAGCACGCCCAGGGCAACACCGGTGCCCGAGGGCAGGATGTAAAGCCGGCGTCGCTGCAGCACCACCGGCAGCATGTCCACGCCCTGGCGGCGCCGCACCCATACGGCCAGGCGCCGCGCGGCGGCGCTCCGCACTGAGGAGAAGGGGTTCCAGCGCCGCCGCGTGCCGGCTGTGGCCCAGGCGGCCACTGCCCTACGCAGGCACCGCGGCTGACTCGATGATCTCGCGCGCCAGCTCTTCACCGGGGCGGGCGGCGGCATCGCGGCCCTCGAGGCGGTGGGCAATCACCGCCGGCAGTACCGCCTGCACGTCCTCGGGCAGCACCGCATGACGTTGCCCAAGATAGGCCCAGGCCTGCGCGGCGCGCAGCAGCCCCTGGCCGGCGCGCGGGGACAGGCCGAGTTTCAGGTCCGGCCGCTCGCGCGTGCGGGCGATGAGCAGCTGCGTGTAGTCGAGCAGCGTGTCGGCGATGTGCAGCTCGCGCACCGTGCGCTGCATCCGCAGCATCGCCTGGGCCGAGAGGATCGGGGCGATGCCGGCGAGAATCTCGCGCCGTTCGCCGCCGCGCAGCAGCGCGCGCTCGTGCGCCGCATCCGGGTAGCCCAGGCGGATGCGCATGAGGAAGCGGTCCAGCTGCGACTCCGGCAGCGCGAAGGTGCCCAGCTGCTCGTGCGGGTTCTGCGTCGCGACCACGAAGAACGGCTCGGGCAGGGCATAGGTGGTGCCGTCGGCGCTGATCTGCCGCTCCTCCATCGCCTCCAGCAGCGCGCTCTGCGTACGCGGACTGGCGCGGTTGACCTCATCGGCCAGCAGCAGCTGCGTGAATACCGGGCCCTGCCGGAAGTCAAAACGCTGGCGGGCGCGGTCAAACACCGACACGCCGATGATGTCCGCGGGCAGCAGGTCGCTGGTGAACTGCACGCGCCGCCAGGCAAGCCCCAGCACGTGGGCGAGCGCGTGGGCGAGCGTTGTCTTGCCGACCCCCGGCACGTCCTCGATCAGCAGGTGCCCGCGCGCCAGCAGGCACGCCAGGCACAGCCGCAGCTGCGCGGGCTTGCCGAGGATGACCGTCTCCAGGACCTCGAGCGCGCGGGCGAGGCTGGCCGCGTCACTGTCCGCACTGGCGTGGATGTCGTTCACCGGCCCAGCATCCCGCGGATGCGCTCCAGCTGCGCGGCCAGGTCGCGGGCGCTGCGCTCGAAGTCCGCCGCGCGCTCGCGCTCGGTGGCGACGACTGCAGGCGGGGCGCTGCGCACGAAGCTCTCGTTGGCGAGCTTGCCGCGCGCCTTGGCCAGCTCGCCCTGGGTCCTGGCGAGCAGCTTGCCGAGGCGCTCGGCCTCGGCGGCCGCATCGATCAGGCCCGCCATCGGCACCAGCAGTGTGAGCGTGCCGACCAGGGCCATGGCCGACTCCGGAGCGCTTGCCCCGGGGGCGAGTACGGTGATCCCGGCCAGCCCGGCCAGCTTCTCGAGCAGCGCGCGGTGGCGCTGCGCATAGGACTCATCCAGCGCGCTCGCGTCCTTGAGCAGCAGCGCAATGCGCTTGCCGGGGGCGATGTTCATCTCCCCACGGATCTGGCGCACGCCGAGGATGACCGCCTTCAGCCACGCGGCCTCGGCCTCGGCGGCGGTATCGGCGGGGAACTCGGCGGCCTGGGGGTAGGGGGCGAGCATCACCGTCTCCCCGCGCACGCCGGCCAGCGGGGCGATGCGCTGCCAGATCTCCTCGGTGATGAACGGCATGATCGGGTGCAGCGCGCGCTGCAGCGCCTCCAGCACCTCCACCAGCGTGCGCTGCGTGGCCAGGCGCGCGGCGGGCGCGCCCTCGGCCGAGTGCAGCACCGGCTTGGTCAGCTCCAGGTACCAGTCGCAGAAGTCGTACCAGGCGAACTCGTACAGGGCGCTGGCGGCGAAGTCGAAGCGATACTCGCGCAGCGATTCCGCGACGGTGGCGAGCGTGCGCCCGAGGCGCGAGCGGATCCAGCGGTCGGCCACGGACAGATCCGCCGCCGGCGCGGCGGCGGTGACCGGGGCATCGCCCACGGCCATGCTGACGAAGCGCGCCGCGTTCCACAGCTTGTTGCAGAAGTTGCGGTAGCCGGCCACGCGCGCCATGTCGAAGCGGATGTCGCGGTTGCTGGAGGCCAGCGCCGCGAAGGTGAAGCGCAGCGCATCAGTGCCGTGCGGGGCGATCCCCTGCGGGTACTGCCTGCGCGTGGCCTTCTCGATCGCCGGCGCCAGTTGCGGCTGCATCAGGCCCGCGGTGCGCTTGGCGACCAGGGCCTCGAGGTCGATGCCATCGACGATGTCGAGCGGGTCGATCACGTTGCCCTTGGACTTGGACATCTTGTCGCCGTGCTCGTCGCGGATGAGCCCCGTGATGTAGACGTCGCGGAAGGGCACATCGCCCATGAACTTCAGCCCCATCATCATCATGCGCGCGACCCAGAAGAAGATGATGTCGAAGCCGGTGACCAGGACGCTTCCGGGGTAGAAGCGCGCGAGCTCGCCGCTGCGCTGCGGCCAGCCGAGGGTGGAGAATGGCCACAGGGCGGACGAGAACCAAGTGTCGAGCACGTCCTCGTCCTGGCGCAGCGCGGTGCCGCCGGGAAGCTTGTGGTGCGCGCGCACCTCCGCCTCGCTGCGGCCGACGTAGATGTTGCCCTGATCGTCGTACCAGGCCGGGATGCGGTGGCCCCACCACAGCTGGCGGCTGATGCACCAGTCCTTGATGTTGCGCATCCACTCGAAGTAGGTGCGCGACCAGTTTTCCGGCACGAAGCGCGTGCGTCCCTGCTCGACCGCCGCGATTGCAGGCTGCGCGAGCGGGGCGATCTTCACGTACCACTGATCGGTGAGGTAGGGCTCGAGCACCGCGCCGCTGCGGTCCCCGCGCGGCACGTGCAGGCGGTGCTTGTCGATCTTCTCGATCAGCCCCTGGGCGCCGAGCTCGGCGACGATGCGCGCGCGCGCCTCGAAACGGTCCAGGCCGCGGAAGCGCTCCGGCACGGTGTCGGCCATCGCCGCGCGCGGGGTGAACACGTTGATCTGCGGCAGGTTGTGGCGCTGGCCGACCTCGTAGTCGTTGAAGTCATGCGCCGGGGTGATCTTGACGCAGCCGGAGCCGAAGGCCGGGTCCACGTAGGCGTCGGCGATGACCGGGATGTCGCGGTCGGCGAGCGGCAGGCGCAGCAGCCTGCCGACCAGCTTCGTGTAGCGTTCGTCCTCGGGGTTCACGGCCACCGCGGTGTCCCCGAGCATCGTCTCCGGGCGCGTGGTGGCGACCACCAGGTGGCCGGAGCCGTCGGCGAAGGGATAGCGCAGGTGCCACAACTGGCCGTCCTCCTCCTGCGACTGCACCTCCAGGTCCGAAAGCGCGGTGAGCAGTACCGGGTCCCAGTTCACCAGGCGCTTGCCGCGGTAGATCAGACCCTGCGCGTGCAGGCGCACGAAGACCTCCGTCACCGCCAGGGACAGCTGCGGGTCGAGGGTGAAGCGGTCGCGGCTCCAGTCGACCGAGTCACCGAGCCGGCGCATCTGGCCGGCGATGCTGCCGCCGGATTGTGCCTTCCACTGCCAGACCCGCTCGATGAAGGCCTCGCGCGACAGCGCAGTGCGCTGGATCCCCTGGGCGTTGAGCTGCCGCTCGACCACCATCTGCGTGGCGATCCCTGCATGGTCGGTGCCCGGCTGCCACAGGGCATCCGCACCGCGCATGCGCTGGTAGCGGGTGAGGGTGTCCATGAGGGTGTGCTGGAAGGCATGCCCCATGTGCAGCGTCCCGGTGACGTTCGGGGGCGGGATCATGATGCAGTAGGGGGCACCGTGACCGCTTGGGGCGAACCAGCCGCTGGCTTCCCAGCGCTCGTAGATGCGCCGCTCGATGTCCTGCGGCGCGTACACCTTGTCCATTAACAGCCATGACTTTCAAAAGGGGAGGGCCGGGCGATTATAGCGGCTCGCTGCCGCGGGCTTGGGGCGGCAATGCCGCTGCCGCGGGGATGCCGCCCTGGCGCCCGCAGAGGATTGCCGGGCGGGGCGGCGTGGCTAGCGGATGCGCAGCAGGCGGGCGGTCAGGCGCACGGCGCGCCGCAGGCGGCAGAAGCGTACGTGGCGGATCTCGCGCTCATGGCTTGCGCCGTGGCGGGTCAGCGCGCCGCGCGGTGCAGGAGGAAGTCCGCCAGCAACGGTGTCGGCCGGCCCGAGCTGCCCTTCTGCACACCGCTCTGGTAGGCGATGCCCGCGACGTCGAGGTGCGCCCATTTGAGTCCTTGGGTGAATTTGGCAAGGAAGGCTGCGGCGGTGATTGCGCCACCGTCGCGGCCACCAACGTTGGCGAAGTCGGCGAAGTTGCTCTTGAGTGACTCGGCGTAGTCCTCGGTGAGCGGCAGTTCCCAGCAGCGGTCGTCGGCGCGCACGCCCGCCTCGAGCAGCTCCTGCACCAGCTTGCCGTCGTTGCCCATGACGCCGGCGTGGAAGTGCCCGAGCGCCACCACGCACGCGCCGGTCAGGGTGGCCACGTCCACGACGGCGGCCGGCTTGAAGCGGC
Organism: uncultured Pseudomonadota bacterium; assembly: GCA_963741745.1. GTDB lineage: Bacteria > Pseudomonadota > Gammaproteobacteria > Steroidobacterales > Steroidobacteraceae > 13-2-20CM-66-19. The sequence continues at coordinate 110,454 of CAVUJF010000003.1, read as the reverse complement.
GCGCGTAGTGCAGGGCGTCGCACAGGATCAGGCGCCCCTCGGCATCGGTGTTGAGGATCTCGACAGTGAGCCCCGCGGCGCTGGTGGCGATGTCCCCGGGCTTGACGGCGCGGCCGCCGGGCATGTTCTCCACCGCGGCCACCAGCCCCACCACGTGCAGCTTCAGGTCCAGGGCCGCTGCGAGGCTGAGCGCGGCGATCACCGCCGCCGCGCCGCTCATGTCGAACTTCATCTCGTCCATCCCCGGCGGGTCCTTCAGCGAGATACCGCCGGAATCGAAGGTGACGCCCTTGCCCGCCAGCACCACGGGCGCCTCGCCCCGCTTGCCGCCCCTGTGCTCGAGCACCAGGAAGCGCGGGCGCTGTGCGCTGCCCTGCGCCACCGCCAGCAGGCAGCCCATCTTCTCGCGCCTGATGGCCGCCTCCTCCAGCACGCGCACCGCAAAGCCGTGGCGCTTGCCGAGCACGCGCGCCTGCGCGGCGAGGTAGGCCGGCGTGCACACGTTCGCGGGCAGGTTGGCAAGGTCACGCTGGATGACGGCGGCCGCGGCGATCGCAGCCCCCTCGGCCAGGCCGCGCTCGGTCGCGGCCGCCTTGCGTGCCGGGCCCGCCAGCACCTTGCGCAGCGCCGGCGCCGAGGGCTTCTTGCCGCTCTTGAGGTCGTTGATGCGGTACAGCGCCGCCCCGGTGATCTCGGCGACCTGGCGGCCGAGGTAGTAGTCGTCCAGTTCGCGCACCTCGGGACGGTCGATCGCCACGGCACAGCTGGCGATGCGCGTGCGGGTGATGGCGGCCAGCGCACCCTGGCAGGCGCGCCGCCAGCTCTTGCGCTGGAACTGCTTCTTGGTGCCCAGCCCGGTGAGCAGCACGCGCGAGGCGCCGATGCCGGGCAGGTCGGTGACCAGCAGCGTGTCGCCCATGCGGCCGACGAAGTCGCCCCGGTCGAGCAGCTTCTTCAGCCGGTGGCCGCAGGCGGAATCGACCGTGCGTGCCTCGCCGCTGAGCTCCCCGCCCTCGAACACGCCCAGGACGAGGCAGTCCACGCTCAGTGATGCCAGGCCACGGGTCCAGACGCCAAATTCCATGCGATATCCCCTTCTCGCCGCGGCGCGTTAGACTCACTTACCTTATTGGGGCGCCTCAGCCGGTTGCTTGCACGGGCAGCGCTTGTTCTGGCGGCCGTGCAGGCGTGGCGGCAAGTGTAACCCAAGATCTCGTCAGGTTTGCGAAGGAACGGCTGGCAGTAGTTGGGGAAAATTCTCGAACGTTACGTATTGCGCGAAGTCGTGACCACCTGGCTGGTCGTGACCGGCGTCCTGTTGATCATCCTGTTGGTCAACCAGGTGGTCGGGGTGCTCGGGCGCGCCGCCAGCGCGCAGTTCCCGCAGAGCGTGGTGCTGGAACTGATATGGCTCGGCTCGCTGCAGAACCTGTCGATCCTGCTGCCCGTCGGGCTGCTGCTCGGCGTGGTGCTCGCCTTCGGTCGCCTCTACGCCGACAGCGAGATGGCCGCGGCGCTGGCCTGCGGGGCAGGCCCGGTCAATCTCTACCTGCCGGTGGCACTGCTGGCCGTCGTGGCCGCCGGGTTGCTGGCCTGGCTCACCTTGAGTCTTGCGCCCACGGCGACCGAGCAGGCCCTGAGTCTGCGCCGGGAAGCCATCCGCGCCGGCCAGTTCGCCCCCATCGCACCGGGCAAATTCCGCACCTTCGGTACCGGCAACGCGGTGGTGTACGCACAGAGCGTGAACCCGGACGGCACGCTGCATAACGTGTTCGTGGAGCGCAGCGAAGGTCCCGTGGTGCAGGTGGTGCTGGCCGAGCGCGCCAGTCACACGGTGACCGCCGATGGCATGACACACGTCCTTACACTCTACGACGGGCAGCGGTTCGAGGGCGTGCCCGGCAGCGCCGAGTTCCGCACCGTGCGCTTCGCCGAGCACGTGATTCCCGTACAGGTTCCGGTCAGCGACGATGCGGTGCGCGACCTGGAGGCGCGGCCGTCCGCGGGGCTGCTGCACGCCACCGACCCGCAGCAGCGCGCGGAACTGGACTGGCGCGTGGCCATGCCGCTGATGTGCCTGGTGCTGGCCGTGCTCGCCGTGCCGCTCGCGCGCCTGCGGCCGCGGCAGGGGCGCTACGCGCGCATCTGGATCGCGATCCTGATCTTCCTCCTGTACTCCCAGCTGATCTCCGTGGGCAAGGTATGGATCGCCCGCGGCACCGCCCCGGCCTACCTGGGCCTGTGGTGGACGCACGCAGTGGTGATTGCCACCGCGCTGGGCGTGATCCTCGGGCCGCCCTTCATCAACCGCATGCGCTACCGGGTGCGCGGCCTGTGAATATCCTCGACCGCTACGTCATGCGCTCCATCCTGGGCTCGGTGCTGATGGTGGCCGCGGTGCTGCTGGTGCTGGGGGCGCTGTTCGTATTCATCGACCAGCAGGAGGATATCGGCAGCGGCAACTACACCGCACTGGGAGCGGTGTGGTTCACGCTGCTCAGCCTTCCGCAGCAGGCCTTCGAGCTGCTGCCGATCACCGCCCTCATCGGTTCGCTGCTGGGCCTGGGCGCGCTCGCCCGCGGCAGCGAGATCACCGTCATCCGCGCCACCGGCGTCTCGATCGCGCACCTGGCGGGCATGGCCTTCCTCGCCGGACTGGTGCTGCTTGGGCTGGCCGTGGTGCTGGGTGAATTCCTCGGGCCGGCGCTGCAGCAGACCGCGCGCGAGCAGAAGGCGTTCAGCCGGCTGAGCAACGTCGGCTTCGCCAGCCACGGCGGGGCGTGGGTGCGTGACGGCGACCTGTTCCTGCACGTCTCCGGGCAGTCCGGCGAGACGCAGTTTGGTGGGGTGCAGATCTTCGAACTGTCCCCGCAGCACGAGCTGGTGGCGGTGGGCACGGCCGCGCGCGGCACTGCCGGGGCCAAGGGCAACTGGCTGCTCAGCAACTACGCCGAGTCGCGCTTCAGCGGCGATACGGTGATCAAGAGCAACCCGGGCCAGCGCCTCCTCAAGTCCAACGTGACGGCAGGGTTCCTCGGGCTCGCCTCGCAGAATCCCGGACAGCTGACCAACCGTTCCTTGTTCCGGCTCATCCGCTACTACCGCGCCAACTCGCTCTCCGACCGCGAGTACGTGTTCGCCTTCTGGTCGCGCATCGCGCGCACGGTCGCGGTGGCCTTCACCGTGCTGCTGGCGATCCCGTTCGTGCTCGGTTCGCTGCGCACCGCCGGCGCCGGCACCCGCATGCTGATGGGGCTGGTGCTGGGCCTGGGCTTCTTCCTGCTGCAGCGCCTGATCGAGAGCGGCACCGTGGTCTTCAACCTCGACCCGGTGCTGCTGGCGTGGATGCCGACGGCGCTGCTGGCGCTGGTGGTGTTCGTGCTGCTGGCGCGCGTGCGCTGAGTATTCAGTCCGCGGGCAGCCCGGCTGGGTGGCGCGGCAGGCCATCCTCGATCGACACCCACGGCAGCTTGTCCTTGACCCACATGTGCATGGTGGGTGCGAGCACGGCGGGGTCATCCAGGCTCGCCAGTGCCAGATCGATGTCCTCGCCGCGCGCCTCGTTCAGGTAGGTGAGCGAGCTGCCGCAGGCGGCGCAGAAGCCACGCAGCACGCGGGCGGAGGAGCGGTACTGCGCGAGCGCGCCGCGTGTGATGTTGAGTTCCGAGCGCGCAAAGGTCGCCCAGGGCACCAGTGGTGCGCCGCAGGCGCGGCGGCAGCTGGCGCAGTGGCAGAAGCACGCATAGCGCGGCACGCCGCGCGCCTCGTAGCGCACCGCCCCGCACAGGCAGCCACCCGGATAGAGCAAGTCCGGCATCAGATGACGTTACCACTCGTTGCCGTGGTGGGCCATTCGGTCAACAATCGCACATCCATCGATGCCTTTCTCACGAGGTCTGCCATGAGAGCACTGCGGTCCGGATTGATACTGGCGCTGGTACTGGGCTGCGCGCTGGCAGGTGCGCAGGCCGCAGACCTCACCGTGCGCCTGGATGCCCGCGAGGTGGCGCGCAAGCACGTGCACACCGAGTTGTCGCTGGCCGCCAAGCCCGGGCCACTGACGCTGGTGTTCCCGCAGTGGATCCCGGGCGAGCACGGCCCGACCGGACCGATCGATACCCTGGTGGGCATGGTCATCCGCGCCAACGGACAGACGCTCACCTGGCAGCGCGACCCGACCGACATGTACGCGATCAGCGTGGTCGTGCCCGCCGGGGCGAACCGGCTGGAGATCGCGCTCGAGTCGGGACTGCCCGTCGACGAGGGTTCCTTCACGGCCGGCCCGACCAGCAGCGCACAGCTGGCCGTGATCTCCTGGAACCAGTTCGTGCTGCTGCCCAAGGGGGTCGACGCCGACACGATCAGTACCGAGGCCTCGGTGCTTGCACCCGGGGACTGGCAGCTGGCGTGCGCACTTGCCCTGCAGGCGCGGGCGGACGGGTCCACGCGCCTGGAGGGGGCGACGCTGGCGCGCCTGATCGACTCGCCGCTGCAGATGGGCCGCTACGTGAAGCGTATCGAGGTGGCAGGCGCGGCGCCGCTGCCGCAGCTTTCGCACACGATCGCGATTGCCGCCGACAGCGAGGCAGCACTCACCGTCCCCGATGATTTCGCCAAGGGCTACGAGCGCATGGTCGCGCAGGCCGGAATGCTGTTCGGCTCGCGCCTGTACCGCCATTACACCTGGCTGCTGAGCCTGTCGGACCACGTGGCGCACTTCGGCCTCGAGCACCACGAGTCCAGCGATGACCGCGTGGATGAGGACTCGCTGTCCGAGCAGGCCTATCGCGAGCGCGTCGCCGAGCTCCTGGCGCACGAGTACGTGCACAGCTGGAACGGCAAGTACCGCCGTCCCGCGGGGCTGTTGAGCCCGGACTACGACAAGGACATGGACGGCTCGCTGTTGTGGGTCTACGAGGGCATGACGCAGTTCTGGGGCGAGGTGCTGCCGGTGCGCTCGGGGATCGTGCCGCCCCAGAACTACCGCGAAGTGCTGGCATCCAAGGCCGGGGACTTCGACATCCAGGTCGGCAACCGCTGGCGGCCGCTGGCCGACACCGCGGTCGCTGCGCAGCTGCTCTACGACGCGCCCAGCGCCTGGACCAACAGCCGTCGCGGCGCGGACTTTTACGAGGCCTCCGAGTTCCTGTGGCTGAACGTGGATGCGGAGCTGCGCGCGCGCTCGGCTGGCAAGGCCTCGATCGATGACTTCGTGAAACGCTTCTACGCGGGCACCAGCGGTCAGCCGGCGCTCAAGCCCTTCGTCGAGGACGATGTCTATGCGGCCCTGTCGAGCGTCGTGCCCGCGGACTGGCGCGCCATCATCCGCCGGCATCTGGACGCCACCGGGCCGCAGGCGCTGCTGGAGGGACTTAAGAGCACCGGCTGGCAGCTGACCTACACGGCGCAGAAGAACAGCTATCTCGAGCTGCGGCAGAAGCGCACCAAGAGCACCATGCGCGACTGGTCGATCGGCTTCACCCTCGACAAGACCGACACCATCGTCGATACCGTGGAGGATCGTGCCGCGGCGCGCGCCGGGGCCGGCCCCGGCATGAAGCTGGTCGCGGTCAACGGCCGCAAGTACACCGCGGAGGTGCTCGATACGGCCATCGCCGAGGCGCACGTGACACACCAGCCGATCGAGCTCATGGTGGAGAGCGACGATTTCTTCCGCACCCTGAGCGTGCCGTACTACGAGGGGCCACGCTGGCCGCACCTCACGCGGATCCCCGCGCGGCCCGACGTGCTCGCGGCCGTGCTCAAGGCGCGCACCCGCTAGCGGCTGCTAGTGGGCGTGGTCGGGGAACAGGCGGCAGTAGATGCAGTCGGCGCCGTCGGGGTTTTCCAGCATGAAGTGCCGCACCCAGTAGCCGTCGGTCCGCGAGGCGGCGTGCTCGAAGGCCTGGTTCGCGAGGTCGTGGCCGAGCACCTCGCGCGCGCCGGCAGATTCCAGCAGCTGCACCGCGCGGTGCGTCTCGATCGCGCCGCGCGGGTGCACGGCAACGGTGGCCGTGCCGCCGGTGTCCACCCGCTGCGCGAGCTCCTCGGCGAAGGCGCGCTCATCGGCCTGGTTGAGCAGGGTGCGGAAGTACTGCACGAACTGCGCATGCGCGGACTTGCCCGGCTGCACTCCCGCGCGCCCCTTGTCCTGGCTTGCGGTCAGTTCCACGCGGTCGGTGGGGAAGCCGTCGTGCACCAGCTGGGTGCGCACGCGCTCCGCGTCTGAATAATCGGTGAAGACGGCCAGCAATACGGCGCTCATTGCACGTCCCTCCTTCGGGTTCGCTCCACAGGTGAGTGGTCGCGAACCTACGGAAAATTCTACGCCCGGAAGGATTTTGGCGGCACCCTGAACTGCAGTCGGCCGATGCCTACAGCGTGTGCGCGGCAGCTTCGCTGCCGCCGCGCCTACGGTTTGGCTTGTTTGGCCGGCTGGGCCGGCGGGGCGGGCTTCTTGGCCGGCACAGGCAGCGGTTTCAGCAGCTCCTCCAGTCCCACGAAGATCGCCGCGTACTTGTAATCCGGCACCTGGAACTCCCAGCCGGCCAGGCGGGCGTCCAGCTGCTGCGCAGCGGCTGTCCCTGGGGCGGCGCTGGCGTGCGCAGCCAGGCTCAGCAGCGATCGCGTCCCGTCCTTGCGGCCGAGGATCGTGATCTCCAGGCCGTCAAAGGTGCGCACCACGGCGCGCGCCGGCGCCGCTGCGGGGACCGCCGGCGCCTTGCCGACGTCATCGAGGTTCAGGGAACTTAAGGCGGCCGCCAGGGCATCAGCAGCCCCCGGGCCGCTCAACTCGCGGCCCTTGGGCAGCGGGCTGACCGTGAAGTCCTTCTGCCCGGCCGTGGCGCGCGAGGCGGTGAAGGCCGGTCCCTGTGGCGGGTGCTCCTCGATCTCGCGCACGCGCTCGGGTGTGATGTCGATGATGCTGCGCGCCAGCCAGGTTTTCGGGTCGGCGTCGACGTTCAGCAGCGGTGCGGCGAGCAGGCTCCGCGGGTTGTCGGCCAGGCGCACGTAGCCGGACTTGGCGCTGGAGGGCCGGCCGACGATCAGCGCCCACTGTTTAGCCGGGGAGTGCACCTCGACGCGCATGCCGCTGGCCTTGGGCGAGCTGACATCCTCCACCCCCAGCTGCGCGTAGTTGGCCGGCAGGCGGGTCTTCTCCTCGACCACGTTCAGTGCGCCGAGGTCCAGCAGGAGCTTGCGGACCTTGCCGCGGTCGGCCGGCCAGCCGCGCTCGGCGACGATCCACTCCGTGCCCTGCCTGGCTAAGGTGACGTGCGTCTCGTCCCCCCGGCGCACGCTCACCTGCGTCACGGTGTTCACGCCGCGCTCGAGGCCGGGCAGCACCAGGTCCCCGGCCAGCGTGGCGCGCTCCAGGTGGCGCAGCGATGACAGCCAGATCGCAAAGGCGATCACCAGGACCCCGGCGACGAGCAGCCAGGCGACGCGGCGTGCGGTCATGTCAGGCTCTCCTTCATCGGCGCGACACGGCGTCGCTGGCGCCGCCAGGCCGCAAGCGCGAGTGCGATCAGGGCGAACAGCAGCGGTACGCCGACGATGTTGATCAGCTTCAGGCGCGTGCCGAGGTTCTTGATGTCGGCGTCGAGGCCGGCGCGCACCGCGCGCAGCTCCTTGCGGATGCGCAGCTTCTCCAGGCGGAAGTGCTCGATTTCCTGCTCCTGCTCCGGGGTCACCAGCAGCGCGGCCGGGGACTTCTCGCCCTTGGCCTGCAGGGCCGTGAGCTTCTCCTCGGTGTCCCGCAGCTGCTGCTCCAGCTCCTGCTCCTTGGCGTGGAAGCGCTCGTTGGCCGTGCGCCGCAGCTGCTCCACGCGCTCGAAGGGGCGGGTGAAGGTGGCGCGGCCACGCACGCTGATCAGGTCGGCACTGCCGGCGAGGTTGCCGAGCGCGTTCTGCACCAGGTCGCCGTTGCTGGCGTACGCCTGGGCCAGTTGCTGACCGAAGAGGTTCTGCAGCCGCACCCACAGGAAGTCCGAGAGCATGTCCGAGTCGGCGAAGACGATGAGGTTGAGCGGCCGGTTGGGGAGCGAGGCCTTCAGGTCCAGCTGCCCCGGTGGCAGCGTGACGCCCCCGGGCGGGCCGTCCGGGAAGGCGGTGTGCACCGGGCCGCTGACGCGCGCGGCGAGCGTATAGCGGATGCCGGCCGGCTTGAAGCCATCCAGGAGGCTGCCGGGATCCTGCAGCAGGCGGAAGCGCGCGGCCGGCAGCAGCTGCGCATCCGTGCTCGACTGCAGCAGCGGCTCGAAGCGCACCTGCGAGCCCGGCAGCGGTGCCAGCGCGCCGGCCATGGCCATGTTGACGTTGGAGAGCCCGGCGGTGACGACATCGTCGGAGAAGCCGGTCTGGTCAAGCCCGATGACACCCGGGTGCATGACCGGTTCCTCGCCCTCGCGCATGGTCACCGAGAGCGCGCGGCCGCGGTCGGCCACCACCTTGCCGGGGTCGAACTGCACGCCCCAGGCCTTCAGCAGCGCCTCCAGGTGCGAGGACTTGTCCGCGACCATCGCCGCCATCGGGTTCTGCGGGTCCGCGCCGCTGGTGTCGTTCTCCGACAGCGGATCCACGAACAGCAGGATGTGCCCGCCGCGCAGGGCGAACTGGTCGATGGCGAACTGGGTCGGCGGCGAGAGTTCCTTGGGGTGCACCAGCACCAGCACGTTCACGTCCGGATCGATGCGCGTGGCGGTGGGCAGGAGGGTGCGCACGTCGAACAGCTGGCGCGCCTCGTTGAGTACCATCCAGGCATCGCGCGTGCGGCCGGTGTGCGGATCGCTGCTACCGTCCATTGGCAGCGTCGACAGCCAGGCGACCACCGGCTTCTTGGGGTTGGCGAGCTGGTAGACGAGCTTGATGACGTCGTACTCGAGGAACTGCTCCTTGGCGGGGTCGAACATCTGGATCGCCGCGTGGCCGTCGGTGGAGTTGGTGCCGGCGAGCCCGAAGTAGAACTGGCTGCTCGCCGCCCCGACCGCCACGCCACGCACCCCCAGTTCCGAGGCGCGGTCCTCCTCCTCGGAGAACGGTTGCGGGTCGATCACGTGCAGGATGAGCTTGCCGTTGGAGCGCCCGGCGAGTTCCTCCAGGAACTCGCGCACCCGCGTGCCGTAGGTCTTCAGCTGCGGCAGCTGCTGGGCGGTCTTCTCGGAGTAGAAGAAGTACAGGTTGATCGGTTCCTTGATGCTGGCGAGGATGCGGTCGGTTCCCGCGGCGGTGGTGTACAGGCGGTTCTCGGTCAGGTCCAGGCGCCAGCCGCGCAGTGCGTGGTTGAACAGCACCGTCAGGCCGACGAACAGCAGCGCAAACCCCACCAGTGCCGCGCCGCCGAGTGTTGAACGTTTGGTCATGGGCATCCGCACTCTCTAGTCGGCCTTGTGCAGCTCGAGCGCAATCGTGGTCGCGAGCAGGAAGAACCCGATCAGCATCGCGAAGTACAACAGGTCGCGCACGTCGATGACGCCCTTGGCGATGGACTCGAAGTGCGTGAGGAAGGACAGCGAGGCGATCGCATCCACCAGCGCCAGCGGCGCCCAGCTGCGAAACACGTCGAGCACCATCGGGAAGCCGGCGAGCAGGAAGGCGAAGCAGGCGGCCACCCCGAGGATGAAGGCGATCACCTGGTTGCGCGTCAGCGCCGACATGCACGAGCCGATGGACAGAAAGCCCCCCGCCAGCAGCGCACTGCCGAGGTAGGCGGCAAGGATCGCCCCGTTGTCGGGCTTGCCCAGGTAGTTCACCGTCAGCCACAGCGGGAACGTCAGGGCGAGGGCGAGCGCGGTGAAGGCCCAGGCGGCGAGGAACTTGCCGAGCACCGCATCCCACAGCAGCACCGGCTGGGTCATCAGCAGCTCGATGCTGCCGGACTTGCGCTCCTCGGCCCACAGCCGCATCGACAGCGCCGGGATCAGGAACAGGTACAGCCACGGCTGGAAGCCGAAGAAGGAGTCCATGTCCGCCTGGCCGCGCTCGTAGAAGCCGCCGATGTAGAAGGTGAACAGGCTCGCCAGCACCAGGAAGATCAGGATGAAGACGTACGCCAGCGGGGTCGCGAAATAACTCGCCAACTCGCGGCGCATGATGATCCTCACGTTGCGCATGCGTCGATCCTCAGGCGGTGATGCTGCGGAACACCTCGTCGAGGCGTCCGGATTCCAGGTGCAGGTCCTGCAGCTTGAAGCCGCGTGCGCTGGCCAGATCGGCAACGGCGGTGAGGATGGGCGCGCCGGCGCGGGGCAGGGCGGTGAGGCGGGCGTCGCGCTCGCTCACCTCGACCTCCGCCACGGCCGGCAGCGCGGCCACCGCCGCGCGCACCTCGCCAAGCTGGGCGGCCTCCTCGAGCTTCAGGGAGACCGCGTTGTGGTAGCGCGAGCGGGCGGCCAGGCGCGCCGGGGTGTCGTCGGCGACGATGCGGCCACGGGCGATGATGATCGCGCGGCTGCACACCGCCTCGACCTCCTCGAGGATGTGCGTGGAGATGACGATGATCTTGTCGCGCGCCATGTCATTGATGAGCGCGCGCACCTCGTGCTTCTGGTTCGGGTCGAGCCCGTCGGTGGGCTCGTCGAGGATCAGCACCGGGGGGTCGTGCACGATCGCCTGCGCCAGCCCCACGCGGCGGCGGAAGCCCTTGGAGAGCGTCTCGATGCTCTGCCCGAGCACGGAGTGCAGCTGCAGCCGCTCGATGACGTGCGCGAGCCGCTCGCGGCGCTGCGGGCCCTCGAGGCGGCGCAGGTCCGCGATGAAATCGAGGAAGGCCCCCACGCTCATCTCGCCGTACACCGGGGCGCCCTCGGGCAGGTAGCCCAGGGCGGCCTTGGCCGCGAGCGGGTCCTCGATGACATCGTGGCCGCAGATGCTGGCCGTGCCCGCCGTCGGGGTGATGAAGCCGGCGAGCATGCGCATGGTGGTGGTCTTGCCGGCCCCATTGGGCCCGAGGAAGCCGAGTACCTCGCCCGGGCGTACCTCGAAGCTCACATCCTCCACGGCGGTGAGCGCTGCGTAGCGTTTGGTCAGGTGCTGCGTCTTTATCATGCGTTGACTCTGGCAGACGGGCGGGAGCGGGCGAAGTTCCCCCATGTTTTCCGATTTTCCGAGGCGCGCGATTGTGACCGCCTCGTGGCACACAATTCAACCCGGGTGAAATTCCTCTGCAATATCGATTGATTAACGTGCATATCTCAGGTGGGACCCGAGGGCGTGCCGGCGGGCGCGTCATCGGGGTGCCATGGCGGCGTCACGTCTGCGTCAAATGCCCCCGGGAGACTGCGCATGTCTTAAGGGCAATTACCGGGGCGCACCGATGCAGCTGCTGCACTTTCCCCAACGCCAGCAACCCCCCGAGGATGTGTTGACCGCACACCTGGAAGTCGCGCGCGGGGCACCCTTCTGCGCGGAGCCGCACTGTGCCCTGCACGTGCGCCTGGTGGATGAGCGCGTTATCGGCGGGGGCAACTGGGTGGTCCTGCCGGACGGGCGCATCTTCGGGCGCGGCCGCTATGGCACGGTGCTCTTGTGCGATGCCTGCGGCACGCGCCGCGGGCCGGTGCGCCTTGCGCGCGTGGGGTTCAGGAACTGAAGCGCTGGTGCGCGCGCCAGTAGAGGATGCACAGCGCTCCGCCCAGCATCCCGCCCAGGTGCGCGAAGTGGGCGACGTCCGGCTGCTTGCCGGTGAGCCCGAAGAACAGCTCCGCCAGCGCATACAGCGTCACGAACAGCCATGCCGGCATCGGGATCGGAATCGGCAGCAGGATCAGGCGCTGCTGCGGGAAGTACCAGCCGAAGGCGAGCAGCACGCCGAAGACCCCGCCCGAGGCGCCCAGCACCGGTTCCGCCACCCCGCCGGCAGCCTGCACCGCCAGCTGGGTGAGGGCCGCGGACAGCACGCAGACCAGATAGAAGAACAGCAGGCGGCGGCCGCCCCAGTAACCCTCCAGCGCCCGGCCGAACATGTACAGCGCGAACATGTTGAGGAAGATGTGCGCCACGCTGCCGTGCAGGAACGCGTAGGTGAGCAGCTGCCACACCCGGAACAGGCCGCTGCCCAGTGGCCACAGGGCGAACCAGGTGATGAGCGCATCGCCGGCCACCTGCTGCAGCAGGAAGACCGCGACGTTGACGAGGATCAGCGCCCGGGTGACGGGCGGGATGGAGCCAAACATGGCGCCATCTTACGCGTGGCTACAGCCCGCGCTGCAGGAAAACCAGGTCCAGCCAGCGGCCGAACTTGTAACCGACCTCGCGCAGCCGCCCGCTCTGGGTAAACCCCAGCCGCTCGTGAAAGCGGATGGAGGCGGCATTTGCCGCATCGACGCCGGCGATCATCACGTGCTTGCCCAGGGCCGCGGCGCGCGGGAACAGCGCCTGCACCAGCCGGGTGCCGATGCCGCGGCTGCGCCCGTCGGCGCGTACGTGCACGGTGTGCTCGACCGTGAAACGGTAGCCGGGCCAGGCACGGAAGTCACCGAAGGTGGAGAAGCCGCAGACCCCGCGGGCGTCACGCGCCACCAGCACCGGGTAACCCTGGCCGACACGGGCGCGCCACCAGTCGCGACGCTCGGCCACGGTCACCGGGTCGCACGAGTAGACCGCTGTCGAGGTGGCGATGACCTCGTTGTAGATCTCCGCCAGGCCTGCGATGTCCGCCTCGATGGCATCGCTGATGTGGGGCAGTCCGTTCATGCCGCAAGCCTAAGCCGCCGGCAGCGACTCGCGCAGGAATTCGATCAGCGGCGGGCGGTTGCTGTGGCAGACATTGAAGCGCAGCCACTGGCTCGAGCCCTGCACCGGGGAGAACAGCGAGCCGCGCGCCAGCAGGATCGAGCGCTCGTTGGCGCGGCGTACCAGGTCCTCCACCTGCGTGCCCTCGGGCACCCGCCCCCACAGGAACAGGCCCTCGCCGCGCGCCTCATCGAAGGCGAGGCCGGCGGACTCCAGCGCCGTGCGCGCCTCGGTGCGCATGCGCTGCAGGCGCTCGCGCAGCTTCTCGACGTGGCGCTTGTAGCGCCCGCCATCGAGTACCAGGGAGACGAAGCCCTCGAGCAGCGAGGAGCCGGAGAGCACGGATAGCACCTTGCGCTCGGCCAGCTGCGCCACCAGCGCCGGGTCGGCGGCGACGTAGCCCACGCGCAGCGACGGCCCGATCAGCTTGGTGAAGCTGCCGACGTAGATCACGTGCCTGAGGCCGTCGATCTGTGCCAGGCGCACTGCCGGCCCCTCGTGCAGGTCCCCGTAGACATCGTCCTCGACGATCGCAAACCCGAACTGCTCGGCGAGGCTGAGGATGCGATGGCAGTGCGCGGGGTCTGCGCTCATGCCGGTCGGGTTGTGCAGCAGTGTCTGCACGAAGAAGGCGCGCGGCCGGTGGGCGCGGCAGGCGGCCTCGAGGGCCGCAAGGTCCGGGCCGTTGGCGCCGCGCGGCACCGGGATCAGCCGCACGTGGTGGGCGCGCAGCTGCTCGAACAGCACGAAGTAACCCGGGTCCTCCACCAGCACCGCATCGCCGGGGGCGAACAGGATGCGTGCCAGCAGGTCAAAGGCCTGCGAGGCGCCGTAGGTGGTGACGATGTTTGCGGCATTGGCGGCGATGCCGCCGTGCACCAGCCGTGCGGCAATGTGCTCGCGCAGCTCGCCCATGCCCTCCGGCGGGCACGGCAGCCACAGCTGCGCGCGGCGGCTCTTGGCCAGGCGCGTGAGCTCGCTGTGCAGCGAGGCCTCGAGCAGCCAGTTCTCGGGCAGGAACCCGGAACCGGCCGGGATCAGGTCCGCACACTGCGACAGCGTGAGGCGCGTGAGTCCCATCGCATCGGTGGCAGGATCGGGCAGGGCCTCGACCGCGGTGAGCGGGGCGGACAGTCGCCGCGGGGTCACGAAGAAGCCGCGCCCGGCGCGCGACTCGATCAGGCCGCGGGCGACGAGGCGCTCGTAGGCGTCCACCACGGTGAAGGGACTGGCGTGGATCTGCTTGGCGAGCCGCCTGATCGAGGGCAGGCGCGTGCCGGCGGACAGCTGGCCGTCGCGCACCAGCTGGCTCATGCGCTCGCAGATCTGCTCGACCAGCGGCACGGAGGAATCGCGGCTCAGCTCGAACATCGCGCGGCACTCAACTTCCGGTCGGCTACACCACCATCGCGATCGCCGTGGCGGCCAGGGCCACCGCCATGACGAGGTTGAATATCATGCGCGGGCGGGGGGTGGCGAGGAAGTCCTTCAGCGAACTGCCGAACAGCGCCCAGACGGCCATGCACGGGATGCCCACCCCCTCCATGACACTCGCCATGTAGGCGCTGCGCAGGAACACGCCCAGTTCCTGCGGCAGGAACAGCGTCGCGCACGTGATCGACATGACCCAGGCCTTGGGGTTCAGGAACTGGAACAGGGCGGCCTCGTGGAAGTGGACCGGGCGGGCCTTGCCCTGCGCGTTCGCATTGCCGCTCTTCAGCATGCGTACCCCCAGGTACACCAGGTAAGCCGCCCCCACCCAGCTGAGCGCGGTCTGCAGCGCCGGCCAGCGGCTGAACAGCGCCGAGAGCCCCGCGCACACCAGCAGCAGCTGCACTACGAACCCGAACACCACGCCCAGCAGGTGCGGCAGGGTGCGGCGGAAGCCGAAGGTCGCCCCGGAGGCGGTCAGCATCACGTTGTTCGGGCCCGGGGTGATCGACATGACGAACGCGTAGGTGATGAATGGCGCGGGATTCAGCACGGCTGAGGACTCCGGTGACAGCAGGCGAAGGGGAGCATCGCAGGGATGCGTAGCCGCCGACAGGTACGCGTGCGCTTCGCGCACGAGCACTGTACCGGCGCCTGCACCAGTACGGGGTTGGGATTATCATTGCCAGGATGAACGATGCCTTCATCTGCGATGCCGTGCGCACCCCGATTGGCCGTTACGGCGGCGTGCTCGCCGGCGTGCGTGCCGATGAGCTGGGCGCGATTCCCATCACCGCCCTGCTCAGGCGCAACCCGACGCTCGACCCGGGGGCCATCGAGGAGGTGCTCCTGGGGTGCGCCAACCAGGCCGGCGAGGACAACCGCAACGTCGCGCGCATGGCAGCGCTGCTGGCGGGGCTGCCGGTGTCGGTGGCCGGGGCCACCCTCAACCGCCTGTGTGGTTCCGGGCTCGATGCACTCGCCAGCGCCGCGCGCCTGGTGCGCTGCGGGGAGGCCCAGGTGGTCATCGCCGGTGGTGTCGAGTCGATGTCGCGCGCGCCCTTCGTCATGCCGAAGGCGGAGGCGGCCTTCGCCCGCAACGCCACCGTCTACGACACCACCCTGGGGTGGCGCTTCGTGAACCCGCGCATGGAGAAGCTCTATGGCGTGGACTCGATGCCCGAGACCGGCGAGAACGTCGCCGCGCAGTTCAAGGTGAGCCGCACCGACCAGGACCTCTTCGCGCTGCGCAGCCAGGAGCGCACCGCGGCCGCCTATGCGCGCAGCTTCTTCGACCGCGAACTGACCGCCGTGGAGATACCGCAGCGCAAGGGGCCGCCGCTACGGGTCAGCCGCGACGAGCATCCGCGCGCGACGACCCTGGCGCAGCTGGCCGCACTGCCCACGCCGTTTCGCGCGCACGGCACGGTGACCGCCGGCAACGCCTCGGGCCTGAACGATGGCGCCTGCGCGCTGCTGGTCGCCTCGGGCGAGGCCGCCCAGCGCCTCAAGCTCACCCCGCGCGCGCGCATCGTCGCCGCGGCGAGCGCCGGGGTCGAGCCGCGCATCATGGGCATGGGACCGGTGCCGGCGGTGCGCAAGGTGCTCGCCATCGCCGGGCTCTCCCTCGATGCCGTGGCTGTCATCGAGCTCAACGAGGCCTTCGCCGCGCAGGCGCTCGCGGTGCTGCGCGAGCTCGGCCTGCCCGATGATGCCGCGCACGTGAACCCGAACGGCGGGGCGATCGCCCTCGGCCACCCCCTGGGAATGTCCGGTGCGCGCCTGGCGACGACCGCGACCTGGCAACTGGCGGCGGTGCGGGGGCGCTACGCGCTGTGCACGATGTGCATCGGCGTCGGCCAGGGGATCGCGGTGGTGCTCGAGCGCGTCTAGGACGCCTGCATCCACGGCAGGGTGTCGAGGTCGAGGTTCGCGCCGGTGAGCACGATGCCGATGTGCCGGCCCTCGAGTCCGGCGTAGCCGGCCTGCACGGCCGCGTAGGGCACAGCCCCCGAGGGCTCGACGATGATCTTGAGCACCTCCCACAGGCGGCGCATGCCGGCGCTGATCGAGGCCTCGCTCACCCGCGTGATCGCGTCCACGTGCGCCTGGATCTCCGCGAAGGTGCTCGCGGCCAGCGCCCCGCGCAGCCCGTCGGCGATGGTGTGCGGCTGCGGCGCGGCCTGCAGCTGACCGCTCTCGAAGGCGCGCGCCGCATCATCGGCGCCGGCAGGTTCTGCGCCGATGACGCGGATCGCAGGCTTCAGCGCCTTGGCGGCAACCGCGGTGCCGCTCAGGAGTCCGCCACCACCGACCGGGCAGACGATGGCATCCAGCTGCGGGACCTGCTCGAGCAGTTCCGCCGCGGCAGTCCCCTGGCCTGCCATCACCATGAGGTTGTCGTACGGGTGGATGAAGGCCGCGCCGGTGGCCGCGACGAGGGCGCGCGCGGCAGCCTCGCGCGCCTCGAGCGTGGCTGCGCAATAGGTGATCTCTCCGCCGTACCGGGCCACCGCGGCGCGCTTGGCCTGCGGGGTGTTGTCCGGCATCACGATGTACGCCTTGATGCCGCGCAGGCGCGCGGCGCGGGCGAGCGCGGCGGCGTGGTTGCCGGAGGAGTGCGTGGCCACGCCGTGGGCTGCCTGCGCCGCGCTCAGGGCGAACACCGCGTTGGTGGCGCCGCGTGCCTTGAAGGCGCCGCACTTCTGGAAGGTCTCGCACTTGAAGTACAGCCTGGCGCCGGACAGTGCATCGAGCGTTTCGCTGGTAAGCACGGGGGTGAGGTGCACGCGCCCGGCGATGCGCTGCTGCGCCTCCTGGATCAGCGCCCAGGTGAGACGGGGCTCGGTCATGCTTCGAGCATGGCCACGCGCGCGCACCGCGGTCAAGCTCAGGGGGTGGCGCGTATCGCGGTGACCTGACGGCGCTGCGCGGCATCCAGTCGGGTCAGTGCGGCATTCACGTCCACCGCGGTGGGCGCGGGGGCTGCGGCGCGCTCCGGCGCCGCGGCCGTGAGGAGCGTGACGATCTGCGCCGGCTTCAGGTGCGTGTTGGCGGCGGACATCAGCAGGGCGATCACCCCGGTGAGCTCGGCGGCGGACACCGAGGTGCCGGAGGCGAAGTCGTACTGGCCCTGCGGCCGCAGCGTCATCACGTGCTCGCCGGGAGCGGCGAGCACTCCCGCAGGCAGCGCCTGCCCGGTGCTGCCGGCGGCGATCACCCCATCGATGGCGGTGGGGAAGCCGGGCTCCTCGCCCGGGAAGGCGCCCACGAAGGTCAACCCCTTGCTCAGCCCGTGCTGCACCAGCGCGCTGAGCAGCGCGTCGCGGGGTCCGGCGATGCTCAGGTTCACCAGCGGCGCCCCCGAGGCGATGGCCCCGGCGAGTGCCTGCGCGAGCGTGAAGGTGTTGCAGGAGGCGGCATCCGCATCCGGCGCCTGCTGCCAGCACGCGGCGAACACCTCGATCTGCGCCCGGGGCGCGATGCCGACGATGCCGAGGTGGTTGTTCGCCACCGCCGCGATGATGCCGGCCATGGCGGTGCCGTGGCGCAGGGAGCCGGCGGCCGTGACCCCCTCGGGCAGGTAGGAATGGCTGCGCACGATGCGTCCGCGCAGGTCCGGGTGGTTCGCATCCACCGCGGTGTCGATCAGCGCCACCTTCAGCCCCTGGCCCTGGGTGCGGGCGTGGGCGCGCGCGATGCCCAGTGCGGTGAGGTTGGTCTGCAGGTCATAGAGCGGGTCGTTGTACGGCGGGACTGCCTCGGCGGCCGCGCTGGTGAGGGTGTGGAACTGCTGCAGGGGCTGGGCGAGCACCACCCCGGAATCCTTCGACAGGGCCGCGAGCACCTGCGCCACCTCGCGCCCGTCGGTGATCTCGTAGATCACGCAGTGCAGCGAGAGCGCCTGGATGGGCCAGCTGGCCAGTGCGTGCAGGGCGTAGGTGCTCGCCACGCGGTGCGCCTCGCCCTGGGCGCCCTGCGACACGTTGTAACCGGAGCCGGCGTAGTGGCTGCCCGTCGTGCCGGCCGGGCCGGGAGCCGCGTGCGGGTGGTTGGCGAAGGCGACGATGATGCGCGGGGCCGCCGGCTGCGCCTGCGCCACCCCGCCCAGGCCGAGCCACAGCAGGAGCAGCCACTGTGCGCCGGCGCGGATCACGGCTGCGCCGGCGGTGTCCCGCCGGCGGCGGGATCCTGCGGCAGCGGCTCGACCCAGCGCACCCGCGCATCCGCCTGCAGCCGCAGGGCCAGGGCGCGCAGCTGCGGGCTCACCTGCGCCGGGGTGTTACCGGCATTGACCGGCGCCACGCCGAAGATGCCGGTGCTGTCGGGGCCCTCGACGATGTGCGCCCCGGAGGAGCGCAGCAGCTGCGCCACCTCGCCGACGGTGAGCGAGCGCTCGAAGGCGACGTGCAGCACGTCCGCCGGCCGGTGGGTCGTGCGGGTGTAGGTCGAGTAGGCCGGCTGCGACCAGCGGTAGAACGTGGGCGTGAGGATGCCGACGCCCAGGGCAAACACGAAGGTGGCGGCCCACGCCAGTCCCGGCGGGCGCCAGGTCGCCGCCAGCACCGGGCGCAGGGTGCGCACACGCGGCACGGTGCGCTCCGGGGCGCGCGCCGTCGCGGCGCCGTCGATGCGCTCCATCAGCTTGCGGAAGGCGGGGCCGGGGGCGTGCGTGACGCGCTCCGGCTCGGTGAGGGCGGCGCACAGCAGGTACTGGCGCTCCAGCTCCGCGGCACAGGCGCTGCAGCTGCGCACGTGCTCTTCGGCCAATGCACGTTCGGCGAGGCCGAGCCGGCCGTTGGCGAGCCACGGCAGCACCAGCCAGCATTCTTCGTGCGCATTGCGGCTTTGCGTGATCATGAGTTGCGGTTCTCGCGGGCGGTTGCCGCGCCTGGCGAGGGACTGGCGAGCTGCGGCAGCAGCTTCTGCAGTTTCGCCCGCGCGTGGAATAGACGGGTCTTCACGGTGTTGGCGGGGCATTCCATGATCGTGCCGATCTCCTCGCACGAGTAGCCAAGCTCGTAGCACAGCTCCACGGCCATGCGCTGCTCGACCGGCAGCTGCCCGAGTGCCTGGCCGAGCCAGTCGCGCAGTTCCTCGGTGTTGGCGGGCGCCTCGGTGGTCAGTGCCTCGCTGGCGCTGTCCAGGTCCCGCTCCGCCAGGCGCGCCGAGGCGCGAAAGGCGCTGCGGGCCTTGCGGTAGGCGATCCCCAGGATCCAGGTCGAGGGCTGTGAGTCGCCGCGGAAATCCCCCGCCTTGCGCCACACGACCCAGAAGGTGTCATTGATGACCTCCTCGGCGATGTCGTAGCGGCGGGTGAGGCGCGTCAGGAAACGTGCCATGCGGCGGTGGTAGAGGTTGTAGAGCTCCTCGAAGGCCTTGCGGTCGCCCTCGGCGATGCGCGCGATGAGTTGGGTCTCATGCGCCACCGCGGCAGCTCCTCGATATGTCTCCGTCATGGGCTGTTCGCTGTCTGTCTTTAGGTACCGTACGCCTTCTGAGGCGTAAGTGCCCGCGGCCACGCCCGCGGTTCAACCACGGGGCGCGATTTATCCAGCCCCCGCGCCCCTAGAACCGCCACGAAACGGTGCCGGCAAAGGTGTGTCCGGCGGTGGGATAGGGGAAGGAGCGCTGCGCGGCGTCCTGGGTGAGGAAGTAGCCGAAGTCGGCCCGGAACGGACCGTGTTCGAAGGCCAGTCCGGCATTGCCGTAAGCGTAACCGGTGGCCCGGTCGATGCCCGAATCCGTACCCTGGGAGCGGTAGTAGCCGGCGCCGGCGGTGATGAAGATCTGCCGTCCCAGCGGCCACTGTCCGGAGGTGTCCGCCACCCAGGCGGGGGCGCGCGAGAGCCGGCGGTACATCCAGTAGCGCACCGCATTGGGGATGGCCGTGATGGACACGGACCAGCTGTCCAGGTAGGTGAGGCTGGCCGAGATCTCCTGATAGTCGTCCGAGGGCTCGTAGGAGTTCGCGCCCAGGTAATGGTGGGCGCGGACGCTCAAGGTGGCGTTCCAGGCGCTGCTGAGGGTGAAACGGTGGCCGAGGTAGCCGACCAGTTCCGCACTGGCGCCGGGCTCGAGGTCGCTGTCGCGGCTGGATGCCCAGATCCCGAGGAACGTGCCCCCCGGGGTCGCCAGGTGCAGGTCGGCCTGGAGGGCCGCGTGGCCGTCGCTTTCCGAGAGGCCCCGGTAGATGTAGTCGCTCGTCAGGGTGAGTTCCCCGCCCGGGGTGAGGCGGCCGGTGAAGTCGCCGACTCCCGCGCGGGCCATGGCGCTGAGCAAGAGCCCTGCGAACAGCAACAGGACGGCGCGGCCATTATGGAAAGGTGTGTCGACCACGGTCCTAAGCGCCAGACAGTTCCCGGCGGAGTGTAGATTGATCGCGCGCGCAAGGGCATCGGTTGGCCGTTTCTGTGCGACCGGCGGCCGTATGCAAGCCGCAGGGCCGGTAGGGACGTATACTTGCTGCCTTATGAAGCCCTTAGCCGCGGCCGAAGAGACCGCCGTGCGACGTATCGTCGCGGAACTCAAGGAACGACCCGGACCCCTCCTGGAGGTGCTGCACGCCATCCAGGCCGACTTGGGCTACGTGCCGGAGGCGGCCGTGGCGCCGGTGGCCGAGGGCCTGAACCTCTCGCGCGCCGAGGTGCATGGGGTGGTGAGCTTCTATCACCACTTCCGCCGCTCGCGCGCTGGCACCCACACGGTGAGCCTGTGCCAGGCGGAGGCCTGTCAGTCGATGGGCGCGACGGCCCTGGCCGAGCACGCCCGCCAGCGCCTCGGGATCGAGTTCCACGACACCACCGCGGACGGGCGCTTCACGCTCGAGCCGATCTACTGCCTGGGGAACTGTGCCTGTGCGCCGGCGGCCCTGGTGGACGGCAAGCTGTACGGGCGCCTGACCCCGGCGCGCCTTGATGAGCTGCTTGCCGCGAAGGCGAAGTCCTCATGACCACCGTCTACGTCCCACGCGATGCGGGGGCCCAGTCACTGGGCGCCGATGAGGTCGCGCAGGCCATTGCCGCGCAGGCGCGCAGTCACGGGGCGCCTGTGACCCTGGTGCGCAACGGCTCGCGCGGGGCCTATGCGCTCGAGCCGCTGGTCGAGGTCGCCACGCCCGCCGGACGGGTGGCCTATGGGCCGGTGACGGTCGCCGAGGTGCCGGGGCTGTTCGCGGCCGGGTTCCTGCAGGGCGGCGTGCACCCCCTGGCCCACGGTCTGACCGACGAGATCCCCTGGTTCAAGGGCCAGCAGCGCCTGACCTTCGCGCGCGTCGGCATCGTCGATCCGGCCAGCGTCGCCGACTACGTGAAGAGCGGGGGCTACGTAGGACTCGCGCGCGCCCTGGAGATGGAAACGGGGGCGGTCGTGGCCGCCATCCTGGCCTCCGGCCTGCGCGGGCGCGGCGGCGCGGCGTTCCCGACGGGGATCAAGTGGAAGACCGTGCACGAGCAGCCGGCCGGCCCGAAGTATGTGACCTGCAACGCCGACGAGGGCGACTCGGGGACCTTCGCCGACCGCATGCTGATGGAGGGCGATCCGCTGTCGCTCATCGAGGGCATGACCATCGCCGGGATCGCCGTCGGCGCCACTCAGGGCTACATCTACCTGCGCGCGGAATACCCGCACGCGCACCGCGCGCTCAACACCGCGATTGCCGCGGCCTACCAGGCGCGCTACCTCGGCGGCGACGTGGCAGGCTCGGGCAAGCGCTTCGACCTGGAAGTGCGCCTGGGCGCGGGCGCCTACATCTGTGGCGAAGAGACCTCGATGCTGGAGAGCCTCGAGGGCAGGCGCGGCGAGGTGCGGGTGCGCCCGCCGCTGCCGGCGATCAAGGGCCTGTTCGGCCGGCCGACGATCGTCAACAACGTCATCACCCTCGCCAGCGTGCCCTGGATCCTGGCCCACGGTGCGGAGGCCTACGCGCACTACGGCACGGGCAAGTCGCGCGGCACGCTGCCCATCCAGCTGGCCGGGAACATCAAGCGCGGCGGACTGGTCGAACGGGCATTCGGCTTAAGTCTGCGGGAACTGCTGTATGACTATGGCGGTGGCTCGGCCACTGGACGGCCCATCCGCACCGTGCAGATCGGCGGACCGCTCGGGGCGTACGTGCCGGCCGCGCAGTTTGATGTGGCGGTGGACTACGAGTCCCTGTCCGCCATCGGCGCACTGCTCGGGCACGGCGGGATCGTGGCCTTTGACGACACGGTCGACATGGCGCGCATGGCGCGCTATGCGATGGAGTTCTGTGCACTGGAGTCGTGCGGCAAGTGCACGCCCTGCCGCATCGGCTCGACGCGCGGCGTGGAGGTCATCGACCGGATCCTGGCCGGCGTCGACGGCCCGCGCAACGTGCGCCTGCTCGAGGAGCTGTGCGAGACCATGGTGCAGGGGTCGCTGTGCGGCTTAGGCGGCATGGCCCCGTTCCCGGTGCAGAGTGCACTGAAGCATTTCAGGGAAGATTTCCGCGCGTCGCCCAAGTAGGCGCAGCAAGCGAGGCTCACATATGTACGCGGTAGATTACGAGGACCTGGGCACCCCGAAGCCGGCCGCCGCTGCGGCCCCGGTGACCCTGGAGGTCGACGGCACTTCGGTCACAGTGCCGGACGGCACGAGCATCATGCGTGCCGCAGCCCTGGCCGGGGTCAAGGTGCCCAAGCTGTGCGCGACCGACACGCTCAAGGCCTTCGGCTCCTGCCGCGTGTGCCTGGTCGAGATCGAGGGCCGCAAGGGCTACCCGGCCTCGTGCACCACCCAGGTGGCTGCGGGCATGAAGGTGCGCACGCAGTCGGACAAGCTCATGCAGCTGCGCCGCGGGGTCATCGACCTGTACGTCTCCGACCACCCGCTCGAGTGCGAGGGCTGTCCCGCGCACGGCCACTGTGAGCTCGAGGACATGGCCGCACAGGTGGGCATCACCGAGACCTCCTACGCGAAGGGTGCCCAGCACCGGCCGCAGGCCAAGGATGTCAGCAACCCGTACTTCGCCTTCGATCCGGAGCTGTGCATCGTGTGCTCGCGCTGCGTGCGCGCCTGCGACGAGACCCAGGGCACCTTCGCCCTGACCATCCAGGGCCGCGGCTTCGGCTCCAAGGTGTCCGCGAGCCAGGACCAGCCCTTCCTCGAGTCCGAGTGCGTCTCCTGCGGCGCCTGCGTCGAGGCCTGCCCGACGGCGGCGCTCACCGAGAAGTCGATCATCGGCCTCGGCGTTGCCGAACGGGCCATCAGCACCACCTGCGCCTACTGCGGCGTGGGCTGCGCCTTCAAGGCCGAGGTGCGCGGCCGCGGTGAGGACACCGAGGTGGTGCGCATGGTCCCGCAGCGCGACGGCAAGGCCAACCAGGGGCACGCCTGCGTGAAGGGCCGTTTCGCCTGGGGCTACGCGACGCACGAGGACCGCATCAAGACGCCGATGATCCGCAAGTCCATCCGTGACGAGTGGCGCGTGGTCTCCTGGGAGGAGGCCATCGGCTACGCGGCCAGCGAGATGCGCCGCATCCAGGCCCAGTACGGAGCCAACTCGATCGGCGGCATCACCTCCTCGCGCTGCACCAACGAGGAGACCTTCCTGGTGCAGAAGCTGGTCCGCGCCGCCTTCGGCACCAACAACGTCGATACCTGCGCGCGCGTGTGCCATTCCCCGACCGGCTACGGCCTGAAGAATACCCTCGGGGAGTCCGCCGGCACGCAGGCCTTCGACTCGGTCATGCAGGCAGACGTGGTGCTCATCGTCGGGGCGAACCCGACCGATGGCCACCCGGTGTTCGCCTCGCAGCTCAAGCGCCGCCTGCGCGAGGGTGCCAGGCTTCTGATCGCCGATCCGCGCCAGATCGCGCTGGTGCGCTCGCCGCACATCGAGGCGGACGTGCACCTGCAGCTGCAGCCGGGCACCAACGTCGCCCTGATGAATGCCCTGGCGCACGTCGTGGTCACCGAGGGGCTGGTCAAGGAAGCCTACGTGGCCGAGCGCTGCGAGCCGGAGCCGTTCGCACGCTGGAAGGCCTTCGTCGCCGAGGAGCGCAACTCGCCGGAGGCTTCCGAAGGCATCACCGGCGTGCCGGCGCACCTGGTGCGCGAGGCGGCGCGCATCTATGCCACCGGGGGCAACAGCGCCATCTACTACGGGCTCGGCGTCACCGAGCACAGCCAGGGGACCACCACCGTCATGGCGATCGCCAACCTCGCCATGGCGACCGGCAACCTCGGCCGCGAGGGCGTCGGGGTCAACCCGCTGCGCGGCCAGAACAACGTCCAGGGCTCGTGCGACATGGGTTCCTTCCCGCACGAGTTCTCCGGCTACCGCCACGTCTCCGATCCGGCCACCCGCGCACTGTTCGAGGCCGCCTGGGGCGTGCCGCTGCAGCCGGAGCCGGGCCTGCGCATCCCGAACATGTTCGAGGCGGCGCTGGACGGGACCTTCAAGGGCATGTACGTGCAGGGAGAGGACTTCGTGCAGTCCGACCCCAATACGCACCACGTGAACGCGGCCATGGAGTCGATGGAGTGCGTGATCGTGCAGGACCTGTTCCTGAACGAGACCGCCAAGTTCGCGCACGTGTTCCTGCCCGGCTCCTCGTTCCTGGAGAAGGATGGCACCTTCACCAACGCCGAGCGGCGCGTCTCGCGCGTGCGCAAGGTGATCGAGCCACTCGCCGGGTACGAGGACTGGCAGGTCACCATGCTGCTGTCCAACGCGCTCGGCTACCCGATGCACTACACCCACCCCCAGCAGATCATGGAGGAGATCGCGCGCCTGACCCCGACCTTCGCGACGCTCACCTACGAGAAGCTCGACCGCCTGGGCAGCATCCAGTGGCCGTGCACGGAGGAGGCGCCCGAGGGCACCCCGACCATGCACGTGCACCAGTTCGTGCGCGGCAAGGGCAAGTTCTGGCCCACCGAGTACGTGCCCACCAGCGAGCGCTCCACCAGCCGCTTCCCGCTGATCCTCACCACCGGGCGCATCCTGAGCCAGTACAACGTCGGCGCGCAGACGCGCCGCACGAACAATGTCGTCTGGCACGCCGAGGACGTGCTCGAGATCCACCCGCACGATGCGGAGGTGCGCGGCATCGCCGACGGCGACTGGGTCGGCCTCACCAGCCGGGCCGGCGACACCGTGCTGCGCGCCAGCGTGAGCGAGAAGATCGCCCCGGGGGTGGTCTACACCACGTTCCATTTCCCCGAGACCAACGCGAACGTCGTCACCACCGAGAACTCCGACTGGGCGACCAACTGCCCGGAGTACAAGGTGACCGCGGTCGAGGTGGTGCAGGTGAACCAGGCGGATGCCTGGCGCCGGCGCGCGGAAGCCGAGCGCGCGCTGCCGCGTACCGGCCGCAAGCGCCGGCACGACCCGACGCCGGCCTGAGACGCCGCCGCACGCGATGAAACCTGACCCGGTGACCGCCGCGCCGGCGGGCGTGCCGACCGCGGTGTCCGCGCAGCTGCCCGTGGAGCGCTGGTCGGCCGGGGCGCTGTCGCAGGCGGTGGATGCGGTCGCCGAGGAGATGCCGATCGCGCTGGTCTACCACGACGTGCCGCACGTGGTGATGCTGGCGACCCCGGCGGACCTCGAGGATTTCGCGGTCGGGTTCACCTTGAGCGAGGGCCTGGTGGCCAACCGGGAGGAGATCCGCGGCGTCACCGTCACCTACGGTGACGGGGCGGCGGATGTGCATATCAGCGTGGCCTGGGAGCGCTTCACCGCGCTGCTGCAGCGGCGCCGCAACCTGGCCGGGCGCACCGGGTGCGGGCTGTGCGGGGCGGAGACCGCGAGCGATGCCATCCGCGAGGTGCCCAGCGTGCCTGCCGGGGTGAGTGTCAGCGCCACGCAGCTGCACCAGGCGATCGAGGAACTCAAGGCCCGCCAGCCGATCAATGCGCGCACCGGCAGCGTGCACGCGGCGGCCTGGGTGCTGCCGGGCGCGGGCATCCAGGTGGTGCGCGAGGACGTGGGCCGTCACAACGCGCTCGACAAGACCCTTGGCGCGCTCGCCCGCAGCGGGGCGGACTTCGCCGCCGGCTACATGCTCATCACCAGCCGCGCCAGCTACGAGATGGTGCAGAAGTGCGCGACCGTGGGCATCCCGATGCTGGTGGCGCTCTCGGCTCCGACCGCCTTCGCCGTGCGCCTGGCGCAGCGCGCCGGGCTGACGCTGGTCGCCTTCGCGCGCACCGACCGGCACGTGGTGTACGCGCACCCACAGCGACTGAAATAACCGACGGCAAGCCTCCCATGAACATCGACCTACTCATCAAGATGGCCAACCAGATCAGCGAGTTCTTCCAGGGAGTGACGGACCCGAAGCAGGCCGCTGCCGACGTGGCGACCCACCTCCACCGTTACTGGGACCCGCGCATGCGCAGGCAGATCCTGGCCTACTACGAGGAACGGCACGGCGCGGGACTGACGGACACCGCCCTGGGCGCGATCCAGATCCTCAAGCAGGAGGCTGACGCGGCCGCCGCGGCGGCACCGGCAGCGGGTGCGGCCGCGCCGGGAGCCAAGCCATGAGTGCCAGCCCCCCGGGACGGGCGCTGATCTGCGGCTCGATGGCCTACGACACGATCATGGTGTTCGGCGACCGCTTCGCCAACCACATCCTGCCGGACAAGATCCACATACTGAACGTCTCGTTCCTGGTGCCGCAGATGCGCCGGGAATTCGGCGGCTGTGCCGGCAACATCGCCTACAACCTCAAGCTGCTGGGCGATGTCGGCCTGCCGATGGCCACCGTGGGGAGCGACTTCGCCGCGTACCGCGAGTGGATGCAGCGCACGGGGGTGCCGGATGATCACATCCGCGTGATCGACTCGCAGCTGACCGCGCAGGCCTTCATCACCACCGACCTCGATGACAACCAGATCACCGCGTTCCATCCCGGGGCCATGCAGCAAAGCCACGAGAACCGCGTGGGCGATGCGCGCGAGGTCACCCTCGGCATCGTCGCCCCGGACGGGCGCGACGGCATGCTCCAGCACGCCAAGCAGTTCGCCGACGCCAAGATCCCCTTCATCTTCGACCCGGGGCAGGGGCTGCCGATGTTCTCCGGCGAGGACCTCGAGCACTTCATCTCCCAGGCCAAATGGGTGACGCTGAACGACTACGAGTGGCAGCTGGTGCAGCAGAAGACCGGCTGGTCGCAGCGCGATGTCACCGGCCAGGTCGATGCCCTCATCGTCACGCGCGGGGCGGAAGGCTCGACCATCTATACGCACGGCAGCGAGATCCGCATTCCCAGCGCCCCGGTGAAGCAGGTGATCGACCCGACCGGCTGCGGCGATGCCTACCGCGCCGGGATCATCCACGGCCTGCTGCATGGCCTGGACTGGAAGACCACCGGACATATTGCCTCCCTGATGGGGGCCATCAAGATCGAGTCCCGGGGAACGCAGAACCACCGCTTTACCCAGGCCCAGTTCGCCGCGCGGCTGGCCGCCAGCGCCTGAGCCGGACAGGAAGCCCCCGGCAGGCTGGGTTACAATTGATCCTTTCACACCCCACAGGACGCCCCGGAACACCCCATGGCCAATGACTATCTCTTCACCTCCGAGTCAGTCTCCGAAGGCCATCCGGACAAGGTGGCCGACCAGATCTCCGACGGGGTGCTCGATGCGATCCTGAAGGAAGACCCGCGCGGCCGGGTCGCCTGCGAAACGCTGGTGAAGACCGGCGTGGTCATCGTCGCCGGCGAGATCACGACCCGCGCCTGGGTGGACGTGGAGTCCCTGGTGCGCGGCATCGTGCTCGACATCGGCTACAACTCCTCGGAGATGGGCTTCGACGGGGCCAGCTGCGGGGTGCTCAACATCATCGGCAAGCAGTCCCCCGACATCGCCCAGGGCGTGGACCGCAAGGACGAGCGCAAGCAGGGCGCCGGCGACCAGGGTCTGATGTTCGGCTACGCGACCAGCGAGACCGACGTGCTCATGCCCGCCCCGATCACGCTTGCGCACCGGCTGGTGAAGCGCCAGGCGCAGGTGCGCAAGGCCGGCAAGCTCGGCTGGCTGCGGCCGGATGCGAAGAGCCAGGTGACGCTGCGCTACGTGGACCACCGGCCGGTGGGCATCGAGGCGGTGGTGCTCTCGACCCAGCACAGCCCGGATGTCTCCACGCGCGACCTGCGCGAGGCGGTGATGGAGGAGATCATCAAGCCGTCGCTGCCGAAGAAGTGGATCGACAAGCGCACCAAGTACCACATCAACCCGACCGGACGGTTCGTCGTCGGGGGCCCGGTGGGTGACTGCGGCCTCACGGGGCGCAAGATCATCGTCGACACCTACGGCGGCTATGCACGCCATGGCGGCGGGGCCTTCTCCGGCAAGGATCCCTCCAAGGTCGACCGCTCGGCCGCCTACGCCGCGCGCTACGTGGCCAAGAACATCGTCGCCGCGGGCCTCGCCGAGCGCTGCGAGGTGCAGGTCTCCTATGCCATCGGCGTGGCCGAGCCGACCTCGATCATGGTCGAGACCTTCGGCACCAGCGTGCTGTCACGCGAGCAGCTCACGCAGCTGGTGCGGCGGCACTTCGACCTCACCCCCTACGGCCTGCGCGAGATGCTGGACCTGGTCCGGCCGATCTACCGCCAGACCGCCGCCTACGGGCACTTTGGCCGCACCGAGCCGGAATTCACCTGGGAGCGCACCGATCTGGCCGCCCGGCTCGCCGCTGAGGCGAAGCGCAAGCGCGTAGCGTAGAATTGGAGCACACCTGCCGCGGTATAAGCGGCAACCACGCTTGCTGAGGAGCGTTGCGACAGGCACCCAAGGCCTGCCAGGCTCAGCACGGTGGTTAACCTCACGGCGCTCACTCTGACTGCGGAGTATTGAGTATGAACGCCACCCTGAAACCCACTGCCAAAGACTGCATCGTCGCCGACCTTGCCCTGGCCGACTGGGGCCGCAAGGAAATCGCCATCGCCGAGACCGAGATGCCCGGTCTCATGGCGATCCGCGAGGAGTACGCGCTCACCCAGCCCCTGAAGGGCGCGCGCATTACCGGCTCGCTGCACATGACCATCCAGACCGCCGTGCTCATCGAGACGCTGCAGGCCATCGGCGCCGAGGTGCGCTGGGCCTCGTGCAACATCTTCTCCACCCAGGACCATGCCGCTGCCGCCATCGCCGTGCGCGGCACGCCGGTGTTCGCCGTCAAGGGCGAGTCGCTGACGGACTACTGGGACTACACACACCGCATCTTCGAGTGGCCGGGCGGGCACTTCACCAACATGATCCTGGACGATGGCGGGGACGCGACGCTGCTGCTGCACCTGGGGGCGCGCGCCGAGCAGGATGCGTCCGTCATCGCCAAGCCGACGAGCGAGGAGGAGACCGCGCTGTACGCTGCGATCCGCGCCAAGCTCAGGGTCGACCCGAAGTGGTACTCGACGCGCCTGGCGCAGGTGAAGGGCGTCACCGAGGAGACCACCACCGGGGTGAAGCGGCTCTACCAGATGGCCAAGGAGGGCAAGCTCGCCTTTCCGGCGATCAACGTCAACGACTCAGTCACCAAGAGCAAGTTCGACAACCTGTACGGCTGCCGCGAGTCGCTGGTGGATGCGATCAAGCGTGCCACGGACGTCATGGTCGCCGGCAAGGTGGCCGTGGTGTGCGGTTATGGCGATGTCGGCAAGGGCTCGGCGCAGGCGCTGCGCGCACTGTCCGCCCAGGTGTGGGTCACCGAGGTCGATCCGATCTGCGCCCTGCAGGCGGCGATGGAGGGCTACCGCGTCGTCACCCTGGACTACGCGGCCGACAAGGCCGACATCTTCGTCTCGGCGACCGGTAACTACCATGTGATCACCCACGAGCACATGAAGCGCATGAAGCACAACGCCATCGTGTGCAACATCGGGCACTTCGACAACGAGATCGATGTCGCGAGCCTGAAGCAGTACAAGTGGGAGAACATCAAGCCCCAGGTGGACCACGTCATCCTGCCCGACGGGCGGCGCCTGATCCTGCTGGCCGAAGGGCGCCTGGTGAACCTGGGCTGCGGGACCGGACATCCGAGCTATGTCATGAGCTCGAGTTTCGCCAACCAGACGATCGCGCAGGTGGAGCTGTTCACGCAGACCGGCAAGTACCCGGTCGGGGTGTACGTGCTGCCCAAGCACCTGGACGAGAAGGTCGCGCGGCTGCAGCTGAAGACCCTCAATGCGCAGCTGACCGAGCTGACGGACGTGCAGGCGCGCTACATTGGCGTCGACAAGTCCGGTCCCTACAAGCCTGACAGCTACCGCTACTGATGAACGCAACCACCACTCGGGGGGCCGCCATGGCGGCCCCCACCCGGACCGCGGGCGGCGCGGCGTTGCTCGATGGCAAGGCGGTCGGCGCCAAGGTGCGTGCGGAGGTCGCCGGACGCGTCCGCGAATTTGCGGCGCAATACGGCCGCGCCCCCGGGCTGGCCGTGGTGCAGGTGGGCGAAGACCCGGCTTCCAGCGTCTACGTGCGCAACAAGCGCAAGTCCTCCCAGGAGGCGGGCATCGAGTCCTTTGCCTACGACCTGCCGGCCGATACCGGCGAGGCGCAGATCCTGGCGCTGGTGCATGCACTCAATGCCGACCCGCGCGTGGACGGCATCCTGGTGCAGCTGCCGCTGCCGAAGGGGGTCGACACCAACCGCGTCATGGACGCGGTCGATCCGGCCAAGGATGTGGACGGCTTCCATCCGGTGAACACGGGGCTGCTGGCGCAGAAGCGGCCGCGGCTGCGGCCGTGCACGCCCTTCGGGGTCATCCGCCTCGCGCACGAGTACGGCATCGACCTTACCGGCCTGCGCGCAACCGTGGTGGGCGCCTCCAACATCGTCGGCCGGCCCATGGCCCTGGAGCTGCTGCTGGCGCGCGCCACCGTGACCGTGTGCCATACCGGCACGCGCGAGCTGCGCGCGGAAGTGGAACGCGCGGAGCTGGTCGTGGCCGCCGTCGGCAAGGAGGGCTTCGTTCCCGGGGAATGGATCCGCCCCGGGGCGGTGGTGTTTGATGTGGGGATCAACCGCAGCGCCTCCGGCAAGCTCGTCGGGGATGTCGAGTTCGAGCGCGCCGCCGAGCGCGCCGCGTGGATCACCCCCGTTCCCGGTGGCTTAGGTCCCATGACCATCGCGATGCTCCTGTCCAACACCGTCGATGCGGCGGTGCTGCGCGCCGGGGGCGTGCTGTAGCACACAGCGGGCGCCCGCGGTCGCGGGTGCCCGTTCCTCCAACCTCTCGCTTGTTGTTGTCGTCGATCACCGACGATCCGCATGGCCGGTTGTGGCCGCAAGGACACGTTGTCGTGCACACGTGCGTCCCACGCCGCCCGGCGCGAACCTATCTGCTGCTGAGCCCGCGACCGCGCGCGGCAACAGACTTGAGCGTCGCCGTGCGACAAAATGTAATTGCGGCGCGGTGTTGGCTGAGCGTGTGCTTTGCAGCGCGTCGCAACACAACCTGGCCTGGCACCGCGCGCCATCGGCGCGCAAAACCCTGAATTTCCTGTTCCCCGCGCACGTCAGTATGTTGCAACACCCAACCTCGCGGGACGCGGATGGAACGGGACAACATGTTAGGGAATGTAGTAACGGCCCTCATGCGCAGGGTTGCGCGTGTATGATTCGCGACCGACCACTGATGATTGTTATGGAGAACGAAGATGGCTAAACGTCCACCCAATGACGGCGCAGGCTGGAGCGCGCGTGAGCTCAACACACTCAAGGCGCTCGCCAAGGCCGGCACCCCGACCAGCCAGGTTGCGAAGAAGCTCGGCCGCACCGCGGCGGCGATCCAACAGAAGGCGATGCGCTCGGGCATTTCCTTCCGCGCCGCGAAGCGCTCCGGGGCTGCCCGCAAGAAGTAGCCCGCCGCGCAAGGCCTGTCCTAACAGTGTTTGCCCCGCGGACACTTCGGGAGTGAACGGATGGCGCTGGGAAACTGGAACATGATGCCCGGCCGCGCGCTGCGCGCTGTGCTCGCAGCCGTGCTCACGCTTGTCATGGCCGCGCCGGGCCT
Source organism: uncultured Pseudomonadota bacterium (assembly GCA_963741745.1). Taxonomy (GTDB): domain Bacteria; phylum Pseudomonadota; class Gammaproteobacteria; order Steroidobacterales; family Steroidobacteraceae; genus 13-2-20CM-66-19. Next base: position 78,295 of record CAVUJF010000003.1, on the reverse strand, counting down.
GGCCGACACCGCGCCGGCGCGGATCGGTATCATCGGTGCAGGCCACATCGGTGGCACGCTGGCGAAGCTGTGGGTGGCCTCCGGCCACGAGGTGCTGCTGTCCTCGCGGCACCCGGAGGAGCTCAAGGCACTGGCCACCTCCCTGGGGCCCAAGGCGCGCGTCGGCACGCCGCGCGAGGCGGCGGTGTTCGGCGAGGTGGTGCTGGTATCGGTGCCCTACAAGGCACTGCCCGATATCGGGCGCGAGCTGAAGTCTGAACTGGCCGGCAAGGTCGTTCTCGACACCTGCAATCCCTACCCGGAGCGTGACGGGCCGATGGCGGTGGAGGTGCGCAAGGAAGGCACCGGGGTCGCCTCCCCGCGCTACCTGCCGGGCGTGCGCCTGGTGCGCGCGTTCAACGCCATCGGCTGGCGCGACCTGGAGCACGAGGCGCATCGCCAGGGTGAGCTGATCGGGATACCGCTGGCGGGTGATGACGCCCAGGCACTCGCCGTGGCGCAGCAGCTGGTCAGCGATGCCGGCTTTGCGCCGGTGGTGGTCGGCGGCCTGGAGCGCGCGCGCGAGTTCGACGTGGGCACGATGCCCTACACGCACCTGCTGACCGCGGCACAGCTGCGCGCGGCGCTGGCACCGAAGTAGTCAGGCCGCCGGCGGCGGCTGTCCGGCCAGGTGCGCAATCCCCGGGTCGATGCATGCCCAGCGCGGCGCGCTGGCCGTCCAGATAGCCACGTCCGGGCGCACGGCAGCGGGGTCATCCAGGGTTCCCACCCGCACGAACACCAGGTGCGGCCGGGATTCGGCGGCCGAGAACACCGGGGTGCCGCAGGCCGGGCAGAAGCTGCGGCGCATGGGAGTGCCGCTGTCCGCGCGCGAGTGGTAGTGCGTGAGCGCCCCCTCCACCTGCACCGCCGCGGAGGGGAAGCAGGCGTTGACCGCGCTGCTGCCGGCGCCCAGGTACTGGCACACGCGGCACCAGCACTCGCGGATCACGATCGGCTCGGCACTGATGGTGTAGCGCACTGCCCGGCACAGGCAGCCTCCGGTCACTGGCATGGCGCGGGCTCCGCGATGAGGCGAGTGCGAATGATAGCGCCTCGGGAGAGCGCACCGGAGAGACGGACCCAAATCAGAACGTGCAGCTAATTGTGCCCGCGGGAGAAAGGTGGGCCGTTCGGGGGCCCGTGCTAACCGGTGCGAAGGAAGTATCGCGCCCGGCTCCTGAACGATGCGTGAATGGGACACCGCCCGGGCGCGGTTTCAGTCGCGCAGGCGGGAGCGCAGCTGGCGCACTTGTGCGGGCGACAGTCCGATCGTCGCAAGATAGGCCTGCACGCCGCCGGCGCGCTCGAGGAACGCGAGCATGCGGTGCGAGCCTTCCTCCGGGCAGCGCAGGATCTCCAGGATCCGCTCCGCGGAGGTCTCGGCGTAGCGCTTGAGATAGCCCTCGCGCAGGTTGTGTGCCGATATGGCGTAGTCGGCGGCGATGGCTGTGGGTTCCACGTCCGCCAGCGCCAGGAGCACCGCGGCCAGCAACCCAGTGCGGTCCTTGCCGGCCACGCAGTGAAACAGCAGCGGACCTGCGGGCGCCGCGGCGATCACCCGCAACACCCGGGCCAGCTCCGGCCCGAGCTGTTCGAGTACCAGCGACTTCCAGCCCTCCTTGGATACCTGCTTGCTGCGCAGCTGCCACTCTGCCTCGCTGTGCAAGAGCAGCGAGATGCGCTGGAAGCGCACCTGCGGCAGTGCGGCCGGGACCGGGCTCGGGTGGCGCGCGGCCTCCTCGGGCCAGCGCAGGTCGATGACCGTCTCCACCCCGAACGCCTCCAGCGCCTGCAGCCCCTGCGGGGTGAGCTGGGAAAGATCGTCCGAGCGCAGCAGCGAGCGGGCGCGGGTCACCGCGCCGTCGGTGGTGGGATGGCCGCCCAGGTCGCGCAGGTTCAGCAGGTTGTCGAAGCGCAGGGCCGGGTGCGTCACTTCTTGGCCCGCTGCTGGCTCAAGGCGACCCCGGCCAGGATCAGGGCCCCGGCCAGTCCCATGGTCAGGGTGACCGGCTCACTCAGCAGCAGCCACGCCCAGATCACCCCGAACAGGGGAATCAGGTAGGTGACCGTCGAGGTGCGCGCCGCCCCGATGCGCGCGATCAGCCGGTAGTAGAAGACGAAGGCGATGCCGGTGCACAGCACGCCCAGCAACACGGCGCTGCCCCACGCCCGGGCGCTGATCGCATGCTGCGGCCAGCTCGCAAGTGCCAGCGGCGCCAGCAGGATGCTGCCGCACAGCAGATTGGCGGCGGCGACCGCACCGGCAGGCAGCCCGGTGAGGTAACGGCGCACGAAGTTGATGCCGAAGCCGTAGCACAGGGAGGCGGCGGCGCCGGCGAGGGCGGCAGGCCAGACCGCCTGTCCGGCGGTCTTGCCGCTGGCGAGGATGGCGACGCCGACGAATCCGGCCACCAGGCCGATGAGCTGCCGCGCGGCGATGCGCTCGGCGTACAAAAGGTAGGCCACCAGGCTCGTGAACATCACGGTCATGGCGTTGGTGATGGCGCCGATGCCGGCCGGGGCGCGTTCGGCCCCCCAGGCGAACAGCGCAAACGGGATCACCGAATTCACCAGGGCGATGCCGGCGATGCGCAGCCACAGCGCCGCGGTGAAGTGGGCGCGCGCCTGCCACAGGAAGGGCAGCAGCACCAGCGCACCCAGGCCCAGGCGCGCCTCCACCAGCGGAATCGCACCGAACTCGCCCGCCGCCACGCGCATGAACAGGAAGGAGCCGCCCCAGATTGCTCCCAGCAGGGTCAGTTCCAGGGCAGTGCGGCCGATGGCCCCCTGGGCCGGTGCGGCGGCGAGGGCGGGGGATGTTGATTCGGAAGTGGCCATAAACCTTCAAGTCTCCATCGGTACAGCAGGCCTTAGGGTCGCAGGGAACCTGCAGCCGGTGACACCCGGACCTTGCGCTTGGGGTGCTGCGGAGCGGGCTGCTCTCACGTGAGCGCCTGGTCCAGGTCCTCGATCAGCTCCTCGGTGGACTCGATGCCCACCGAGAGGCGCAGCAGGGCATCACTGATGCCCAGGCGCCGGCGATCCGCCTCCGGGACCCCGGCATGCGAGGTGCTCGCGGGCCGGGTGATCAGAGTCTGCACGCCCCCCAGGCTGGGCGCCACTGCCGGGATCCGCAGCCGCGAGGTGAACCGGTCGGCGCGGCTGCCCGCCCCTTTGAGCTCGAAACTCAGCACCCCGCCAAAGCCTGAGAACAGCGCCCTGGCGCGCTCGTGGCGCGGGTGGCTGGCCAGGCCCGGATAGTTCACGCGCGCGACCGCCGGGTGCGTTTCCAGGAACTGCGCAATCTTCAGGGTGCTGTCGTTCTGGAAGCGCACGCGCAGGGCCAGGGTCTTCAGCCCGCGCTTGAGCAGGAACGCGGCATGCGGGTCGAGCGAGCCGCCGAGCACGTTGAGCTTGTGGCGGATGCGGGCGATGAGCTCGCGCCCCCCGGAGACCGCGCCGGCGACGATGTCCGCGTGGCCGTTGAGGTACTTGGTGGCGCTGTGGATCGACAGATCGAAGCCATGCGCCAGCGGGCGGAAGTTCACCGGAGTCGCGAAGGTGTTGTCGATCACGCACAGCAGGCCGTGCGCGCGGGCGAAGGCGGCGACCGCGCCCAGGTCGGCCACCTCGAGCAGCGGGTTGGTCATCGCCTCGACATAGATGAGCCGGGTGTTCGGTTTCAGCTGCTGGGCCCAGCTGTCGGGCCGGTCCGCATCGATCGTATCGGCGGTGAGGCCGAGCCGCGGGAACTCGTGGGTGAGCAGTTCGTGCGTGCCGCCGTACACACCGCCCTGGGCCAGCACGTGATCGCCGGCGCACAGCAGCCCCAGCAGCGTGCCGGAGATGGCGGCCATGCCGCTGGCGGTCACGAGTGCATCCTCGGCGCCCTCGAGCACGGCAAGCTTCGCGTGCAGGGCGAGCTGGCTCGGGGTGTTGTTGTTGCGCAGGTAGCGCACCTCGTCGTAGCTGCCCTCGCCGGCGTACTCGTAGGTGGCCGACTGGAAGATCGGCATCTCCACGGCGCCGGCAATCCGCGGCGAGGGCTCGCCGGCGTGCACGAGCTGTGTTTCGAGGTGCTTGAAGGAGTGGGACATGGTGGCTCCGCAGGGTGCGATTCTGGCGCGGATACGCTACCGTGTCCTTACACCTTTATGGAGAGATGCCACGGCCCGAATGGCCCGGCACTGTGCCGCCCGCACGCCAGTACAGCCGCCCGCCGGAAACACATGGTCAAGTCCACCGAGCGCTTCTCCAGCCGCGTCGACAACTACGTCCGCTACCGCCCAAGCTATCCACCGGCGGCCATCGAGCTGCTGCAGCGGCGCTGCGGCCTGAACCGACGCGCGGTGGTGGCGGACCTGGGTTCCGGCACCGGCATCCTCACCCGGCTGCTGCTGCCCTGTGCGGCGCAGGTCCTGGCGGTCGAGCCCAACGCGCCGATGCGCGCCGCCGCCGAGGCCGCACTGGCGGGCGAGCCGTCCTTCGTGAGCGTGCCGGGCACCGCGGAGGCCACCACGCTCGCCGCTGCCAGCGTCGACCTGGTGGTCGCCGGCCAGGCCTTCCACTGGTTCAAGGCCCCGGCCGCGCGTGCCGAGGCGCTGCGCATCACGCGGCCCCAGGCCTGGGGCGCGCTACTGTGGAACGAGCACCCGGTGAGTGGCAGCCCATTCCTCGCCGATTACGAGCGCCTGCTGCGCGAGCATGCCCGCGAATATGAGGCGGTGGCCGGCAGCCGCGTCGATGAGGCGGCGATGCGCGAATACCTGGGTGGTGCGATGGAGTGCGCCCGTTTTCCCAACCAGCAGAGCTTCGATCACGAGGGACTCGTGGGTCGGTGCATGTCGTCCTCCTACGCTCCTGAGCCCGGTCATCCGCAGCACGAGCCGCTGCTGGCCGGACTTGCCCGGATCTTCGTCGCGCACCAGAGCGGCGGGCGTGTCCTCTTCCCCTACGTCACGCTCGTGTACTTCGCGCAGCTCAAGGGCAGTGCCTAGTGCTGGAGCGTACCTGCAGCCGGGTGGTCTGCTCAGGGTCGCTGCGAGCCCTCATGCTCGGGATGCTGTGCAGCTTCGTCCTGGCCGGCCCGGTCGGCGCCGATCCTGCGCCCGATGCCAGCGCGCGCGCCGGCATGGAGGAACTGACCATCGACAGCCACGGCGCCGCGCTCTACGGGGTCTTCTATCGCGCAGCCGGTACCAGCCCGCACGGTACCGTGGTGCTGCTGCACGGCTTCCCCGGGTTCGAGCAGAACGAGGACCTGGCGCAGGTGCTGCGGCGCGCCGGCTGGAACGCTGTCCTGTTCCACTACCGCGGCGCATGGGGCAGCCAGGGGGAATACTCATTCAGTCATTGCATCGAGGATGTGCAGGCGGTCCTTGCCTACCTGCGTACCCCCGCCATCACCGCACGCCTCAGGGTCGACCCGCAGCAACTGGTGCTGGTGGGTCACAGCGTCGGCGGCGTGCTGGCCGGCGTGGTGGCCGCCGGCGACCGCGAGGTCATGGGCGTGGCGATGATCTCTGCGGCCAACCGGCGCCTGGCCATGCGCAAACCCGGCTGGGAACCACAGATCACCGAGCACTTTCGCGATGAGATGGGCCCGCTGCGGGGCACGACTGCGCAGGCGCTCGTGGCGGAGCTGAAGGCGCACGCGGAGAACTGGGACCTGGTGCGGCTGGCGCCCCAATGGAAGCCGCGCCCGGTGCTGATCGTGCGCAGTGATGACGCATTCGGCGCGGAGGACGAGGCGTTTGCCGCAGTCGCCCGGGCGGCCGATCCCGCGCACGTCACGGAGGTGCACCTGGCGACGGATCACGCGTACTCGGATGCGCGCGTCGCGCTGGCGCGCACGCTGCTCACCTGGATCGCCGGCCTTAGCGGCGCTCGCTAGGTTGCGCCGCTGGGTCCCGGGAACGCCGCATCCAGGGCCACGAGGTCACGCGGGGTCAGGGACGTCGCCAGGGCTACGGCGTTTTCCCTGACGTGCGCCGGCGAGCCGGATTCGGGAATCGCGATCACCGCTCCGCTGCGGATGACCCACGCGAGCGCCACCGCGGCCGCCGTGCATCCGTGGCTCGCGCCGATCTGCGCCAGCGTGCGGTCATTGACCACCAGGTGGTTGTCGCCGCCGAGCGGTGAGTACGCCATGACCGGCAGGTGGTGCTGGCGGCACCACGGCAGCAGATCGCGCTCGATGCTGCGGTTGTTGAGGCTGTAGGGCACCTGGTTGGTCGCGCAGCGCTGGCCGTCCGCAACACGGAACAGGTCTTCCATCTGGCCCACGTTGAAATTGGACACGCCCCAGGCGCGAATCTTGCCCGCCGCGCGCAATTGCTCAAATGCCGCCACGATGCCGGGGAACTGCGCGCTGGGCACAGGCCAGTGCAGCAGGTAGAGGTCGAGGTACGGGGTGCCGAGTCGCGCGAGGCTCGCCGCGCAGGCACGCGCGATCCCATCGCCGGACACTTCATTGCCCTCCACCTTGGAGACCAGGAAGACACGCTCGCGCTGGCCCTCGAGCACGTGGGCAATGAGCTGCTCGGAGCGGCCGCTGCCGTAGTTTCCCGAGGTGTCGAGCAGCGTCATGCCGAGCGCGATGCCCGTGCGCAGCGCCTCTTCCTCGACACTGGGCGGATGCCTTCCCTGACCGAGATGCCAGCAACCCTGTCCCAGGGGCGTTACCGAAGTGCCGCCCGGGAGGCTCACCGTGCGCGCTGCCGGCTTCGCTGAGGCCTCGGTACTAACAGCCGCGGCTGCAGCCCGCGCGGCAAGTGCCGCGCTCACGGCGGGAAGCGACACGCCGAAGGCCGCACAACGCGCGGCAAATTGACGTCGGTTCAGCAGCTGCCTCTTCATGGGTGTCATCTCCTGCGTGCCGGACCGCAAGTGTAATGGGCTGCACGGGATCATGCCCCAGAATGCAGCCGCTGGCAGTGCCTGGCAGCCTACCGCTATCCCGGGCCGGCTTCAGCCTGAACGTGACGCATAGTCCGCGCGCCGCCTGGCGGCAGCTACCAGACGCGCACGCGCTCCGCCGGTGGCAGGTAAAGCTTCTCGCCCGGCTGCACGCTGAAGGCCTGGTACCAGGGGTCGAGATTGCGCACGGTGTCGGCGCGGTACTCGGCCGGGGCATGGCCGTCGGTGACGATGCGCCGGCGCAGGGCGGCCTCGCGCATCTTGGTCTGCCAGCTCTGCGCGTAGCTGATGAAGAACAGCTGCTCCAGGGTGTAGCCGGCAACGACCGGCGCTGCGCCGGGCTTGCGGGAGATCTGCCACGCGTCGAAAGCGGCCGAAAGCCCCGCCACGTCCGCGATGTTCTCGCTCAGGGTCTGCTTGCCGTTGACCGCGACGTCCGGGAAGGGATGATAGGCATTGAACTGCGCCACCAGCTGCGCGCCGGCCGCCTTGAAGTGCGCGTAGTCCTGCTCGGTCCACCAGTTGCGCAGGCGCCCGTGGGAGTCAAACAGCGCCCCCTGGTCATCGAAGCTGTGGCTGATCTCGTGCCCGAGCGTGCCGCCGGTGCCGCCGTAGTCCATCGCCGGGTCGCGGCTGGGATCGAAGTAGGGCGGCTGCAGGATCGCCGCGGGGATGTTGAGCGCATTCATCGCCGGCAGGTTCACCGCGTTCACCAGCTGCGGGTTCATCACCCACTCGGAGCGGTCGACCGGGTGGCCGAACTTGCCCAGGTTGCGGTGGTACTCGAACATCTCGGCGCGCTCGGCATTGCCGAAGGCGTCCCCGGGTAGCACCCGCAGGCCGGCGTAGCTGCGCCAGTGGTCCGGGTAGCCCACGCCGATCCGCAGCGCGGCGAGCTTGGCTTTCGCCTCGGCGCGGGTCTGCGGCGCCATCCACTCGAGTTTGTCGATGCGCGCCGCAAACGCGGCCAGCAGGTTCTTCGCCATGGCTTCCGCACGGGCCTTCTCGCTGGGCGGGAAGTACTTCTCGACGTACAGCTGGCCGACCGCCTCGCCCAGGGCGGCGCTGGTCTCCCCGACCGCCAGCTTCCAACGCGGTGCCTGCTGCGGGGTTCCGGAGAGGGTGTGCTCGTGGAAGGAGAAGTGTTCGTCCAGGAAGGCCTTGGACAGGTAGGGCGAGGAGGCCTCGACGTAGTGGAAGCGCAGGAATGCCTTCCAGGTGTCCAGCGGCTCGCTGGCCACCAGGGCGGAGATTCCCGTGACTGCGGCGGGCTGCCAGACCACGAACTCGTGGCGCGCGCCCAGGCCTGCCGCGCCGAAGAAGGCCGCCCAGTCCAGTCCCGGGGCACGGCTGCCGAAGTCGGCGGCACTCCAGTGGTTGTTGCCCTTGAGCACGTCCTCGGAGTCAGCGCGGCTGCTATGGGCCGCGGCGATGCGCTGTTCCAGCGCGTAAACCCTGGCCGCCTGCGCGCGCGCCTGGGGGATGTCCGCCAGCTGCAGCACCCGTTCGATGTGCGCCTGGTAGCGGGTGCGGATGTCGGCCATCTGCTGCGAGGGATTGAGGTAGTAGTCGCGATCCGGCATCACCAGGCCGCCCTGCAGCAGGAAGGCGGCGTACTTGCTCGGGTCGCTCAGGTCCTGCGCCACCCACAGCCCGAAGAGGTTCTCGGTGTGCAGGTTGGTGTTGTTCAGGACATCGACATCCGCGCGCAGCGTGGCGCCCAGGGCTGCCGAGAGCTGGGTGCGGTCCTGGATGGCATCGATGCGCTTGAGTTGCGCGGCGATGGGCTTCGCGCCCAGCCGCTCGATGGCTGCCTCGTCCAGGTAGGCGAAGTAGTAGGTGCCGATCTTCGCGGCCGCCGAGCCGGGCTTGGCATTCTGCGCCGCAGTCTTGATCAGATCCGCGGTACGCTTCTCCGTCAGGTCGTCCACGACCTGGAAGGTGCCGTAGCTGGAGCGGTCAGCGGGTATCTCGGTGTTCTTGATCCAGGTGCCGTTGGCGAAGGCAAAGAAGTTGTCCCCCGGCTTGACCGACTTGTCGATGGCGGCCTGGTCGATCCCGGAGGGATCCCTCAGCGGCGCGGTGGTGTCAGCTGCGGCACCAAAGGCCACCAGGGCGGCAACGGCGATCCACGGCAGGCGAGCGGTCAGGTGGAGGTGAGCAGTGCGAGTCATGTGTTGCGTTCCGGCGAAGGGGGGCACGGCGCCCACGGAGGGCGCGAAGTCTACACCACCCCTGCGGCTGCCCAATGCGGAGCCGGCCGTGCGAGCCGTGGTGCCCGCGCTGCTGCTGGTGGTGCTCGGGGTGATCGGCGCGGGCGTTGCACAGGCCTGGGGCCCGCAGGGACACCGCACCGTTGCTGCTATCGCCGACCAACTGCTCACGCCGCAGGCGCATGAGCTCATCGCGCAGCTGCTGACGGGGGACCTCGACAAGTACGGCAACCTCTCGGGCCGCACGAACCTGGAGCAGGTGTCGGTCTGGGCCGATGAGTTGCAGGGTACTCCCGGCGCCCATGGCGCCTGGCACTACGACGACGTGCCGGCCTGCGGCCGCGAACCCAAGCAGGCGTACTGCCGCGACGGGCAATGCAACAGCGAGCAGCTCAAGCGCCTGCTGGCGGTTCTGGGCGACCGGCGCGCCGCCGCGCGCGAGCGCAACGAGGCGCTCAAGTGGGTGGTGCACCTGGTGGCTGACCTGCATCAGCCCCTGCACGCCGCCGATAACGGCGACCGTGGCGGCAACGAGGTGCAGGTGGCGCTGGAGGGGGTGCGGACGCGCGGCCGCATCAGCCTGCACAAGGCCTGGGACGCGGACCTGGTGCAGCGGGCGCTCGATGCCGGCAACCGCCAGCAGCCGCCGCCGGACATGGCGGTGTGGGCGCGCGCGGCGCAGCAGCTGGTGGGCGAGGCCGGGCAGGGGACACCGGACAGCTGGGCCAGCGAGTCCAACAACCTGGCACGCAATGTCGCCTACCACTACGCAGGGTTTGCGTGCAATAGCCGCCCCTACGGCATCATCGTGCTTGACCGCCAGTACGTGGCGGACGCGCAGGCCCTGGTGCGCGAACGGCTGCTGCTGGCCGGGGGCCGGCTCGCAGATCTGCTCAACCAGACCCTCGTCGCGCACTAGTCCAAGGTCGGTTACAGCCGGGGGCAACCGGTCGCCCCGGGCACGGTGGCGCACGCCCGACCGCGTGCTAAATTAGGGGCTCGCCGATGGAGGTTCCCCGCCGTGAATGCCGTCCAACAGAGCCTGTCATCCAGCTCCGGGCCGCCGTCCCAGGACCCGGCGCCGCTGCCACCCGGGGCTCCCGCGGAGGGGCGGCCGCTCGATGCCTGGCTGCTCTCGAAGCTCAGCGCCTACCTGGGGGGCGATCCGTCGCTCGAGTTCGCCATCAAGGATGGCGCGCGGGTCAGTACCGGCACCCCGGTGGCGCGTGTCACCTTCGCCAACCGCGCCACGCTCTTGGCCGTGCTCGCCGACCCGGCGATGCGCTTCGGCGATGCCTACTCCGATGGCACCCTCACCATCGACGGGGACCTCGTGGGCATGCTGGAGGTGGTCTATCGCGCCGGCGTCACCAACGACAAGCCCGCCGGCTCGTTCCTGCGCCGTGCCCTGCGCCGTTCGCGCACCAACACGCTGGCCGGCTCGCGCGACAACATCCATCGCCACTACGACATCGGCAACCAGTTCTACTCGCTGTGGCTGGGCAGCACGATGGCCTACACCTGCGCGTACTACCCAACCCCGGCGGCCAGCCTCGATGAGGCGCAGGTCGCCAAGATGGACCACGTGTGCCGCAAGCTGCGCCTCAAGAGCGGGGAGACCGTGGTCGAGGCCGGCTGTGGCTGGGGGACGCTCGCGCTGCACATGGCGCAGCGTTACGGGGTGCGCGTGCGCGCCTTCAATATCTCCCGCGAGCAGGTCATGTACGCGCGCGAGCACGCGCAGCGCGCCGGCCTCGGCAGCCAGGTCGAGTACGTCGAGGATGACTACCGCAACATCAGTGGCCACTACGACGCCTTCGTCTCCGTGGGCATGCTCGAGCATGTCGGCATCGAGAACTATCCGGAGCTGGGCAACGTGGCCCACCGTGCCCTGGGCGGCCGCGGCCGCGGGCTGATCCACACGATCGGCCGCAACTACCCGGCACTGCTGCAGCCCTGGATCGAGAAGCGCATCTTCCCCGGCGCCTGCCCGCCGGCCTTGAGCGAGATGATGGGCATCTTCGAGCCCTGGGACTTCTCGGTGCTCGATGTCGAGAACCTGCGCCTGCACTACGCGCTCACCCTGCGTCACTGGATGCAGCTGTACGAGGCCGCCAGCGACAAGGTGCGCGAGATGTTCGACGCGCGCTTCGTGCGCATGTGGCGCCTGTATCTGGCCGGCTCCATCGGGGCCTTCACCACCGGCAAGCTGCAGCTGTTCCAGGTGCTGTTCGCGCCCGGGACGAACAACGACATCCCCTGGAACCGCGCCGACATCTACGCCGGCTGAGGCTGTTGCGAAGGCCGCCATGCGCTCATGTGAGGTACTGATCGTCGGCGGCGGCCCGGCCGGAGCGGCGGCCGCCTGGCAGCTGCGGCGTGCCGGGGTGGATGTCCTGGTGCTCGACCGCGAGGCCTTCCCGCGCCTGAAGCTGTGTGCCGGCTGGATCACCCCCGAGGTGGTGCGCGAGCTGGAGATGGACGTGCGCGAGTACCCGCACCGCCTGCTTACCTACCCGCGCCTGCGCATGCACTTCGGTCGCGTGCAGTTGCCGGTGCCGTGCGTGCAGCACTCGATCCGTCGCTTCGAATTCGATGCCTGGATGCTGGAGCGCTCCGGCGCGCCGGTCGAGATCCACAACGTGCGGCACATCGTCGCCGAGCGCGACGGCTACCTCGTCGACGACGCCTACCGGGCGCGCTACCTGATCGGCGCCGGTGGCACGCGCTGCCCGGTGTACCGCGAGCTGTTCCGCGCCCTCAACCCGCGCGCCAGTGAGCTGCAGCTGGTGACGCTCGAGCACGAACTCGAGTACGACTGGCAGGAGAAGGACTGCCATCTGTGGTTCTTCGCCAACGGGCTGCCCGGGTACTCCTGGTACGTGCCCAAGGAGCGCGGCTGGCTCAACGTCGGCGTCGGCGGCATCGCCGCCCGCATGAAAGGCGGCGGTCACGACATCCGCGGCCACTGGAACCACCTGACGCAGATGCTGCACGGCAGCTTCGCCCCGGGGGCCCCGTTCGAGCCGACCGGTTACAGCTACTACCTGCGCGGCAACGTAAAAGTCGTGCGCCGCGACAACGCGTTCATCACCGGCGATGCTGCGGGCCTGGCGACGCCGGATCTCGGCGAGGGCATCGGCCCGGCCATCCGCAGCGGCCTGCGGGCCGCGCAGGCAATCGTGCACGGCGCCGAGTACCGCCTCGGCGATGTGACCGGCAAGAGCCTGGGCAGCATCCTGCGCAGCATGTTCGACCGGCCCGCGCGCGCCGGTGCCCTGGCGGGACGGCGCGGGCACGCCAACGCATAGGGGATTCCGATGGCCTACGTCACCGTGATCAACGAGCACCAGCACGTGCAGCAGATCGTCTCCGGACATCACCACCTCACCGCCGATGAGCCGGTGGCTGCCGGGGGCAGCGATGCCGGGCTGGCGCCGCGCGAGCTGTTGCTCGCGAGTCTGGGCGCCGACACCGCGGTGGCGCTGCGCCGCCATGCCGCGCTGCACGAGTGGACGCTGGGCAAGATCACGGTCGGGGTGCGCTGGTCCACGGATGCCTCCGGGCGCGAACACATCGAGCGCAAGCTGTCCTTCGCCAAGCCACTCAGCGGCGAGCAGAAGAAGGACCTCCTCGGTGTTGCCGCCGCCACCGCGGTCTCCAGGGTGGTCAGTGGCGGTATTGCGATCCAGTCGACGATCGTCGAGTAGCATTGCCAGCCCGGCGGCGATGGCCGCGCGGCGCGCCGGGCTACCTGATCCGCAGCGCCCCGACGTCCATCTCCGTGCGGTCGCGCGTGCTCACCTGCACCTCCGTGCGTCCCGAGTTGGTCATGGTCCAGGGCAGCGGCAGGTTGTCACTCTGCACCGTGAGCACGTGGTGACCTGAGACCACCGCCGGGAAGTCATAGCGGCCGTTGGAGTCGGTGCGCACCGAGAAGCGCCCGTCGAGTATGACGGTGACATTGGCGACCACGGTCTCCCCGGCATCCAGGCGGCCGTTCTCGTTGGCATCCAGGTAGACGATGCCGCTCAGGCGTCCGGAACCGGAGCCCAGGTTTCCGCCCAGGGGAATGAAGTGCGCGCCGCGCGAGTCCTGGAGGCGCACGGTCAGGAAGAAGCCGCTCTCGCCCATCGAGGCGATGGGCACCGGCGTGACAGGGTTCAGCGGGGAAGTGACCACCAGCGGCTCCCAGGAGCCGACGCGGTTCTCGTAGTAGCTGGCCAGCAGCGACCATGCGCGGTTGACCTGCCAGCTCAGGGTGATGTCCGCGGAGGTCGAGGGCGCCGCACGGCCCTGCACCGCCTGCGCCCATTGCACGCTGCCATCCAGCGACAGCCGCGCGCTGATGTCCCCGCCGCCATACACCGCCAGCCGTACCACCGTGGCGTCCTGGGAGCTGCCGGGGACGGTGTTGTTCTGGATGCGATCCACGGCGGCCGTGGTCGACAGGCGCCGGCCGACGCGCAGGTTCCAGCCCTGTTGCAGCGTGAGCGTTGCGTCCGTGGTCTGCGAATCGGTGGCGTAGTCCAGCTGCGCGCGGCCGGTGCCGAGGAAGTTCGCCCGGTCGAGATAGCCCTCCAGGGACCAGGCGGTGTCGCCGGCGCCGTGGCGCAGGTTGGCGACGGCACCCACGCCGGTGTCGCGCGTGAGCTGGTAGCGCGCATCGGTGTTGATGAAGGTGATGTCCGCGCCGTTGCCGGAGACCGACTTCACCTCATCGATGCCGAAGGCCGCGTTCCAGCGCCGCGACTGGTAGTCCGCGCGGTAGTAGCCCCCCTGCACGTCACTGGTGATCAGCTGGTTGCCCCAGGCGAGGTTGGGATCGATGCGGAAGAGCCCGAAGGTCTGGGTGGCCCGGCCGCCGGTGAGGGCGGCATCGACCCATGCCCCGAAGGCGTTGTTGTTGCCATCGACGGTGCCGTCGATCAGGTTGCCCTGCACGCGCAGGCTGCTTCCCTGCCAGGCGGCGGTGAGGTACCCGGTGTCGGTGGAGATGCGCGGTGAGCTGGTGGGCGTGACCGGGAAGAGGTTCGGATCGAGCGGCTGGTAGTACAGGGACACGTCGTGGGCGGCGGCGAACTCCCCGCCGACCGACCAGGCAGGTGCCGGTGACCACTGCGCGCCCAGAGTTGCGGTCGTGCCGCCGAGGGTCTGGAAGGTGGGCACCTTGATGCCTTCGTACACGCCCGGCTCCCCGGCGCCAGCGACGATCTGGACCCCGGCAGGCCCGCGCCACTCGCTCTCCAGGCCCTGCATCGGGCCCTGTGCCAGCAAGAAGCGCGGCTGCTCGCGTGCCAGGTTGATCAGCGGAGCGTTGAGGTCGCCGAGTGAATTGTCGGTCTGCCAGCCGTCATCGAAGGGCATGGCCCGCTCGTGCACGGCGAAGGCGATATTGCTCTGGGTCTGGCTGCCGTTGGCGCCGGTGCGCTCGTTGCTGCCGCCGATGCGGGCCGCCAGGTTCGCCGACCACGCGCCGAAGGAGACCGTATCCCACTGGGCATCGGTGACGATGCCGTATTCGTGCAGGTCGGGTGCGGAGTTCGGGCCATCCTGGTGCAGCACGCTGCCCACCGCGTCGACGCGGATCGAGCGCGCCAGTCCCGAGGTGTCGCTGGTGCTGTTATCGCCCGTGGAGACGTCGGGGGTGAGGTTGCCGCCGTCGATCAGCCGGTCCTGGTAGGCGGGGGCGGCATCGGCAGGGGCGGCGCCCGGCTGCGCGCTGAGCGGGCTGCTCAGCACGGCCGAAGCCACAAGCCCGCACAGGCACGCTGCGAGGTGCAGTGTGCGCCGTGCAGCGCGCTTCATTTGAAGAGCTCGTTCAGTTCGGTACTCTGGTCACCCCACTCGAGCGTGCCCTTCACCGTCATCGGAAAATCCACCTGCGGGTGTTCCTGCTCCGGGGTGGAGGGGGTGAGGAACACCATGCGCTCCTCGCCCGGCAGGATCGGCAGGTCAGACGGGGTGACGTCGTACTTCTTGCCGCTGGCGTCCGTCCCGGTCAGGAACCCGGAGATGCGCGCGTGGGCATCACCGGAGTTGTGCACGCGCAGGGCAGGGACCTGGATGCCGTTGAGCGAGGCGACCTGCGGACCGAAGACCTCGATCTTCGGGGCACCGTCGCCCACCTTCACGTAGACGATGATGCCGATGCGCCCGACCACGGGCAGCGAGAGTGACTGCGCCTGGGCCACCGAGGCCTCGTCGCCCTCGATGAGGATGCCGAAGCGGCACTCCCCGGGCGGGGCATCCGCGGGAACCGCGACCTCGAAGCGATAGCGGATGGTGCCGCCGCCGGGCAGCGTGACCAGCGGCCGCTCGATGGCGACCCACGGGCGGCAGCTGCCGGGGGTGAGCTCGTCGTGGAAGACGACGCTGTAGTCGGGGCTTAAGGTGAAGTCTGCGGTGTGCACGCGGAACTTCGCGGGCGCGGCCGAGCGGTTGGACAGCTCGAATACCTCGCGCACCGTGCCCCCGGGCCTGCCCTTGACCTCGAAGCGCGGCGGCGAGACCAGCGCGGCGAAGCCGGCATCGGCCTGCGCCGCCAGCGAATACCCGGCAGCCGCCAGCAAACTCACCAGTGTCAGGATTGTGCGCACGGTCAGTCCTCATCCATCTCGAATCTGAAGTTGATGTGATACAGCTGCTGCATGCGCCGCCCATCGAGGCGGATCGTCAGCTGCACCATGTCCTCGATGAAGGGCGTGGAGATCGGCCCCGCGTATACCAGCGTCCGGCTGCCGCTGACCACGCGACCGGGCAGCAGTCGTCCCTGCGTGGTCCAGGTGACGTTCATCGGTCCCGGGGCCTGTGCGGGCAGCGCGAGGTAGATCTTGCCGGTGCGCTTTTGCCACGCCGCGACGTTCAGTTTCACGCGCAGCCCCAGCGTGCCCACCATGGTGTTTCCGTCCGGTCCGCGCGGCGAGGCCTGCTGCCAGCGCATGTTGAGCGCGGCGTTATTCGGCAGCGTGCCGGAGTCGTCGATGACGGTGGTCTTGGCGATCGCAGGGACTGCGATGAGCCACATTATGATGAATGGCAGGAGCGAGAGCTTACGCATGACAGCCACCACCGGATGGCCTTACGGCGCCGTCAGCGTGTACAGCACGCGCCCGGTATAGGTGCCTGCGGCCGGAAAGGTGTTGTTGCGGAAAGAGAAGGTCCAGCAGCTTTCCGCCCAATGGTTCTGCGCAATCGTGCCCACCGTCTGCACCGCCCCGCCGGTGAAGGTGCCGGCCGTGAAGGGCTGCCCGGTGCTGTCGCCGAGCGGCCCGTTGCCAGCGGTGGTCCAGGAGACCTGGGAGAAGGGGAGCTGGTCGCCCGCGCTGTCCACCAGGGACGCCGGCACGGTCGCGGTCACCGACACCGTGCCGTTGCCACCATTACCGGTGGTGCGGTAGAAGCCGCCGATGTACAGCTGCTGCGGGACGTTACAGAAGGCGAAGTTGTCGTAGAAGCTGTGCGACTGCGTGCTGTCGGTCGTCATCGCCTGGGCGGTGCCGTTGCCGAGCACACCGGCGCCGACCGCCACCGACACCTTGTTCACCGTCGCATTGTTCAGCGGCGTGCCGCCGCTGTCGTACAGGCCCGTGAAGCTGCCGACGCCGATCTGCAGATAGACGGTCTTGGGCGCGGCGGCGTTGATCGCGACGGTGAAGGCGGGTGTCGGGCAGCTGAACGCGGCCAGGAGTGCAAGGCACAGGGTGCGTCCGGCCATGCGGCCCGGGCTTCCTGAAGGGCAAAGCCCCCCGGCGCGCTCATCCACGCCGCGCCACCGGGGGGACATGTTGCACTGGCTCCTGACGGGCGACGAGGCTTACGGCATCGTCGCGGTGTAGGTCACGCGGCCGTTGTTCACGTTCGCGCCACCATACGTACCCGCCGGCGGGTTGGTGGTGTTGGCGTACGTGTACGTCCACTTCGCATCCTGCACGATGATCTTCGAGGCAGGCGCGGTCAGCAGGATCGTGGCGCTGGCGCCGTTGGCCAGCACCGGGGCCGGCAGCGCGGTCACCGAGGTGAGCGTCGCGGTTGCAGTCTTGATCTCGCTGAACGCGATCGTGTCGCCCGCGCCGTCACTGAGCGCGCCCGTCGAGCTGGCGCCGAGGGTGACGTTGCCGCTGTTGCTCACCACCGCGGCAGTTTCCACGCCACCGGTGAGGTCGCCGCCGGTGCCCGCCACCGCCACGCTGTTGCCGACCGAGCCGACCGCCGGTGCGAACTGCACCAGGTCAACCGCGGCGTTGTTGGCAAGCGTCGTCGGATAGGCGGAGCCGGTGCCGACGCGCAGGTAGAGGTACTTCGGGATCGTGATCTGGAAGTCGACGTGTGCCTGGGCGCCCGGACTGGCCGTGGCGGCACCGTTGACGACGTTCGACTCGGCGTGGGCCAGGAGCGGCACCGTCACCGCGGTTAATGCCAGGAGACTCTTGATGAGGTTAGAGATCCGCATGATTGATTCCTGAGGCTAGGGTTAGAAAGATGCATCGACATAGGGTTGCCGCGATCTTACGGTTCGGGATTTTCCCGATCCGTGCTTATGTCACGATTCAGGGCATGGCCATTCCCGGTCGTCGTGGCCCTTGCGCCAGATCGCACGGCGAATGCGACGCAGTGCACAGATTGCAGGCCACACCGCGGTGTTGGGTCAGGGGTTGCCGCGCAGACCGCGCTCTCCTTGTATACGCAGTGGCGGCAAAGTCCCCGGCGGCTCGTCCTCTCGGGTGATTCCGCTTCGCCGCGGCCGCGCGCATGCTCGGGGCGGCTGCGGTCCTCTTCCCGGATGCGCACGGAGACTTCGATGCCAGATGCCAAGACCTACGGCCCGGTGGCGCTGATCCTGGGCGGTTCCGAGGGGATCGGGCGGCAGTTCGCGACTGAACTGGCCGGCGCCGGTCTTGACCTGGTGCTGGTCGCACGCGGCAGCGCGGCGCTGGAGCGCGCCGCCGCAGAGATCCGCACCGCTCATGGCGTGAAGGTCAGGACGCTCACACGGGACCTGACGGCGCCGGGACTGGAGGCGTTCATCGACGGCGTGCTCGCGGCCGATGACATCGGCCTTACCGTCTACAACGCGGGCGCCACGCACGGCGTCGGCAACTTCCTCGATGCGCCGCTGGCCAAGGCGGCGCACCTCGTGCAGCTGAACTGCACCGGGCCGGTGATGTTCGCGCACAAGATGCTCAGCGCACGGCGCGCACGCCGGCGGCCTGCCGGACTCATCATCGTCTCCTCGATGTCGGGGCTGTGCGGCAGCGGCCTCGTGGCTACCTACGCGGCCGCCAAGGCCTTCGAGATCGCCCTGTGCGAGGGACTGCACTGGGAGCTGGCGCGCGAGGGGATCGATGTCCTGTGCGCGGTGGCCGGATTGACCGATACGCCGGCCATGCGCCGCTCCGGGCTGTCCTTCACGGCCGCGGCGGCGGCCGGCTACGTGGCGATGGATGCCGCGGACGTGGCGCGGGGGGCGCTGGCGCACCTGGGCAAGGCGGCGGTGTGGTACGCGGTCGGCCAGGCGGCGGCGGATGCGATGCGCGCGATGCCCCGCGCGCAACTGACCGAGCTCATGAGCGCAGGCTCCGCGACGCTCTACCCGGCGCCGGCGCGCTAGCTTCCACCCGCGACGCGGGCCGCGGCCCGCGTCGCTTTCGGATAGGATGCGCGGCAACACCTCACCAGCAGGCCCATCACATGAATCAGCCATCGCACCGCCCGTATCCAGCCGCACGCCGACTCGGCTATTTCGCAGCCGCGGTCGCCTTCTGCCTCGTTGCTGCGGCCGCGGCCGGGCAGGGTGCCCCGGGGGCGGCGCTGTTCGGGTTCACCCCGCAAGGCGCGATGCAGGAGCGCGCGCTGGAGCAGCGCTTCGATGCGGTGCTCGATCCCAATGACCTGCGCGACTGGATGAAGACGCTGTCGGCGGAGGCCAACCATGTCGGCTCCCCGCACGACAAGGCCAACGCGGAACGGGTACGCGACCTGTTCAGGCAGTGGGGCTGGGATGCGAAGATCGAGGTGTTCGAGGTGCTCTACCCGACGCTGAAGTCCCACACCCTCGAGCTGGTCGGGCCGACCAAGTTCGTCGCCAGCCTCGCGGAGGGTCCGATCGAGGGCGATGCAACCTCGACGCGCAGCGACGGGCTGCCCCCGTACAACGTGTACGGCGCGGACGGGGACGTCACCGCCGAGCTGGTGTACCTCAATTACGGTATGCCGCAGGACTACGAAGACCTGGCGCGCCGCGGGATCGAGGTGAAGGGCAAGATCGTCATCACCCGCTATGGCGGCGGCTGGCGCGGCCTGAAGCCGAAGCTCGCGCAGGAGCATGGCGCGGTGGGCTGCATCATCTACTCCGATCCGCAGGATGATGGCTACGCGGCCGGCGATGTCTACCCGAAAGGCGGGTACCGGCCGGCCACCGGGCTGCAGCGCGGCTCGGTGCTGGACATGGCGCTGTACCCGGGTGACCCGCTGACCCCGGGCGTCGGTGCAACGCAGGGCGCCAAGCGCCTGGCGCTCAAGGATGCCAAGACGGTCCTGAAGATTCCCGTGCTGCCGATCTCCTACGGCGACGCACAGCCGTTCCTCGCGGCCCTCGGCGGCCCGGTCGCCCCGGGACGCTGGCGCGGCAGCCTGCCGATCACTTATCACATGGGCCCCGGGCCGGCGAAGGTGCACCTCATGATCAGCTCCGACTGGAGCCTGAAGCCCTTGTACGACGTGATCGCGCGCATCCCGGGGGCGCAGGAGCCGGACGAGTGGGTGGTGCGCGGCAACCATCGCGACGGCTGGGTGTTCGGTGCCTGGGATCCCTTGTCCGGCCACGTGGCCATGCTCGCCGAGGCGAAGGCCATCGGCGTGCTGCTCAAGAGCGGCTGGAAACCACGCCGCACGCTGATCTACGCGAGCTGGGACGGCGAGGAGGCCGGGCTGCTCGGTTCCACCGAGTGGGCCGAGGAGCATGCGGCGGAACTGAAGCGCAAGGCGGTGCTCTACCTGAACTCCGACACCAATGCGCGCGGCTTCCTGCACCCCGAAGGCAGTCACTCCCTGCAGCGCCTGGTGAACGAGGTGGCCGCCGGAGTCACGGATCCTGAGACCGGTGTCAGCGTGCAGGAGCGCCTGCGCGCGCGCATGCAGGTGCTGGGGCTGGACAAGGGGGGCGTGGAGGGCGACGCGGCGGTGGCGCGCGAGCGCAATGCGCGCCTCGCCGCCGCTGGCGGCGACCTGCCCATCGGCGCCCTGGGATCCGGGTCGGACTACTCCGCGTACCTGCAGCACCTGGGACTTGCCTCGCTGGACATCGAGTACGGCGGCGAGGAGGACCAGGAGGGCGTCTACCACTCCAATTTCGATTCCTTCGATCACTACGTGCGCTTCGGTGACCCGGGCTTCGCCTACGGTGTGGCCGATGCCAGGACCATTGGCCACATCGTGCTGCGCATGGCCGATGCCGCGGTGCTGCCACTGCAGTTCACGGCTGTCGCCGACACGCTCGCGGACTACGTGACGCAACTGCGCACGCTGACCGACGAGAGGCGTGCGAACGCTGCGCAGGTGGCGCGCCTGATCGATGCGCACGCTTTCGCACTGGCCGCGGATCCGACCCGGGTGGTGGGCCCGCCGCAGCGCGAAGCCCCGGTGCCGCAGGTCAACCTCGCGCCGCTGGATGCGGCCGTCGCGCGGCTGAAGGTGGCAGCCACCGCCTACGACGCTGCCTACGCAAAACTCAACGTAGGGGACGTGAAGCTCAGCGCCAGCCAGGAGCGGCAGCTGAACTCGCTGCTGCGCGGGCTGGAGCAGAAGCTGACCCACGAGCGCGGACTGCCCGGCCGCGAGTGGTTCAAGCACTTCGTCTATGCGCCCGGGCTGCTCACCGGTTACGGGGTGAAGACCCTGCCGGCGGTGCGCGAGGCAATCGAGGGCAGCCGCTGGGCGGAGGCGGACGAGTACTCGGCCTTTACCGCGCAGGTGCTGGACGGCTACTGTGATGCGCTCAACGAGGCCACGGCGCTCCTGCGTGGCAGCTGAGGGGCACGCCCGTGCCCTGGCGGGCGTTCAGGTGGCAAACAGCTGACTGAAGTCGGCGAATGCCTTGAACTCCAGCGCATTGCCGGAAGGGTCGAGGATGAACAGCGTGGACTGCTCCCCGGGCAGGCCCTTGAAGCGCGTGTACGGTTCGATGACCCATTCGA
This sequence comes from uncultured Pseudomonadota bacterium, assembly GCA_963741745.1. Classification (GTDB taxonomy): domain Bacteria; phylum Pseudomonadota; class Gammaproteobacteria; order Steroidobacterales; family Steroidobacteraceae; genus 13-2-20CM-66-19. Next base: position 56,928 of record CAVUJF010000003.1, on the reverse strand, counting down.
CGTGCGCGGCGCGCAGCCGCGCGGCCAGCTCGTCCCACTGCGCCGGGTGCAGGACCACCCCGCAGTGAGGCACCGGCACGCCGTGGCCGTCCACGGGGTTGAAGTGCGAGGCAATGCGACCGGCGGATCCTAAGGACGGGTTGAGGTGACACACCAGCTGGTGTCCGTAGAGATTGAAGTCCACCCAGTCCGTGGAACTGCGCCCCTCGGGACAGCCGAGCGTGCGCCCATAGAACTCGCGCGCCTCGGTGATGTTGCGCACCTGAAGGGCCACATGGAACGGCGTCATCACCACGGCGGCACCGGTCCCGCGGAAAGCGGGCCTCACGGGGCAAGCATACCAGCCATGCCACGCCTGCGGTCGCTCGCACCGGGCGGGCACTCGATGCACGCATCCATCCCCTGAGCGCGGTTCTCCTGGGCACCATCACCGCAGTCGGCGGGGCACGATCCGCGACCTGGTGCTCAGCCACGTGCCCGGAAATGCTGCGCGTGGACATCCAGGCAACCGCGGCGATCTTCGGCGCCACGCTGCGGGTGCTGGGACGCAGGTTCGGGCTGTCACCGACCCTGGGCACCGTGATCGGCGGCACCGCCTGTCCGGGCCTGTCTGGCGAGCCTGTGGCTGCACCGGCAGTTGCCCGGGGCGGTGACCACGCCTTAAGTTGCACGACCTCCTCCAGAAGGGGTAGCACGGCGAGCGGCGCCCGGGACGGGCGGCGGGTTGCGGTATATTCAGGCCCGTGCCGCGATGCTGGGCGCGGCCGCCGCAGGAGCCCCCCTCGACGCACGCTGGAACTGCGCCTGACCGCAGTGCCGAGACCTGGGTGCGTCCCGGGCCGAGGGCGGTGACGGTCCGGTCAGAGTGTCAGTTCGCCGAAATCTCAAGGAGCAGCCATTGAAGGCAGAACAAGCGCGCGAGTTCGTACTGGATTTCTTCGCGGAGCTTGCCAGCGGCAACGCCCGCTGCTGGGACCGGGTCGCGGAGGATGCGACCTGGCAGCTCATGGCGCGCGCGAAGAACTATCCATACCCTTCCGATTACACCAAGGCGAGCTACCGCGCCCTGTGCGAGGGGTCCGCGGCAACGTTCCCGAACGGGCTGCGCTTCACGATCCTGGGCACGACCGCCGAGGAGGATCGGGTCGCGGTCGAAGCGGAGTCCTACGGCATGACGCGTGAGGGCAAGCTCTACAACAATGTCTATCACCTGCTGGTGCTGCTCGAGAACGGCAGGATCAATACGGTGCGCGAGTACCTGGACTCGGGACATGCGACCGAGGTGCTGGAACGCCCGCGGGCCTAGAGCGAGTCACGATGCTCAAACTCGGCTACAAGGCTTCCTCAGAACAGTTCGGCCCGACCGAGCTGCTCGACTATGCGCGCCTGGCGGAAGAGTGCGGCTACGACTCGGTGTGGATCAGCGACCACTTCCAGCCCTGGCGCCACAGCCACGGCCATGCGCCGTTCTCGCTCGCCTGGCTCGGCGCCCTGGGGGCGCACACCCGGCGCATCGTCATGGGCACGAGCGTGCTGACGCCGACCTTCCGCTACCACCCGGCCGTCGTCGCCCAGGCCTTCGCGACCCTCGGGATGCTGTTCCCGGGGCGCGTGGTGCTCGGACTGGGCACCGGCGAATCACTGAACGAGGTGCCGGCCTCGGCCATCCAGTGGCCGGAACAGAAGGAGCGCACCGCGCGCTTCCGCGAGGCGGTCAGGCTCATCCGCGAACTGTGGTCGCGCGAGCGCGTGAGCTTCGACGGGCAGTATTACCAGACCCGCCTGGCGACGATCTATGACCGCCCGGCCTCCCCGGTGCCGCTGTACATCGCCGGCGCGGGTCCCTTCATGGCCAAGCTCGCCGGCCTTGAGGCCGATGGCTTCATCTGCACCTCCGGCAAGAAATGGGAGCTGTACACCCAGACCCTGCTGCCGAACCTTGCCGCGGGACTCGAGGCCTCCGGGCGCGCCGCCTCCGCCGGCTACGACCGGCTGATCGAGATGAAGGTGTCCTTCGACACCGATGGCGCCCGCGCACTCGCCGACACCAAGTTCTGGGGTGCCCTGGCGCTGACGCCCCAGGAGAAGACCGACGTCGAGGACCCAATGCAGATGGAGCGCCTGGCGGATGCGCTGCCGGTGGAGCGCACCGCCTCGCGCTGGATCGTGAGCACCGAGCCGGCCGAGATGGTCGAGAGGATCGGCAAGTACGTGGACCTGGGCTTCAACCATCTGGTGTTCCACGCACCCGGCCCCGACCAGGCGCGCTTCATCCGCCTGTTCGCCGAGCGCGTGCTGCCGCTGCTGCGCGCGCGCTACGCTTGAGGGGCACCTGACCCGCCCATGAGCGCCGCAGCAGCCCACGACGGCAGCACGATCCACGGGGAGGCCGCGCACCGCGGCATGATCACGATCTCGGTGATGCTGGCGACGATCATCCAGGCGATCGACGGCACCATCGCCAACGTGGCGCTGCCGCACATGCAGGGCAGCCTGTCCGCCTCGCTCGACCAGATCACCTGGGTGCTGACCTCGTACATCGTCGCCGCCGGCATCGCCACGCCGCTCGCCGGCTGGCTCACCGACCGCTTCGGCCTGAAGCAGGTGCTGCTGGTCTCGATCGCAGGCTTCACGATCGCCTCGGTCCTGTGCGGCATCTCCGAGTCGCTCACGCAGATCGTCGTGGCGCGCCTGCTGCAGGGCTTCTTCGGCGCCGCCCTCGTGCCGCTGTCGCAGGCGGTGATGCTCGATATCTACCCACCCGGCAAGCACGGCTCGGCGATGGCGATGTGGGGGGTGGGGGTGATGATCGGGCCGATCATGGGGCCGGCGCTCGGCGGCTACCTCACCGAGAACTTTGACTGGCGCTGGGTCTTCTTCATCAACGTGCCGATCGGCGCGGTCGCCTTCTACGGCATCGGCCGCTACATCCGGGCCCGGCCCGGGGCACGGCGCGTGGTCTTCGACGTCTTCGGCTTCACCACGCTGGCGATCGCCATCGCCGCGCTGCAGCTGTTTCTGGACCGCGGCGAGCAGAACGACTGGTTCTCCTCGAGGGAGACCTGGGTGTACGCGGTGGCCTTCACGGTCAGCTTCAGCTACTTCCTGCTGCACACGCTGCTCACCCCGGCCGGCAAGTCCTTCTTCGACCGGCGGCTGCTGCGCAACCCGAACTACGTCTCGGGCATCATCATGATCTTCATCATCGGCATGGTGCTGTTCGCCACCCGGGCACTGCTGGCCACCATGCTGCAGAACCTGTTCGGCTACCCGGCGAGCCTCGCCGGACTGGTCATGGCACCGAGCGGCGTCGGCACCATGATCGCCATGCTCATCGTCGGCCGGCTGACCGGCAAGGTCGACATCCGCATCCTGCTGACGGTGGGGTTTGCGATCACCGCCTTCTCCTGCTGGCAGATGATCCACTACGACCTGACGATGACCCAGAGTGCGATCGTCTGGCCCGGACTGCTGCAGGGCTTCGGGCTCGGGATCGTGTTCGTACCGCTCACCGCGGCCAGCTTCGCCACGCTGTCCCCGGAGCTGCGTGCGGACGGCACCGCCGTCTTCAGCCTCATGCGCAACATCGGCAGCGCCATCGGCATTGCCGCGACCCAGGCGCTGCTGGTGCGCAACACGCAGATCGTGCACGCCGGCCTGGTCGAGAACATGAGCCGCGCCAACGGCAACCTGTTCTCGAGTCCGCTGGGCGCGCTGCTCGGCCTGCAGAACCTCTCCGGGGTTGCCGCATTGAACGAGGAAGTCAACCGGCAGGCGGCGATGATCGCCTACCTCGATGACTTCCGGCTGCTGCTGGTCCTGACGCTCATGGTGATCCCGGCGCTGCTGCTGGTACGGCCTGCCAAGAAGCAGGAACCGGCGGCGGCCGGGGATGCGGAAGCAATTGCGCTCGAATAGCCGCCCGGGAGCGCGGCCGCTGGCGGGAGGGTGCTGACTCAGGCCGCGTGCGTGGTGGCGGCGATGCGGCGCATGGCCAGTCGGTAGAGCAGCACGGCGATGAGGCTAGCCGCCACCAGGATCAGGATCAGCTCGACCAGACGACGGTAGGCGCGATCAACTACCCCGTTCAGCTGTGTCGCGGCACTGTCGGTGAGCCGCGCAACCCCGGGCCCCGAGGCATTGAGCTGTGCGAGCAGGCCCTGCAGCTGCGCCGAGGCAGCCGCCAGCTCACGCGCAGTGGCGGTGTACTCGGTGATGTCAAAGGGCTTGCCCCGCGGCTGGTTCGGGTCTGGTGGCTTGCGGAAGCCGGAAATGAAGGCATCCAGCGCGCGCGTGGTCTGGTTGACCGAGTCCGATGCCGCCGTCCCGGCCTGCAGTGTAGCGCGCATGTCAGTGAGCAGCTCGCGCATTTGGGCCTGCTGCGACTCGAGCTCGCCCATCAATTGCCGGATGGCCGCTTCACGTTCGCGGGCGACCAGCTCCGGCAGATTGTCGGCGAGCTTGCCGACGGACTCGGCCGCGTGGCTGGTGCGGTCCAGGTCCGCCAGCAGGGCGCGCGACTCGGGCATCACGGCCAGCTGGTAGGTCACGCGCTCGACCTGCATGTCCAGGAGCTGCGGCGAACGCTGCAGGAAGTACATCGCGCGCTCGACCGCCTGGCGGGTGCGCGCAATCTCCTGCACGGTCGGGTCGAGGGAACTCAAGGGGTCAAGGCCCAGCAGCGACAGCAGCCCGCTGCCGCCGGTGAGGTCACGCGACTTGGTCGCCTCGGGTGAGGAGACGAAGTCGCGGAAGTGCACGTACGAAACCGAGTTCACATGCGGGTTCTTGGCGCGCCAGTCATCCAGCGCCGCATGCACCGCCTTGAGCTGCTCGGGCGTGATGGCCCCCTCCAGGAGTTCCCAGGACTCCGGCTCCAGTATCGCGTACACCTCCCGCAGCGCGTGGACGCGGTCGCCGAACTCCTCCTCGACCGTGCCGTCGTCAATGGCCATGCGACTCATCGTGGTCAGCACCACCATGTCGAGCGCATTGGTCACCGCGTTCTGGCCGGTGGCAATCGTGTACGCGGCGTTGGTCTGCTGCACCAGCCAGTTCTGGGCCGCGAGGCGTTCGCCGGGGGAGGCGGTGTCGCTCTGGAACTTGCGGATGGGCACCAGGATGCGACCCGCGTACTCGTCGCCGAAGCGCATGACCTTCAGCTGCAGATCCTGCAGCTGGGCGGCGCGCTTGGCGGTATCGTCCTCCGGGCCCATCTTCTTGACGATGGTGCAGGAGCAGGTGAGGGCGGCGGCGATGAGTGCGGCACACGGCAGCCACGCGCGCCAGCCCTGCGGCCGCATGCGGGCACCGCGGCTTACGGCGCGCGCGGCGAGAAACGTAGGCACGGAGTGGTCGCGGCTGTTGCGGGTAGTGCAAAACACGCCCCGGAGCTTAGCACTTCGCACAATGGGGCCAAGCGAACGCCTCGACGCAGCAGCGCCGCAGACACACGCGGATACCAAGGCTTCAGGCGCCCATGGCCTGCGGGATCACGTGCCCGGTCCGCGGCAGCAGCAATTTGAGCAGCGGTCCGGTCATGAGTGTGGTCACTACGGCCATGATGACCAGCACGGTGAATACCTTGGGGGGGGATGAACCCCAGGTCGAACCCGATGTTCAGCACGATCAACTCCATCAGTCCGCGGGTGTTCATGAGGCTCCCCAGCGTCCAGCTGTGGACTGAGTCGAAACCGGTGGCGCGCCCCGCCAGGTAGACCGGAATGATCTTTCCCAGGGTGGCCGCGAGCAGCACGATGGCGAGCCACTGCAGATCGGCAGCCGTGTTGAGGCCGAGCACATTGGTGCGCAGGCCGGTGAAGGTGAAGAACACCGGCAGGAAGAACACGAGCACGAATGCTCCGACCTGGCGGTGCCACGCGGCCACGAATGCCGCATGGCGATGGAACAGCAGCCCTGCCGCAAAGCCGCCGAAGATGGCGAAGATCCCCAACTGATAGGTGCAGATCCCGGCAGCGAACATGAGGCAGATTACGCCCGCCATCAGGTTCGGCTTCAGGGTGCCGTCGCCCTGCACGCCCCGCGCCAGCAGGCGGTCGATGAGTGGCCGCGCCACGAACCACAGCACCAGCACGAAGAGCCCGAGCCCGGCCAATTGCAGGATTACATGTACGCCGGAGAGGCGGGCCACGGCATACGCGGACACGCCGGCCAGCAATATCCAGCCCACGACGTCGTTTAGTGCCGCAGCCGAGATCGCCACCACGCCCACCTCGGATCGGGTGAGCCCGTACTCGCGCAGGATCCTGCCCAGGATGGGCACTGCCGTGATGGCGAGACCGACCGCGCAGAAGAGGCTGTACACGGTAACATCGATCCCCGGTGCCAGGTCCTGGTGGGACAGGTGGCCGATGAGAAATCCGAGCAGTAGCGGGATTACGACCGAGGCGACCGTCACGGCGGCCACGGCGCGCAGGTTGCGCCGCGCCTTGAGGTGACCGAACTCGAAGTCCATGCCGATCTGGAACATCAGCAGGATGAGCCCGATCTGACTGATGATGACGATCGGTGGGGAGGGGTGTTCGCCGAACAGCGCGCGCGAGGCCTCCGGGAAGAAGTGACCGAAGAGCGACGGCCCCAGCAATAGGCCGGCGAGGATCTCCCCGACCACCCCGGGTTGGGCCATTCTCCTTAGAATGGTGTTACCCAAGCGTGCAGCGCCGATCATTACGATGGTCTGTACCAGCACCAGGAACAGCAGCTGTTCGGTCTGGTGGACGGAGCTGTTCATCGGGCCTGGTACCCTCTCCTGCGGCGGCCGCGCCGCAAAGCTGCGATCAGTTGCGCCAACGGAAGCCCGGTCGGAATAAAATGGGTCTACAGGTTAACATCGCCCGGTTTTTTGGAAAGGCGTCGGTCCTATCGTCATGTTAAGTCGAGCGCATTGTGCGAAGCGAGGGTTGGCGTGACCGCCCCGACCCCCGTGCGGGAGATGCCGCAGGAATTCAGCATCGGGGTTGATACCGGGGGCACCTACACCGATGCGGTGGCCCTGGACGGGCAGCGCCGCGTGGTCGCGAGCGCCAAGTCCCTCACCACCCCCTGGGACCTGTCGGTCGGGCTCGACGGGGCTATCCGGGCGGTGCTCGCCAGGCTGCCCGAGGGGGCACGGCGCGAGCACATCTCGCTGGTATCGGTGTCGACCACGCTGGCCACGAATGCCGTGGTGGAAAACCGCTTCAGCTCCATCTGCACCATCCTCATCGGCTTCGACGAAAAGATGGTGGAGCGTTCCAACCTGCGGCGCGGGGGCGGTGGCGTGGTGGTGCGCGTGGGCGGCGGCCACGATGGTACGGGCGAGGAGACGCAGCCGCTGGATGAGGCGGCCATCGATGCCGCGGTGCGCGAGCACGGCGCACAGGTCGAGGCATTCGCGGTCGCCTCGATGTTCTCGGTGCGCAATCCTGCCCACGAGCGGCGTGCGCGCGAGCGCATCCGCGCCATCTGCCCGAAGCCGGTCACCTGCAGCCACGAGCTCAGCTCGCAGCTGGATGCCCCGAAGCGGGCGCTCACGGCGGCGCTGAATGCGCGCCTCACGCCGCAGATCGCACACCTGCTCGAGGCGCTGCGCCGCGTACTGCAGCGCGAGTCGATCGCAGCGCCGGTGATGATCGTCAAGGGGGACGGCACGCTGATGCGCGCCGAGGTAGCCCTCGAATACCCCGTCGAGACCGTGCTGTCAGGGCCTGCTGCGAGCGTGGTGGGTGCCGGATTCCTGCAGGGACTGCAGGACTTTCTGGTCGCGGACATGGGCGGGACCACCACCGATGTCGCCATCGTGCTGGCCGGCCGCCCGGTCGTGCGCGCCGAAGGGGCCGTGATCGGCGGCTGGCGCACGATGATCGAGGCCATCGATGTGCATACCTGCGGCCTGGGCGGCGACAGCGAGGTCGGCTTCGACCGCGAACGGCGCCTCAGTGTCGGTCCACGCAAGACGATGCCGCTGAGCCTGCTGGCCACGCAGTTCCCGCAGGTGCTCGCGGAACTCACCCTGCTGGCGGCCGAGGAGTACCCGCCGCCGCATGCCACGCAGTTCGCCCATCGCAACCCCGGGCGCGATCCGGGCACGCCGCTGGATAGGGTCGAGCGCCGCATCTGGGAAAGTCTCGAACTGGTGCCGCGGCGTCTCTCGCTGGTCGCACGCTCGGGACCTGCCGCCGATGCGCTGCGCCGGCTGGTTGACCGCGGACTGGCGACCATCGCCGGATTCACTCCCAGCGACGCCATGCACGTACTTGGGCGTCAGCAGGGATGGAGCCGGGAGGCGGCGCATTTCGGGGCGGCGATCCTCGCGACCGAGGAGCGCAACGCCCTTGCCCGCAGGGACAAGGACACCCCGGAGCAGATCTGCGAGCGCACTTACGAGTACGTGCTGCGCAAGGCGGCACGGGTGGTGCTCGAATGTGCGCTGGCGCAGGACCCGGGTATCGAGCCCAGTAGTGGGCGCTGGGGTCCGCTTGGGGCCCTGCTTGAGCGCACCACCGCCGGGGAGAAGTTCTCCAGTATTGTCGATGCCCGGCTGCAGCTGGCGACGCCGCTGGTGGCAATCGGGGCCCCCGCCGCGGCGTACTTCCCGGAAGTCGCGCGCCGCCTGGGCGCGCAGCTGTTCGTGCCCGAGCACGCCGCGGTGTGCAACGCGGTGGGCGCGGTGGCCGGCGTGGTCTCGGAGGTCTGCGACGTGCTGGTGAACCAGCCGACGTTCAAGGTGTTCCGCGTGCACGACCCTGCCGGAATTCGCGACTACGCCGAGCCGCAGGCGGCCATCGAGGATGCCAAGCGCGTGTCGCGCGAGCTGGCGCTCGCAGCAGCGCGGCGCGCGGGCGCGGCCGATCCGCACGTCGAGACCCACGTGATGGAGCGCCGCGCGCTGGCAGGCTCCGTCGATGACTACCTGGCGGAAGCGACCGTGCGCTCGCGCGCCACCGGGCGACCGGCGACCGGCGTGCACAACTGACCCGCGACGACGCGGAAAACGAACGAGGTACGACGATGCGTTCCATTCTCCTCAGCCTCGCCGGCTGCGCCGTGGCGCAGCTGTGCTGCGCGCAGACTCCCACGTCCGTGCCGCAGGCAAGTCCCGCAGTGCTGGTGTTGCGGGCGGCAGCACTGATTGACGGGACCGGTGCCGCGCCGCGACGCAACCAGGAGATCGTCATTCGCGGCAACCGCATCACGGACGTCTATGGCGCCGGTGCCCACGCGCTGCCGGCCGGTGCGCAGCTGATCGACCTGGGCGGCGCGACGGTGCTGCCCGGCCTGATCGACTGCCATACGCACATCTTCCTGCAGGGCGAGGTGCCCGAGGCCGGCGGCTACGACGTGCAGCTGCTGAAGTACCCGGCGGCCTACCGCGTCGCGCGCGCGGTGGTCGCCGCACGCCGCGCGCTCGAGCAGGGCTTCACCACCATCCGCGACGTGGAGACCGAGGGTGCCGGCTATGGCGACGTCGGCATCCGGCAGGCGATCGAGGAGGGCTATATCCCCGGGCCGCGGATGCTGGTCGCGACGCGCGCGATCTCATCGACCGGCGGCTACCAGCTGGAGGGGTATGCGCCGGAGATCAGCGTGCCCAAGGGTGTACAGCTGATCGATGGCCCGGTGGAGGCGCGCAAGGCGGCACGCGAGCAGCTGGACCACGGCGCCGACTGGATCAAGGTCTACATGACGCATCGCTCCTGGGTCGACGAGAACGGGGACCTGGTATCGCAGCCCACCCTGACCGTCGAGGAGCTACGTGCCATCGTCGACGAGGCCCACGGCTGGCGTCGCCGGGTCGCTTGTCACGCCTACAACGGCCTCGGCCTGCAGCGCGCGCTCGATGGCGGCTGCGACTCGATCGAACATGGCCTCGAGCTCACCGACGCGCAGATCGCGCAGATGGTGAAGCAGGGCACCTGGTACGTGCCGACGCTGGCGGTGTACTACTACGACCTCGATCCGGAGAACACGCCCAGTGGCCAGCGCGACCGCAAGCGCGTGGCCGTGCACGGGGTGTCGTTCCGCAAGGCGCTGCGCGCCGGGGTCAAGATCGCATTCGGCACCGACGTGGGTGGCTTCGTGTGGAGCGATCCAATCGCCCAGGAATTCGCGCGCGAGGTCGAGTTCGGCATGACGCCCATGCAGGCAATCCAGTCGGCAACGGGGCGCGCCGCCGAACTGCTGCAACAGCGCGGGATTGGCGTCATCGCCCCGGGCGCGTACGCGGACGTGATCGCCGTGCAGGGCGACCCGCTGGCCGATGTCAGCGTGCTCAAGGACGTTCGCTTCGTCATGAAGGACGGGCGCGTCTTCAAATCGGCACTGGGAGCGGCGCATCAGCCGTGATGTCGCACCCGGAGCCGCCACCGACTGCGCCCTGAAGGCGGCGCGCTGCCGCGCGCGCCCCGCCGGCTGAGCCGTTCGGGTCGCAGGCCCAGGGTGTCCAGCGCGATGCACTATCTGCAGGTGCACGTCGCCGGCGCTTCGCTGGAGCGCGCGGGCCGGCACGTGCTGAGCGATATTCACTGGCAGATCCGTCCCGGGGAGCGCTGGATCGTGCTGGGTGAGAACGGCAGCGGCAAGACGCAGCTGCTGAAGCTGATTGCAGGGATCGTGCGTCCCACCCCCGCAGCGCACCCGCAGCTGCGCTGGCGGCTGCATTCCGAATGGCACGACGTCCCCGTCGAGGTGAAGCAGCACATTGCCTACCTGGGCCCGGAGCGGCAGGACAAGTACGAACGCTATGGCTGGAACATGGCGGTGGAGGAAGTGGTCGGGACCGGTCTGTATGCGACCGATATTCCGCTGGATGCGCTGAGTGCGGCCGAGCGGCGCCGCGTGCAGGGCATGCTCAGGCGGCTGGGCATCGGCCATCTCGCCCGGCGGCGGTTCCTGGACCTGTCCTACGGACAGCGGCGCATGGTGCTGCTGGAGCGCGCCCTCATCACGCGCCCCGCATTGCTCGTACTCGATGAAGTATTCACCGGGCTTGATCCCAAGAATCATGCCCTGCTGGCGCGCTGGCTTGGGCGCCTGCGCGGCCACCTGCCCGTGGTGCTCGCCACGCACGAACCGGCGGACATTCCGCCCACGGCGACACACGCACTCGTGCTGCGCGAGGGGTGCGTCGTTTATCGCGGGCGCATCGGCGTTGCCGCACGAATGTACTGGGGAGACAGGCTTCGTCGCGGCCGCGGCGCAGCGCAGCCGCGCGGCAACCGCGCGAGGCCAGGGAGAAGCCGTGCGCCGCTGGTGCGCCTGCAGCGGGCGCACGTGTACCTCGAGGGCCTTCACGTCCTGCGCGAGGTGTCCTTCAGCGTGCACGCCGGCGAGTTCTGGGTGATTCACGGCCCGAATGGCTCGGGTAAGACGACGCTGCTGCGGACGCTCTACGGCGACCACGGCGTCGCTGCCGGCGGCAGCATCGAGCGTGCGGGAGTCCTGCCGGGCGTGGCGCTGGCGCATTTCCGCGCGCGCACCGGCATTTCCGCGCCGTACATCCACGCCAGCTATCCCCGCAACTACACCGTCGCGGAGGTGGTGCTCTCGGGCCGCCATGCAAGCATCGGACTGCAGCGCAGCTTCACGCGGGCCGACCGCGAGGCGGCGCGACGCGTCCTGCGTGGCCTTGGCCTGGCGCGGTGGGCGGGGCGGAGGCTGGGCGAGCTTTCCTATGGGCAGACCCGGCTGGTGCTGTTTGCGCGGGCGCTCGTGCGCGGCCCACGGCTGCTACTGCTCGATGAACCTTTCGACAGCGTGGACGCGCGCACGCGGGTCGTGCTGGCGCGGCGGCTGCGCCGTCTTGCCTTGCAGGGCGTGGCGATCCTGATCACGGCACATTCACGGCGTGACTGGCCCGGCTGTGCCACGCATGAGCTTGAGGTCGCCGGCGGCCGGGTACGCTACGCCGGAGCGCTGCGCACCCCGGGCTGACGGGCGGTGCCGGTGTGCCGCTCCATCCGGCCGACTGGCCGTAATGGCGCCGACTCGTTGTCAGGAGACGTGGAGGCTCCCGCCCGGTGGACCGAACCTTGAATTGCCGCCGGGGGCGCCCCAAGGTGCGGTAATGGCCGAATCACTCCATGTCGTGTGTGCGCACTGCCAGCAGGTCAACCGCATTCCGGCGGCCCGCCTGGCGGACTCGCCCCGCTGCGGGCACTGCCACCAGGGCCTGTTCGGCGGCCAGGTAGTCGAACTCAGCCAGGCCTCGTTCCGGGTACAAGTCGGGCGCAGCGACATTCCGGTGGTGGTGGATTTCTGGGCCCCCTGGTGCGGGCCGTGCCAGATGATGGCCCCGCACTACGCTGCGGCCGCCGCCGAACTGGAGCCGCAGGTGCGCCTGGCCAAGCTCAACACCGAGGCAGAACCGGCACTCGCCGGGGAGTTCGCGATCCGCAGCATTCCCACCCTGGTGATGTTCAAGGGCGGCCGCGAGGTGGCACGGCAGTCCGGGGCGATGGGAAAGGCGGACCTGCTGCGCTGGGTGCGCGCCCACGCCTAGCGGTGCGGGCACCCCAGCGGCACCTCGGACTGTGCGCGCTGTGGCAGAATCGCAGCCCTCGGGCTGACCTTGCGCGGCCCCTTGCCGAAAGCTACTTCAGGTGGGCGAACGCGTGGCGCTGGTGACGGGTGGCGGCCGGGGCATCGGCCGCGAGGCGGCACTGCTGCTGGCTGCGGCGGGCGTGCGCGTGATGATCGCAGCCCGCAGCGCCACCGAGCTCGCCGCGGTCGGGCTCGAGTATGTCGCGGCCGACCTTGGAACCGCCGAAGGCTGTGCGCTGGCGGTTGCCGAGACGCAGCGACGCCTCGGGCCCATCGACGTGTTGGTCGTGAACCATGGCATCGGCTCGGCCCACGAGCGGCTCGTATGGGAGCAGGACCCGCAGGTGTGGCGCGAGACGATGCGCGTGAATCTCGACGGCCCCTTCGAGCTCACGCGACTCACGGTCGGGGGCATGTGCCAGCGCGGCTTCGGGCGCCTCGTCTACACCAGTTCCACCGCGGGGGAGAAGGCGGAGCGCTCCGGCAGTGCCTACACCGCTTCCAAGCATGGCGTCATCGGGCTGGCACGCGCGGTGGCCCAGGATGCCGGCCCGTTCGGGGTCACCTCCAATGCCGTGTTGCCCGGCTGGGTGCGCACGGCAATGGCCGAGCGCTCCGCGCAGACCGAGTCGGCGCGCCGCGGCATCAGCGTCGAGCAGGTGTGGCGTGAGCGTGCGGCGATCTACCCGCAAAACCGGGTGCTGGAGCCGCGCGAAGTCGCGCAGGTGATCGCGTTCCTGTGCAGTGACGCGGCCGGAGGCGTCAACGGCGAGGCGATCACCGTGGCGCTGGGCGGCATCTGGTAACCGGCGACGCCGGTGCCGATGCCCCCGGCTACAGGACCTGCACCGCCACGGAGAGCGTGTGGGTGATCGGTGCCGCATCGCTGCCGCAGCTGCCGGTCACTGAGAGCGTGTAGTTGCCGGGCGGCGTGCCGGTGCCAGCCGGGTGCGAGCCGCTGCAACCGATGACCAGCAGCGCGATCCCGCACAGTGCCGCCCCGAGCACCGCTGCCCGGCGGCGCCGGCGCCAGGGAATACACAGACAGCAAAGTGCCGCCAGCGTGCCTGGCAGTCCGGTCGCGGCTGAACCGAGCGCGGCCATCGCGCGGGTGCTGATCTGCAGGGTGACCGAGCCTGTGCCGCTGAGGGAGGACGGGCTGACCGTGCACGTGGTCCCCGGCAGGTTTGCCGGTACGCTGCAGCTGAAATCGACGACGCTCGAGAACCCGCTCGAGGTGGTCATCTGCACCGGCACGCTCGCGGAGTGTCCCTGCTGGATGACTACGCTCGGGGCACTGAGCGTGAAGTCCTCGACGGCCACGGGGACCGACTGGGACAGCGATTGGTTGCGCGTGCCGTCCCCGGAGTACGCCGCCGAGAGGGCGTGACTTCCGTAGGCGGCAAGCTGCGTGGACAGGGTGGCCTGTCCGCCGGCGAGAGCTACCGGATCCCCGAGCGGCGTATCACCGTCGAAGAACTGCACCGTCCCCCCAAGCGCGCTTCCCGCGCTCGCCGCGACCACGCGGGCCGTCAGGGTCAGCGCTGTGCCCGGCAGCGTCTCGGATGCGGAGGCGGTGAGGGTGCTGGTCGTGGCTACGCCGGAGGGCAGGACCTGGATGGCCGCCATCATCCCCAGGTCCTCGTGCGACAGGATGTGACAGTGGTAGACGAAGGTGCCCACGATGTTCGCGGCGCGGAAGTCGATGCGCAGCTTCACACTCGGGTAGGGGCCGCTGCCGCTCCAGTGGGGCACGTTGATGGTGTCGCGTAGTGCCGGGTCGCTGACCGGGGCGCCGTTGATCGCCAGGGTCTGGAACCGTGTCTGGTGGATGTGGAAGACGTGGTCTTCGAGGCTGCGATTCTCCACGGTCCAGTCTTCGGTAGTGCCCTGGTGCAGGACGATGGCCGGTGCCGCGCCCATCTGGTAGGCCGCCGGCACCTGGCCCTGCACGGTAATGAAGTAGGCGGCTGCCTGTCCCGGGCCACTCTCGGAGAAGTACAGCGTGCGGCGCCCGTCGGGTGCGTCCGCGGCCACCTGCGCAAAGCGCGTCAGCCGCACCGTGGTGCGCACCTGCCCGAGCCGGGCGGTGCCGGCGGTGTTGGCCTGGGCGAGCACATTGGCCAGCGGTCGCATCGGGTGCGGCGCTCCGGCAGGCCCGGTGTCGACCGACTCGGTGATCAGCTGCGCCGTCTGGCCGGCCCTGGGTGTCACCACGATGAACTCGGCACGCGCGCCCGGCGCCAGCGCGATGCTGGTCTGCGTCACCGACTGGATCGCCCCGGTGCCCTGGCCGATCGGCACGCCATCCAGCGCCACCAGCTGCATGGGCTGGGCGATACCATCGACCAGGTACTGCAGTTGCAGCAGCGTGTCGGCGGAGGCGTTCAGTGCCCGCCAGAACTCGGTGGTGGCGACCGGTGTCTGGATCACGGCCGGGGTGAGGGCGGGCGCCGTCACCGGCACATAGTTCACCGACACGTCGTGCGCCGGGCCGCGCGGGTCGAAAGTACCGGCGAGCTTCTGGTCACGGAACACCAGCACGCGCTGGGGCAGGCCGGCGACGGCCGGCACGACGTTCTCGATGCCATCGACGATGATCGCGCCGGTAGCACCGCCCAGGGCCTGGAGGTTGCTGAAGCCGTGCGGGTGTGGGTGATACCAATAGAGTCCCGTCGGCTCATCAGCCGGCACCTGCACGGTGTAGTCGAAGGTTTCCGCCGGCTGCACCAGGGTATTGATGACCTCGTCCTGGTGGCAGGTGGGCGGGACGTTCAGTCCGTGGAAGTGCAGGTTGGTCACGTCCGGGCCCATTGCCCCGGCCGCACAGTCATTGTTGGGGCTGGCGAGCGCGGCGGCTGTGCGGTGCAGCTTCGCTACCGACTGCGTCCCCGCCGCCGCGGCGGGCAGGGTGTTCTGCAGATGGATGATGAGCTGATCGCCCGGGGACACGTGCAGGGTGGGGGCTTCCAGCCCCGCATCACTCACAAAGCAGTAGCGCGTGAGCCCCTGTAGATCGACGGTCGTCTTGAACTGGAAGGTGACCTCCAGCACGCCGTTCTGGCTGCGCAGGCTGGGCGGGTCCTGCAGCACCGCGCCTGCCGCAGAGCGCGCACAGACCTGGTCGGCCGGGTCGGCCGATTGGGCGTGCGTGGCCGGGGCGAACAGGGTCGCGCCTGCCGTCAGGCACACGATCCAGACGACCCGTCTCAGGGCGAACCGAAACTCCGAGACGTTACCGCTGGCGGCGCTACCGGTCCGGGGGCGCAAGGCCTGTGCAAAGTCCATTTATTCTTCTTGTCCGGGGTCCATCGCGAATGCGGTATCGCGGGAACGATTTTACCGCATGGCGCCCTTTAGGGGGGGGCGGCGGCGGCCCTTATGTCAGGTGGGGCCTCCTTAAGGGCGCGGATCCGTCCAGGGCACGGGGACCGATCCTACTTATTGAACGGTCCGGTCAATCACGGCCATCTCGGAGCTGGCCTCGACGCGGTCGAACACGATTTCCGAGCCGGCGGCGGACACGTCGAAATCGCGTACCTCCTCGTCCGCGGGCAGCTGCGCGAGGAGGTGTTTGGCGCCGGTGGCAAGATCGAGCAGCCAGAAGTTCTTGTGGCCGATCTCTCCATCCAGGATGACGAGCGACTCGGAGGCCGGATAAAAGGCCACGCGGCGTGCCCCGCGCGTCAACATGACCCCGGGGATCGGATGGGGCCTGCCATCTGCCGCCGCGGCCCGCAGCGGAAAGGTCGTGCCGATGTCCGCACCGGAATACACCACGAAGCGATGGTCCGGTGACCACACCGGGTCGAGGGAGTACTCCGCCACGAATGGCGCCGGCGGCTCGCCATTCAGATAGATCCGGGTCAGCCTGGGCTCCCCGTCCCACACGACAGCCAGGAGTACCGACTGTCCGTCCGCAAACCACGCGGCGCTGCCGCGCAGCGCCAGCGAGTCGGTGATGCGCCGGTAGTGCGAGCCATCAAGCTCCACCACGTTGAGTACGGTCTTGCCGTCCTCGGCGGTGCTGAAGGCAATGCGCGCGCCGTCGTCCGAGATCGCAGGCGCGCTGAGCACATGGGCGCGCCGGCTGCGCCAGATCTCACGGGCACTGTCACCGCGCTTGACCCAGATCCCTTCGGTATCGGCGCTTGTCGCGGTGTAGACCAGCGTGCTCCCCGACAGCCGCGGCGTGGCCGCGTTCGTCATCAGCTTCACGGGCCCCTCGCGGATGGCAACGTCGGAGTGATCCGGAGCCGTGGACAGACGCCACAGGCTGTCGCGCGGGGTGGATATGGTGGCCACCAGCTTGCGGCCGTCGGCGCTGGCGGCCAGCGAGGTGAAGTTCTCGAGCCCCGAGTTGACACGGTGCGCGGGTCCTTGCTCCGGATCAAGCACGTACATCCAGGGGCCGGAGCCGTCGGCATCCGTCGCAAGATAGGCCAGCGTGTGACTATCGAGCACCACCGGATAGGACAACCGTGCGTGCTGGTGCGTCAGCCGCTCCGGCTGCGTGCCGGTGGGGCGGATGCGCCACAGGTCCCAGTCATCCGGGGGAACTCCGCGGATGAAGTAGATGTAGTCATCGCCCGCCGACCACACCGGGAAATGGCAGTGCACGCCGGCCGGCCCGCCGTAGATCTTGCGATCGGCGCCGCCGCCCGGGCCGGCGCCGCGCACGAACAGGGGATCCCCGGGTGCGGTCGTGTGGTAGACCAGCGCGGTTCCCTGGTGCGACCAGTCGAATTCGGCGACTCCGCGCAGGTAGGGCGCGGTTTTGCCCCCGCCCGTCGGCACGGCAATGATGTTGACGTCGCCCGGCTGCGAGCCGTCCGATCCGCGTGTCCAGATCGAAACCAGTGACGAGTCGGGCGTGAACCCGAGCGTGCGGATCGAGGGGTTGACCAGTTCCAGCGCCTGGTCGCGGGTCAGATTGCGGTACAGGCCGCTGCCCAGCTGGCTCACCCAGGCATCCGTGCGACCATCCCGGTCCCCCAGGAAGGCAACCCAGCGTCCGTCGCGCGACACCGCGGCAGCCTGCATGAACCCGGGAAAGTCGGCCAGTCGGGTGAAGCGGGCCTCCTCCAGCGGGCTGCGCCAGTGGGTCTCGTGATGCAGCATGACCCAGGCGAGCGCGCCCGCGATTCCCGTCGCCAAGAGTCCCCATAGCAGCCGACCGATCGCGCGTGGCCGCCCCACCAAAGCGGATGGGATGGATGTGGACGGTCCGGGGGCTGGGGTAGCTTCAGCCAGGCCGCTGCGACGACTTTGCCACCAGCTGTCCAGTTCGCTGCGAAAGGCAAAGACCGAGCCCTGCTTGTCGTGCAGGTGGCGGTGGACGGGCAGCCCTTCGCGGCGCTCCCAGCGCTGCACCGTGCTGACATCGCGTTTCAGGTAGGAGGCAATCTTCTTCCAGGAATCGAGGCGGTCTTCGCGGGGGTTGCGACTGTGGTCCCCGGGGGTAATGCGCTGAGATTCGTCCACGCGCCTTCCGATCCGGCATGTGAGGGTGCGCGGGGATGATACGCCTGCGGGCAACGCCCGGCCGGCACCGCGGGCTCCCGGCCGCCTTCAGACCTTGAGCACGGCAGCCGCTAGGCCCGCCAGGCAGGCGCCATGCTCCGCACCGCACCGCATAAGGCGGCATATACGCGCAGCGGCCTCAATGCCGTGCTTTGCCGTTTGCGCACCCCGTAGCGGCGCGCCGATGTTGGGGCAGCCCACCGCAAGATCAGGCACCCCGGGGCCTGATCCGGTAAACCAACAACGACACCGCCGGCTCAGGGCGCGCCGCGGCAACAACTGACCTGGAGGCGTTCCGATGAAAATCTCAGCACTGAAGTGGTTCCTGGTAGGCGGTGCGGTTGTGGTATCTGCGACCGCCGCCGGCGGCCCCGTGGAGGAGCGGCAGGTCTACCTGCAGTCTGCGTTCCTGCAGCCCGCGGTGCAGTACGTGGGCCTGATCAACGACTACACCCCGTCCGCGGCCCTCACCAAGGGCGGACCCTATGAGATGCGCGGCAAGTGGTCCCTGGACGTGGACGAAAAGCACGGTACGGCCCGATTCTCTGCGGCGATGAACATGGAGACCTCGGACTACGGGATTACGCAGGGGACGGTCAACAAGGATGACCCGAGCACCCGGGGCGCCCATACCCACCACATCACCATGACCGACGGGGTAGTGAGTTCGGACTGGATGACGAGTTGTCCGAAGTTCAGCCCGGCAATCACCGAGGGTTTCGTCGTCGTCGGTACCGCAACGATCACCGGCAACGGCAGTCCGGCGCCGTTCGGCAATCCGTCACCGCTGACTATTTGCGTGCTCGGCGGCGGGGACGTGAAATACTCGAACTTCACGCTCGCCTTCGGGGTGCCGGCAAGTAATCATTTCGGGACGCAGGCGATCCACGGCGTGGTGGTGCATTGCACCGGGCCCTGGGGGCGTGAATCGAGGGATTGCACGCTGCAGGAGTAGCCCGCGCCCGGCGAGTGACGCCGATGGCGTGATTACGGGCAGGCCCCGCACCGGCTGAAGGGTGCGGGGCCTGACTTCAGGGCTTCGGATCCGATGCGGCCTTGGCCTGCTTCGCCTGTGCTTCCGCAGTGTTGTAGGCCGCGTCAGCCTGGTCCTTGCACGATTTCTGGGCGTCGCCACTCAGGCGTTCGCACTGCGCCAACGCCACCTTGTGATCTCCTTCGGCCTTGGTGTCGGCCACCTTCTCCGACTGCACGGCCTCCGTGTGTGCGGCATCCTTGCGCTCGGCATTGACGTCCGACTGCGCGCTCGCCACCTTCTCATCCGCCTTTTCTTCCGCCTTTGTGGTGGCTTCACTGGCCTTCTGCTGCGCGGCAGAGGTGTCCTTGGCTACCTGCTCCGGACTCTTGGCCTGGTTGCAGGCCGCGAGCGCCAATGCCGATGCCAGCGCCAGCGCCACAACCAGGTGCGACCTTACGATTCTCATGTGGATTCCCTTCAAGTTAGAACTGGTGCGACGGCTTAAACCCGCGGAGCGCGTCCCACGAAGAACGTGATGATGGCGATCACCAGGAACACGAAAAACAGGATCTTGGCGATGCCCGCGGCGCCGGCCGCAATGCCGCCGAACCCGAGCACTGCGGCAATCAGGGCGATCACCAGGAAAACCACGGCGTAATGCAGCATGACACTCCCCTGCGATGTGAATTCGGGTTGAAGCTCTTGCGTTCAAGCTAAAGAGTAAGCAAGTGTCAACGCGGGCGCGATGGGCCTGCCACGTCAGTTGGTGTAGGTGGCGGCCTACGTTTCCAACACCGCCCGGGAGTTCTCGAGCGGCCAGGTTGCGGGACTGGTTGTTAGGTCCGGCGGGGCTTGCTGCGGGCAGCCAATCGGGTCAGCGCGCCGACGAACACGCCGAAGTACACCACCGCGAAGGCGAGGGCGAGGAACAGCCGGGGGAAGTCCGCTCCCTGTTGGATGTGCGGGATGGTGAAGACCGTCAGAATCAGCATCGCCGGCGTATTCATCACCCAGGGCAGCCAGCCCATCACCAGGCACACGATCGAGAACGCGACGGCCGCCAGGAACAGCGGCAGCAGCAGCGCGATCTGGGGCGAGTGCAGCGCGTACTGCAGCAGCCACGCGCATGCCAGGCCAAAACACGCGCCGAGGACGATGGCGGGCAGGCGCTGGGGCCTTCCGTGCTCCAGGCTCAGCCAGTGGAAGACAAACACGAAGCCGATATAGGACTCGCGGATTCCCAGCGTCGTGCTCAGCGCGATGTAGCCGCCGATCCCGACCACCACCGCGCCGAGTACCAGCAGTGCCTGCGGCAGCGTCGGCCGCGCGGGGGTCGCGCCGGAGCCTTGTTCGGTCCTGGCGGCATCAGCTTCCATGGGCGGCGGCGCTCCTTCCGCGGTGGCTCTTTGGCGGTCCGGAGCGGTCAGCATTGAACCTACCGATGTTCAGCACTCGCTGGATCTCTGCGAGCGGGGTGCTGCCCCGGCACAGGCTCCATGCCACCGTGCAGGCCACTGCGAGCACTTGCACTACGGGGTCAAAATGAATCGGCACGTCGAGCGCGTGCATCGCCATAAAAATGACAAGTGTTACGGACGCAATCACGGCGACCGTGGCGATGCGGAGAGCGAAGTCTGCGATGACGCGTGCGAGCTTCATCTGCGCGCTGGCTACTTCTTGGGGGACTTCTTCAGCTGCTGCTTCAGGTTCTCGATCTTCCTGAGTTGCTGATCGATCGCGACCTTCATGCCGCTGCCGCTGGAAACGGGCGGTCCATAGGTGCCGGGCCGGCGCTTGCCAGAGCGCAGCGCGGCGAGCTGCTCTTCGGCCATCTCCAGTTCGCGCTGCAATTGTGTCGAATTCATTCCGATCTCCGGCCAGGACGCCGCGGTATCAGCACTCCTTCGTTGGCAGGGTACCAGCTTGCCACGGTGCGGGTCCCGGGGCTGCCCCTTCGGGCCAGGAACGGAAGACACACTTCCCCGAATCTGGCCGTGCCCGCTGCGGTGCCTTATCCGGGCGCAGGAGCTAAACTGACGCCGTGGCCGACAATAAGAAAGTACGGCGCGCGCCGCCCCCGATGGTGCCGCCACCCAACAGGAATGCACGCGGTGCCGAGTTCGCCGGTTGCCTAGACATTGACTGAGTCGCATCCCCCAGTACCTCTCGAACTGCCCCCTTCGCCGGCACGGCGCTGCATGCTCGGAATCCTGCGGCTGTGCGGCTGGCGCAGCGTCCTGGTGCCACTGCCGGCGCCCAAGGGCATCATCGTCGTGTATCCGCACACGTCGAACTGGGATTTCTTCATCGGCGTGGTCTATAAGATAGGCACCGCGCTGCCGGCACGCTGGGTGGGCAAGCACACCATCTTCCGCTGGCCGGTGCGCCGGCTCCTGGTAAGCCTCGGCGGCATCCCAATCCGGCGCGACCAGCGATCCGGGCTGGTCGAGGCGATGCTCGCGGAGTTCGCCAAGCACGAGCGCATGTGGCTGGCAGTGACCCCTGAGGGCACCCGCTCGCGCACCGAGTACTGGAAGTCCGGGTTCTACCGGATCGCGCTGGCCGGCAACCTGCCGGTGGCGCTGGGCTACATCGACTATGCGACACGCACCATCGGCATCGACACGTACCTCACCCTCACGGGGGACGTGGCGGCGGATTTCGCGCGCATCCGTGCCTTCTACAAGGACAAGCGGGGCCGCCGGCCAGAGAACGAGGGCGCGATCCGCCTGCGCGAATGACGGCGCGATGCAGTCGTCGATCCTCTCACAGTCATGCCGCTGCAACAGGGTCCTCGAAGGGTCGCGGGATATCGCGGCAGCTGCTGCTTGACCGCGGCAGTTGCTGCTT
This sequence comes from uncultured Pseudomonadota bacterium, assembly GCA_963741745.1. Lineage (GTDB taxonomy): Bacteria > Pseudomonadota > Gammaproteobacteria > Steroidobacterales > Steroidobacteraceae > 13-2-20CM-66-19. The sequence continues at coordinate 35,039 of CAVUJF010000003.1, read as the reverse complement.
GACCTCTGCCGACGCCGGCTCGCGGAGGCGCAATGACTTTCCCACCTAGGCCGCGACCGGTGCCAAATAATTGGGAGCGAGTCTAGACATTTCAGGGAGCGCGCTGAATCATTGACGCCCCCTGACTCCTAACTTCGTATCGCCCCCGGCGATCACCTACGCTCGCGGGACACAAGCATCATTGCAGGAGCGCAACATGGCCAAGACGGATAAACCCAACATTCTCGTGATCTGGGGGGATGACATTGGGATCTCGAACTTAAGCTGCTACTCGCACGGCCTGATGGGCTATCAGACGCCCAACATTGACCGCATCGCAAAGGAGGGCATGCGCTTTACGGACTCCTACGGCGAGCAGAGCTGCACCGCCGGGCGCTCCTCGTTCATTACCGGGCAGAGCGTCTATCGCACCGGCCTATCCAAGGTGGGCATCCCCGGGGCACCCGTGGGCATGACCGAAAAGGCCATCACCATCGCCGGTGCCCTGAAGAACCAGGGGTACGCGACCGGCCAGTTCGGCAAGAACCATCTGGGCGACTTGAACCACATGCTGCCCACAGTCCACGGTTTCGATGAGTTCTTCGGCAATCTCTATCACCTGAATGCCCAGGAAGAGCCGGAGATGTACGACTACCCCGACCCGAAGGAATTTCCGAATTTCAGCAAGAACTTCGGGCCGCGTGGCGTCCTGCATAGCTGGGCCACGGACAAGGATGATCCCACCGTCGAGGAGCGCTGGGGCAAGGTCGGCAAGCAGAAGATCCAGGATACCGGCCCGCTCAACGTGAAGCGCATGGAGACCTGTGACGATGAGTTTGTGGCAGCCGCCAAGAAGTTCATCAAGAAGTCCCACGATGACGGCAAGCCATTCTTCGTGTGGCTGAACTTCACACACATGCACTTGTACACGCATACGAAGCCCAAAAGCCTGGGGCAGGCGGGGCGCTGGCAGTCCCCATACCACGACACGATGATCGATCACGACAAGAACGTCGGCGAGATGCTCGACTACCTGGATGAGCTCGGCATCGCCGACAACACCTTCGTCATGTATTCCACGGATAACGGCCCGCATCGCAATTCATGGCCGGATGCTGGCACCACGCCCTTCCGCAGCGAGAAGAACACCAACTGGGAGGGAGCCTTCCGCATCCCGATGCTCGTGAAGTGGCCTGGTCAGATCAAGGCCGGCTCGATTTCGAACGAGATTGTCCAGCACCATGACTGGTTCCCGACGTTCCTTGCGATGGCCGGTGCTTCTGATGTGGTGGAGAAACTCAAGGTGGGCTATCAGGCTGTTGGCCGCACTTACAAGAATCACATCGATGGGTACAATTTTGTGCCCTATTTGACTGGAAAAGAGAAGAAGGGACCGCGGCAGCTCTTCGTGTACCTGTCCGACGACTGCGACGTCCTCGGCCTGAGAATGGATAACTGGAAGATTATCTTCATCGAGCAGCGCTGCCGCGGCCAGCTGGCCATCTGGGGCGAGCCCTTCACCAAGCTCCGCGTGCCGAAGTTGTTCAATCTGCGCACGGACCCATTTGAGTACGCGGACGTTACTTCGAATACGTACTACGAGTGGTTCTTAAGGCACTGCTACGTCGTGTATGCCGCGCAGGATATCGTGGGAAAATGGGCGGCAACGTTCAAGGATTTCCCGCCAATCCAGAAGCCCAACACGTTTACGCTGGATGATGCGCTGAAGGCGATGACGAGCGTCGCCGGCGGCCAATAGGTGAAGCAGCCTGGGCTGCCGGTGAACAGCCGGCGGTCCAGGCGTTTCCCGTCAGCACACCGGCGGCCCACGGGACAGATTTCCGCTGGGTCGCGTCCGGAGGCGGCAGCCTGCACGCTCAATCCGCTGCGGAGCGCCACCTGACCTTCGGGGAACACCCTTTGGCTATGCAGTCCTCGGGCGCCCACCGCGGAATGAGGCACGGAGTCGCGGAGACTGGCCGTTGACGTCGGTGTCGCGCCTACTCACCCTCCCGGCCAGGAGCCGTCAATCGACGAGCCGTTCAAGCAAGCAGAAAGCGGACGTTGTCGCGGTTTCGGACGCCGTACCCAAGTCCGATAGGAATAGGAGGAGCAACGCATCCTCGCAGGCAGGTAAACGTAATCGGAACACCGGCGGCAGCGAGCAAATCGTCGATGACGAGCGGGGCTCGGACGCTCTGAACCTCGACCTCGGACGCTCTGAACCTCGACCTTGAGCGAGCGTCTGTCAACCGTCAGAAGACTTGAACAGTCTGTGGCCTTCGCTCTGGATCATCGCAGGAACGGGTCCGGGCGCGCCGGGAGGCTGGGCGGAGTAGACGACCGTATGGATCGCTTTGCCGTCACGGCTCAGCACGAACCGCGCCTTAATCACGGCACCGCCTGCGCCCACCGGCGGGAAATCGATCTCCATCTCCCCGGTGCAACTGGCGAACACCTGATAACTGCCCTGCTCGCCGGTGTTGAACTGGGTCACGCCATCCGGCTCGCCCGGCACGGGGGAAGACCCGCCGCTCATGTCCGGATACTGCATGACGAAGTCGGTTTGCGTGAGTGTGCCGTCGCCATTGAAATGAGTCATGGCCACGCCCTGGCGGGTGATTGCGGGCTTGCCGGGAGGAAAGATCTGTCCGGTGATCGTGAATGCGTAGTCCCCGTGAAGCAGCGCCTTGGTGCAGGGTGCCTCGCCAGCGTGGGCTCGGGCTGCTCCGCCGAGAGCCAAAGCGAGCACGGGGGCCGCGAGAAGTGAGCGCGTTTGCCATATCGTCATAAATGTACTCCTGCCGGGGAAGTCTTGTTGTCACGACAGGGGCGACACGCTATGCCCGGAACGACAGGGGAGTCCTGCATTCGAGCTGAAGGATTTCTGAACTTTTCCTGTCCAGTTGAGCGGTCGAGCGCCTAAACTCTGCCCACGGTCCCCGCGGAGAGGACGGCAACCGATGGCCGCAGGGAAGTTCTACTTCGATCCCTTCGAGCTCGATAGCGAGAATTTCGAGCTGCGTCGCGCAGGTCAGCGCGTCAAACTCGACCGCATACCGCTCGAGCTGCTGTGCCTGCTCGTGAAGAGGGCGGGCAGACTGGTCAGCCACGAGGATGCGGTGCGGGAGGTCTGGGGAACCCGCGTGGTGATCGAAGCAGACTCGGCGCTGTACACGGCCATTCGGAAGGTTCGCCGCGCCCTCGGCGATCATCCCTCAAAGCCCTGCTGGATCGAGACCGTGCCTCGCAAGGGGTATCGGTTCCTCGCGCGTCCCGAGGCACGATCGCAGGAGGCAGCGCCGCTCGCGAGCACCGATTCGCCCGTGCGCTCGGTGCTCGCCGTGCTGCCCCTGGATAATCTGAGCGGTGATCCGCGGCGCAGCTACTTCAGCGACGGGCTAACGGAGCAGCTCATCGCCGAGCTCGGGCGCTGCTCGCCGCAGGAACTGGGTGTGATCGCGCGCACGTCCGTGCTGCGCTACCGGGGTACGCGAAAGAGCATTGGCGAGATCGCCGTGGAGCTCGGCGCTGACTACCTGATCGAGGGCAGCGTCCGGCACGAACGCAGTCGCGCGCGGATCACGCTGCAACTGATCCGGGCCAGCGATCAGATGCACGTCTGGTCGGAGAGCTTCGATCGGCCGCTCGACCACATTCTGCAGGTTCAGGCCGAGATCGGTCAGGCGGTCGCCGAGCAGATCCGTCTGAAGCTTGCCGTTCCGCGTGTCCCGGCCGCTGCCGTGGATCCGGACGTGTACGATCGGTTTCTTCGCGGGCGCGAGCTGTGCGATCAGCGCACGGCCCCGGCGATCCGCCGCGCTATCCAGCACTTTGAAGGTGCTCTGGCAGGTGATGCACGCTACGCGCCGGCCTGGGCCGGGTTGGCGATGTGTTACGCGACTCTTGCGATCACGAGTGATGCGCGTCCAAATGATTCCTTCAAGCCGGCGCGCGAGGCAGCGCAGCGCGCCCTTGCGCTGAATGCCGCGCTGCCCGAGGCGCACGTTGCGTACGGAGTCGTGCAGTTCTGGTACGACTGGAGCTGGCGGGGCGCTGAGCAGTGCTTTCGCAGGGCCGTCGCGCTGAACCCCAGCGACTCAAGCGCGCGCATGTTCCTCGCGCACCTGCATTCCAATTCCGCCCGCCACGGCGCGGCGATCGAGGAGATTCGCGCGGCACGGCGCCTCGATCCGCTCTCGCCCATCCTCAACACCCACGAGGGGCAGTTTCTCTACAACGCCCGGCGCTACGACGAAGCACTGATGCCGCTCGAGCGCGTTCTGGAGCTGATGCCACGCTTCTGGGTGGCACGCATCGTGCTCGGCAAGCTCCTCGGTATGCGCGGTCGCGCGCGGCGTGCGCTCGGGGAATTTCTCAAGGCGCAGCGCTACTCATTCGGCAACACGGAGGCCGCGGCTCTGCGCGGCTACACGCTCGGCGCATCCGGCACTGCCTCTCGGGCCCGAGCCGTCTTGCGCTCGCTCGAGAGTCGATCTCGACGCCGCTACGTGCCGCCCATGCATCGCGCGCTGGTCCACCTTGGGCTTGGCGAGCACGGCCTCGCGCTCGAGACCCTGGAGGAGGCGATGCAGGAGCATGACGTGCGGCTCACGTTTCTTGCGGTCGAGCCGCGTTGGGATCCGCTGCGCGAGCATCACACGTTCGATCGCATACGCGAGCGCGTCGGCCTACCACCTTCGCCGTCCGGATCCTAAGCGCGGCCGCCAGCGCTAGGGTCCCAATGGACCGCCTCGAGTTCGACGTCACGGCAGGAGCCTGGCATGCCGTGCATTATTCGAGGGCATCCGTGGGCGGCGTATCGCCACTACTCGTATCCGCGGAAGAGTTTGCATGGCCACCTACGGGGGCGCTTGCGCGATGTAGATGCGCGAAGTCGCTGCTCTTCGGTGTCCGCGGGCAGTCCGGCAACCCGAACCGAGGCGAGCCAGAAATTCACCGGCATCGCTCAAAGGATTCAGGCGCTGGCAGATACGCGGTAGCCGGACGAAGTGCGCCACGTCATTGCGCAGACGCGGGCTCTACTTGCCTCCAACCGGCGTGATAGATGCCAGCGGTTCTCGACCTGCCGACCTACCTGCAAGTCTTTGATTCTTAGCGCTCGGTAGGGGGCTCGAACCGCTGATCCCGGCCGCGTGTAAGGATGCAGCGCGCTCGCCCCGCTCGGCAGCCCAAGACGCCTGTGGAACTTGCCCGAAACTTACCGGAGATCGATCTTCTGGAAGGGCGTGCTCTGTAAGTGTTTGATTTCTTGGCGCTCCCTACGGGATTCGAACCCGTGTTACAAACTTGAGAGCGCCAGGCGTTTTGGGCGCGCCGCAGCTCCTTAACGGCTGCGCCAAACGCGCCGACGTCGACTTGACCTGGCAATCCTATGGAATATGATTGAATACTACTTTTGGACGAGCCATGAATATCTCAGCGAAGTACAAAGCCATCTCCGTCACCGTGCCTGCGGAAATGGAGAAAGCGCTTGCGGAACTCTGTCGGAAGGAAATCCGAAAGAGATCCGAGGTGGTGACGGAGGCGCTGCGTCTTTACTTCCGAGCGCGGGGCGGGAAGCCGCAGCTCTGGTCTCTCGTCATGCCGACAGGAGAGGATGAGCGGGCGCACATCGACTACGGCGCCTTCGCGGACGAGTGGAACAGCGAACACGACGCCGTCTATGACAAGCTCGGGAAGTAGGTTCAAGCCGTGGGAGGTGGTGGTGGTTCCCTTTCCCTACAGCGACCAAGCTGCCGACAAGGTCCGTCCGGCCGTGGTGCTTTCCTCGCCGCAGCATATGCAGGGCACCGGCGTCTGCTACCTCGCGATGGTAACCAGTGCAGCCAACTCGGGGTGGCCTGGGGATGTGCCCGTCAGCAATCTGCGTGGAGCAGGACTCCCCGTGCCCTCGGTGGTACGACCCGCGAAGATCATGACGTTGAACGATTCGCGGATCGTGAGGCGCCTCGGGGCGCTGCCCAAGGCTGACCAAGCGCAGGTGGTTGCGGCCCTCAGGGTGTTCCTTGCAAAGTAGCAATCCGGCGCTGATTTCACTGTCGATGTGATGCGGAGGTGCACAGGCCATGAAGATCGACCTCGACCGACTGACCGAATCTGAACTCATCGACCTCAACCACCGCATCGTCGCACGGCTGCGGATGTTCGCCCAGCTCCACGCGCATACCTCGATGCTCGAGTTCACGGGCGCGTGAGCTTCAAGGCCGAGGACGGACGTCGGGTCACCGGCATACTCGTGCGCTACAACAAGAAGACGGTAAGCCTCATGACGGACGATGGACACCGCTGGAATGTGTCGCCGGCTCTGCTGCAGCGCGTAGCGACGAAGGTTAATCCGAGCAGTCCGAACTTCCATTCCCAGAACATCCTCGCATTGCAGAAGGAATGAGTTACCCGAGCTGGCGAAATCGACCGTTGAGTCATCGCCACACGCGCGGCGACACGGCTGTGCTCGACGCGTGAACTGATGCGCGACCTGAAGTGGACCGCGGCGGAGAAGCAATTGTCACGACGGGCGTTTGACTACGCTCTGCAGGCCGAGCTCGCTGAGATCCTACAGGACTTCAAAGAGCGCGCCGCGGCGGCGGAAACGCCGGAGGACATGTGGGCTGTTGAATATTCCCTGAATCGAAGTCGGCGCCAACTCGACGCAAAGTATGACTACCGCTACTCCCAGCTCATCTCGGTTTTCGGTCGGCTGATTCGCGAGGAGCGACTGACAGAGGCCCAGCTGCAGGGGCTCTCCCAGGAAAAGTTGGAGCTCATTCGACGGATCGGGGGGGTTAAGAACGCCTGAACTCGGCCGTCGCCGTCAGGACCATGCGGGCGAGGCCGGCACACGCACGCGCCGGCATCATTTTTCCGTAGACTTTGCCTACGGACGATACGTGAGAGTCGTAAGCTCGAGTTCGTATTGCAGCCTTGCAAGAGTTCGATAGTTGGTCGGAGCGGATAGAGTTTGACGCTATGACTGGATACCATCCGCTCGGGCGCTTTGCCCGAGGAGACCCTTTCCGCGCTCGAACAACTGCACGCGAAGACGTGACCGGCGTGCTTCGATCCGCTGCGGTTTTCGGCGGGCCAATCCGCATACGAAATGGCGCCCTATGAAGCCTGGACGCAATGAGCCATGTCTCTGCGGCAGCGGCCGAAAATACAAGCATTGCTGCCTCCCTCAAGAAAACGCTGCCGTCGCGGACTTGCACGAGCAAACATGGCGGCGAGTGCGCGATGCAATCGACGGCTACGCGGTACCGATGCTGCGCTTCACTGCGGAGGCCTACGGACCCGGCGCCATTCATCAGGCATGGCTTGAGTTCACGATCGGGCGGCGGGACAGACTCATCGAAAGTGACCGGTTTGGTCCTGGCGACCCCCATACGGAGCTCTTCTTCCCATGGTTCTTCCACAAGTGGTCGCCGCGGGCACAGAAGGGCGACAGAATGCCCGACGCGGCGTTCGACGGTGTTCCGCCGACGCGCGCCTACCTCATTCGAAGAGGAGGGCGGCTCGATTCGCTTCTGAAGCGCTACCTTGAGGCATGCCTTGCTGCGTCGTTTTGCTTCTACGAGATCCGCGCGTGTGAGCCCGGTACAGGGTTCATGGCCGGGGACATCTTTGCCGGCACCGAGCTTAAGGTGCGCGAGCGCACCGCGTCAGCCACGCTTCGGAACGGCGATATTGTCTTTGGGCAGATCGTCGAGGTCTGCGGCATCGCAATGGTGGAAGCCGTATCGCCGTTCAGTTTTCCACCGCTTTACAAGACGCACCTGATTAAGGTGCGGCGGTGCGAGGAGCTGCGCGGCCATCGCGATCTTGCTCTCCGTGGGATTTACTTTTCACTGGCGGAATCGTACCTCCATCCCGCGCCCCCCAAGCTCCACAACACCGACGGCGACCCGCTCGAGCCTCGCACCCTCTATTTCGATATTGACTCCGCACAGGGCGCGTTCGACGCGCTCTCGGCTCTCGCCCTCGGTAGCACGCGCGAGGAGCTGCTGGGCGATGCGAAGCTCGATGCCGCGGGCACCGTCCTCGAGGCGAGCTTCCCCTGGATCCGGCGCAACGACCTCAAGGAGCCCAAGCACGCGAGTCTCGAGACATTGGTCCTCGGTCACCTGCGCATCGAGGACCGCAAGCTCACGGTTGCAGTCAACTCCGCCGCGCGTGCCAGGGTCTTCAAGGCATTGATCCAAACGATGCCCTTGAACGCCCGTTACCGCCGCACACGCAAGCAGCCCCTCGAGATTCCACCCGTGCCCGCAGGCACCGGCGTAAAACTGACGCCTCTCAATGCGCAAGCCGACGAACTAATGGAGCACCCCGACGTCCGCGCCCGTCTGGACGAGCTCCAGCGCCGCCACTACGAGAGCTGGCCTGAGATTCGCGTGCCGGCACTCAACAACAAGACCGCGCTCGAGGCCATCCAGGATCCGGATGGCCGTGAGATGGTCGACGCGCTGATCACCCAGTTCGAGCGCGACGCGGCGCGGATGCCGGTCCCGCCGAATCCGGAAGTGTTCATTGCATTGCGCCGCCGCCTCGGATTGGAGACCCCATAGCGGGCCAATCATCCGGACTATCACTCGAACGGTGGCCCCAGGTTTTCACATGAGTTTCACACGAGAGGCCCGCTATTCCGCCATGTCATTGATTTTATGGCGCTCCCGGGATTCGAACTCGTGTTACAGCCCTGAGAGGTCAACACCTGCTGCGGCTGACAGTCACGCGATTGCGGCTGTCGCTGCGAAGCGCCGGGCCTGACTCAGCACCCCGGCACGTATCCGTGCATAGATGCGACCGGGAAATTCCTGCGGCAGCCTCGCCTCGACCCGTGCGAGCGCCTCGGGCGCCTCGGCCACCAGTGCCTGCATGCGAGTCCAGAGATCCGCAACGGCGAATCGCTCGGCGAGCTCGCGCCAATGGCGACCAGTAATCTCGTCGATTCGGTAGTGTGGCCTGCGGCCGCGGACTGCCATCGCGAGCTTGGCTCGCTCGAGCGGCAGTTCGTTTTTCCCTTGCCCTATGACCGCCCATGCTGACAGCACATCATAAAGGGGAGTAAGAGCATAGGATCCCCCGCGCTGGTGGAAGATCGAGAAGTTCTTGCCATGCCCGTCGGTAGCTGCGAGCAGCCAGAAACTCAACTGCGCTAACAGGAAAGTTGTTTGATCCTGATCCGAGTTCGTGCTGCCGGCCAGAATCCGAAGTGAGCTTTGGATGGAGGGTCCGCCTTCGGCCTCATGGCGCTTCGTGGGCGGCAATCCTGAGGCCTGGCAGAGGTCTTCCTGCGGCAGTCGGGCGATCCAGGTGCGGCGGGTTGGCTTGAACGAGCGCCGCTGGACCTCTTTTGCAGTGATGCCGCTCCAGCGGCGGTCGAAGCGTGTCACAACGAGCACGCGCTGCTCGCCAAATCGCGCGATCTCGCTCTCCGCCACCGGAAGACCGAGCTCCCGAAGCACTTGCCCGCACAGCCACTCGTTCTCCACGGAGTCAGAAAAATCACCCTGAAAGTTCCCAACCACGCCCAAGGGGAGCTTCAGGATATGGGTTGTGGGGGTCGCTCCGGTGGGTCGAAACCACTTTCCGGACATGCGAAGCAGGGCGGTCTTCTCCTGCGCGCCAGCAAGGGAGATTCTAAATTCACTCTGTTCCTCGGCCCCCAAGGGCGTTGCGAGGGTGACTTCCCGCAGTGTCGCTTCGACTCCCGTAGCTGTGAGGGGCTCCGCGGTGATTCGGTTCCACCCTTCGGGTGTCTGATCCGGTGGCAGCAGCTGTACTGCACCTACGCAGTCGCGTCCAACTGCGCTTAACAGATCAAACGCGTGGGTCGATCGGGTTTGGAAGCGGGTTCGAATGCGCCGGCGGATGTGCGAACTGTCGGGAAGTAGGTTGTCGAAGAAATGGTCCACGGCTTCACCGCGCAGCTCCCGGTCTACCGTGATAGGGAGCGACAAAGAGAGTGCTCGCGCGCTGGGAGACTGGACCCAGGATGAGTCATAGCGAAAGACCGGGGTGCCCGTGGCAGCGTCGTCCATTCTCCGACAGGCTCGCCGTTCATCCAGACCGTTAGCGACGCCATCGCCGGTTACCAGTCGGAAGGATGATCGTGGGAGAGCCTAGATGGGTCGAGCGGTTGGTCGGATCGCGCACATCGCCCAGGGAAGAGTTCGAATTGCAAGCGCCCGGCGGCGCGCTTATCTGCAATGGGAACGGTTCAAATTGCCGGTCGCGGCAGATCACCTGCTCCCTACGCGATTCGAACTCATGTTACAGCTCTCGACAGTGCCCGAAGTGGACCCAGCACACTCCTAGTCTAAGAGCGGGGCCGGGCCGCCGGTTCAGACAGCCGTGTTGTTGGCACCGAGTTATGCGGGCCGGCACTTCCGCAGTGTGAGCGGCACACCACGAACACTCGGGTGGGGAGCAATCTTGTGACCAAATCGAAGATGATCTGGCTGGTTCTATTGGCAGCTCTCGTAGGTTCCTGCGCCTCCATGCCACCTTGCTTGCCGTCAACTACATTGACCGCCCGCATTGCCTCACCTGAACGGTTACCCGGCCGGGGTCGTTGCCTCACAGTGTTTGCTACCGAAGGTAGCACTGGAGGCGGCGATGGCGAAGACACTCAGTGGATCCGCGCGACGCGAGCTCGTCACAGCGGTCGGCACCCGTTACCGCAGTAGCGCTCCGATAGAGAAGCGGTTGATTCTCCGCGAGTTCTCAGCGATCACGGGCTATCACCGCAAGTCGGCGATCCGCATTCTGAACAGCAGGGCGGAGGACCGCGACTTTCCCGCTCTCCGACCGCGACACCGCATCTACGATGCGGCGTTCTGTCAGTCCCTCGTTGTACTTTGGGAGGCCTCTGACCGGGTTTGTGGCAAGCGGCTGCACGCGCTTTTACCTACGCTCGTCCCTGCTTTGGAGCGACACGGTCATCTTACCCTTGAGCCAGTGACCCGCACTAAGCTCCTCGCGGTAAGTGCCGCAACGATCGACCGGCTGCTCGCCGAGGCTCGCGGTGCCAGCGATCGGAGAAGAGTCCGCCGCGCGCCAACCGCGCTGCGGCGTAGCGTTCCGATCCGCACGTACGCGGACTGGAACGCCCCAGATCCTGGATTCATGGAGATTGATCTCGTCGCTCATTGCGGCGATGCGATGGCCGGAGCGTTCCTGCACACGCTCACGCTCACTGATATCGCGAGTACGTGGACGGAGTGCGTACCACTCCTGATCCGCGAGGGATCACTCGTAATCGAGACGATCGACCAGCTGCGCAGCGGCTTGCCATTTTTGCTGCGCGGCCTTGATATCGACAATGGCGGAGAATTTCTCAACGAAGGACTTGTGCACTATTGCATCGGCCAAGGGATCGAGCTCACGCGCTCACGCCCGTACCGCAAGAACGATCAGGCGTGGGTTGAGCAGAAGAACGGCTCAGTCGTGCGGCGACTGGTCGGATATCGGCGACTTGAAGGATCCGCGGCCGCTGCGACTCTCGCTCGGCTCTATGCCGCGTCGCGGCTGTTCGTAAACTTCTTTCAACCGAGCTTCAAGCTCAAGGAGAAGCGGCGCGTCGGCGGGCGCACCGTCAAGCGCTATGACGCGCCGCAGACGCCATGCGCGCGCCTACTCGCAGCAACGTCGACGCCGGCAGCAGTGAGGATACGACTGGCCGAGATTCTGGCGGGTCTCGACCCACTGCGGCTTCTGGAGGAGATTCGGCAAGCCCAGCATCAACTGGCAACACTTGCCGATCACGGCCCAGGGGCGCTACCTGCGACCCAAAACGAGGATCTACAACGATTCCTGATGGGATTGTCGACTGCATGGCAAGCTGGCGAGGTTCGCCCGACGCATCGCGAGCGCAAGCGCGAGCCAAGGGCATGGCGCACGCGCAGGGACCCGTTCGAGGCCACCTGGTCGATGGTCTTCAACTGGTTCGCCGAAAACCCCGAGCAGACTGCCAAAGAGTTATTCTGTCGGCTGCGAGCACAATGTCCGGGACAAATTCCCCAGAACCAGCTACGTACCCTGCAAAGACGCGTGCGCCAGTGGCGGATGCAACGAGCACGACAGCTTGTCTTCGGAGTTCACAACGGTGCAACAGCGACAGGCCTCACGGCACTTACTCACGCGCTGGTTCAGGAGAACTCTGCCGCCGCAGGCGGCAGACTGCCCTGCGGCTTTGCCGATCATAAAGGCGACAAGAACCGAAAGCTCAGGCGGTAACATTCGGACTGAGGCAGGCGGGTAACCGGTCTTCGTGAGGCAACACGACCGGTCAAGGTAATTGTCGTCGGCCACCACCTCCACCACAACCCCAGCCGGGCAATGTCAGCCGAATATGGACATGCCGCACCGCACCGAAAACCCCAGGCATGGCGTGGAACATCGAGATCGATCGATATGATGCTGGCAAGGTCCTGCCGGGCGTCCATTATTTCGAAGTAATTCCGGGCGATCATGTGGTGAGCTTTGACGTCGGTCACAGGGCAATTAAGGTGCACGTCGACCATCGGGGCAGCGCCTATGTGAGAATTGACCTGGACGACGCGACAGGATTGCACCTCGTGCAGGTTGACTCGGCCAGCGCGAGCGCGGAGATCAAGAAGAACTTTGACACGGCTGCAACTGACATGCCGCGCTAGACGCCGATTGTGCCGGCGCACTGCCTGTATGCCGGATCGGGCCTGAATCTCCAAGATTGGACGAGACCTCTGTCGGCAATCAATAGCGTCGCAATCGAAACGGTTTGATGCGTGTTGTCCGCCCATCTCGTGCGGCTGACAGTCATGCAATTGGGACGGCGCTGCGAAGCGCCGGGCCTGACTCAACACCCCGGCACGTATCACCACATAGATGCGTTCGGGGAATTCCTTCGGCAACTCGACTCGTTCGAGCGCTGCGGCCACCTCGGCAACGAGTGTCTGCGTTCCAGATCGGTGGAGTCCCGCAACGGGGTGTTTCCCGTCGGATAAGCGTTAGCCCAGCAGCGCCTGACCAAGGAGGACTTGTGATCTCATTCCAAGTCCCAGTTCTGTCGGCGGCTTGCCAAGTTTTTCACGCGGTTTTCACATCACGGGTTGCGAAATGACGTAACTGCTTGATTTTATGGCGCTCCCTACGGGATTCGAACCCGTGTTACAGCCTTGAGAGAGGCCGTCCTGATGGTCATCTCGGCAACTGGGCATCGCAGGTGACCCGGTTCTATCGAGTTCGGAGAAGCAGGCGGACTTCGTGGTCGTATCTAGCGATCTCCTTTCCATGCCGGCATCCCGGATTCATTCGGCCAAGGTTGCGGCTGTTGTCTTCAATGGCGTGTTACCGCAGAAGCCCTTCGCCAGAGCCCTTAGTAAGCGGTTATGAGCCGAAGCTCACCGCGTATGCATTCCTCCGCGGCCGCTGACGCCGGCGAGCGCCGAGATGTGACAGCGCCGGTGGCCTTGGAGTTCATGTACTGGCGCAAACATCCGATCGTTCCGACTCCCACAGTTGAGGACCTCATCGTGTTCTACTACCCGTCCAAGTCCGCATGGCAGGAGGCATGCGGGCGCATGCGGGCGGCGGGATTGAAGTCGGTTGCTGCGTTCAACCCCTACTGGAGCATGCTGGGCCGCAGCTACGTGGATCTCGACGGCTATCGCGTCGTATTGCAAACCCACCCAAGTATCCTTGAGGAGTGCGCGCCGGCAGCTGCACTAGGTGCTGGCAGCGGACACGGTCATATGGCGCTTTGGAAGGGAAGCGATGGCGCGAACGCGAACTGGTGTTGAACACGGCTGGCTCGTAGTAACGGAAATCCTAGAGCGACAGGGTGATCCATATCGCCCAAGAAGTTCGCCCGAGAAGTTGTGCGGCCTCATTCGGGATAGCTCGGCATCACGAGTCGTTCAAAACATTCGCGATAAGACGTCGTTCCTACGGTCGCGTTCGAGAAACCTGTGCTTCAAAGCGCCTGCCGCATGTAGTGCCACGACACCGAGCAGCGTGTACGCGAGCCATCGGTGCAGCACGCGGAACACCTCGTAGCGTGGATCGTTCTTTGGAAGCAGTTCCGGCAGGTTGAACCCGAAGAAGAATACGCCGTCACTTTGCGTGTACGAGCTTGACAAGCAATAGCCCATGCAAGGCACCGCTATCATCAGCGCATACAGCGCTACGTGGGCCGCTTTAGCCGCCTTGGTTTCCCATAGTGACAGTCCCACGGGCAGGGCCGGGATCGATGAACGTGCGCGCAGCGTAAGCCGGCCGAGCACGAGGAACAGAACGAGCATGCCAAAGGATTTATGCCATGGGTAAAAAAGCTCGAACTTAGCCGGAACATGGTCATCCATGGAGACCATTGTCCATCCAGCCCAGACCATGCCGAGGATGACCAGGGCCATGAACCAATGCAGTACTCGCATCGAGAGTGAGTATTTCATCGCACGCTCGAACCTTCAGAAGGACCAGTGTAACTCCAGTCCCACCGTTCGGGGCTGGTTGACTATGAGCCGCGGTCGGCCCGGTACCTCTGCGGTGATCGAGCGGTTGTCCGCCAGGTCCGCATGCTCATTCGTCAGATTCTTGCCGACCAGCGCCAATTCCCAAGGCTCTCGGCTGTACGCAACTCTTGCATTCAAGAGCCGGTACGATGGCCGTTCGCGCGTCGAAAAATTGGAAGCCGAGATGTTATTGGCGCTGTAACTGCGGCCGACGTAGGCGTAGTCGATCGTCGTAATGACCCGATCTGAACTCCGCAGCGGTTGCGTCCAAGTGATGGCTCCGTTCGCGGTCCAGTCCGGGACTTCGAACACGGGGTCGCCAACTTTTTGAGGCGAGTCACTGTTAGGTGTGACACTGCTGATTTTCGCGTCCTGATAACCAACGCCCAGTGTCAACAGCAAAGGATCGAGCGGACTCGCATTCAGTTCCAGCTCGCCACCCTTGCTGGTGGCAGCGCCAGCGTTAGCACGGTACTGAAATCCGCAGCTCAGGAGAATCCACTGCTGAATGTTTTGCCAGTCAATGTAAAAAGCCGCCGCATTGACCGTGAGTCGATGGTCGAACCACGAAGACTTTGTGCCTAACTCGTAGTTCCACAGCGAGTCGGAGGCGTACTGTCGCGTGTCATTGATGGTGACGCCCGGTGGCAACTGTGTAGCGCACAACGCTTCCGGCACCGAAGGCACAAGCCCGCCGGGCCGGAAGCCTTTTGCCCCCAACCCATAGACCATAACGTCTGGGTTAACGTGATAGTCGAGCTCCAGTTTGGGTGTTGTGCTGGACTCCTTCGTCGTAGTGTCGGGGTCAACGATTCGGCCGATGCCGGTGTAGTAATCGTTGTTGGACTGGGTAACGCTACCCTCAATGTAGCCCCCGGCGGTCGTCTTCACCTGGCTCCAGCGCAACCCGGCGGTGCCCTTGAGGGCGGGCGTGAACTGATACGAGAGCTCGCCAAAGACGGCCGGTTCCTTGATGCTGGTGTTGTAGTTCTGGCCGAAGACCTCGTCCGGGTTATTGGGATTGGGGCAGAGGTAAGTGCCGGGCGGGGCAGGTGGGGGCGCGCAGGAGTTGAACACATTGGTTAGGATGTTGCCGTAACCGGGAGCTATGTTTCCGGGATAATATGAAGCGAAAGGTATTTGTCCGTGCATATCGGAATAGAATCCTCCCGCCACGAACTGAACCTTGCCGGGGAGCTGGGAGGCAAAGCGGATCTCTTGCACGAATCGATCGTAGTTCTTAATTTCGGTGGCCGGCGATGGCAGCGCCTGGTAGCCGCCTAAAAGAGCGGCAAAGTTGAAGTCGCTGGAATCCTCGGTTTCGTCTACTTTGCGGTCGAAATAGGCGCTCGAAGACACCAGCTCTCCGTACTCCGTCGTCCACTTGATTGTGAGGCTGTAAAGACCCCAACGATCGTAACCGCCTTCGGCGATGTTAAAGATTCGAGCCTGCATGAAATTAGAGGGCACCAGTGGCGGCAACGGAACTGGCGTTAGCGGGCTCGGCACCGGATAGCCATAGCCATTCGACGAGTCCGTAAGGACGTCCGTCATGGGAAAGCCGTTGTATGTCGCCTTTTGCAGCATCGCCCGCGGTGTGATGGTCAGGTTGTTTGTGGGTTGTATGGTCAGCGCCGCTGCGCCTCCGTAGGTACGGATTTCCGCCACGTTGTTGACCACAGTGACGAGTGAGGGGTTTGTATAAACCGAAAGTGGGGCGCAGGTCGGCGTGCTGTTCAGGTTGTACGCCGTTGTGGCCGGGTCGGTGCAGTAACTGCGCTTCAGGAAGCCCGCCTCCTCGTCGAAGAAACCTGAAATGCGCAGGGCCATCAGTCCTTGAGCCAGCGGAACGTTGAGAACTGCCTCGCCTATGTAATTAGGCCGATCGGTATTCCAGGTTTTGGACGTACCGACATCAACATTGCCCCCGAAGTTGGTGAGATCTGGGCCCTTGGTAATGATGCGAACAGTCCCGCCCATCGAGCGTGCACCGTAAAGCGTTCCTTGGGGGCCGCGCAGCACCTCGATGTGATCGATATCCAGCACGCGCGGGTCGATCGAATCGGGTAGGGGCGTTTCGTCGATATAGAAACCGGTAGTGTTGTCGCCGGATATCCCGCGAATCGAGATCGTGCGAGCGGTGCCCACACCATCGCCGGTATAGCCGAAGGCAAGATTGGGCACCTTGGTCCCGTAATCGAAGAAGGTGTTGATCGCTTTCTGCTCCAGGGCTGCGCCACTGAAAGTGGTCATCGACAGCGGTACGTTCTGTACATTCTCCGCGCGCTTCTCCGCCGTGACGACGACCTCTTGGAGCGCCCCACCGGGCGCGGCCTCGTCCGCTGCGTGAAGCGCGTTGCAACAGCAGGCCAGGCATCCAGCGGCAATAAGCTTGCTCGTAGTTCTCATCCGACTGCTCCCCCCGACGCTCTAGTTTCAGGCGGCGAAATCTCGTTCGACGTCCCGAGTCGGCAAAATAGTGACAATGCGTCGGTCAATTATTAATTGTTGCCTATTCGGAACGCAACACATAATGCATCAATGGAACTGCATATGGCATTTCGTTGCATAATCGTAACAATGCTGCTGGCATCACGCGCTCAGTTCAGGCTCATCCTTTAGCGTGCCGGTACCCCGGCTCAGGCCAGTTCGGCCTCGATTAGATAGGGACCGCTCGCGGCTAGCGCTTGGCGCAGCGCCAACGCGAACTCGGCCGAGCTCTTTGCACGAGCCGCCGGCACGCCATAACCGCGTGCGAGTAAGACCCAATCGAGGCGGGGTGGCTCGAGACGCGTGAGTCGCCTAGCAGCGGGCCGCTCGATCTGCGCCCCCGCCCGGCGCAGCTCGGTTTGCAGAATGCCGTAACGATGATTGGCGGCATATCACCACGATGACATCGAGCTCTTCGCGAGCCAACGTCCACAGAGCCTGCAGCGTGTATTGTGCGCCGCCGTCTGATTGCAGGCAGAGGACCCGCGCTTCTGGCTGCGCCAACGCGGCACCGACAGCACATGGGATGCCTTGGCCTATTGCGCCGCCGGTGTTGGTCATGACCTGATGTCGCCTTGCTCGGTGCGCCCTCTGTAGATAGGGTACCGCGCAAGTCGAGCCTTCCAATGAAACTATTGCTCCCTCGGGGATCATCTCCACGAGGTTTTCGGCGATTTCCACCGGCGTCAGGTCAGCAACGCGCAATGCCAGCGGCCCTGAAGGCATCAGAGGTTGCCGCTCGGCCGGCTTTGCTTAAGCTTGCAGCGAGTTGCTCCAGGGCGAGCATGCTGTCCTCGCCGGGCGAAGACAGTTCGAGCAGCCGGTCAGCCTTGACGAGCTCGCTCGGCTGTCCCTCGTAGCCAAAGTAGCTCACCGGCGGGCGCGCGCCTGCGAGCAAAACCGTGGCGCCACCGAGCTGTTCGAGCACATCGTTAGGAAAATAGGCCAGGCGCTCCAGCCGCGGCAGATCTCCACCCATCGACACGAGAGCCGGATACGATTCCATGACCAGCCGCGCGCCCGTTAAGCTGGCGATCTCTGCAGCAGCGCGCTGTCCCTCCACGGTGAGCGCGTTATTTCCAAGGAGCACCACGGCAGGGACTCGGGCTGCAAGCCGAGTGGCAGCCATGTCGATGCGCTCTGGTGGAACGGCGCGGGGCGCTACGCGGGGCGCGGCGGCGACAGGCGAATCGAGCGCCATCTCTGCGGCAGAGGCTTCCATCAGGTCGCTCGGCGCAATGAGCGTGACGACCGAGCCGGGCGGAGCCATTGCGTGCGCCAAGGCGGTGTTGACCGATGGGATGATCGAAGCCATCGAGTCGAGACGGATGACGGCGCCGGAGACCGGACGGGCGAGAGACTCGATGTCAGAAGTCAATGGCGCATCGAACCGCAGGTGCCAGGTCGCGTGGTCCCCGACGATGTTCACGATCGGGGAATGCGCGCGCCGCGCGTTGTGCAGGTTGGCGAGGCCGTTCGCAAGTCCAGGACCGAGATGCAACAAGGTCAGGGCGGGTATACCCGCTACGCGGGCGTAGCCATCTGCGGCTCCGGTGCAAACGCCCTCGAAAAGTCCGAGAACGGGCCGTATTTCAGGTACGTCGTCCAGAGCGCGTACCAGTGCAAGCTCCGTCGTGCCCGGATTCGCGAAACATACCCGTATCCCGAGCGCCTTCGCAGCGCACAGCAGCAGGTGCGCACCCTGACGACCTGCGCTCACAACACCTCTCGCGCGATAGCTTCGAGGCCCTCCGTGAACTTGACGACGAGTTCATCGATCTCGCGCCGCTCGATGATGAGCGGCGGTGCAAAGACCATGGTGTCTCCGAGCGCACGGGAAATGAGGCCGCGCCCAAACAGAATCTTGAGCAAACGCCGTCCGACAAGCGCTTCCCGCGGAAACGGAGTCTTAGTGGCTCGATCACGCACGAGCTCGATGCCTAGCATGAAACCCACCCCGCGGACCTCACCGACAAGGGGGTGATCGCCTACCGCGGCGCGCATCTGACTTTGCAGATAGGGGCCGAGCTCTGCCACTCGCGCCACGATCTTCTCGTCGTCGATGATTTTGAGCGTTGCAAGAGCGGCAGCGGCACCGATCGGGTGACCGGAGTAGGTGTAGCCGTGACCGAACAGACCGGCTTTCGCGGACCCGGCCTCGATGACCTGCCAGAACTTAGGCGACAACAGGCAGACCGACATTGGGAAATAGCCGCTGGTGACGCCTTTAGCCGCGGTGATCAAATCAGGCTCAACCTTATAAGTCTGGCTACCCCAGTAAGTCCCCAGGCGGCCGAACCCCGAGACGACTTCATCCAGCACTAACAACACGTCGTGACGACGCAGCACCGGCACGATGGCCTCGAAATATCCTTCCGGCGGTGGAATCAGACCCCCGGCCCCCATCACGGGCTCCGCGAAGAACGCCGCGACGGTGTCAGGGCCCTCGCGCTCGATCAACTGCTCGAGCTCGGTTGCCAGATGACGCGAGAAGTCTCGTTCCGTCATGCCTGGCGGCGCATGGCGATAGTGATGCGGGCAGGTCGTGTGGAGGATGGGACCGATCGGCAGGTCAAAGAGTGTGTGCATGCCGGGCAGACCCGTCAGACTTGCGGTCGCAACCCCCGAGCCGTGGTATCCGTTCAGGCGACTGATGATTTTCTTCTTTTTGGGGCGACCGAGCAGGTTGTTGTAGTACCAGACCAGCTTCAACTGCGTTTCATTAGCATCGCTACCGGAAGCTCCGAAGAACACCCGCGCCATCGGCACAGGAGCTCGGGCGAGCAGCGCTTGGGCGCACTCGATCATCACATCCGTCGACATGTTGTTGAAGCTGTGGAACGAAGACAGTCTTGCGCTTTGTGCGGCGATTGCGGCCGTGATTTCTGGTCGACCGTAGCCCAGGTTTACACACCAGAGTCCCGCCATACCGTCGAGGTACTCGCGCCCGCGAATGTCCTTCAGCCGCACGCCACGGCCTTCGACCATGATCAGAGGTTCGTCACGGAGATGGTCCGCCACGGATGTAAATGGATGGAAGACGGAGCCGCGGTCAATTTCTACGGCGTGTTGAATGTCAAGTGTCATCGAGGCTTCCTCCAATTGTCTTCTCGGCGAGCATGGTGCATGGCTGCTCGCGCGCGCGGCGCGATGCGAGAAACCGCTGCAGATGTGCAATGAAGGCCGCTGGCTGCTCGTCATGGACGTAGTGGCTCGCGGCCGGGACCGTGACTGAACTGATGTGTGGATTTCGGCTGCTGATTTGCGCGACAGTCTCGGCCGGACAGAAGTCCGACAGTTCCCCACGGATGATGAGAGTCGGAACCCGCAGTCGATCGACTACAGGCCAGAGATCGACGACGCGCTTGGAATCGGGATTCAGTCGCGTTTTACGGATGCCGTTCGCATCGTAACGCCAGACGATCCGGCCGTCCGGCGATGAGCGCAGGCTTTCGGCCAGGCGCTGCTCGAGCGCTTCGACACTCACGGTGGGGCGCCGCGCTCGCCAATAGCTGCGCGCTTCGCCCCAAGAGGCGAAGCTCGTCGGAAGCGTCGCCATTTCCGCAACTATGCGTTCGGCGCCTGCGCCGACGGTCGGAGGATCCGGGTGCAATGTCTTCGATCACAAGTGCATCGACTCGCTCTGGGTGGTGATCGGCATAGACGTAGGCGGTGGTACCCCCCATGGAATGCCCGACCAGCGCGAATCGGCGGAGGCCAAGTCGATCGACGACGGTCTCGAGATCACCAAGATAGGCATCGGTGTAATAGTTGCAGAGGGGATCCCAGTCACTCTCGCCTCGGCCGCGCTGATCGAGAGCGATGATGCGGTATTCGCGCGAGAGCGCCGCTGCTACAGGGCGCCATGTACCGGAGAATCCACGCAAACCATGCAGGAACAGGACAGGATCGGCGTCGGTCCGCCCCCATTGGCGGCACAGGAGGCGCAGGCCGTTGGCCTGCACGAACTCGGTGCGCTCGTCAGGCAACACTCCATTCGATCGCGGCGGGCCGTCATTCATCCATGCTTCCCGCGATCAGCGCAGTCCGTCCTGGCCAACCGCATCGGCGGCCTTGAGACCTCCAAGGCGGGCGTACAGTCGACCACGGGTCGCCACAGCAAAAGCGACCAGTACCTCATCGGGAGCGGGTGAGTCGGTGAAACTCACGGAGATGGTGTCGTAATGAGAGCGTACGTACAGCGCGTCCTTATGGGCGAGCGGAATATCGATCGCCACACCCGGCGCCGCTCGCTTGCCGGTGGAGGGTATCCACGCCTTTCCGCCGCCGAGAGAGTCGCGAACGGGATCGGCAAAAGCGGTCGTGAGAAACGCATTGCCGTGCTCGTACTCGCCGTTGCATGCCGACGATCGCTGCCTTGCCATAGCTCTCGACCGCGGCACCGCCGAGCATCGTCCGTAAGCGACGTCCGAACTCAATACCGAGGTGGCGTGAGGGACCGATCAAGCTCTCGAGGCTTTCGGTGAAGGCGCTCGCATGCGGGTTATGAATCGACGCCGCGAGCACGAGCTTGATGAGCGGGCTGCCGTCGGCCAACGGCCCCGTTTCCAGGGCCAGCGTCTCCTCGCGTAGTGAATACCACTTGCGGATATGCAGGCCATGGAAGTTGGTGGGAGGTGCCGGCATCGAAAATGTCCCCTTGCGGGGCGACGAGCGCACCCGCTTCATTAGCAACAATTGACCAGAAATTACGAGTATAGTTGTCAAATGTCAACGACAAAGCCGCGCGCAGGTGCATCGAGCCGAGTGCCTCACCGGTCCGCTCAAACGTCGCGTCAACACTGTTGTCCGTTCGGGGTCGAAAACGCCAGAATTGTTAACTATGCGAGACAAAATCCAGGTCGGGAACGTCGTGGCCATGATGTCGTTCGCTGCCGTTGCGACGACGGGCAGCTTTTCCGCGGCTGCGGAGCAGCTCAATTGCTCGAAGGCCGCGGTCAGCCGCCAGATTGCGCGGCTGGAAATCAGCGTTGGGTTGAAGCTCCTCAACCGGACGACGCGCAACGTTTCGCTCACTCCAGCCGGTCGCGAGCTCTACGATCGCTGCGCACGGATAGTGGACGAGGTGAACGAGACCAATCAGATCATGGCTGGCATGCTGACAACCCCGCGCGGGGAACTCAGAGTGAACGCGCCGGTGGTCTCCACGCTCTTCCGCATCACCGAATTGATTCCCCGTTTCATCAAACAGTTTCCCGATGTGCGTGTCCAGGTAAATCTGTCGGACAGCAAAGTGGACCTGCTGCATGGCCAATTCGATGCGGCCTTCTGGGTGGGTGAGCCCTATGATTCCGCGCTCGAGGCTGTGAAGCTGCGCGAGTATGAGATGGTGCTCGCGGCTGCTCCGGAATATTTCAGGCGGCGACCCAAGCCGGTTACACCGGCGGATTTGAAGGATCACGCGTGCATCATCGAGACCCACCTCTCACCGCCGGGAGAATGGCGG
Organism: uncultured Pseudomonadota bacterium; assembly: GCA_963741745.1. GTDB lineage: Bacteria > Pseudomonadota > Gammaproteobacteria > Steroidobacterales > Steroidobacteraceae > 13-2-20CM-66-19. The sequence goes on along the minus strand of CAVUJF010000003.1, from coordinate 12,590 downwards.
TTGTCCAAGGACCACACCGTCGCGGTAAGCCGCGGTCCGCTCGCATCCAACAGCGTACGGATGACGCGCGAAGCTATCCTTGCCGGGATGGGTATCGGATTTGTGCCGCAGTTCATGGTAGCGGACGACATCACGGCCAAACTGCTCGTGCCCGTATTACCGGAGTATGTTTCGGCCCGTCTACCGCTCTACGTCATCTTCCCCAAGGGTCATTACATGCTCGCCAAGGTCAAGGCCTTCGTAGACTTCCTGGCTGCGACGCTCAATGAGCAGGCCGCGAGCCCTGATGCGGTGAGGTCTGTGTCACGCGGCAAACAGGCTGCACGAGCCTAGCAGGAGTCACCGGCGGACCGCCGCCGAGGTACTTCGCGGCTACTCAAACAGCGGCTCGAGATCGATAGGGTCAGCTTGACCGTGATTCCTGCATAACTCGGCGATGGCTGCGCCGCCGGCCGGCGGAATAAGTTGGCAAAACACCTCGAGCTGATGTCCGTCCGGGTCGAAGAAGTAGATGCCCACCGAAACGCCGTGGTTTAGCACCTCGTGGATCTTCACGTGCTGACGGACCATCGAACCATAAAGGCGCCGCAATCGCTCCAGATCGCCGCCACAATCGACTTCGAGTCCAATGTGCTCGAATTCGGTTCCGCGTCCGGCCGCCGCAGTGGGAAACAGCGCGAGGTCGTGGTCATGCTCTCCGAAAGTCAGGAAGATTCCGCCCTTGTAGGGGCCGTCCGCGACCGTCGCGCTGGTCCGCATGCCCAGAACATCCTGGTACCAGCGCGCCGAAGCTTCCGGGTCGCGCACATACAGGACGACGTGTGCCACTCGCTTGATCTTAGGTATGTCCATGAGGAACCTCATCGCTTTCCGGCACAGCCGGAAGCCAGGCGAGGTCAGTAATCTCGCTGAACTCGCGCCATTCCTTGCGCCAGCTGAATCCGCCGTCAAAGCTACGGAACAGATGGCCATACTTGGTGCCCGCGAGCAAGAGATTGGGATCTGTGCGGTTGGTGCCGATTGCCCACAGGCACGAGTTAGGTTGGACCGGGAAAGGCGCGTTTGTCCATGATGCTCCACGATCCTTCGAGCGCAGAAACAAAGAGGTTGTGCCGGGCGTACCGTCACCGATACCCATAAACAGCTCATCGGCGCTGCCCGCTTTCCGCGCGAGCACGCGCGAATAGTAAATTCCCCATCTCTCACGCACGTTGGTCTCGATCCAGGTTTCGCCATCATCCGTCGAGGCGTACAGAGCGTTCACGACCATAACGAGGATGGTCTTCGATGGGCCGGGGAGCACGACGATGCTGTGGATGTCGGAGTTGCGTACCTGGCCTGAATGTGTGCCGTCGATCCGCTTCCAACTGTCCCCGCCGTCGCGCGTGCGAAACAGGCCGCCTTCCTCGACTCCAACCCAGACGTCCCGGGAATCTTCGGGGTCGATTGCTATGGCGAGCATCCGCGGCCGGCTCACTCCGGCGCACTTCGGCGGCATCACGAGAGCGGTCTTCTCCCACTGCTTTCCGCCGTCTGCGGAGCGGAAGAACGCCGCCCGAGTGGGCGACCCGGTCCCTGCGTACATAATGTCCGGGTTCCGCTCGTGCGCTACCAATTTCCAGACCGCGTATCGATTTAATGCGCAATCGATGCGATGCCATGTTGCGCCGCAATCTTCGCTGCGAAACAAGCCTGTTTCGGCTCCCGCGAACACAGCCTGCGGACTGCGAGGATCCGGGAGGAGGCAGCGCACGCAGTCATCGAATTCCAGATCCTGATCGATCTTGATCCGACGCCAGGTATCACCCTCGTCATGGCTGCGCAGAACCGCCTGCCCATCCGTTGCCACCAAGTACGTCTTGGAATCGTTCATTGGATACCTTCGAGCTTTCTGTCAGCTCAGGTCAAGTTCACCCAGACGCTCTTGGTCTCGCTGTACAGCTCAAGTGCCTGCCGGCCGTGTTCACGGCCCCAGCCGGACTGCTTGAAGCCACCGAACGGTGTTGCCGGATCCACGAGGTTGTAGCAGTTGATCCAGACTGTGCCAGCTTTAAGTGCGGCGGCGGCGCGGTGCGCCTGCTTGATATCGTTCGTCCAGATTCCAGCGGAAAGGCCGTATTCGCTGTCATTCGCCTGCGCAACCAGGTCATCGACATCCCTCCAGGGGATGGCCGTCAACACGGGGCCGAAGATCTCCTCGCGCACGATGCGCATGTCGGCGGTCGCACTCGTGAACACCGTGGGCTCGAAGAAATAGCCGCGAGGCAGCCCGGGGGGGCGTTTCCCTCCGGTAATGAGCTTGGCTCCCTCCTGGCGCCCCAGGCCGACGTAGCCGTTGACGCGATCCCACTGCTCCTCAGACACGAGCGGCCCCAGCTCCGAATCCGGCTGCAAGCCATCGCCGATCCTGAGCTTCCCGGCGATGTCAGTCACTGCACTCACCACGCGATCAAAACAACTTGCGTGCGCGTACAGGCGTGACCCGGCCGTGCAGGTCTGACCTTGGTTGAAGAAGATCCCATTAGCAACCGCTGCGCCTGCTGCATCAAGGTCGGCGTCCGGGAATATGATGTGGGGTGACTTGCCGCCGAGCTCGAGGGAGACCTTCTTCAGATTTCCGGCAGATGCTCGTACGATCGCCTTGCCCACCTCAGTCGAGCCGGTGAAAGCGATCTTGTCGACACCGGCGTGCGCCACCAGAGCGGCACCCGCATCGCCAAATCCCGTCACGACGTTGAAGATGCCCGGCGGGAATCCCGCTTCCAGCGCCAACTCTCCGAGCCGGAGCGCGGTCAGGGGTGTTTGCTCGGCGGGCTTTAATACGACCGCACAGCCCGCCGCAATCGCCGGCGCCACCTTCCACGCCGCCATGGACAGCGGATAGTTCCAGGGCACGATCAGCCCGGCGACCCCGATCGGCTCGCGTGTGGTGTAGTTGAGTATCTGCGCTCCACCGCGCGGTGAGACGGGAAGGGTTTCCCCTCCGAATTTCGTGGGCCAGCCCGCGAAGTACCGGAAAGTCTTGATGGATCCCTCTACTTCGACCAACCGCGTGAGGCGCGCGGGCTTTCCATTGTCCAGGCACTCAAGGACCGAAAGGTCATCGGCATCACGCTCGATGAGATCGGCGAGCCGCAGCAGCAAATTGGTACGGTCGTTCGCGCTCATGCGCCGCCAGGCCCGATCTTCCAATGCCCGGCGCGCTGCGCTGACGGCGCGATCGACATCGGTCGCATCGCCTTTCGCAACGCGTGCCAGCACTTCCCCAGTCGCCGGATTTACGGTCTCAAAAGTCTCGCCGGATGCGGACTCGACTCGCTTGCCATCGATCAGCAAATGCTGCGGGGTGGCCGCTAGCTGGTGCTTGATGCGCTCGGCCCTTTCGGTCGCTGATAGGGTCACTCAGGCTCTCCTCGAAAATGAACCCCGGCTCGGCGAATGCGGCCGAATTGGGGGCATCACTATATTCAAAGCACCAATGTAAGACAATACTACCGTAACTGCTATTACTGTTGCGATATCGGGACAATTACGGCATGCTGGCCCAGTGAAAGGTGTCTCCCCTCAGTCTCTCGATCTGCGTGGACTCACGGCGGCCGTGGTGTTTGGCACGGTGGGCGCTCTGACGATCATGATCGTCCCCGGATTCGTCATGTTGGTCAGCGCCCAAACGGGCCTGGATGACCGGCACCTCGGATTCGTGGCGTCCGCGGACATCAACGCAACAGCAGTTGCGATGGGGCTCGCTACCTTTCTCATCGCACGCCGCAACTGGCGGCATCTGGTGATTGTGGGCGCCGCACTCATGGTGCTCGGTACGGCGTGGACCGCCGGAAGCCACACCTACGCGAGCATCGTTGCTGCGCGCGTCTGCGCCGGGTTAGGCGAGGGGCTGCTCATCGCGGTCTCCTTCGCCGCACTTGGAAGCGCTTCCAATCCGGACCGTGCATTCGGAATCTATCTCGTCGTCGGACTCACGGTCAGTGCGGCGGTCTTAGCCCTCCTGCCTTGGCTGCAGGTGAGCGTTGGCCCCGCGGCAGTTTTCGCCGGGCTGGCTGTCGTCGTACTCTTGAGCTGCGCCCTCGTTACGTGGTTGCCCGAGCGCAATCCAGCCTCGGCATCTTGGAACGACGGCGCCCCGGCGATCTCCAAGGAACTCATGGTCACGGGCCTATCCGGAGTGTTCCTTTACTTCATCGCCCAAGGGGCGATGTGGAGCTACTTCGAGCGCATCGGAACTGCCAGTGGGGTGAATCCTCTTTTTATCGGTGAAGCTATGGGGCTCTCCTCCTTCGCTGGTATGGGCGGAGCACTCCTCGCCGTCGCCGTGTGTACACGCCTCGGTCGGGCACTGCCGCTGATCGTGACGGGTGGCATATCGATTCTCAGCTTCTTCATGCTGCGTGGTCATGTGACTCCTGCAGCGCTGATGACCGCTGGTCTTCTCTTTAACTTCGCGTGGAATCTCGCACAACCGCTTTTGTCCGGCGTCTGTGCTGAGGCGGACTCGCAGGGACGGGTCGTCGTCGCGATGGGATGTATTCAAACGGTTGGATTCGGTCTCGGCCCAGCGCTCGCCGCATTGCTGTTGCGTGGGCATGACTTCTCTCCGATTGTGTGGATGAGCACCACCGTTCTGGCTCTCAGTCTTGCAATTGTTCTCGCTGGACTCCAAGCCCGACATCGTCGAGTGATATCCGTCTCACAGCGGCCAGCGTGAACATTCCACCAGCCTGTCCTATGTAGCTCTGTGAACTGGGGTCTACAAAACCGCGTAGCAATGGTGACCGGTGGCAGCCGGGGAATTGGATACGCGATCGCGAGGCTTTTATCGGCCGAGGGTGCAAAGGTGGTGATCACCGCACGTGATACCGAGGTACTGCGCACCGCCGCGGCCCGCCTTGAGGCTGACACCGGCCGAAACGTCCTGGCGCTATCCGCCGACACGACAAATCAGGAGCAGGTAGACCAGGTGGTCCAGGGGATCACGACTGCGCATGGACGTTTGGACATTCTGGTCAACTGTGCGGCCAATCCATCCGGACTCGTGCGGAACGAAGTGCAATGGCTCGATGATGCGGCGCTGCTTCGGGATTTGAACACCAAGGTCGTCGGCTACGCACGTTGCGCGAGGGCAGTGGCTTCAGTCATGACGCAGCAGCGTTGGGGGCGGATTATCAATATCGGTGGCCTAACCGGCCGCGCTTCCAATGTCTTGAGCGGATTGCGCAACGTTGCCGTCTGCCACCTGACGAAGACCCTGTCTGATCAGCTCGGACCTGTCGGCATCACGGTGAACGCAATACATCCAGGGGTGGTGCAGACAGAACATACCACCGAGCTTTTCCGCGACGAGGCGGTACGCCGCGGCGTGACTGCTGGGGAGGTGGAAGCAGAGTATGCGAATGCAACGCCAATCCGGCGCACCATCGCAGCGGCGGAAGTCGCTTCCGCGGTTGCCTTTCTGGCTTCCGATCTTGCGGCTGCGATCACCGGGGAATCGCTGGCGGTCGATGGGGGTATCACACGCGGAATCTACCTTTGATGTTTTGCCCCATGAGGAGAGGCGCGTCGAAGGTTTGGAGTCACGTGTTATTTGGCGCCTCTGACCTTTCACCGACCATCTGTACGCCTGGCAAGGCGACATGGCCATGAAGCGGCATTATCGAGGCGCTCTTGCAATGCGTCTGCCCGCCAAGCCCGCGCTCGAATCAGAAGGATGAAACCCGCGGGCACAGTCAGAGCTGCGGAGCTCCTTGCCTTATCCCGTGGGAACAGCGTACGCCCGCTGAGGTTCCCGCCAGCGCTGTCGCCTCAGAGCCTCGAGGAGGGCTACGCCATTCAGATCGCGGCGGCCCAATTGCGCAATTCGCCGCTTGCAGGCTACAAGATAGGCTTGACGAGTACCGAGTCACAACGTTCGATGGGTGCAGCAGAATCGATTGCGGGGCGCCTGGCGGTCGTTGACCTGCATCGAAGCCCGGCGCGCATTCACCTCGGCTCGCAACACCTACGGATAGTCGAAGCAGAAGTCGTGTTCGAGATTGGCCGCGCGTTGCTCCCCGGGCAAGCTCCCTTCACGGAAATCGCAGTCGCTGATGCTGTCCGCGGTGTGTTCGCCGGCATTGAGATCTGCGATTCGCGCTTTAGCAGTCGCGATGACTTGCCGCTAGCGCATCTCGTAGCAGACAACAGCAATGCGGATCTGCTCGTTGTGGGCGAGCCGCTCACGAATTGGCGAGCACCTGAATTCGCGAGCCTCCCAATCAAGTTGACGCGCCAGGACCGTCCGGTAGTGACCGGTTCGCCCGGCCGAGTACTCGGCCATCCGCTCAGTGCCCTGACTTGGTTGGCGAACTGGCTTGCAGCCAGAGGAGAAGGCTTGATGCCGGGACAGCTGATCGCCAGCGGCACGTGCACGGGCATGGCCGAGACAGCGTTTGCTGACATTGTCGTGGCGACCTTCGGAACCCACGCGAAGGTTGCCGTAGAGTTAGTCTCCCAGAACGTGAGCGAGGAGGAGTTATGAGCATGGATCTGGACTTGGCGGGCAAGGTCGCTATCGTGACGGGGGGCAGTGTCGGAATTGGCAAGGCCACGGCGCGCAAGCTTGCCACCGAGGGCGTCGCGGTCGTCATCGCAGCGCGCACCCTACACGCTCTCGAGGCGACCGCAGCGGAGATTCGACGCGACACACAAGGCACCGTGGCGCCAATGCCGGTCGACACTACCAATTCTCAGTCCGTACGAGAACTCGTCGCAGCGGCAGCACGCCAGTTCGGCAGCGTCGACATTCTCGTGAACTGCGCGGCCGCTCCCGGGGGGCTGGTGCGAAACAACATCGAAGAGGCGGATGAGGATGCGCTCCTGCTGGATCTCAATACGAAGCTGGTGGGCTATTTTCGGATGTGCAAGGCATGCGCACCGTATATGCGAGCGGCACGCTGGGGGCGCATTGTCAATGTCGGAGGACTCACTGCCCGATGCACCGAAGCGCTGAGCGGAATGCGCAACACTGCGCTCGTGCATCTTACTAAGACTCTTTCCGATCAACTCGGGCCCGATGGTGTCACAGTCAATATTGTTCACCCGGGTGTGACACGCACTGAGCACGTGGAAGCGTGGTTCAAGGAAATGGCAAAAGCAGAAGGGACGACGCTCGAAGCTATCGTGCAGCGGGAAGCGGCAGCTCCGGCGGCGATCCGCCGTATGCTCGAAGTCGACGAGGTCGCTGATGTCATCGTGTTTCTCGCATCCCGTCGGGCAAGTGGCATTACCGGTGAGTCCATCGCCGTGGACGGCGGGCTTTCTCGCGCGGTATACCTTAAGGTCTTTGGCGAAGATATGTTCTCGCCGAGCTGGAACTGCTGTTGTCAAGTTCTGGAAGGTTAAGGGAGGACCGCATCGTGGGTCCCTTCTCGTTTTTGGAGGACTGCGAGAAGGCGATGAACCCCGTGAAAATCGCTGGTCGTTCAATGCACATTCAAATGCAGTGAGCAACTCCCAGCCACGCACTACCGTTCTCCGATCCGCAGGGCGCCACGCACCGAGGTTCCACGAAAATCAGAGCGTTACCGCGAGTTCCGTAGTGCGAGGGAGGCTGAAAGATTAGGGCGTTCGTCTCTTAATCAGCTGTTGAATCGAAGGTCAGCTGACTTTCTCACTGCGCCCTAACGTCCCGCTGAAGTTCAAACTCACCCCCGCTGTGTGAATGATAAAGCCGCCTCGGCGGCTACTCGCGCGCAGCTCGATACAAGCAGCGTGTGCCAAGGCCATCAGGGGACGCCGGGTCAGGGCCAAAGCCTTCCGGTTTCGCAGGTGAGCCCCTTTTATTGCCACGTGCCGAGGAATACTAGATTGTTTATGAGGCGATGCCGGGATACCCATCAGACAGATTAGACGAGAACTCAAAAAGAATTCAAAGAGAACTTCAAAGAGAACTGAGGCATTCAGAGATACGCAAACGGCCCGGTCGAAACTGGCATCAAACAGTCAACGGACTTGAAGACCCTACGGGGACCAATACGTTGCGATGGAGATCCAGATTCGGACGCTTGGCGCGATTTTTCACATGGTTTTCACGAAATAATGGTACTTTTGAATGCACTATTTTTTTGATTTGTGGCGCTCCTTACGGGATTCGAACCCGTGTTACAGCCTTGAGAGGTGGACGCCTGCGCTCCGGTCGCGCGATCGCGGCGGTCGCTGCGAAGCGCCGGGCCTGACTCAGCACCCCGGCACGTATCCGCGCATAGATGCGTCCGGGGAATTCCTGCGGCAGCCTCGCCTCGACCCGTGCGAGCGCCGCGGGCGCCTCGGCCACCAGTGCCTGCATGCCGGGCCAGAGATCTGCAACCGCCACTCGCTCGGCGAGTTCACGCCAGTGACGACCGGTGATCTCGTCGATTCGGTAGTGTGGCCTGCGACCGCGAATTGCCATCGCGAGTTTGGCGCGCTCCAACGGGAGTTCGTTTCGCCCATGTCCTATCACGGGCCATGCTGACACAGTTCATAGAGGGGCGTAGGCCGTAGGAGCCTCCCCCCTGGTGGAAGATGGAGAAATTATTTCCGTGGCCGTCGATGACCGCGAGGAGCCAGAAACTCAGCTGCGCCAGCAGGAAAATCATTCGATCCTGATCTGAATACGCGCTGCCTGCCAGAATCCCGAGTGAACTTTGAATGGAGGGTCCGCCCTCGGATTCGTGGCTGCGTGGGCGGCAATCCCGAGCCTGACAGAAGTCTTCCTGCGGCAGTCGGACGATCCAAGTGCGCCGGGTTGGCTTGAACGAGCGCCGTTCGACTTCCCTGCAGTGGTGCCGTTCCAGCGCCGGTCGAAGCGTGTCACGACGAGCGCTCGCTGCTCCCCAAATCGTGCGATCTCACTCTCGGCAACTGGAAGACCGAGCTCCCGCAGCAGCTGGCCGCACAGCCACTCGTTCTCCACAGAGTCGGAAAAATCACCCTGAAAATTTCCCGCCACGCCTCGGGGGAGTTTGAGGATATGAGTTGTCGGGGTTGCTCCGGTGGGTCGAAACCACTTTCCGGACATGCGAAGCAGGGCGGTCTTCTCCTGCGCGCCAGCGAGGAATCTCTAAAGTCATCCTGTTCCTCGGCCCCCAAGGGCGTTGCGAGGGTGACTTCCCGCAGCGTCACTTAGACTCCCGCATCATTGGGGGGTTCGGCGGCTATTCGATTCCGCTTTCGCGGTTTGATCCGGTGGCAGCAGCTGTACCGCACCTACGCAGTCGCATCCATTGCGCTTAACAGGTCAAACGCATCAGTCGATCGGGTTTGGAAGCGTGTTCGCAGGCGACGACGGATCTCCGAGCTGTCGGGAAGGAGGTTGTCGAAGTAATGGTCCACGGCTGCACCGCGCAGTTCCCTGTCGGCCGTGATCGGTAGCGATAGGGAGAGCGCTCGCGCGCTAGGGGACTGGGTCCAGGATGGCTCATAGCGAAAGACAGGTGTTTGCATCGCAGCGTTGTCCATTCGCCGACGCGCTCGCCATTCATCCAGACCGTCAGCGACGCCATGGTCGGTTACCAGTCGGCAGGATGATCGTCGGGGATTTGGGTGGGTCGAGCGGCTGCAGAAGCACCCGCCGCGGAGCGCTGCCAATAACTGCAGGAGTGTATGGACGCTGACTCGATCTGGATTCTTCTGGATCCTGGTGATTCGGGTCTGATCGATGCCGACCAGGCGGCCGAGTTGCGCTTGAGTAGGCCGCGCGCCTTGCGGAAGGAACGCAGGTGATCGGCGAGTTGTGCCGGCGTTTGCAGCGGGAGTGTTTCATCGTGTTGGCAGTATATGGCGTTTAAGTCATATCTGCAATATATGTTTTAAAAAGCATATTGCAACATATGCTATTTAAGTCATTTAAGTGTCATCGCCCCGGCACTTCGGAGCTGACCACCCGGTCACCGTCGCCGGACGACGCGGCCGCACCGCAAGCATGCCGAGCGTCAAGCTGCTCCAACTCAGGCGGTCGCCAAGGGCGCCTCTTCTGCAGAGCCCCGTTTACCGCGTGTATGCCGTCGGGTAAGCGTTAGCCCAGCAGCGCCGGACCAGGCAGGACTTGTGGTCTCGTTCTAAGTCCGAGGGGGTGCAAGGTTTTTCACACGGTTTTCACATCACGGCTTGCGCAATGTCGTAACTACTTGATTTTATGGCGCTCCCTACGAGATTCGAACTCGTGTTACAGCCTTGAGAGGGCCATTTTGGCGTCTTCCGGCTGTTCACCGCTGTATTCACTGGAATATACTATAAAAATAGGCATTTCAGTTCAATATTGTCTACTATCGTGCTCCACGAGTTCAGCCCCGGAACATTACCTAAACTTTACCGTAAGCCCGGCGAGATCGTCGGAATGGCACGCCTGAGACGAGATGCCCGGCTCGAGTCCCGCGATGCCCGCCTGAACCGGCTCCCCAGCCCGCAGCCGAATACGGCTACTGGCGCACCATCGAGCGGAAGCCTGGCCCTCGGGTACTACAAGGGCCCCCAGGGGGGCACCTGGCTGTGTCCGCACCCGCAAGGGCGGCAAGTTCGTCAAAGCCCGCCTGGCCCTCGCAGACGACTTTTCCGACTCGAACGGCTCGACCATCCTCTCCTTCGCCGAGGCCCAACGGAAGGCGCTGGGAACCTCTGAGACGCTTAAGCCGCGTGAGGAACGGCACTACACGGTCGAGCAGGCCGTCACCGACTACATCGAGCACCTCAAGATCCGGGCCAAGTCCTGGCGGGACACCCAGACCAAGCTCAAAGCCCACGTGCTACCCGACCTCGGAGGCAGCCGGCTCGACGAACTGACCCCGGAGATCGTCCGCCGCTGGCGGGACGGCCTGGCGCGCCAGACGGTCAGCCGGGGACTCACCCGCCTGAAGAAGAACCGGAAGGCGCGGATACAGGAGCACGCCGAGTCACTGGACGCCGGGCAGCAGGCTGACGTGCAGCGCAAGAAGCAGGCCACCGCCAACCGGATCTTCAATAGCTTCCGGGCCTGCCTCAACTACGCCTGGCGGGACGGGAAGGTGACCTCGGACCATGCCTGGCGGCGGGTGCCGGCCTTCCGCAATGTGGACGCCCCGGTCATCCGCTTCCTCACCGGCGATGAAGCTCTAAGACTGGTCAACGCCAGTGACCCCGATTTCCGGCCGATGATCCGTGCCGCCCTTTTTACTGGCTGCCGGTACGGGGAGCTTTGCGCACTGCGGGTGGGAGACTACGACCCCGAGAATGACACCCTGGTCATTCGCACGAGCAAGAGCGGGCGGCCGCGCCACATCTACCTGTCGGAGGAGGGCGTGGAGTTCTTTGACGAACTCACCGTAGGGCGTCCGAGGGACGCACTGCTCCTGACCCATGCCGACGGCTCGCGCCTGGGCGGCGTCACATCAACACCGCGCGATGCGTGAGGCCTGCCTCAACGCCGACATCCAGCCCGCCGTCTCTTTCCACATCCTTCGCCACAGCTACGCCAGCTTCCTGACCAAAGCCGGCGTCCCACTCCAGGTCGTGGCCTCCGCTCTGGGCCACGCAGACGCGCGCATGACCGAAAAGCACTACGCGCATCTCGCTCCGTCGCATGTCGCCCAGTTGATCCGCGACAACCTGCCGCAAATGGGCCCAGGCGCTCCGAAGAAGAGCCGCAAAGTCTCCCGACTACGGGCGTAGGTCTCGTAGGTTCAAATCGCGGGCATGAGCTGGCTTTCAGCTGCCTTTGAATTTGTTGATATTGCTCTGCGCTAAGGAATGCGCCTGCCAGCTAGATGAAGCGCGCTTCTTGTCCGAGTCTTGACTCGTGCGGTGATCTACACGCATTTGCTCTATCGCTCTACCAAGCTCCGGAAACAACCGGACAAAACATGGTCACGATGCTGTTGGCGGCTTTTAAACGAAGAACTTTTTCAAAGTGTTGGGCTTACAGTGACGCTCCGAGCGGAAGAAAAACTGGTCTTACTTGAGTACGGTTGTCGGCAAGTGTCAAACCGGACACCCGCTATATCGCGATCAGTGGTGTTCAATATCGCCACCACAAAATTGCCGTTGCTGTCCATTGGCACTGTCCTCACCATTTCTCCGTTGCGCTAGGCTTTCGGCGTAGCTAGGCGGCAAAAACTCCGAGTTGTAACTGTGCCATTCAGGATTTTCCCACGGTTGGACTCTTGATCAGCTCCACTCGACCGGCGGCGATGGCTTTCCGCCGGAGATATAGCACGTCGCCAAAGGGGCTTCCAGGAGTAGATCTTGGCGCTCGCCCACAGGTCGACATCACTTGTGGGGAAGTCCCCGCGCGCGGGCGCGAGCTTCACTAGTGCAGGTTGTTCAGACTGGGCCTGCGACGATTCGTTGATGACAAGCGCATGACGACTGTTGTCGATCGACCAGGACTGCAGTTTTGCGAGAAAGCTTTGACCGAGAAGAGCCGCTACCTGGTAGGGTGCTGTCGATGCGATAACGTCTCTTAGCTCAAAATTCCCTATGCGCAGGCTTTTCAATTCGAAAGCGTCGCGCGCGCTGGCTCGAGCCGTCCGCGAGTTCATACACTTGGGTGTCAAGAAGATCGCTTTTCTGAATTGTTCCGGTTCGAA
>CAVUJF010000002.1:0-438016 GCA_963741745.1 uncultured Pseudomonadota bacterium | reverse complement strand
TTCACGGTCAACCGGCGGCACCCGGCTCGAGCAAACGAGGAGGAATTGCGGAGCCTGGCCATGTTCACTCACCAGAGCATGCACGTGCGCGGAGATCTCAATGAAGCCCGCACGGATTGTCAGGCGGTGCAGCGCAACTACTGGGCCGCCAAGCTGCTCGGCGTGCCGGATACGATTGCCAGGCGCATGCCTTGGATTATTACAACAATCTATACAAGGCAAGGCGGGACCTGGGGATCATGCAGGCCGAATACTTTTCTGAGGAATGCGCTCTCAGGAAAGCCATGGACGAGCATCTGAGCGATTCGACCTGGGTGCCTTCAGCGAGCGTCCGCGGGGTGCCCAGGCGATCGCCGCTCTCGGGACCTCCTATTTCGTCGCTTTCACGATGGTCCGCCGGTAAACATCGCATCGGACCGCCCGTCAGCTTCGATATACTCATAAGTAGCCTGGTGGCATAAGTCCACCCAGTCGGGAACGGGGTATACACATGATGTGGTGGGGCTGGGTCATCGCAGGCGCAATACTCTTCGGAGCGGAACTGAGCTTCGTGAGTGCGCAGTTCTACCTGGTGTTCATCGGTGTGGCGGCGGTTGTGGTCGGGATCGTTACCGCAGTCGCATCTCCCGCCCCCTGGGCACAATGGGCGCTCTTTGCGGCGCTCGTCATTGTCTCCATGCTGGCCTTCCGCAGCCGCGTCTATCGAAGATTCCGCAGTGAGCTGCCGCCTGTGAGAACGGGACCCGCCGGGGGCGTGCTCACCCTCGAGGTACCCCTGGCGGCCGGCGCAAGTTGCCAGACCGAGTACAGCGGTACGGTGTGGACCGTCCAGAATGACAGTGGCGCCCCGATTTCTCCGGGCACGCGGGTGCGCATCATGAGCGTCCGCGATCTCACGTTGTTGGTAAGGCCAGAATCCTAAACTCAACTGCGAACATCTATGTACACATCCTATGTCTTCATCGCTCTGGCACTGATTGCAGTCATCCTGGTCTGGCGGACGGCCACGGTAGTCCCACAGCAGAGCGCCTACGTTGTGGAGAATCTGGGCAGGTACAGCCGCACGTTACAGGCGGGCTTTCACATCCTGATCCCCTTCGTTGAACGCGTGGCCTACAGGCAAACCCTGAAGGAGCAGGCGCTGGAAGTTCCGGAGCAGATCTGCATCACCCGCGACAATGTGCAGGTCGGCGTTGACGCTATCCTCTACCTGCAGGTCATGGATCCCCATCTGGCCTCTTACGGGATCACCAACTACGGCTTTGCCATCGCGCAGCTCGCGCAGACGAACCTGCGCAGTGAGATCGGCAAGATTGAGCTCGACCGCACGTTTGAGGCGCGTGCAACGATCAACGCCAACATCGTCACGGAGCTGGACAAGGCCTCCAACGCCTGGGGCGTCAAGGTCATGCGCTACGAGATCAAGAACATCTCCCCGCCCAAGGACGTGCTATCCGCGATGGAGAAGCAAATGCGGGCCGAGCGGGAAAAGCGCGCCGTGGTGCTCACCTCCGAGGGCGAACGTGACGCGAAGATCAATCAGGCCGAAGGCGACAAGCAGCGGGTCATCAAGGCCTCCGAGGCCAACAAGCAACAGCAGATCAATGAAGCAGACGGCCAGGCCGCAGCCATCCTGGCGGTCGCCACAGCCACGGCGGAGGGCCTGCGGCGGGTGGGTGGCGCGCTCAGTGAGAATGGCGGGATCGAAGCCATGCAGCTGCGCATCGGCGAAGAGTACGTGCGCCAGTTCGGCAAGATGGCCAAGGAGAGCACGACGCTGGTCGTTCCCGCGCAGCTCACGGATCTTGCCGCGGTCGTCTCCATGGCCACCAGCATTGTGCGGAAGCCGCCTTCCTCGGGAAGCCCGGGCGCGGGCGTAGTACCACAGGGTCCCGGCCATGATCTCGGTGCCTGGTGCCAGGTAATCCGCAACTTCTCGCGCCTCCTGCGCTCCACAGGAATCCTGTGTAAGCCGGGCGGCGACCTGAGCGCAGCTACGACTTGGGGCTTGGCGGTGCTTCCGTGCCCTATCTGGCGCCTGCGCCCGTTCAGTCATGTCTCTGTCAATTCGCTTATTCGCCCGCCCCTTGTCGGTGAGACTATTTCCGCGTTGGCGGGTATCCGCACCGCCTTCGAGAAGCGGCGTGTGGTGCGAGGGTGCAAGTTTGCGGGGGAAGACTATGCGAAGCGGCATTTGGACCTTGGTGATGTTCTGCTGTGCGTTCCAAGCGCACGCTGCCGCAGAAGATTCGTTTGCGCTGGTAAATGCCCGAATTCACACCGGAAACGAACGTGAACCGTCCGCAACGGCGCTGGTCGTAGAAGCCGACCGCATCGTGTATGTGGGGGACCGTGATACCCCTGGCTGGATCCGCGCGGTGCATCCCGGGACCAAGGTTTACGATCTCAGGCATCGGGTCGTCATCCCGGGCTTCATCGACGGGCATACCCATCCTGCTCTTACGGCGATATTTGGTTCCGGCGATCCGGCGGCCGATGAACGCGACAACATGCCGGGACCGGATCGAGCTGCGACACTGCAGTGGCTGCGACGATATGCGAAGGCACACCCGCAGAAAGACATTGTCGTCGTGGGCTATTGGGACGTCGCCAGTTTCTTGCCGGAGGGACCGGACAAGCGCGATCTGGATGCGATATGGCCCAAGACTCCGGTGGTGGTACTCGACAACTCCGGGCACAGCGCTTGGGTCAATAGCACGATGTTGCGCAAGTTGGGGATCGATGCGCACACGCCCGATGTGAGTGCGAACATCTCGATGTATGTTCGCGATGCGCGCGGGGAGCCGACTGGCTGGATCAAGGAATGGGGGACACTGGCGAAGCTGGTGCCACTCATAATGCCGTCCCCGGCTGAGTTTCACTCACGCCTCATTCGACAGTTGAACTATCTCGCAAGCCACGGGGTAACGACCCTGTTTGACGGCGGAAACATGGGTCTGGAAGATGTCGTATATACCGAGCTGGCGAAGCTAGATCGCGCGGGCTCGCTTCCGCTGCGCTATTTCGGTTCCTATCAGATATTCGACCCGCTGCAGGTTGAGAGGGCGGTGCCCGAAATTCGCCGTCTGCAAGCCACTTACGGCGGTCCCAACCTTCAATTCAACACCGTCAAGCTGATGTACGACGGTGTTTTCGAGGTCCTGACGGCCGCGATGCTGGAGCCCTATGCGTCGGATCCAGCCAAGCGCGGAGGCATAATCATCGACCACCACCGCTTGGCGCAGTTCATTGAACAGCTCGATCGTGAGCACCTGAATCTGCACGTGCACGTTGTGGGAGATCGCGCAACGCGTGAAGCGCTCGATGCAGTGGAGGAGGCGACCCAGACGCTGGGCCGCTCTCCCCAGATACAGGTGACACTCGCCCACCTGCAGATTGTCGACCCTGTCGACATTGCGCGGCTCGGCCGCTTAGGCGTCAATGCGAATATGACGCCGCACTGGTTTGGCGGCACACAATTCGGTCGCGCGGGATTGGTTACATTGGGAGTTGAACGCGCGCACCGAGATGAGCCCACGGGCTCTATTTGGAGATCCGGTGTCAACCTGACTTTCTCCAGTGACGTCACGTCCAGCGATGAGATTCCGCGGACAAACCCCTTCGTGGGCTTGGAAATGGCGGTGACGCGCCGCGATTACGCGGGGGGCGCGGACCTGTATCAGCGACCACCGATGCCGGCTGAATGCCTGTCTCTCGAGCAGTCCCTTGCCGCCTACACGTTGAACGGGGCTCGGCAACTGGGCATCGCAGCTGAGACCGGTTCTATCGAGTCCGGGAAGAAGGCGGATTTCGTGGTCGTATCTGGCGATCTTTTTTCCCTGCCGGCATCCCGGATTCATTCAGCCAAGGTTGCCGCTGTTGTCTTCAATGGCCGTGTGACCGCGGGAGCCCTTCGCCAGAGGCCTTAGTATTCCGGTGTCACCACTCGTCATGCTGTCCTTGCGGGAGTCGCGGCACCTGCGGCTTAGGTGATCTCCAGCCAGGTTTCAGGCATCGATCTGCTTATTCGTGCTCGAGTGCGCTTACTTCCTGTTGCTCTTTCGCGATGTTTTCAGGGGAAGGCAGGACTCTTAGTAAAGATTATTGGGCGGCTACGTCTTGCTGGCAGTTAGACCTCTCCCGCGGCCTCTTGGCCTCGTCGGATCTCCCTGACCTTCTCGGCTACTTCCAACCGCTTGATCAGATGCTTGTGCACCGGTCCCGAGCTGAGATATTCCAGCTGTGCGCGGAGGCGTCGAATGTACCGATTCAATTCGCCAACGGACTTTTCCTGAAGTTCTTGCTTGGTCGGGTACGTAACCGCGGCGCGTGACATGGGCCTATTTTGGACATCGTAAGAATCCGAGACAAGAGAGCGCGCGGGAGCGGCTTGAAATTACAGGCTGAGGCTTTCTCGGTGGCTTCAGCGAAATTCCCCCTCGAGACCGCAGTCACAAGAAGGATACCCAGGGCGGTCACTGCTCCGACGAATCCCTTGGAACTGCCCTTCATCACAGGAGGCCTTCCGGAGCTTCACCTTTGCACGGCCCGAACTCGCTCTTTGGCTTCACGATCGCTTCCGGTGTGCGAAATGCCCCAAGGCGAAAGAAGCAGCGCGACGGCGAGCCATATCGGGGTTGCGAACAGCAGCCACGGCACGTTTTGCTGAGTTAACCCGGGCAGAGCGTGAAGCATGAGTCCGACCAATGCGCTCCCCAACTGGAATGCCACCAGCCATAGCACCAGCCGACCACTCCCATCTCCGGCCCGAGTGCGCCACGCAGCTCCTACCAAGCCGAATGCCAAGGGATTGAAGATGAGCAGGTTCGCGTTTTCCCACGCCGCGTGATGCGTCGTAAGTGTCCAAAGTGCAACGAGTACCGTCCCGGCGAGGCCGGCGGTCACAAGAAAGGCAGCCGCAAGAAACGCCGCCATCACTGGAAATCTCCGTCTTGAGGCAGCAATCGTGAGTGCAAGAGCCAAGCCGGCAATACCGAGCGGCAATCCAAGTTTCGGCGGCGACGGGTTGGGCGGCTTCAGGCGGTTGGGTGAGAGTTCACGTTCCCCTGCAACCAGCGGTTGCAGGCCTCCATGACCGTTCGGCACCTGCACACTGCGAATTTCACGCGCAAGAACCATCGGCACGAAGCTCTCCTGCCATTCGTTCAGGGGGCGGTCCGCGGATGGTCCGAGTCCAAGATCCATCAGGAGCATCAGCCACGGCTGCGCGCTCATTAGACGGTCGATCTGCTGGCGATAGGTCATGGGTGCGCTTCTGGCGGTCATGACCGATTGCAGGGCACCCCCAGAACTGCGTTCAGCGCATCCCGGATACGTGTCGAGCAGTTGCTGGTCAGATAGTCGTAGTCGTAGCTTTGATTTTCTGGCTGCAGGTTCCAAAGCAGGAACGTGCGGAGTTCTTCCGCCTGCGCAGGCGATAACGCGAGCCGCTGCACGAGGACGGATCGACCCGAGTCGGTGTAATCCTGTTGGTTGATATCGCTGGATCCGATGTCGATCATATAGCGCATATGGCCGCGAGCGAAGTTCAGGAGGAACGCGCTATCGCTAAAATCAAACACCCCGTAGTTGATATCTCCTGACTCTCCGGAGACGCGGTCGCGTATCCGGATCGCGTCGTGCCCAAATCGCTCCCAGTAGATCGCGCCTGGACCGTATGTGACCAGCGATATCTCCAAATCCTCTGCCGGCGCTTTGAGGATGCCCGCGTGCAAGGGCATGGAAACACAAAGACTGGCCAGCACGGCGTAGAGAGCAGTTCTAGTTTTGCGAATCAAGCGCCTGCCTTTGCGTAACCGCGCGATCTCAAAGATAGCATCGGTAGGCTTGGGAGCTGACTTGCGCTTCACCAGAGCTGGATCCCGGCGTCCACAGCAATCGTTCGTTCGAAGATGCCATCCAATGTTCTATCAAGCGATTCGGCTTGCACTGTTTACACTCGACCCTGAAGAGCTCACCAGATCGTGCTCGATGCGCGGGTGGAATCAATTCGCCGGGCTCCGCAATAGCAATGCGCGAAGCCGGTGCTGACCTGACACCTCCTGCGGCTGACAGTCACGCGATCGCGGCGGTCGCTGCGAAGCGCCGGGCCTGACCCAGCACCCCGGCACGTATCCGCGCATAGATGCGTCCGGGGAATTCCTGCGGCAGCCTCGCCTCGACCCGTGCGAGCGCCGCGGGCGCCTCGGCCACCAGTGCCTGCATGCCGGGCCAGAGATCTGCAACCGCCACTCGCTCGGCGAGCTCACGCCAGTGACGACCGGTGATCTCGTCGATTCGGTAGTGTGGCCTGCGACCGCGAATTGCCATCGCGAGTTTGGCGCGCTCCAACGGGAGTTCGTTTCGCCCATGTCCTATCACGGGCCATGCTGACAGCACGTCATAGAGGGGCGTAAGGCCGTAGGAGCCTGCGCGCTGGTGGAAGATGGAGAAATTCTTTCCGTGGCCGTCGATAGCCGCGAGGAGCCAGAAACTCAGCTGCGCCAGCAGGAAAGTCGTCCGATCCTGATCTGAATACGCGCTGCCTGCCAGAATCCCGAGTGAACTTTGAATGGAGGGTCCGCCCTCGGATTCATAGCGCTGCGTGGGCGGCAATCCCGAGGCCTGACAGAAGTCTTCCTGCGGCAGTCGGACGATCCAAGTGCGCCGGGTTGGCTTGAACGAGCGCCGTTCGACCTCCCCTGCAGTGGTGCCGTTCCAGCGCCGGTCGAAGCGTGTCACGACGAGCGCTCGCTGCTCCCCAAATCGTGCAATCTCACTCTCGGCAACTGGAAGACCGAGCTCCCGCAGCAGCTGGCCACACAGCCACTCGTTCTCCACAGAGTCGGAAAAATCACCCTGAAAATTTCCCACCACGCCTAGGGGGAGTTTCAGGATATGAGTTGTCGGGGTCGCTCCAGTGGGTCGAAACCACTTTCCGGACATGCGAAGCAGGGCGGTCTTCTCCTGCGCGCCAGCAAGGGAGATTCTAAATTCATCCTGTTCCTCGGCCCCCAAGGGCGTTGCGAGGGTGACTTCCCGCAGCGTCGCTTCGACTCCCGCATCATTGAGGGGCTCGGCGGCGATTCGATTCCACCCTTCGGGTGTCTGATCCGGTGGCAGCAGCTGTACCGCACCTACGCAGTCGCGTCCAATTGCGCTTAACAGGTCAAACGCGTCGGTCGATCGGGTTTGGAAGCGTGTTCGGAGGCGACGACGGATCTCCGAGCTGTCGGGAAGAAGGTTGTCGAAGTAATGGTCCACGGCTGCACCGCGCAGTTCCCCGTCGGCCGTGATGGGTAGCGATAGGGAGAGCGCTCGCGCGCTAGGGGACTGGGTCCAGGATGGCTCATAGCGAAAGACAGGTGTACCCGTACGCAGCGTTGTCCATTCGCCGACGCGCTCGCCATTCATCCAGACCGTCAGCGACGCCATGGTCGGTTACCAGTCGGCAGGATGATCGTTGGGGGATTTCGGTGGGTCGAGCGGCTGCAGAAGTACCCGCACGCGGAGCGCTGCCAATAACTGCAGGAGTGTATGGACGCTGACTCGATCTGGATTTTTCTCGATCCGGGTGATTCGGGTCTGATCGATGCCGACCAGGCGGCCGAGTTGCGCTTGAGTCAGGCCGCGCGCCTTGCGGAAGGAACGCAGGTGATCGGCGAGTTGTGCCGGCGTCTGCAGCGGGAGTGGTTTCATAGTGTTGGCAGTATATGACGTTTAAGTCATATATACAATATATGTTTTAAACAGCATATATGCAACATATGCTATTTAAGTCATTTAAGTGTCATCGCCCCGGCATTTCGGAACTGACCACCCCGGTCACCGTCGCCCGACGGCGCGGCCCGGGCGCACCGCGCGGCAAGCATACCCAGCGTCGAGCTGCTCCAACTCACGTGGTCGCCATGGGCGCCTCTTCTATGCGGCCCCGTTTACCGCGGTATGCCGTCGGTAACGTTAGCCCAGCAGCGCCGGACCAGGGAGGACTTTGGTCTCGTTCCAAGTCCGAGGGGGTGCGAAGTTCTTTCACACGGTTTTCACATCGCGGGTTGCGCAATGTCGTAACTACTTGATTTTATGGCGCTCCCTACGAGATTCGAACTCGTGTTACAGCCTTGAGAGGGCTATGTCCTGGGCCTCTAGACGAAGGGAGCGGGCTTCGGGGCCTTGAGCAGAGCGCGGTATTATAGAGAGCTGTCCTGATTGCTCAAGCCGAAAGCCAAACTCATTGAATTCTCCCGCCGCGTCCATTGCGACGCCATCTGCCACGCCCCGGATCATCACCCGATCCGAGCACAATGTTTCCCGCGCCCACATCTCGCCCAACGCGCTGCGGGTGCTCTACCGCCTGCGGGACGGGGGCTTCCAGGCCTTCCTGGTCGGCGGCTGCGTCCGCGACCTGCTGCTGGGGATCGAGCCGAAGGACTTCGACGTGGCCACCGATGCGTTGCCGGAGCAGGTCAAGCGCCTGTTCCGCAACTGCCGCCTGGTCGGCCGCCGCTTCCGCCTGGCGCACGTGTTCTTCGGCCGCGAGATCATCGAGGTGGCGACCTTCCGTGCCGCCACCGCGCCGTCTCCGGGTGAGGAGCCGATCCCGGTCGCCGACCTTGACGATGAGCAGGTCCCCGGGCTGGAGGAAGGCGAGTTGGAAGACGAGGACGCCGCGTCGGATGCGCCCGCAGCCGCGGAGGAGGATTCCGACGAGCGCGCCTTCGATGCCTCAGGGCGCATCCTGCGCGATAACCTGTACGGCACGCATCGATGCGGACGTGTGGCGGCGCGACTTCACCTGCAACTCGCTCTACTACAACATCGCCGACTTCTCGATCTGGGACTACGTGAATGGCGCGGCGGACGTGGCCGCGCGGACACTTGCGCATGATCGGGGACCCGGAGACGCGCTTTCGCGAGGACCCGGTGCGCATGCTGCGCGCGGCACGCTTCGAGGCGAAGCTCGGCTTCAGCATCGATCCTGCCACGGCCGCCCCGATCGGGGAGCTGCGTGAACTGCTGGCCGGGGTACCGCAGGCGCGCCTGTTCGATGAGACCCTGAAGCTGTTCCTGGGCGGCCACGGGGCGCGCAGCTTCCGGGTGCTGCGCGCGCGCGGCTTGCTCGCCTCGATCCTGCCGAGCGTCGACGCCTACCTTGCCAGCCATCCGGGAAGCCTCGTGGAGAAGCTCCTGGTGCAGGGGCTCGAGAATACCGATGCCCGCGTGCAGGCGGACAAGCCGGTCACCCCGACCTTCCTGTTCGCGCTCCTCTTATACGGGCCGATCGCCGGCATCATCGAGGCCACCCCGCCGGAGCGCTGGCACGAGCTCGCCACGATCCTGGATGCCTGCGACCAGGCGGTGCGCGAGGCCCAGGGCCGCATTTCGATTCCCAAGCGCTTCTCGCTGGGCGTGCGCGAGATGTTCGCGCTGCAGCCGCGCCTGGAGCATCCGCGCGGCCGCCGCGCGCTGCGCTCCCTGGAGCATCCGCGTTTCCGCGCCGCCTACGACCTGCTGCTGCTGCGCGCGCAGCTGGGCATGGCCTCGCGCGAGACCGCCGAGTGGTGGACCCGGCTGCAGGAGGTCTCGCCCGAGGAGCGCGGCAGGATGGCCGACGCGCTCGCAGGGGATTCCGCACGCGCCCCCGGTGCGGCTGCGGCACCGCGGCGGGCCGGCCGCCGCCGGCGGCGCCGTCCCGGCCCGCGGCCGGCCTGAAGGCGCATGGAGCGCTGGCAGCCCGCCTACATCGGCCTGGGCAGCAACCTGTCGGACCCGGAACACCAGGTGCTGAGGGCCGCCGAGCACCTAGCGCGCCTGCCGCGCACCTGTTGTGTGCGCCTCTCGCCGGTGTACGTTTCGCGCCCCTTCGGGCCCATCGCGCAGCCGGACTTCGTCAACGCCGCGGCGGGCCTGCTCACCCAGCTGTCCGCACGGGAGCTGCTGGAGCAGTTGCGCGGCATCGAGGCGGAGTTCGGCCGCCCGGCGCAGCGCGAGCGTTGGGGTCCGCGGATCCTGGACCTTGACCTGCTCTCCTATGGCCGCGAGCGCTCGACGGATGCGACGCTCACCCTGCCGCATCCCGGGATAGTGGAGCGCAACTTCGTTCTGTATCCTCTGGCTGACATTGCCCCGGATCTCGAGCTGCCCGGGCTCGGTCGCGTGACCGAGCTCAAGGCGCGCCTTACCCGAGCGGGGCTCACAGCCCTCTAGGACCATGGCCAGCGAACCCGTCCATAAGTACATCGTGGTGGAAGGCCCGATCGGCGTCGGCAAGACCAGTCTTGCCAAGCGCCTGTGTACCAGCCTGTCCGCGCAGGGCGTGCTCGAGCAGGCCACCGAGAATCCCTTCCTCGAGCGCTTCTACCGGAACCCGCGCGCCGGCGCGCTGCCGACGCAGCTGTACTTCCTCCTGCAGCGCGCGCAGCAGCTGGCGGCGCTGAAGCAGGCGGACCTGTTCGCGCCGGTGCGCGTGGCGGACTACCTGCTGGAGAAGGACCGCCTGTTCGCGCGCGTCACGCTCGATGATGCGGAGTACGGCCTGTACGAGCAGCTGTACTCGAAGCTCGACATCCAGGCGCCCAAGCCGGACCTGGTGGTGTACCTGCAGGCGCCGGTGGACGTGCTGCTGGAGCGCATCGCCAAGCGCGGCGTGGACTACGAGCAGTACATCGACCGGCAGTACCTGGAGCGCCTGAACGAGGCGTACGCGAGGTTCTTCCACGAGTTTGAGGCGGCGCCGCTGCTTGATCGTCAATGCCGCCTCCATCGACCCGTTGAGCAACCAGCGCGACTACGACGAGCTCCTGGCGGCGATCCGGCGCATGACGCGCGGGCGCCTTTACTACAACCCGTTGCGCAGTCGCGCGATCTAGCTACACTCGCACGCTATGTACACGCACCTGCAGCGCGATGTGGGCCGGCCGCCGGTCACGCTCGCAACCCTGGCGCGCATGAAGGCCGACGGCGAGAAGATCGCCAGCCTCACCTGCTACGACGCAAGCTTCGCGGTCCTGCTCGATGCGGCCGACGTGGATGTGGTGCTCGTCGGGGACTCGCTCGGCATGGTGATCCAGGGGCACGACACGACCGTGCCGGTCACCATGGACCAGATCGTGTACCACAGCGCGACGGTGGCCCGCGGCCTGCACCGGCCGTTCCAGATCACCGACCTGCCGTTCATGAGCTACCCGTCCAAGGAAGTGGCGCTCGCCAACTCGGTGCGCCTGATGCAGGAGGGCGGCGCGCAGATGGTCAAGCTGGAAAGCGGCGGCAAGCAGACCGAGATCGTCGAGTTCCTGACCGGCCACGACATCGCCGTGTGCGCGCACGTCGGACTCAAGCCGCAGTCGGTGCACAAGACCGGCGGCTTTCGCGTGCAGGGCCGCGAGCAGGACGTGGCGCAGCGCCTGCTGACCGAGGCGCAGGGAGCTGGAGGCCGCCGGCGCCGACATCGTGCTGCTCGAGTGCATCCCGGCGGCGCTGGGCAAGATGATCACGCAGGCCCTGCGCGTGCCGGTGATCGGCATCGGCGCCGGCCCCGACACCGACGGGCAGATCCTGGTCACCTACGACATGCTGGACATCACCACCGGGCGCAAGCCGCGCTTCGTGCGCAACTTCATGGACGGCACGGCGCGCAACAACCTGGAGGCCGTGCAGGCCTACGTGCGCGCGGTCAAGCAGGGCGAGTATCCCGCTCCCGAGCACTGCTTCTAGCGAGGATGGAAACCCTCACCACGATCGCCGCCGTGCGCGCGCGGGTGCGCGGCTGGCACCGCGACGGGCATCGCGTCGCCTTCGTGCCCACCATGGGCAACCTGCACGCCGGCCACGTCAGCCTGATCGAGGCGGCGCGCCGGCACGGCGAGCGCTTCGTCGCCAGCATCTTCGTGAACCCCATGCAGTTCGGGCCCAACGAGGACTTCGCCCACTATCCGCGCACCCCGACCGAGGATGAGCGCATGCTGGCTGCGGCCGGCTGCGACCTCATGTTCATGCCGGCGGTGGCGGAGATCTACCCGAACGGTGCCGAGCGCGCCACGCGCGTGGAGGTCCCCGGCCTGTCGCGCATCCTGGACGGGGAGGTGCGCCCCGGGCACTTCGAGGGCGTGGCCACGATCGTCACCAAGCTGTTCCACATCGTGGAGCCGGACATCGCGGTGTTCGGGGAGAAGGACTTCCAGCAGCTCACCGTCATCCGCCGCATGGTGGCCGACCTGTGCATGCCGGTCGAGATCATCGCCGCCCCCACCGTGCGCGAGGCGGACGGCTTTGCCAAGAGCTCGCGCAACCAGTACCTGAACCAGGAGGAGCGGGCGCTCGCGCCGGCGATCTACGCAGACCCTGCAGGCGGCCGCGCAGCGCATCCGCGCCGCGGACACCGACTACGCGAGCATCGAGCGCGCCGGCTTCAAGGCGCTCGAGGCGGCCGGGTTCCGTGTCGATTATTTCTCGGTGCGCCAGGCGGTGGACCTGAGCGCCCCCGCGGCCGCCGGGGACCTGGTGGTGCTCACCGCCGTGCGCTTGGGCAAGGCGCGCCTCATCGACAACATCCGCATCGAGCGCGCCTAGGCCGGCGTTGCCGGCCTGGCGGCCGAGCGCCCAGTGCACGTGCTCGCGCACCAGCGCCGAGCGGTCCTCGCGCGCGCTCCTCGAGGGCACGGACCACCTCCCTCGAGCGCGGCGCATTGCCGAGCGCGACCGCGATGTTGCGCGACCAGCGCTCGTAGCCGATCCGGTAGATCGCAGAGCCTTGCATGCGCTGCTCGAACTGCGCCGCGCTCCAGCGGAACAACGCCGGCAGCGACGCGGCGTCCAGGCCGTGGCGCACCTTGAAGTCCGCATGGCTGGCGGCCCGGGCAAACTTGTTCCATGGGCACACCAGCTGGCAGTCATCGCAGCCGTAGATGCGATTGCCGATGGCGGCGCGCAGCTCCACGGGGATGGCGCTGTGGTGCTCGATGGTCAGGTAGGAGATGCAGCGCCGGGCATCCAGGCGATAGGGCGCCACGATCGCCCCCGTCGGGCAGGCCGGGATGCACGCGCTGCAGGTGCCGCAGTGTGCGCTGGCCGGGGTGTCCACGGGCAGTGGCAGGTCGGTGAGGATCTCCCCGAGAAAGAACCACGAACCGGCATCGCGCGCGATGAGGTTGGTGTGCTTGCCGATCCAGCCCAGGCCCGCATCGCGCGCCAGCGCGCGCTCGAGCACCGGCGCGGAGTCCACGCACACGCGGTAGCCGAACGGTCCCCAGCGCTGCGCCAGCTGCGTGGCCAGCTGCGCCAGCCCGCGCCGCAGCACCTTGTGGTAGTCCCGTCCCAGGGCGTAGCGCGAGACGTAGGCGAGCCCGGGGTCGTCGAGTACTGCCTGGGCGGGGCGCGCCTCGGCGGGCCAGTAGTCCATGCGCACGCTCACCACCCGCACGGTGCCCGGCACCAGCTCCTGCGGCCGGCTGCGCCTGAGGCCATGGCGCTGCATGTAGTGCATCTCGCCGTGGTAACCGGCATCGAGCCAGCTGATGAGGTGACGCTCGTCGTCCGGGATCTGCACGCTGGCCACCCCGAGGGCGCCGAACCCGCGCTGGCGGGCCTCTGCCTGCAGTTCCTGCTTGAGCGCGACCAGGTTGAAGGAGGGTGGTGTCATGGCAGTCCCGCGCCCGGCAGTATACTGACCCCATGCCGCTGCCCGTTGCCCTCTACTCCACCGCCCAGGTGCGTGAGCTGGACGCCCATGCGATCCAGTTCATGGGGGTCACCGGCTACACGCTGATGAAGCGGGCCGGGGAGGCGGCGCTGCGTTACCTGCGCACGCGCTGGCCCATGGCGCACCGCATCGTCATCGTCTGCGGCGCGGGCAACAACGGTGGTGATGGTTATGTGCTGGCGCGCTTCGCCCAGGCCGCGGGTCTTACGGTCACGGTGCTGAGCGCGAGTCCCCCGGAGCAGCTGCGCGGGGATGCGCTCACGGCCTACACCGACTTCATCGCCAGTGGCGCCACCGTGCGCCCCTTCGACGCTGCGCTCCTGGGCCTGGGCGATGTCATCGTCGATGCGCTGCTGGGCACCGGCCTGGTGGGCCCGGTGCGCGCCGGGCTCATCTCCGTCATCCGCGCCATCAACCAGAGCGGCACGCCGGTGTTTGCCCTGGATGTTCCGTCCGGCCTGGACGGGGACGCCGGCACGGTGCCCGGCGAGGAAGCCGTGCGCGCCGAGGCCACCGTGACCTTCGTGGGACTCAAGACCGGGCTGTTCGTCGGTGACGGGCCCGAGTTTGCCGGCACGGTGTTCTGCGACGACCTGGAGATCTCACCGCCGCCCTCGGCACAGCCGGTTCCCAGGCTCACCCGGATCGTCGAGTCCGAGATCCACGAGGCACTGCCGCGCCGCCCGCGCGCCTCCAACAAGGGCGACTTCGGGCGCGTGCTCATCGTCGGCGGCGGCCCCGGGATGCCCGGCGCCGCGCGCCTGGCCGGGGAGGCGTGCCTGCGCGTCGGCGCGGGACTGACTACCGTGGCGGTCGTGCCCGAGAATGTCGTGGCGATCGCCGGCGGCCGCCCGGAGCTGATCTGCGTCGGGTTCAACGAGGTCGCCGGGCTGCGCGAGGCGATGGGACGGGCAGACGTGATCGCGGTCGGACCGGGTCTCGGGCGCAGCCCGTGGGCGAGTGCGGCGCTGGCGGCCGTGCTCGACAGCGGCAAGCCGCTGGTCGTGGACGCCGATGCCCTGAACCTCATGGCCGAGCAGGGCACGATGCCGGCCCGCGAGGACTGGATCCTCACGCCGCACCCCGGGGAGGCCGGGCGACTTCTGGGTCTGAGTGCGCAGCAGATCCAACAGGACCGGCTCGCCGCCCTCGACCGGCTCGTCGAGCGATTCCACGGCACGATCGTGCTCAAGGGCGCCGGTACCCTGGTGGGCGCCCGCGGCCGCACGCCGGGGGTGTGCGAGCGGGGCAATCCCGGCATGGCCACCGCCGGCACCGGGGACGTACTCACCGGCGCCATCGCCGGCATCCTCGCGCAGTGCCATGACCCGTGGGCCGCCGCCCGTGTCGGGGTGCTGGTGCATGCGATGGCCGGAGATGCCGCCGCACGCGCCGGCGAGCGGGGCGTGCTTGCCAGCGACCTGACGCGCGAACTGCACCTCTGCGTCAACCTGTAGCCACCATGCGCATCTACGCCCGCACCGCGCAGGACACTGAGGACTTCGGGGCCGCACTTGCCCGTGCACAGCCGGAGGGGCGTGAGCTGGCCGTGGTGTACCTCGGCGGTGACCTGGGTGCCGGCAAGACGACGCTCGCGCGCGGGTTTCTGGCCGCGCGCGGGATCAAGGCGGACGTGCGCAGCCCGACCTACACGCTCACCGAGGTGTATCCGCTGGCAAAATCCACGCTGGTGCATGCGGACCTGTACCGCTTGCAGGACCCGGATGAACTGGAGTCCCTCGGGCTGCGCGACTACGCGCAGGCCGGTCACGTGTGGCTGGTCGAGTGGCCCGAGCGCGCCGAGGGGCGCCTGCCGGCGGCGGACCTGAAGCTCTCGCTCATCGTCAGAGACGTCGGCCATGTCATCGCCCTGGAGGCACGATCGGCGCTCGGGGAGGCGTGGCTGTCGCGCCTGGCCGTGCCCTAGGAGGGCCCGTTTGGGTGCACTGCGGCACCTGAGTTGAAAAACGCGCGGTAAACTCGTAGATTGCAGCCAAGGAAGTGCTGCGAACTTGATGATTGAGAAGGTTTTTTGTCACGGATTCGCCGCAGCGCTGTTGGCGGGCGGGCTGTCCTCGCCCCTTGCTGCCGCGGAACTGCGTGGCCTGCACCTGTCCGCGGATGAGGATTCCGCGCAGGTTGCGCTCGACCTGAGTGACCGGGCACCGCAGAAGCTCTTCCGGCTCTCGCACCCCGACCGCGTCGTCATCGACCTGCGCAACACCCATCGCGTGAGCGGCCTTGCGGCACCGGCAGGCGCGGGCGCGGTCAGCGCCGTGCGCTTCGGTACCCAGCCCGGGGGCACGCTGCGCATCGTGCTGGAGCTGAAGGCGCCGCTTGACCCCAGGAGCACCTGGGCCGGCCGGCAGCTGCTGGTGAACCTGGGATCCGTCCCGGCCCAGGGCGCCGCTGTCGCGGCCAGCGTGGCGCGCGATGCCACGCCACAGAGCATCACCGCGGCGCATGCCCCGGGCGAGGGCGGCCGCGACGTGGTGATCGCGGTCGATGCCGGTCACGGCGGGCAGGACCCCGGTGCCATCGGCCCGAACGGCACGCGCGAGAAGGACGTGACGCTGGCGATCGCCCAGGCGCTTGCCGAGCGCATCAACTCGGAGCCTGGCATGCGCGCGGTGCTCACGCGCGACAAGGACGAGTTCCTCGAACTGCGCGACCGCATCCACCGCGCGCGCGTGGCGCGTGCGGACATGTTCATCTCCGTGCATGCCGACTCGATCGCCGACCGCAGC
Organism: uncultured Pseudomonadota bacterium; assembly: GCA_963741745.1. Taxonomy (GTDB): domain Bacteria; phylum Pseudomonadota; class Gammaproteobacteria; order Steroidobacterales; family Steroidobacteraceae; genus 13-2-20CM-66-19. The sequence continues at coordinate 421,576 of CAVUJF010000002.1, read as the reverse complement.
ATCTCCGGCGCCTCTGTGTACGTGCTGTCCGTGCATGGCGCCTCCAGCGAGGCGGCTCGCTGGCTGGCCGAGCGCGAGAACGCGGCCGACCTCATGGGCGGGGTGCGCCTGGACGACAAGGGGGCACTCGCCCCGGTGCTGCTCGATGCCACCCAGTCGGAGATCATCGGGGTGAGCGCCAGCGCCGCCGAGCGCGTGGTCGGGGCACTGGAGAGCGTCGGCGAGGTGCGCAAGGCGCAGGTCCAGCACGCCGGCTTCGTGGTGCTCAAGTCCCCGGACATTCCCTCGATGCTGGTGGAGACCGCCTACATCTCCAACCCGGCGGAAGAGCGTCGCCTGCGCACCGCAAGCCAGCAGACGCGCCTGGCCGAGGCCATCGCCAGCGGCGTGCGCGGCTTCTTCGTGCAGAATCCCCCCGATGGCACGCGCTTCAAGCAGCAGCGCCGCAACACGCTCGCCAGCGCCGCCGAGGAATCCGCCGCCGGCACCCGCTGAAAGCCCCCGCGCCGCACCGGCGCTGCGCTGTGTAAACTCGCACAGCATGACCATCCGCGTACTTGCCGGCGAGCTCGTCGATCAGATCGCCGCCGGCGAAGTGATCGAGCGGCCCGCCTCGGTCGTGAAGGAGCTTCTCGAAAACGCCCTGGATTCCGGCGCGAGCCGCATCGAGATCGACATCGAGCACGGTGGGGTGGGGCTGATTCGTATCCGCGATGACGGGCACGGCATGGTCCCCGAGGAGCTGGCGCTGGCGCTGCACCGCCATGCGACCAGCAAGATCACCTCGCTTGAGGACCTCGAGGCGGTGACCACGCTTGGGTTCCGCGGCGAGGCGCTGCCCTCGATCGCCTCGGTGGCGCGCGTGCGCATCGTCTCGTGTGCACGGGGGGTGGCGCAGGGTGCGGAGATCAGCTGCGACGGCGGTGCCTTGAGCGCGGTGCGCCCGGCCGCCCATCCGCAGGGCACCACGGTGGAGGTGCGCGACCTCTTCTACAACGTGCCGGCGCGGCGCAAGTTCGTGCGCAGCGATGCGACGGAGCTTGCCCACATCGCCCGCCTCGTCGAGCGCGTGGCGCTGTCGCGCTTCGACGTGCGCTTCCGGCTGCGGCACGGCACGCGCGTGCTGCTGGATGCGCCCGCGATCTCCGCCGCCGACGATGAGGCGGCCCGGCTGGCCGAGGTGCTGGGTAGCGACTTCCCGCCCAACGCGCTCGCCGTGCGCCACGGGGCAGGTCCGGTGCTGCTTTCCGGGTGGGTCGGCCTGCCGACGCACGCGCGTGCCACTGCGGACCAGCAGTACTGGTTCGTCAACGGGCGCAGCGTGCGCGACCGCCTGCTGATGAATGCGGTCCGCGTGGCCTACCGCGACGTGCTCTACGGCGGGCGCCATGCCGCCTACGTGCTCTACCTCACCCTTGACCCGAAGCTCGTGGACGTCAACGCGCACCCCCAGAAGCTCGAGGTGCGCTTCCGCGACAGCCGCCAGATCCACGAGTTCGTGTTCCGCGCCATCGAGCGCGTGCTTGCCGCCACGCGCCCGGAGGCCAGCGCGCCGGCGGCCGCGATGCTCGCCTCCCTGGAAGCCGCGCCGGGCGGCCGCCCCTGGTCGGGGCCGGCGCAGTCAGGCTCGCTGGCGCTGCACGCCGCCTCGCAGGACCCCTGGGCAATGGTCGTCGCGGTCAACGAGGAGACCTTCGCCAGCACCCCCGCAGCGGTGATGCCGGCCGGTGAACAGCCCCTGGGCACGGCGCTTGCCCAGCTGCACGGGGCGTACATCCTCGCCCAGAACACGGAAGGGCTGGTGCTGGTGGACATGCACGCCGCGCACGAGCGCGTGCTGTACGAGAGGTTCAAGGCCGAGCGCGCCGGCGCCGGCGTGGCCTCGCAGCACCTGCTCGAGCCGCTCGTGATCGAGGTCAAGCCGCACGAACTTGCGGCGATCCTCGAGGACCGCACTCAGTGGGAGGGGGCGGGGTTCGCGGTGGATGCACTCGGACCGACCCGGCTCGCGCTGCGCCGGGTGCCGGCGGTGCTCAACCCGCGCGAGATCCGCACGGTGGTGGCAGCGCTCATCAGCGATCTTTCCCTGGACGCGCACACGCACCACCTCGAGGGAGCGGCCGACAAGTTCCTGGGCACGCTGGCCTGCCGCAGCGCCATCCACGTCAACCGGCGCCTCAGCCTGCCGGAGATGGAGGCGCTGCTGCGGCAGATGGAGGCCACCGAGCGCGCCAACCAGTGCAACCACGGCCGACCGACCTGGACGCGGCTGTCCCTGGCGCAGCTCGACCACCTGTTCCTCAGGGGACGCTGACGGTGGTGCCGGGCGGGGAGGTCGGCCCGACCGGGTGGCCGGTACTGATCCTGACCGGCCCGACCGGGTCCGGGAAGTCCGATTGGGCCGTCGCGCTCGCCGAGGCCGCCCCGGTGGAGATCATCAGCGTCGATTCCGCCCAGGTGTATCGCGGCCTCGATATCGGCACCGCCAAGCCTGAGCGCAGCCTGCGCGAGCGCATACCCCATCACCTGGTCGATATCTGCGACCCGGCGGAGCGCTACTCGGCGGGGCGCTTCGTTACCGACGCCCTGGCGCAGATGCGGGCGATACGCGCGCGCGGGCGGGTGCCGCTGCTGGTCGGCGGGACCATGCTCTACCTGCGCGCGCTGCGACAGGGCCTCGCCCCCCTGCCGCAGGCCAGCGGCGAGCTGCGCGCACGGCTGGATGCGCGGGCGGGGCGTGAGGGCTGGCCGGCGTTGCACGCGGAACTTGCCCGGATCGACCCGCAGGCGGCCGCCCGCATCCAGCCCGCCGACAGCCAGCGCATCCAGCGGGCGCTGGAGGTTGCCTACACCGCAGGCCAGCCGATCTCACAGCTGCAGCGCGCCACGGTCAGCCCGCTCAGCGGCTGGGCCGTGCACTACTGGATGCTCCATCCGGCCGACCGCCCCGCACTGCATCAACGGCTGGAGAGCCGCTTCGCCGCCATGATGGCCGCCGGGTTTCTCGATGAGGTGAGGCAATTGCGCGACCGCGGGGACCTGACCGCCGACCTGCCCGCCATGCGCGCGGTAGGCTACCGTCAGCTGTGGTCGTACCTGGCCGGGGAGCTGCCGCTGGCTCAGGCGCGCGAGCGGGCGGTCAGTGCCACGCGCCAGCTGGCCAAGCGCCAGTTGACGTGGATGCGCAGCGAACCGGCCGGCACCTGGGTGGACCCGCAGGGTGGCCCCGTGTCGTGGATCAAAGACATACGCGCGCAGCTCGGGGCGCTTGGGCTTTGATGGAAGCCCCATGTTAAGATCGTTGGCGTCGCTGCCTTGGGCACCTTTTGTCAGGCGGAATTTCTAGCTGGAGCGCGGGGACACGGATCGTTCCACTGCGTTCCCATGGGTCCTGCCGAACAACTCGAAGCGAAAAAATAAGGAGAACATGATGGCCAAAGGCCAATCCCTGCAAGACCCGTTTCTGAACGCCCTGCGCAAGGAACGGGTGCCGGTGTCGATCTACCTCGTCAATGGCATCAAGTTGCAGGGTCAGATTGACTCCTTTGACCAGTTCGTCGTACTCCTGAAGAACAGCGTCAGCCAGATGGTCTACAAGCACGCCATCTCCACGGTCGTCCCGGCGCGCAATGTGCGCCTGGCGGGCGAGGAGGGCGGGGATGCCACCACGGAGCCGGCGTCGCCCGCTGAATAAATGCGCCCCCGCGCGGAAGGCCTGAGTGTTCGAACGCCCCAGGAGTGGTGAGCGCGCAGTCCTCGTGCGCCTCGGATTCGGCGCACCCGTAGATCCGGAGGACCTGCAGGAGTTCAGGCAGCTGGCGCTCTCGGCCGGCGCGATTCCCGTAGCCACCGTCACCGGCCGCCGCGACCGGCCCGACCCGCGCTACTTCATGGGCAGCGGCAAGGCCGAGGAACTCAAGGAGGCTGTCCACGCCAGCGCTGCGGACGTGGTGCTGGTCGATCACGCACTCTCGCCCTCCCAGGAGCGCAACCTCGAGAAGCTGATCGAGCGGCGCGTGCTCGACCGCAACGGCCTGATCCTCGACATCTTCGCCCAGCGTGCCCGCAGCTCCGAGGGCAAGCTCGAGGTGGAACTGGCGCAGCTGAAGCACATCGCCAGCCGCCTGGTGCGCGGCTGGACCCACCTGGAGCGCCAGAAGGGCGGCATCGGCCTGCGCGGCCCCGGTGAGACGCAGCTGGAGAGCGACCGGCGCATCATCGGCCAGCGCGTGCGCGTGCTCACCAAGCGCCTGGAGAAGATCCGCCAGCAGCGCGAGACCGGCCGCCAGACGCGCGCCGAGATTCCCGTGCCCTCGTTCGCGCTCGTGGGCTATACCAATGCCGGCAAGTCGACGCTGTTCCGCGCCCTCACCGGTGCCGATGCCTACATTGCCGACCAGCTGTTCGCGACCCTCGATCCGACCGTGCGGCGCCTGATGCTGCCCGGGGGTACCGCGGTGGTGGCCGCCGACACGGTGGGCTTCATCCGCGAGCTGCCGCATGAGCTGGTGGCCGCCTTCCAGTCGACCCTCACAGAGGCGCGCGCGGCGACGCTGCTGCTGCACGTGGTCGATGCCAGCAACCCCAGGCGCGATGAGCAGATCGCGCACGTCGATACGGTGCTCGCCGAGATCGGCGCGCACGAGATCCCGCAGCTGCTGGTCTACAACAAGATCGACCGCCTGGGCGAGCCGGCGCGCGTCGACCGCGATGCGCACGGCCGCGCCACCGCGGTGTGGATATCGGCCCAGCAGGGGCTGGGACTCGATCTGCTCCGCGGTGCGGTGGCCGAGCGCCTCGCCCGCTTCGCGCGCCAGGCGCGCCTGCGCATGCCCGCCAGCGCCGGCGCGTTGCGCTCCAAGCTCTACGCCGCCCAGGTGGTGCGCGGTGAGCGCACCACGGACGACGGTTCCATGGAGCTTGCCGTGGAACTCCCGGACCTGGAACTGCTGGCGCTGGCGCGCACCGCGGGCGTGCAGATCCTGGAGGTGACCGGCAGCGGCGCGCCTTGTGCGCCCGAAGACCTCTACCTACAATCGTCCGCCCTTTCGAGCGCGACCAAGTAGCGCGCAGCGCGCTAAAACCTTATGGCCTGGAATCAACCCAATGGCGGCAAGAATGACAACCCGTGGGGCCGCCGCCCGGGGCAGGGTGGCTCTGAGCTGGACGCGCGCCTGAAGAACTGGCAGCGCAAGCTCGAGTCGCTGTTCCGTCCCGGCGGCGCCGGCGGGGAGGGTGGCGCGGGCAGTCCCTCCGGCTCGCTGGTGCCGGTCATCCTGCTGGTCGTGGTGTTTCTGTTCTGGCTCGCGAGCGGGGTCTACCAGATCGGTCAGGCCGAGCGCGGCGTGGTGCAGCGCTTCGGTGCGCTCACCGCCGTGAATACCGGTGGCCTGCACTGGCACCTGCCCTGGCCGATCGAGACCGTCACCAAGGTCAACGTCGAGGCGTCGAACTCGAGCGACTTCAAGTCGCGCGTGCTCACCTCGGATGTGAACCTGGTGGACCTGCACTTCGCGGTGCAGTACCAGTTCACCGATCCGGTGAAGAAGCTGTTCCAGGTGCGCGAGCCGGAGCAGACCCTGAGCGATGTGAGCGAGAGCGCGATCCGCGAGATCGTCGGCCGCAGCACGCTTGATGACGTGCAGGTCGGCACCACGCGCCCGGAGATCACGCGGCGCGCCAAGGAACTGATCCAGAAGACCCTCGATTCCTATAATTCCGGCATCACGATCACCGCGGTGAACCTCGAGGACGTGTCGGTGCCCGAGGCGGTCATTCCCTCGCGCAGCGATGCGAACAAGGCGCAGGCGGACAAGGAGCGCTTCATCCTCGAATCCGAGGCCTATGCCAACGGCATCCTGCCGGTGGCGCAGGGCACGGCGGCGCGCATGCAGCAGGACGCCCAGGCCTACAAGGCCCAGGTGGTGGCGATCGCCCAGGGGCAGGCCGCACGCTTCAGCCAGCTCGAGGGCGCCTACGCGCAGGCCCCGGAAGTCACCCGGCGGCGCATGTACATGGACACGGTCGAGAACGTGCTGCAGCGCGCGCACAAGGTGCTGATCGACGGCAAGTCCGGCGGCAACATGATCTACCTGCCGATCGACAAGCTGCTGGAGAAGAGCAACGCCCAGAGCGGCGAGGCGCAGGCGGGCACCGAGCCTGCCGTCAGCGGGGCGCCCAAGGAGCCCCAGGAGCAGGTCACCGTCGAGGCCCGCGGCCGGGGGGAGCGCTAGATGAGCACGCGCTGGATCGCCGGCATCATCGGCGCAGTGGTGGCCGTGTGGCTCGCGGGCCTGTGCATGTTCACCGTGAACGCCACCGACTATGCGATCGTCGGCGAGTTCGGCAAGATCATCGGCTCCGGCTACAAGCCGGGCCTGCACTTCAAGCTGCCCTGGGACAAGGTGACGAGCTTCGATAACCGCCTGCTGTCGCAGTCGTACACCGGCGAGACCTTCCTTACCAACGACGGCCGCGGGCTGATCGTGGACTTCTACGTGAAGTGGCGCGTCAAGGACCCGATCCGCTTCTACACCGCGTTCTCGCAGTCACCGACCGGCCCGGTCGACCAGGCCGGCCAGCGCCTGGCCTCGACCGTCAAGGACGGCATCAAGACCGTGGTCGCGCAGCGCTCGCTGCAGCAGGTGGTCTCCGCGGAGCGTGCCGCCGTCACCAGCGAGATGCTGGGACAGGCCAGCGCCAAGGCCGCCGCCCTGGGTGTTGACCTGGTGGACGTGCGCGTGCAGCGCATTGACCTGCCGGACGAGGTTGCCGCGCGCGTCTTCGAGAGCATGAAGCAGAACTACGCCAAGACCGCGATGCGGCTGCGGGCGGAAGGGCAGCAGGCCAGCGCCGGCATCCGTTCCACCGCCGAGCGCCAGCGCACCGAGATCATCGCCAACGCCGAGCGCGATGCGCTGCAGATCCGCGGCGAGGGTGATGCCACCGCCTCGCAGACTTACGCGCGCGCCTTCGGCAAGGACCCGGAGTTCTACGCGTTCTGGCGCAGCATGCAGGCCTACGAGCGCTCACTCGGCAAGGACGGCGACCTGCTGGTGGTCACTCCCGATGGCGAGTTCTTCAGGTACCTGAAGGATTCGGGCAAGTCGGCCGCGCCGCGGCGCTGACTGCAACGAAGGCGCAAGCGCGTGCCGCTCAATCTTGCGGACCTCATGGCCGCGCTCGGCCTGTTCCTGGTGTTGGAAGGCATCGCGCCATTTGCCAATCCCGCCGGCCTGAAGCGCGCCCTGGCGCGCCTTGCCGAGGTGGGCGAGCGCGAGTTGCGCATTGCCGGGTTGGGCAGCATGCTGGTGGGGATGGCCATTATTTTCTGGGTGCGTTAGGGGTCGTGCACTGTGGGTAAGTTCGTCGTCATCATCGGCACCCAGTGGGGTGATGAGGGCAAGGGCAAGGTCGTCGACCTGCTCACCGAGCACGCCGCCGCCGTGGCGCGCTTCCAGGGCGGGCACAACGCCGGCCACACCCTGGTCATCGGCGGCAAGAAGACCATCCTCTCGCTGATTCCCTCCGGCATCCTGCGCGAGCAGGTGCGCTGCTTCATCGGCAATGGCGTGGTGCTCTCGCTCGAGGCGCTGCTCACCGAGAGCGGCATGCTGATGGCGCAGGGCGTACCGGTATTCGAGCGGCTGCGCCTCTCCCCCTACTGCCCGCTGATCCTGCCCTCGCACATCCAGCTGGACCAGGCGCGTGAGCGTGCCCGCGGCCTGAACGCCATTGGCACCACCGGGCGCGGCATCGGCCCGGCCTACGAGGACAAGGTCGCGCGCCGCGCCGTGCGCGTGGCGGACCTGTTCCGGCGCGACCAGTTTGCCGCCAAGCTCGGCGAGGTGCTGGACTTCCACAACTTCATCCTGCAGCACTACTACCGCCTGCCGCCGGTGGACTTCCAGAAGACCCTCGACACCCAGCTCGCCATGGGGGAGAGGATCGCGCCGCTGGTGACGGACGTGACGCTCGCGCTGAGCACGCTGCGCGGCACGGATGCGAACGTCCTGTTCGAGGGCGCGCAGGGAGCGATGCTGGATGTCGATCACGGCACCTATCCGTTCGTCACCTCCTCCAACACCACGGCCGGCTTTGCCGGCACCGGCACGGGCCTGGGGCCGCGTGCCTTCGACGGCGTGCTCGGCATTGTCAAGGCCTACACCACGCGCGTCGGCGCCGGACCTTTCCCGACCGAGCTGTTCGATGAGTATGGCGAGCACCTGTCCCGGGTCGGGCACGAGTTCGGCTCGGTCACCGGCCGCCGCCGCCGCTGCGGCTGGTTTGACTCGGTGGCGCTGCGGCGGGCGATCGTCAACTCGAGCGTATCGGGGCTGTGCATCACCAAGCTCGATGTCCTCGATGGCCTGGACACGATCCGCATCTGCGTCGGCTACCGCATCAACGGCAAGGTCACTCCCGAGCCGCCCATGAGCATCGAGGGCTACGCCGAGATCGAGCCGGTGTACGAGGAATTGCCCGGCTGGAGCGAGTCGACGGTCGGCATCACCGAGCACGGCGCGCTGCCGGCGGCGGCGCGGCGCTACCTCGAGCGCCTCGCGCAGCACGTGAGCGTGCCCATCGACATGATCTCCACCGGTCCTGACCGCGAGCAGACCATCTTGCTGCGGCATCCCTTCGGAGCCTAGCCTGGCCGCCAAGCCCGGCACGCGCTCCGCACGCACGGCGCGGCTCGCGCTGGCCTGTGTCATCCTGCTTGCCTGTCTTGCCGCCGCCGGCAGCTGGCGCATCTACTCGGCCACCTGGGATGAGCCGGAGCACCTGGCCGCCGGGATCCAGCTGTTCGACCTCGGCCTGTATGAGTACGACACCGAGCACCCGCCCCTGGGCCGGCTGTTCCTCGCTGTCGGCCCGTATCTTGCCGGCGCCCGCTCCTACGGCACGCCACCGCCGGATGGCACGCAGGAGGGGAAGGACATCCTCTATGGCGGCGACCACTACGAGCTGTACCTCATGCTCGCCCGTGCAGGCATGCTGCCGTTCCTCGTGCTGCTGCTTCTCGCGACCTCGTGGTGGGCGCGGCGCCTGTTGCCCTCGCAGGGCGCTGCGCTGCTGGCCGTGGCGATCCTTGCCAGCGTGCCGCCCATCCTGGGTCACGCGGCCCTGGCGACCCTCGATGTTGCGGCCGCCGCCACGGCGCTGCTGGCCTTGTACGCTATGCAGCTGTGGATGACCAGCGGCAAGGATCGGGACGCGCTGCTGGCCGGCCTTGCCGCGGGGACGGCCATTGCCACCAAGTTCTCCGCCGTCCCGTTCCTCGGGCTGTCGCTGCCGGCACTGGCACTGTTGCAGTGGCTCAACGGCCGGCGCGCCCGGGCCGCCGGTGCCGCACCGCTGCGGCCGGCGCGCACGCGCTGGGGTGGGTTCGTGCTCGCAGTTCTTGCGGCGCTGGTCGTCGTGCTCCTCGTCTACACGCCGCGTGCCACGGATGTCTCCGGCACCCAGATCCGCTGGGACTGGGCGGTGGACTACCTGCTGTCGCGGCGCGGATTTGATCACGCGCTGGGCGCGGGGCTGGCGCACCTGTGGCTGCCGCGCGAAATCAAGGATCTGCTCAATGGGATCATGGCGGTCAAGGCGCACAATGATGCCGGCCACCGCTCCTACCTGCTGGGGCGTATGAGCCTGGATGGCTGGTGGTACTTCTATTTCGTAGCGCTGGCGGTGAAGACACCACTGCCGCTGCTGATCGGCGGCCCCCTCGGACTGTGCCTGCTGGCGCGCGATGGCTGGCGCAACCGCGACGGCTGGGCGCAGGCGCCGGTGGTGCTGCTGGTGACGATCCTCACCTTCGCCAGCACTTTCAGTCGCATCAACATCGGTATTCGCCACGTGCTGATCCTCTACCCGCTGCTGGCCCTGGGCGCCGGGTACGCGGTATGGCGGGCGTGGCGCGCCATACAGGCTGTCCGGGACCGGCGGTGTGCCTTTGCCATGACGACGCTGCTGGCCGCAGGGGTGCTGTGGCAGTTCAGCACGCTGCTACGGGCCTACCCGGACTATCTGCCGTATTTCAACGAGCTGGTGGGGCACCACCCGGAGCGGGTGCTGGTGGACTCCGACCTGGACTGGGGGCAGGACCTGGACCGGCTGGAGGACCGCGCCGCGCAACTGAAGATCGCGCGGCTGACTCTTGCCTACCTCGGCACCGTGGACCTGGCGCGCGAATCGCTGCCCCCGTATGCGGTATTGCAGCTCTTCCAGCCGGTGCATGGCTGGGTGGCCATCTCCATGCTGGCGCGGGCGAGCAACCCGCCTGCCTACGCCTGGCTGGACGCCTACCGCCCGCTGGAGCGCGTGGGCAAGACCATCGACCTCTACTACATTCCCTAGACGGCCCTCATGCCCCCGGACTGATCCATGCGCTGGTTGATATTCATCGGCATTGTCATCGTGAACCTGGTCGGCATCTACTGTGCGCTGGCACCGGACCTGGTGGCCTATGCGCAGGTGGCCCCGCCGGATATCCAGTGCGCCGCCTGCGCCAGCCCGGACGTGCAGCATGCGCTCATGCGCGCCGCGGCCTTCGGCCGCTCGCAGGCCGCAGGCCTGATACGCCCACAGATGATTACGGCCGTGGCCGCCGTCAACATCGCCGCGGTCGCCTGCATCCTGTGGCGGCTGCGGGCAGGCCCGCCGGCCGCGCGCCCGTAGAGCTCACCGCCGCGGCCTGTCAGAGCGTGCGCAACAGCTCGGCGGCGGCACGCACACCGCTGTGCAGCGCTCCGGTGACCGTGCCGGATTCGTTGTCGGTGTCGGTGGCCTCACCGGCAAAGAACAGCGTGTCTTCGAGGGGCTCGGCGAGTGAGGCACGCGCCTGGCCGCCACCCACGCGTACGTAACTGTACGCACCCCGGGAGTACGGATCGTGCTCCCAATCGTGGTAGTAAAACCCCTGCAGCTCGGCGGCGACATCGATGGCATGGCCGAAGATGCCCTGCAGGCTGGCGCTGGCCGCACGCAGGATTGCCGCATGCGAGCCGCGCGCGAGGCGGCGGGCCGGCGGGCCGCCCACCCACGCCACCAGCAGCGGGGCGCTTGCCGGCCCGCTACTCCAGAAGGTCGGGATGGCGGCCCCCGGGGCGTGGAAGAAGCCGGCTCCGCGGTAACGGCCGCGGTCGATCTGCTCCCAGAAGGCAGATCGGAAGCGCAGCATCATCTTCACGATCGAGCCGGAGGCCAGCAGGCGCAGCGCCGCTGACTTTGACTGTAGCGACGGGCTGAAGCGCACCGTGCCGGCGGTCCCGGGCCGCCGCTGCAGCACGCCCAGCGGCAGGGTGATGATGGCGCGCGCGGCATGTGCCCGGAACGGCACGCCGCCGAATCCGCCCGCGACCTGCACCGCCCCCGGCGACCAGCTGATGCGCTCCACCGCCGCGCTGGTCTTCAGCGTGAGACGTGTGGATTGCAGCTGGGCCATGAGAGCCTGGAGCACGGTGCCGTAGCCGCTGGCCGGGCGCGCCTGCGGCACGTCGCCGACGATGTCCCCGGTCCACTCCGCGACGATGGCGCGCGCACTCGCCTGGGTGGTGTCGACGGCATCGAAGCCCTCGGCCATGGTGCGCGCCAGCGAACGCGCGGCACGCGGCACCTGCAGGTGGCTCTCCAGGTAGCGCGCGAATGACAGGTCCCTCATCGCCAGAACATCCGTGCGGCGCATCGCCGCGATCACCGCGGGGAAGAGGTCAGCGCGCCGCTCGAGGCGGCCGCCGGTGGCGCTCCAGTGCGAGTCGCCCGCGCGCACCACGGCGCAGCCGGCGGCGGCGAGCAGCGAGCGGGTGAGGGGAGCCTCGCCGTGGATGAATTCCGCACCGAGCTCGATCGGCACCGGGAGCTCGGGTTCGCGCCGCGTCCACATGCGCCCGCCGATACGGTCGCGTGCCTCGAGCAGCAGCACCGAACGCCCGGCGCGGCTGAGCTCGGCGGCGGCGCTCAGACCGGCCGCACCGGCACCGACCACGATCACCTCCGCCGACAGGGGTTCGCTCAAGTGGCTACCCGGGGCGTACCTAGCTCGCCGCACTGGCACGCAGCCGCGCGATGCGTGCCATCGGCGGCGGGTGCGAGTAGTAGAACGCGGCGTATAGCGGATCTGGGGTCAGCGTGCTCGCGTTGTCGCGGTGCAGTTTCACCAGCGCGGTGGCGAGCTCGCCGGCGCTCGCATTCTGCGTGGCGAAGTCATCCGCCTCGAACTCGTGCCGGCGCGACCACAGGGAGCTCAAGGGCGTGATGAAGAAGGCGAATGCGGGTACCACGAGCATGAACAACAGCAGTGCCGCGTGCGTTGAGGGCGTCGGGACGCCCAGGGCGGTGTAGAACCCGCTCTGGCGCGTCAGCCAGCCGAGCAACGCCAGCCCTGCGAAGCTCAGCGCGATGGACAGCAGCAGCCGCTTGCGCACGTGCTTCAGGCGGAAGTGCCCGAGTTCGTGGGCCAGCACCGCCTCGACCTCCGGGTGGGCGAGGCGCTCGAGCAGCGTGTCGAAGAAGACGATGCGCTTGTGCCGGCCGATGCCGGTGAAGTAGGCGTTGCCGTGGCTCGAGCGGCGCGAGTTGTCGGCCACGAAGACACCCTTGGAGGCAAATCCGCAGCGCCGCAGCAGTGCCTCGATGCGCTCCTTCAGCTGCGCGTCCTGCAATGGCGCGAACTTGTTGAACAGCGGTGCGATGAACGCCGGCCATGCCCAGGCCATGAAGAGCATGACCGCGAGCCACAGCCCCCAGGCCCACGCCCACCACCAGCGCCCCGCACGCTCCATGAGCAGCAGCGTCGCCAGCAGCAACGGCGCGCCGAGCAGCACCGCAAGGGCGAGCCCCTTGAGCAGATCGGCCAGGTACAGCGCCGGCGTGGTGCGATTGAAGCCGAAACGGGCTTCCAGGCGGAAGGTGCGCCACAGCGACAGCGGCAGGTTCACCAGCTGGATGCCGAGGGCGACGCTGGCGATGACCAGCAGCCCCAGCCACGGCTCGGCGAGGTTCGCGTGACGCCAGAGCGCATCGACTGCGGCGATGCCACCGCCCACGGTCAGCAGCAGCGTCAGCCCCGTGTCGATGATCGTGCCCAGCCGGCCCATGCGCAGCTTGGCAATGGTGTAGTCGGCCGCCTTGGTGTGCTCGGCCAGCGTGATCGCGGCGGCAAACGGGACGGGCACCTGCGCGCGGTGCCGCTCGACTTCGGCCATCTGGCGCCGGGCGAGCCACAGGTCCACGGCGGTAGCGGTGAGTAGGGCAACGATGAAGACGGGCGTGAGCCATTGCATGGCGGCAATTCTACGCCAGGGCGCCTGCGGACAGGCGGTGCCGGCCGCGCCGCGTATCGCACAAACCGGCCGGGGGTGGCGCGCGCTCAGGTCTCCGCGACGGGGGCGGCCTTGCGCCAGCCGCTGACCCACAAGGCCAGCATGCATGCGAAGGCGATGAAGCTCAGGATGCCGAAGAACCAGAGCATGGGGGCGTAGCCGCCGGGATTGCTGGCGCTCGCCCCGTTCACGTCATTGATGTAGCCGGCGGCAAGGTTCGCCGCAAACAGGCCCGCGTTCTGCAGCGTGGTCATCAGCCCATAGGCGGTGCCGAGGTTCGCCGGAGTGGTGTATTTCGGGACCGTTGGCCACAGCACCGCAGGCAGTAGCGAGAAGCTCAGTCCCAGCAGGGCCGTGGAAATGCCCGCGCCAGCCGGCACGACGCCCAGGACGATGAAGCTTGCCGGCAGCAGCACGGAGCCCACCACGAGCAACATGTTGTTGCGGCCCGTGCGATCCAGCAGCAGTCCGAAGACCGGTGTCGCGTAAGCGGCGGCGAGAAAGACGTAACTGTTGAGCGTGCTGGCCCGCTCCAGCGACAGTCCCTGCGCCTCCTGCAGGTACTTGATGGCAAAGGTGCTGCGGAACGGGAAAATCACCGAGTAGAAGGTCACGCAGGTGATGACCAGCAGCCAGTAGCCACCGGCGAAGCGGGTCACCTGGTTCCAGTCGATCCGCTCCGGCGGCGGCGGCAGCGTGAGGGTGCCGCGGGGTGCCTCGCGCCGGTCCACGTAGAAATAGAGGAGTGCGCCGGCCAGGGAGAGGGCGGCAAAGCCCACACCCAGCCACATGGGCGGCTGCCAGCCGCCGGCATACAGTCCGCGGGCGAAGCTCGGCGAGCGATCGGCAAGATACGACCCCAGGCGTGCCAGGCTCAGGTTCAGCGCCAGCAGCAGTGCGAACCAATGACCGCCGGTGAACCACTGGGCCAGTGCCACCATGACCGCCACGACCAGGGTTTCCGCGCCGATGCCGAACAGCAGCCGGCCTGCGGCCATGATCACGAAATGGTCACCGCAGGCGGTGAGGATGGCCCCGGCGAGGCAGATGACCGTCGTGATCAACACCATGACGCGCGCGGTGAAGCGGTCCACCAGAACGCCGCCCACCACCACCAGGAAGATGTTGGGCAGGCTGTAGATCGCGTTCAGGGTGCCGATCTGGGTGTCGCTGTAGTGCAGCTGGCTCGAGAGCAGCTCGGCGATCGGCGCAATGTCATCGTAGACGTAGTAGTTGCCGAACATCACCAGCGCGACGCCGATGAACATGAACACCTGCACCGCAAGCGCGGGCGGCCTGCGTGGGGCGGCGATGGTTGCGGTCAAGAGGCTGCCCGCGCGGCGCTGTGCGCAGGCCTGCCATGGTGCGCAGCGTATGCCGGCACCGCCCGGGTCGCTGGGTACTCGCTGAACGGCATCGGGCCCCCTTGGTAGCTCCGCCAGTCGGCAGGGGCGTGCCCGTGCGTCTGACTCGTCTTAGGCGCGGATTGTACAAAAGAAACACATCCGCCCGCGAACATTCGTCTTGCAGGCGGCCAGTGCAGCACATACCGTCGCACCGGGTGTGGCGCGGCCCGGAGCAACGGTTGGTTGAGGCACAGCGACTTCTCGAGTTGAACGACGCGCCGGAGCGCAGCGGCGACTACGTCCTTTACTGGATGCAGCAGTCGCAGCGCGAAGCCTTCAACCCCGCGCTGGAAGTGGCGATCGCCGCCGCCAACCGCCTGTCACTGCCGCTGCTGGTCGGCTTTGGCCTCATGGACGACTTCCCCGAGGCCAATGCCAGGCACTACGCCTTCATGCTGGAAGGCCTGCGAGAGACCGCCCGCAGCCTGCGGGCGCGCGGTATTGCGTTTGTCATGCGGCGCGGTGCGCCCGACGAGGTGGCGCTCAGCCTGGCGCGCCGCGCCGCGCTCGTGGTTTGCGACCACGGCTACCTGCGCATCCAGAAGCAATGGCGCGCGCACGTGGCGCAGGCCGCGGGGCGGCGCGTGCTGCGGGTGGAGGGCGATGTGGTCGTGCCGGTCGGTGTTGCCGCCAGCGGCGCGCAGGTCGGGGCGCGCACGCTGCGGCCGAAGATCGCCGCGCACCGCGAGCGATTCCTGGTCCCCCTGCGGCGGGTGCGTCCGCGAGTGCCGGGGCATGCGCTGGCGGTGCCCGGGGATGTCAGCCTTGATGACCTTCCCGGGCTGCTGGCGCGGCTGCGTCTGGATCGCAGCGTGGCGCCGGTGCCGCAGCTTCGCGGCGGCTACCTGCAGGCGCGCCGGCGCCTGCAGGCCTTCACCGGCGGGGGCCTGCGCGGCTATGTGGCGGCGCGTGCCCATCCCGGGGAACCGCAGGCCTCCATGCTGTCCCCGTACCTGCATTTCGGGCAGATCTCCCCGGTGGAGATCGCGCTGGCCGTGCAGGGTGCGGCGGCGCCGCGCGCCGACCGGGACAGCTTCCTCGAGGAACTCATCGTGCGGCGTGAACTTGCCGCGAACTTCGTCGACAACACACCCGACTATGATCGCTACGAGTGCCTGCCGGCCTGGGCGCAGCGCACCCTGGCGCTGCACGCGCGCGACCGGCGCCCGGTGACCTACGGTTACGAGGCGCTGGTGGGCGCCCGCACGCACGATCCGTACTGGAACGCGGCAACGCGCGAGATGCTCATGACCGGCTACATGCAGAACCACATGCGCATGTACTGGGGAAAGAAGGTGCTCGAGTGGTCCGCATCCCCGCAGCAGGGCTACGCGCAGCTGCTGCGGATCAACAACACCTATTTCGTGGACGGCCGCGACGCCAGCTCCTTCGCCAACGTGGGCTGGGTATTTGGCCTGCATGACCGGCCGTGGCCGGAGCGCGCCGTGTTCGGCAACGTGCGCTACATGAACGCGGCGGGCCTGAAGCGCAAGACCGACATCGAGGTCTACGTGCGGCGCTGGGAGGCGCCCGCCCGGGAAGACTAGGCGGTCGTCACCGTCACCGGCAGCACCATGACCGGCAGCGGACCCTCGGGCATGCCGCCGATGCTCACCGCCGTGCGTGAGGTGAAGTTGAAGGTCATCAGTGCCACCAGCAGCGCTGCGATCTGGGCGGGGGTGAACTCGGCTGCCAGCTGTGCGGCCAGTTCCGGCGAGACGCCCGTCGGGAAACCGAGGTAGCAATCCGCGAGTGCGATGGCCAGTTTCTCGCGCCCGCTCAGGCTGCTGGCTTGATAATGGGCATCGATCAGCTGTGCGCGCTCCTCGGTCAGTCCGTCGTTGCGCGCCACCTCGTAGCGTACCGCCTTGCAGAACACGCAGTTGACCGCGCGGGCGTTGCGCAGGCGGACCATCTCCAGCAGCGTCGGTGAGACCAGGCTGTTCTGCCAGACCTCGCTGTTCAGCGTGATGATCTCATCGACGGTCTCGGGAACCTGCCCGAGCGCGCTGTCGCGGATCACGTTGCCGGTGCGCGTTGCCGGCGCGCTGGCGCGGGCCTTAGTGGCCATGCTGGGTGTTCCCGTTGGCCGGGGTGTGGGCGGCCATGTCGCGCAGGCAACGGGCGGCGCGGATGCGCGCATCGAGGCAGCCCAAGGCCTCGATGAGGAACACGAGGCCGGGCTCTCCAAGATGGTCCTTGGCCTCCTGCGCGACCTCATCGGCGATGGTCTGCGCATCCAGTGCATAGCACTCGGTGAACAGCAGTACCGCCTTCTCGGCCGGCGTGAACGCCGGGCTTTTGTGGGTGGCCCCGGCGAGCACTGCCGCGCGGCGCTGGGGGCCCGGCTGGCCATGGGGGAGGCGCGGGTTGAGCGCGGCAATCTCGATCTCGTCCCGGTGCAGGCGCGCCAGCGTCAGGCGGCACAGCTCCAGCAGCTCCGCGGTGAGGTACGGCTGCTGCCACAGGCTTGCCGACAGCCGCGCAAAGCTTGCTGCGGGTCCGCCCGCAAGGGCGAGCTGCCGGTCAAGGTCCAGGCTGGTCGGTGAAGTGGGGGCTGGCACTGGATAAGTCTAGCATTGGGGATTGTCGCGGGCAGCCGCGGCGTGCACCCTCCCCATAACGCCTCGCCGGGGCGGCAAGTCAAGGAAGTGTCCATGAGCAAGCCGAACGTGGAAGTGAAGGTTGTCGTCACCCGGAATGGCCCGTACTTGGTCACTGGCGGGGCGCCGCTGAGTGAACAGACGATATTCGCCGGCGGTAATGGCGACTCCGAGGCCTGGCGAGAGGGCGAGCGCTTCCCGCAGCAGGACCGCTACGCGCTGTGTCGGTGCGGTCACTCGAAGAACAAGCCTTACTGCGATGGCTCGCACACACAGGCGAAGTTCGATGGCACGGAGACCGCCAGCCGCAAGCCCTACGCCGAGCAGGCGCAGGTGATGCAGGGGCCGGTGCACGCGTTGAGCGATGCCGAGACCCTGTGTGCATTCGCGCGCTTCTGCGACCCTAACGGCCAGGTGTGGGAGCAGGTCGAGCAGACCGATGACCCGAAGGTGGCAAGGAATTTCCTGCGCCAGGTCAATGCCTGTCCGTCGGGGCGCCTGGTCGCCTGGGATCGCGCCACCGGCGAGGCGCTGGAGGGTGCGCTGCCGGTTTCCATCGGCGTGGTGCAGGATCCGGTGCAGGATGTCAGTGGGCCGCTGTGGCTGCGCGGCCGCATCCCGGTGATTGCCGCCGACGGATTTGCCTACGAGGTCCGCAATCGCGTGACGCTGTGCCGCTGTGGTGCTTCCAAGAACAAGCCCTTCTGCGACGGCTCGCACGCGAGCGTGAAGTTCCGCGACTGGACCTGACGGCCTGCACGTGGGGGAAGGGCGCCCGCCACACGTGTGATACAAGTAGGCGATGAGGCCGCCCGAGCCGAGCTCCGCTGATCTTGTCCGTGTGATCGGCCGCTGGAGCCTCGTGGCGCTGGCGGTGAACAGCATCCTCGGCAGCGGAATCTTCGGCCTGCCCTCGACCGTGGCCGGTCTGCTGGGGGCTGCCAGTCCCGTGGCCGTGCTGCTTGCCGGCTGCGGCATGGCTGTGATCATCGCCTGCTACGCGGAGCTCGCCTCGCAGTTCACGCAGACCGGCGGGACATATCTGTACCTGCAGCACGCGTTCGGGCGCCTGGTGGGCGTGCAGGTGGGCTGGCTGACGCTGCTCGGGCGGCTCACCGCATGCGCGGCGAGCGTCAACCTGCTGGTGGTGTACGTGGGTGAGTTCTGGGGGGGTGCGACGCAACCACTGGCCCGCCTGCTCATCATCAGCCTGTTCATCGCCACGCTGGCCGCCATCAACTACCGCGGGGTGGCCGGGGGCACCCGGGTCAGCAACCTCTCCGTGATCGCAAAGCTTGCGGCACTGGGCACCGTCTGCGTGGCCGGGGTGAGCTACCTTGCCACGCACGCGCGCGCGGTGCCCGTGCCCGTGCACGCCGATGCCGGCGACTGGCTGAACGCGATGCTCCTGCTGCTGTTCGCGTACGGGGGCTACGAGGCGGCACTGAACCCGATGGCGGAGGCGCGCAACCCGCGCATCGATGCCGCCTTCGCGCTGTTCGTGGCGCTGGTCATCATCACCGCCGTCTACTCGCTCCTGCAGATCATCGTCATCGGGGTCCTGCAGGACCCGGCGCACAGCGTGCGGCCATTGTCCGATGCCGCCCGCACCATCCTGGGATCGGGCGGTGGCCTGCTGGTCGCCATCGGGGCGCTGGTCTCGATCTACGGCTACCTCAGCGCCAACCTGCTGACCGGGCCGCGCGGCATGTTTGCCCTGGCCGAGCGCGGTGACCTGCCGCGCGTGTTCGCCGCCGTACACCCGCGCTTCCACACGCCCTACCTGTCGATCGTGGTGTTCGCGCTGCTGTTGTGGGGCTTCTCCCAGTTCGCCAGCTTCTCGTGGAACGTGACGCTCTCGGCCGTGGCGCGCCTGTTTTACTACGGCGGCGTGTGCGCGGCCGTTCCGGTGCTGCGGCGGCGGCAGCCCGGTCAGGCGCGCTTTCGCGTACCGGGTGGGGTGCTCCTGCCGGTACTGGGTGTGCTCATTTGCGCGGTGCTGATGACGCGCGTGGACTTCAGTAAGTCACTCGTGCTGCTGGCGACCATCGCACTGGCGCTGCTCAACTGGGCCGCGGTGCGCAGCCGCAGCCGGCCCAGGGCCTCACACGACCGCGTGCGGTGAACGGCCGGGGAAGTGGCGCAGTGCCCTGCGCGTCAGGTAGATCATCAGTACCAGCAGCACGAGCTGGGCGAGCACGAACGGCGGCTCTTTGGTCTGCGTGGGCGCGAGCGCATGCAGGGCAGGGATCTTCTGGAACGCCTGGATCACACCGACCAGGCAGTTCAGGTACAGCGCGATCGCGGCGGTCACGACGTAGGTCCCGCGCCAGGAGCCGGTCAGGTGCTGGCCATACAGTGCGTACAGGGCGACGGCGAGGAGGAGCAGCGAGATCAGCCCAATCACGTGCGGTGGCCCGAAGCTGGCCGAATGGAAGAAGAACCCCGTCACGCTGGTGAGCACCGTGGTGAGCAGGAAGGTGGCGGTCATGCCCTGCAGGTAGCGGCCGCCGCCCATGGCGATGAGCACCAGCAGCCCGCTCGCGATCCCAATGAGGCTGATGATGACGTGCAGGGTGGTGAAGGCGGCTGTAGACATCCCCAGGATCATGTTCTTTCCTTCTTATTGTGGTTCGGCTGCGGGCGCCAGCGTGGCCGTATCTTCCACGCCGGCTGCGCGTAACTCAACAGCCGCGCTGAACGGTGGCAGTCCCGGGCCTCAGTGCAGCCTCCACCAGGTGATGACGGCAGCTGCCGCCGGGAGCGCGAACACCACGAGCAGCACCGGGAGCTCCTCGGCCGCGCTATAGCCGCCGCTCTTGATGCCAATCAGCATGTTCGCGGCCGCCGCGAGCACCCAGACCGGCAGGAAGTACAGGGCGAACTTCGCAGCCCCGCGCGAGCCGCCAAGCGAGTGTCCCAGCGACATCGACAGCCCGAGGACGACAAAGCCGATTCCGAGGACGGCGGCTGTGTGCATGCCCGTGGCCCGCGTCTGTGCGGTCAGCCCTGGAAATCCACGCGGCCACCGCTGAGGTGGTACATGGAGGCGGCGATCTTGATCCTGCCCTCGCGCTCGAGCTTGGCGAGCACCTCGCTCTGGCTGCGGATCGCCTCCGCGGTCAGGCGCACGTTGGTCTTGGCCACGGCATCCACGAACTCCGCGTTCTTGCTGGTGCGTGCGCCCTCGTAGCTCGTGGCGGCAACGGCGGGCTTGATCTTCTCCAGCAGCCCGGTCAGGTGGCCCAGCTGCACGTTGTCGATCGCTCCCTTGATCGCACCACAGCTGGTATGACCCATGACGAGGATCACCTTCGCGCCGGCAGCCGCGCAGGCGAACTCCAGGCTGCCGAGCAGATCGTCGTTGACAATGTTGCCGGCGACGCGGGCGTTGAAGGTGTCGCCGAGGCCGACGTCAAAAATGATCTCCGCCGGCGCGCGCGAGTCGATGCAGCTCAGCAGCGCCACGGCCGGATGCTGACCGGCAACGGTGGCGCGCTTCTGCGCGAGGAAGTCGTGCGCGTGCATTGTGCCGGTGCGGAAGCGCTCGTTGCCGCGTTTGAGCAGCTCCAGGATCTGGTCCGGGGTGAGCTTGTCGCGCTGCTCCTGCGTCAGGGCCGCCGCGGCGGCCAGCGGCGCCACGGTGAGTGACACACCTCCCAGGGCGCCCAGCGCCGCCAGACCGACGGCGGACTTGAGCAGCTGACGCCGCGTGGCGGCGGGATAAAGCGGTGGCGGGCAGCAATCTAACTCGGTTCTCATGGGGGATCCTCTGCTTTGGAGGGCCTGGAACGGTGCAATTGGCAGGCTGTAGACCAAATCCTACATCTCATTCGGTGCCAAGCCCAATGCGCCTGCCGGCGCACCGGGGTGAGACTTGGCCCCACGGATGGCACGTGCCCTCTGGTACTAAGGCAGCCGACACCAAGCGAGGGTCCCATGCTTCATTACGCAATAGTCTTCTTCGTCATCGCGATCATCGCGGCGGTCCTGGGTTTCGGCGGTATTGCCGCCGGCGCCGCGGGTATCGCCAAGATCCTGTTCTTCGTCTTCCTGATCGCGGCCGTCATCGCGCTGCTCACGGGACGTCGCAGCGTCTGACGGCGCTGGCGCGCGCCACGAGGACTGGAGAGCCGGCCTGGTGGCCGGTTTCTCTTTTTGAACGGCCGCGCCGCGCGGCCTGATCTGCCGCGGCACCGACCTCTGCCCGCAGGGCGCCTGCAATGGAATCGAGTATCCTTGCGCGGCTTCTTGCCGATCGCGGGGACCGTGCCGTGCAGATGCCGATCGAGACCTGGCTCGCGCGCGAGCAGCAGCAGTTCGTGGAGCGGCACCCGGCCTCGCGGGCCCTGGCAGCAGCCGGCGCCGAACACTATCTGTACGGCGTGCCCTCGCACTGGATGCGCCGCTGGGCCGGCGGCTTTCCGCTGTATGCCGAGCGCGCCCGTGGCGCCAGCCTGTGGTGCGTGGATGGCCAGGAGTACGTGGACTTCTGCCTCGGTGACACGGGGGGAATGTGCGGCCATGCCGCACCCGCGGTGACCGCCGCGGTCGCCGCGCAGATGGACCGCGGGGCGACGCTGCTGCTGCCCACACCGGACGCTGCCTGGGTGGGTGCGGAGCTCACACGCCGCTTTCGCGTCCCCTACTGGGGCTTCACGACCTCGGCCACGGACGCCAACCGCGCCGCCATCCGCATCGCGCGCATGGTCACGGGCCGTGATGTGGTGCTGGTATTCAACGGCTGTTACCACGGCTCGGTGGAGGAGGCGCACGTGGCGCTCGCGGGTGGCAAGATGGTGATGCGCTCCGGGGTGCACCCGAACGCCGTCGACCACGCGCGCGTCTCGCGCGTGGTCGAATTCAACGACCGCGCCGCACTCGAGGCCGCCCTCGCGCCGCGCGATGTGGCCGTGGTGCTGGCCGAGCCCTGCATGACCAACTACGGGATGATCGAGGCCCAGCCGGGCTTTCTGGCCGTGCTGCGCGAGCTCACTGCCCGCACCGGCACACTGCTGGTCATCGATGAAACCCATACCTGGTCGGCGGGTCCCGGCGGCTACACCGCGCGTGATGGCCTCGATCCGGACCTGTTCGTGCTCGGCAAGGCCGCCGGCGGCGGCGTGCCAGTGGGGCTGTACGGACTCAGCGCGGCGCTGGCCGCGCGCCTGTGGGAGCTGGCGCCGCGCGAGGGTACCCGGCCCGGCGCGCGCTCGAGCTCGCACATGGGGTTCGGCGGTACGCTGGCGGGCAGCGCGCTGCAGGTGGCCGCCGTGCGCGCGGTCCTTGCCGAGGTGCTCACCGCCGAGAACTTCGCACGCATGATCGCCCTGGCAACCCACCTGACCGAGCGCTCGCGCGCGACGGTCGCAGCCTGCGGCTTGCCGTGGTTCATCGCGCAGAGCGGGGCGCGCATCGAAGTCATGCTCGCACCCGGTCCCCCGCGCAATGCATCCGAGGTGGCCCGCGGGCGCAACGGCACGCTGGAGAGCCTGTTCCACCTCTACATGCTCAACCAGGGGATCCTGGTCACCCCGTTCCACAGCATGCTGCTGGTATGCCCGGCAACGACGGCCGCGCAGGTGGAGCGCTACCTCGCCGTGTTCGCAGCCTTCTGCCGGCAGGTCGCCGGACTGCAGGCGCCGGCGTAGCAACGGCCCGGGTTCAGGCCCGCGCCAGCTCGCTCCTGACCCAGTCCTGGAACTGCTGGATCACGTATTCCTCGGGCATCAGGACGCCGCGGTCGTGCGCCAGCGCATGCAGGCCGCGCTGGTTCACCTCGCAGATCTGGGCATCCTCGCCCATGACGATCTGGGTGAATTCCACGGCGCTGGAGATATCGTGCTTCGGGTCCGCGAGCGTCTCGGGCAGGAACAGGAACTCGATGCTCATCTCGGTGCGTTCCGGTCCCAGCGGGAGGATCCGCACGATGCGCATGTAGTCGAGGTGCGCGACCAGGAAGATCGAGGGCAGGGCGGTCAGGTAGATGTGGCCGGTGCTGCGATCCGCGTCGCTCAGGTTCGGGAAGGGAACCCCGACCGGGTTGCCGTCCATCGTCCACGAGGTCGCTCCCGGGCGCAGCCCGCCGGCGTAACGCGGGTCCTTGTCCGCCGCGTGGTCCTGCCATTGCGGATCGTCCTTGGGCTCCAGGAGCGCCCGGCCGAACAAGGGCACCAGCTGCGCAAGCTTGGGATGCACACCCGGGCAGTGCAGGCACTCGTTGTAGTTCTCCCAGAAAACCTTCCAGTTGCACTCGATGACCTTGCGCGAACGGTGGCCGACGACGAGTGTGTCCATCTGCCATGCGTCCAGCCGGGTCACCGGCAGGTCGAAGCTCTTCTCGAACGGTGGTGGCTTGGGCGTCAGGGCCACGAAGATGCAGCCGTTCCACTCGGTCACCGGCAGGCCGTACAGGCTGAAATCACGCAAGTCGAAGTCATCGGCGAGTTGCCGCGAGGTGGTCTGCACCAGATCGCCCTTCAGGTTGTAGCGCCAGGCGTGGTACGGGCACACGATGCCGGCGGCGGGGAGGCGTCCGTGCGCCTCCTGGCACAGTGCCGCGCCGCGGTGACGGCAGGTGTTGTGGAAGGCCCGCGCCACCTGGTCCTCGCCGCGGATCACCAGCACCGACTGGTCGCCGACAGTGAAGGTGCGAAAGCTGCGTGCTGCGTGCACCTCGCTGGAACGGCCGACGTAGAGCCAGTTGCGGTACCAGATCTGGCTCAGTTCGCGCTGGTAGTGCACCGCATCAAAATAATCGGAGGCGGGCAGTGCCGCGACCCGGCGGGTCAGTCCCAGGTAGCCGGGATCACGCCTGACTGCTGAACGGTTGGTCGTCACTCTCAATTCTCCATAGGGGTGCGGTGAATTCGCGCACGGGCCAGCCACCACTGTAATCCAGGATCAAATCCGGCTCAAAATCCTCGACTTAGCCCGGCCTGGCGCGGTCCACCGCGAACCGCAGCCTTCATCGCCCGTAGGCGCGGACTCCACGGGCAGATGTCAGTTTGGTTACGCAGGCGTTTTCCTACAGCGTGTCTGCACCTTGGGCGGCACTACAACGCTTCCTGCTGTGGCACACTGACGTGAACAGGGTGTGTCCCTCGTTAGTTCCATGTCACGGAGATCGTTATGAGTCGGATGCTCGGAATTGCCTTCACTGCTGCACTGATGCTGTTTGCCGCCGCCGTTCAGGCGGACGACTACAGCGACACGCTGACCCTCTTCAAGAACGCGCACGAAAGCGGGTCAATGCTCAAGGGCGCCTACGGTTACGCGGTGTTTCCGACCATCGGCAAGGGCGGACTGGGCATCGGCGGCGCCTATGGCAAGGGGCGCGTATTCGAAAAGGGTGTGTACATCGGCGACACCAGCATGACGCAGGTGAGCATCGGCTTTCAGGCTGGTGGCCAGGGCTACAGCCAGTTGATTCTTTTCCAGGACAAGCGTTCCCTTGATGAGTTCACCAGCGGCAACTTCGAGTTCTCCGCGGATGCCAGCGCGGTGGCGATCACGGCTGCCGCAGGTGCCAGCGCCGGAACCACAGGCGCCAGCTCCGGCGCCAGCGGCGGCAAGAAGGACGCCACTACTGCCGGTCACTACTACAAGGGCATGGCGGTCTACACGATCGTCAAGGGCGGGGCTATGTATGAGGCGGCCCTCGCCGGCCAGAAGTTCAAGTACACGCCCAAGAGCTAACGCGTCCGGCAGCGGCGCCTGCAGGCGTCGCTGCCTAGCGCATTGCCATAGGAGCACACGATGGCGACACGGAAGAAGTCAGCTAAGAGGACCGTCCGCACTGCACGCCGCAAGGTGCGCTCGGCCAAGCGGGTGGTGAGGAAGGTCGTGCGCAAGCAAACCCGTACGGTGAAGAAGACCGCCAAGCGGGCCCGCAGGACGGTGCGGTCGGCCGTAAGGTCCGCCAAGCGCACCGCCAGGCGCACCGCCAGGCGCTCTGCCCGCAGCGCCCGCAGGCCCGCGCGCACCGTGGGTGCCGCCGCCAAGCGGGTGGTCGTCAGCGCCGGCCGGACCGCTGGCGCACTGGCGAAGGCGGGCGCCTACCAGGCCGCCAACGCCGGGCGCCGCGTACTGGCGCGCGGGACGATGTCCATGGCGGAAACGGTGCAGACCACGAGCCATTCGGTTGGCGATGCGACCGCGTCCGCCCTGGAATCGGTGGCCGAGCAGATCAATCCGGATCCGGCGAAGTAGCATGGCAAAGATCGTCTACGAGATCGTCAGGCACGACGGCGGCTGGGCCTACCGTGCCAACGGTACTTATTCGGAGGCGTTTCCGAACCATGATGCGGCCCGCAAGGCCGCCGAGCGGGTGGCGCGTGAACAGATGGCCGCAGGTGAATCGGCGCTGATCTCGTACGAGGACGCCGAGGGGCACTGGCACAAGGAAGTCTCTGCCGGCAATGACCGCCCCGCGGTTCGCGTGAAGGGCTAGCGGGCCGCGCCGCAGCCGGGGGCCAAACCCTCAGGTCTTGAGCTTGTAGCCGGTGTGGAACATCCACGCCACGAGCGCCAGGCAGGCCGCGAGGAATCCCAGGGTTGCCAGCGTGCTGAGCAGCACGTTGACGTCGGCCACGCCGTAGAAGGCCCAGCGAAAGCCGCTGATCAGGTAAACCACCGGGTTGAACAGGGCGATCTTCTGCCAGATCGGCGGCAGCATGCCGATCGAGTAGAACGCCCCGCCCAGGAAGGTCAGTGGCGTCACCACCATGAGCGGCACGACCTGCAGCTTCTGAAAGTCATCCGCCCACACCCCGATGATAAAGCCGAACATGCTGAAGGTGACCGAGGTCAGCAGCAGGTACCCCACCATCCATAGCGGGTGGGCGATCTCATAAGGCACGAACACGCGGGCAGTTGCCAGGATCAGCACCCCGAGCAGCACCGACTTCGTGGTGGCAGCCCCGACATAGCCCAGCAGTACTTCCGCGTAGCCGACGGGCGCGGACAGCAGCTCGAAGATCGTTCCCGACCACTTCGGCAGGTAGATGCCGAAGGAGGCATTGGAGATCGATTCGTTCAGCAGTGCCAGCATCACCAGGCCCGGGATGATGAAGGCCCCGTAGCTCACTCCGCCCACCGTACCCATGCGGCTGCCGATGGCGGAGCCAAAGACGACGAAGTAGAGCGAGGTGGACAGCACCGGGGAGGCGATGCTCTGCGTGATGGTGCGGAAGGTGCGCGCCATTTCGAACCGGTAGATGGCCCGGATGGCCGGCAGGTTCAAGGTGCAGACCTCACGAGGTTGACGAAGATCTCCTCCAAAGAGCTTTCGCTGGAGTGCAGGTCCTTGAAGTCGATGCCGAGTTCTCCCAGCCGCTTGAGCAGGGGCGCGATGCCGGTGTTGCTCTGGGCATCGAAGGTAAATACCAGTGACTGGCCGTCGGCGCTGAGCTCGAGCGGGTAGGCGCCGAGCTCGTCCGGGACGCGGCTGAGACGGTTCTGCAGCTGCAGCGTGAGCTGCTTCTTGCCCAGCTTGCGCATCAGCACGGCCTTGTCCTCGACCACGATCAGCTCACCTTTGCTGATGACGCCGATGCGGTCGGCCATTTCCTCCGCCTCCTCGATGTAGTGGGTGGTGAGGATGATGGTGACCCCGCTGTCGCGCAGGCCGCGCACCATCTGCCACATGTCGCGGCGCAGCTCCACGTCCACGCCGGCGGTCGGCTCATCGAGGAACAAAATGCGCGGCTCGTGCGAGAGCGCCTTGGCGATCATGACGCGGCGCTTCATGCCGCCGGAGAGCGTCATGATCTTCGCGTCGCGCTTGTCCCACAGCGACAGGTCGCGCAGTACCTTGTCGATGTAGGCCGCATCTGGTGGCCGCCCGAACAGGCCGCGGCTGAATTTGAGCGTGGCGCTCACGCTCTCAAACGCATCCGTGTGCAGCTCCTGTGGCACCAGCCCGATCTTGGCGCGTGCGCGGCGGTAGTCGCGCACGATGTCGTGCCCGTCGGCCACCACCGTGCCGGTGCTCGGTCGCACGATCCCGCAGATGATGCTGATGAGGGTAGTCTTTCCGGCGCCGTTGGGCCCCAGCAGTGCAAAGATCTCGCCACGACGGATCGTAAGATCGACCCGCTTGAGCGCGGTGAGGCCGCCCTTGTAGGTCTTGCTGATGGCCGAGACAGTCAGGATGTCAGGGGAAAGGGTCGCGCCACCGTGCGTGCGGGCTGTGGATGCTGGCATGGATTCTGGTGTGCCGGGGTGCGACAAGTTTAATGGGTCACACGCCCCCAGGTCGCCCTCATTTGAGTCGCCGGCGCTGTCTGCAAGACAGGAAGAAGTGGAGGCAGCTCACCGCACGCCGGGTGTGTAGTATGTGCGGGCGCACCGCGGCGGCCTGGCTTCGCAGCCGACAGCCGGGGCGCTGCGCAGCACGAGGTATCCGTAGTGACCGACACAGCCGCCCGCTTCGATTCACCCCCCAGCGTCTCCAACCACTTTGCCTGGATGCGCACGCGGCTTGCTATCGAGCGCACGCTGATGGCCTGGGTGCGCACCTGCACCGCCTTGATTGGTTTTGGGTTCACGATCGTGCAGTTCTTCCAGCGCCTCGCGACCACGCCGGGGGTCTCGGAGGCACTGCGACCGCAGGCACCGCGTTATCTCGGTCTCGCACTCGTAGGGGCCGGCGTTGCCGGGCTACTCATCTCGGTCATCCAGTACCGCAAGCTGAACGCGTACCTGGTCGCGAGTTTCCCGGCGATCACCGGCGTCCCGGATTCAGTAGCGAGCAAGTCTCCGCTACAGGCCGTCGCGCTCAGCCTGGCGCTCATCGGGATCTTCGCATTTGGCGCCATCTTCTTCCGCCTGACCTGACCCAAGGCTGGCGGCGTGGCGCACCGCCGCGTTGCTGAGCCGCAGGCGCTGAGCGACCGTATGGAGCTGTCCTGCTCCTCGCTGTGTGCGGCCGTGATCCTGGGCGTTGGCGTACCTGGCCGGGTTCCGGATCGGCGCACACGCCACTGCGCGCGGAATCTGGGCGCACCGGCGCTGGGTGTCCGCCGCCGGGAGTCTCGGTCGCCTACGTGTTCGTCGAGCGGGCAAGCCACCTGCTGGCACTCGGGCTGTTACACCCTGGCCATGGGACTGCATTTTCTCATCGTCGATCCCGCGCTCCCCGCGCATCGCGCGCTGAGTACGGGCCGCGAGCGCAGTGACGGGCTGGCGGGTCCGGTGAGCTTTGCCTTGATCCTGCTGCTCGTGGGAACGAGCGACAGCCTAACGCTTGGGCGGCTTCGCCGCGTCAGCCTTCCAGACGCCATCCGGGGTCTTGCACACGGACACGGTCGCGCTGTTCTCCATGGTCTTGGCGTGGGTATCGACGCGGACTTGGTTGCACTGCCGCCCGTCCGGTGCGGTGAATGGTGTCACCAGCGTGATGGCACCGCCGTTACCGGTGGCCGGGTTTTCCCACTCCTTGCGGGTGCCCCCCTGGTTGCTCTTCAGCACCTCGGCGGTGGCGGCGCGCATGAGCTTCACGTCCTCGGCGCTGAAGTAGGCCATCGGCGTGTCCTTGAGGAAGCCGAGGTTTCCCTGGGCACCGGCGGGCGGCGCCGCGACCAGCAGGACTGATCCTGCGCACATCGCGATCACGCTGCGCACCAGGAAACGAAGGGCGGTCGGTTCAGGCATGCAGGCTAACCCGCTTTCTCAGACCCACGGCTGCAGGGGAAGCAGAAAGCCTGAGGATACGCAGGCCGGAGGCATCCGCCGCGGATGCCTCCGGCCTGCGTCAAGCAGGCAACCGCTTCAGGCAGCCGGCTCTACGTCGATCGCGAGCGACTCGGTGTAGGTGACCTCGACCGCATCGCCCGGCTTGAGCGTCTTGACGAATTCCTTCATCTTCGGGTTCGTCACCTCGATGACGTGCACCGAGCCGTCGGCGCGCTTGAACGAGACGGTGTTGGTCGCAACATCGACCGCCTGGATGATGACGGTGGTCGTGACCGACACGCCGCCCACCCCGCCCGGGCTGTTCTTGTTCGCGCTCGCGAACGTAGAGCCCACCGGAGCGGCCGCCTTGGCCGCATCACCGTGCTGCATCTGCGCCGCCAGGCCCTGGTAGTAGCTCACCGTGACCTTGTCGCCCACCTTCAGCTCGCTGAAGCGCTTGGCCTGCTTGCCGACCTCCACCGTGACCAGCCCGTTCGGGCCATCGAGTGTGACGGTGCGCGAGGGCTTGTCGATGGCCCTGATGGTCGCCGTGACCTTCTGCAGGTGGCTGCTGACGACCGGACCGGCCGGGTCGAGCGCCATGGCGCCCGCCGAGAACAGGACGGCGGCGAGGGCGGGCAGTGCCCACTTGATCATTTTCCAGTTTTTCATCCGAGACTCCGATGCATTGAGGGTAAAGCGGTGCGAGGGTCGTTAGTTTACAGTTCGCTCCAGTCACGGTCACGGTCACGGACCGCGGACGGCCCTGCGCTCCCTGGCGCTGCGCAATGGCCTGTCTGGGTGCGAGGGGAGGCGATTCTAGACCATGGATGCTCAGGCCGAGGGCAATTCGCGTGCGGACGGGGGATCCTGATGCCGCACCACGCTCCGCTTTCGCTTGCGACAGTCGCCCTCATCGCCTTCATCGCCTGGCGGGTGTACTGGAGGTTCCGACGCAGCATCGGGCGGCAGCGCTTCGTGGCCGCCCGCTCCTGGCTGAGCGTCGCGCTCTTCCCGCTGCTGCTGGTGCTGGTGGCCGTTGGTGTGCGGCTCCAGCCGCCGGCCCTGGGGTCGTGCCTCGCCGGCGGCCTGGTGCTGGGTGTGGCACTCGGGCTCCTGGGCCTGCGCCTGACGCGCTTTGAGGTCGCCCCTGATGGGCTCTACTACGTGCCGAGCGCGCACCTGGGTATTGCGCTGTCGACACTGCTGGTGGCGCGTATCGCGTACCGCTACGTGTCCGCCAGCGCCGCGCCAGGCGACCCGGGAGCGGCGCCGGTGGCGATGCACCTTACACCGCTCACGCTTGCGCTCGTGGGCATGCTCGGCGGTTACTACGTCACTTACGCGGTGGGCCTGCTGCGCTGGTCGGTCCGCCAACGCCGCCCGCCGCCCGCGGGCGCGCCCACCTGACCCGGGGAGAGACGCAATGAAGAGCGCACTTGTAACAGGAGCCGCCCAGGGCCTGGGGCTCGCCACCGCAGAGTCACTCGCCCGCAGCGGCTACGAGGTGACACTCGTTGACCTGAAGCCACTGGATGCCGCAGTGCAGCGACTCGGCCAGCAGCAGGACGTGCGCGTGCACGCGATCTGCGGGGACGTGGCATCGGAGCCGTTCGCGGTCTCGCTGGCTGAGCAGATCGGCCGCCGCCACGGTGCGCTCGATGTGCTGGTCAACAATGCCGGCGTCAGCCTGATTTGCGCGGCTGAACAGACCACCGCTGCGCAATGGCAGCGCGTGATGGACATCAACCTGCTCGGGCCCTTCCTGCTGTGCAGGGCACTCGGCGCACAGATGCTCGCACGGCGTGCAGGCAGCATCATCAATGTCGCCTCCATTGCCGGCTTAGCCGGGATCAGCCAGCGCAGTGCCTACAACGCCTCCAAGCACGGCCTGGTGGGACTCACGCGCACACTGGCAGCGGAGTGGGGCGGGCGCGGCGTGCGCGTGAACGCGGTATGCCCCGGATGGATCAAGACCGAGATGGACGAGGCCGACCAGAAGCGCGGCGCGTATTCGGATGCGGACATCACCGACCGCGTGCCGATGGCACGGTTTGCGCAGGCGCAGGACGTGGCCTCGGCGATTGTCTTCCTGGCGGACCCGCAGCTCAGCGGCTTCGTGAACGGGGTGTGCCTGCCGGTCGACGGCGGCTGGACGGCGGATGCCAGCTGGGACTCGTTGCGCGTGGGCTCGCGGGGCCCCTGAGGCGGGGCCCCTGCACCTCAGCGCGGGGAACGCGGGTACACCTTGCAGTTCGGCGGCACCAGTGCCCACTCGGGCCGCCCCTGGGTGAAGATCGCAACCGTGGGCTGAAAGTCAGCCGGCTCATCCAGTGAGCCGGCATACACGGTGTACGAGTCCGAGATGCCGCGTTCGCCGCCAAAGACCAGCCCGCCGCAGGCTGGACAGAAGTTGCGCGTCGCCTCCCCGCCGTTGGCGGCCGGGCAAGCAAAGGCTTGCGACGTGCCGGAGATGGTCAGCGCGCTGGCGGCGAAGCCGAGGAAGGGGACGAAGCCTGAGCCGGAGGCCTTGCGACAGTCGGCACAGTAGCAATGCCCCGCAAACAGGGGTGCCGCGTGGGCCTCGTAGCGCAGCCCCCCGCACAGGCAGCCGCCGCGGTAGCGTCTCGGATGAGCCATGGAAAAAGGCTACCACGAAGGCCTCGCCCGGCGGTGTCGGCGCCGGCGCGCCAAAGAAGAGGCTTGGGAACCCGCCGCCAGTTGGTATCCGGATCGAAGCTGCGCAGCGACTTCACCGCCTTCTGCGTGTCCGCCCCCAGATCGCTCTCGTACAGCCTGCCACGCTTGCTTGCCATGAAGGTCATCACGCCGCTGCGGCCGTAGTCGGCAGGCCAGGCGAGGATCGCAAAGCCTCCGGTCATGCGCCCGTCGATCACGTAGTCCTTGGGGCCACCCGGGGCTTTCTCGCCCTGCTTGCGCAGGATCCGGTAGTAGTAGCCGTGGAAAGGCGTTGGCTTGCCGTTGGCCAGGGTCTCGCCTTCGCCTTCGCTGGTCGCCTCGGCAATGAGGTTGCCCGCAGGGCTGGGCGCCTCGTTCTCCTTCACGTCCCAGTAGAGCCCGTTCTGCGTGCCCGGCTTGCTGCGGATGCGTTGTGCGTAGGCCCCGGCGGGCTGCCCGTCGTGGGCGCCGGCCGCGTAGGCCTTCTGGGCATCGATGAGCGCACGCATCACCTTCATGGCGTCGAGCTCGTTGTGGCCGATTCGACGGTAGGCCAGCTCCTGGGCACCGGCTTCCGCATCGAAGAACCACACCCCGTTTGCGCGCACGATCGGGAAGGGTAGTGGCCACGCCTTCGCACCCACCGTCAGCGTGGCACGGTCCTTGGTTTCGTAGGTGATCGCGTGCGCGGTGTCGTAGTTCTTGATGAAGTGCAGGCGCGACTGTTCATCGCGCTGTGGGTCCCCGGTGGAGAGCAGGTCTGAGGCCTTCTCGCCCAGAATCCCCTTCAGCTGCGCAGCATCATTCGCCTTGACCGCGGTGATGAACGCGCTCGCGGCCGCCGTGCAGGAAGGGTAGGTTGCGACCCCGGCCGGAGGAACCGCGGCGGCCGCCGCTTCCTGCGCCAGGGCAGCCGCAGCGTACCCGCCCGCAAGGATCCCCAGCAGTGCGGCACTCAGCCAGTCTCGGTTATGGATTCTCATCGACGTTGCCCTCCGCTGCGGTTGCCGCCGCCGGCGCTGGTGCGCCCGCGATTGCTGGCGGCGCGCTCAGAGCTGCCACCGCCGCTGTTGCCCGTGAAGCCACCCGGCCGTGCGCCCATGGTCTGGGGCGTGGGAGCGGGCCGTGTCGCAGGTCGGCTGCCGCCAGACGGGAAGCCCGCATACGGGTTGCTGGCGGCGGGCCGGGTCGCAGGCGTTGGAGCGGGCCGCGTCGTGGGGGCGGGCCGGGTGGTGGGCGTGGGAGCGGGCCTCGTCGTGGGGGCGGGCCGGGTGGTGGGCGTGGGAGCGGGCCGCGTCGTGGGGGCGGGCCGGGTGGTGGGCGTGGGAGCGGGCCGCGTCGTGGGAGCGGGCCGGGTGGTGGGCGTGGGAGCGGGCCTCGTCGTGGGAGCGGGCCGGGTGGTGGGCGTGGGAGCGGGCCTCGTCGTGGGAGCGGGCCGGGTGGTGGGCGTGGGAGCGGGCCTCGTCGTGGGAGCGGGCCGGGTGGTGGGCGTGGGAGCGGGCCTCGTCGTGGGAGTGGGCCGGGTGGTGGGAGTCGGAGCCGGGCGGGTCGCTGGCAGTCCCGGATTGTTGCCACCCGTGCCTGTGCCGGGCGGCCGCCCGGCGTTGCCGTCACCGATGTTGCCCGGTGGATTGCCGCCGTTGCCGGGTGGGCGCCCGTTGCCGCCGCCTGGCGGCCGGCCCCCGCCGGGAGGTCTTTCACCCGGTGGCGGGCGGTAGCCCGGGGGCCGGTTCGGTCCCGGCGGGCGGTAACCCGGTGGAGGCGGGCGATATCCGGGACGGTGGTCCCAGTTCGGCGGCGGGCGCGGGTAGACCGGCCGCCCGTAATACGGCGGGCGCGGCCGGTATGGTGGATAGGGGCTGTGGTAGCCGTAGTGCCAGCCCCACGGGCTGCCGTGGTAGTACACCCCGCCGCCGCCCCAGCCCCAGCCCCATGAACTCCAGCCCCACGGCTGGTTGTTGCTGATGATCGCGCCGATGGCGATGCCCACGGTGAAGCTCACCAGTGAGGCTGCGATCACATCATCGGTGCTGGGTCCGCTCTGGTAGACCTGTGCCGGCTCGTACTGCGGCACGTAGACGATCTGGGGATTCGCCGGCTGGACGATCACGACCGTCGTGCCGTTCTGCTGTTCGACCGAGACCTTCTGGTACTCGTTGCTGTCGAGCGCACCGGAGGCGTAGGCCTGCTGCCGTAGACTCTGGATGGCAGAGGTCACCGCCGCCTGGTTGGCCTTGAATGCCGCGCCGATCGCGGCGTAGTCATCGATGTTCTGTGCCATCTGCTCGAGAACGCTCGGGAAGGTCACCAGCGCGATGAAGGCTGGATCAAAGCCGGCCTTCTGCGCCGCATCGTTGATGGCCGCGCCATTGAGGTTGCTGTTCTGCTTCACCCAGTTGTTCACGTCGATGACCTGCTGCGGGTCGCCCGCAGCGGTGCAGATCTGGGCGAGCAGGGTGTCAGGGTACAGGGCGATGGGCGCCAGCAGCGTGGTGAGCTGCTCGTTGGTCGGGATGGGCGCGTCGGACTGCGCGTAGGCCATCGAGGTCAGACCTGCGATCCAGGCCATCACGGCGGCTGCCAGGGTCACCCGCAGCTTTCGATGGAGCATCACATTCTCCTCGCCTGGGCGCGCGGGGCCCGGCGACGCAGCCGTGCGTAATCGTGACTGGAATCAATCGCCAGGCCCGCAGGCATCTTCCTACTTCCGGCCCGCCCACCGCAATCACGTGGGGAGCGTGCATGTTGAGGCTGTGCGTGGAGCCGCCGCACCTGGTGCGCGCTCGGCTCGCGCCAGCGGGCTGCGTACTCGTGATCGCCTCCAGCGGCACCTTCGCATGCTCACCTGCCGCCCAAGCGCGCAGCCGAGCCGCTCGCCAAGCAGCCCCCCGGTAAGCGCGGCCGTTAAACGCTGCGCACGTAGGAATTCGTAGGACGATCCCTACGCGTGTTGGCTGCGGGGCGGTACTGTCCATCCGCAGGGGGCCGGAGGATCCTACGGCGGGTACCGGCTCGAGCCGGACCCGAGGCCGATAGCTTCTTTGGCAGGGGACCGGTCAGTCACATAAATAGAAAGAGAGAACGAGTATGGAATTCATCTGGTTCATATTGATCGGGCTGATCGCCGGCTGGCTGGCCGGCCAGCTGATGAAGGGCGGCGGCTACGGTGTGGTGGGTGACATCATCGTGGGCATCATCGGCGCGCTGCTCGGTGGCTTTCTGTTCCGCACGCTCGGCGTTTCAGCAGGCGGCGGGTTGCTCGGAGCCATCATCGTGGCGACCATCGGCGCGGTAGTGCTGATCTTCCTGTTGCGGCTCATCAAGCGCGCTTAAGGGAACCGAAGTCCCGCGCGCACGGCCGGTGCCGCGCGGGCCGCTGATGGCAGACCGTGGCCTCTAGGGTGAAGCGGCGATGCCCACCACGGGTGCTCCGCCGTCCACGGGCAGAAAGACGCTGCCGCCCAGCGGCAGCGCGACCCGCATCGGGCCGCCGCTCACCGGAATGACGCACTGCGGCGCGCCCATGGGTCGTGGCGACGCTCGGATCGACTCCGGCCGGGGGGCTGTGCGAGGGCAGTGGCCGGTACGATCTCACCGGTGCGCAGGGATGCGTGGGTCGCGCAGCCGGCCAGTGCGGGTGGCACGGTGACCGGGACGACGCCCGCTGCCTGCAGAATTGATCGGCAAGTGTAAAGGCCCTGTTGCCGGCCGGCCTCGGCCTCAGTCAATCGGCCAGGGCATCGCCTCGGGCAGGGTCGTGATCGCGGTCGGTTCGGTGATGGCGCGCGGGTTATCCACCAGGCGCCACCAGGGGATGACCTCCCTGCCATCCGCGGGCTCCACCGGCTCGCCGAGCCGCGGCATGAGCAGCTGCGCGTCGAACTTCGGCGCAAGGCTCAGCAGCGTCTCGGCCGGCTGGTCCCAGGTGTGCATGGCGAGGCTGAATGTCCCCCAGTGCACGGGCAGGAACACGCCGCCGCCCAGGAGCGTGTAGGCCTGCAGTGCATTCTCCGGCCCGAGATGCATGTCGCCCCACGAGGGGTGATGCGCCCCCACCTCCAGCATGACCAGGTCGAAAGGGCCCAGTCGCTCGCGGATCAGCTGGTACTCGGTGGTAAGCCCCGTGTCACCGCTGAAGAACACCGCGTGGCGCTGCGTGCGCACGACCATCGCCGACCACAGTGTCGTGTTGCGGCTCTTGGGCGTGCGGCCGGAGAAATGCTGTGAGGGCGCGGCCGTGACTTCGAGGCCCGTGGCCGGCAGGCGGTGCGACTCCCACCAGTCAAGCTCGGTGATGCACTCGGGCGCAACGCCCCAGGCTTCCAGGTGTGCGCCCACCCCGAGCGATGTCACGAACGGGACCTTCATCCGTGCCAGTGCGCGGATGGTCGCGTAGTCGAGGTGATCGTAGTGATCGTGCGAGACCACCACCAGGTCCAGGGGCGGCAGCTCGGCGAGTGCCAGCGGCACCGGCTGGAAGCGCTTCGGCCCAGCCAGCTGCGAGGGTGAGCAACGCTTGCTCCATACCGGATCGGTGAGCACACGCAGGCCGTCGATCTCGAGCAGCACGGTCGAGTGGCCGAGCCAGGTGACGCGCAAGCCGCTGCCCGGAGCCTGCGCCCAGCTGTCCAGCGGGTTCAGCGCCGGCAACGGGCGCTGCGGCGCGCGACGCTCGCCGCCACAGATGAACTCCTTGAGAGTGGGCATGGCTGCGCCGGGGTCGCGCAGTCCCGGCAGGACGGGATGCACGTTCACGAACCGCGTGCCTGCCCACTGCGCGGAATTGCGCATGCGCTCAAGCCGGGCGCCGGCGGCTTGCCTGCCGAGGGACCTCATCGCTGCAATCCGTTGCGCGTCCATGCGGCGCACGAGCCGATCAGACCGGGTGTCATCGAATCCCTCTAGGTCGCCGCCGGTAAGGAAACGGCTGCAAAGGACTTTCGGGGCAGCGCCGGAGGATTTCAAGCCGTGGCGCGGGCTTTTCAGTCCTCGCCCGGCGGCACCTTGTCGCGCAACATCATCGCAGCGGTCAGGACATCGGGTGAGGGGACGCCGTGCTCGATCCTGACCGTGGTGCTCGCCAGCGCACGCTGTACCGTGTGCGTCTTGAGCTCGAGCACGCTGTCGGGACCTAAGCGCACGATACTGACGCCCTTGATCGAAAGCGGCTGGCCCCGGGTGAGGTTGGGTGCAGGCTGGGTCAGAACGCTGAGCCAGGCGCTGCCGGCGGATCCGGCCGCCAGCCGCCCATGCCCGCTGGCATCGACCAGCAGCGCGGTCTTCTCATCGATCCCGAGCCCGAAGATCCGGGGGTGGGACTGGCCCTGGTTCAAGCGCGACAGGAAGACGATGGACCGGCCGAGCCGGCTGCGTGCGGAGAAGTGCGAGTCGGTGATCACCTGCTCGAGCCCGCGGAAGTGCAAGAAGTCGCTCTCCAGCATGACGCTGGCATTGAACGGGTCGGCCAGGGCGACCTTGGACTCCAGGCTGATGCCATCGAGACACGGGTAACTGTAGTGCCCGAGGATCGCAAGACCCGCGCTGCCGCCGCCGATGGGACGGTCCGCACGCACGTGCGCATTCAGCACGTCCTGCACCGGGGTCCCCTTCCAGTAGCGGACGTAGTTCGCCTGGTCACCGCCGGCGATGAAGATGCCATCGGCCGCGCGCAGCACCGCGAGCACGCGCGGGTCGTACGCCGCCTGCCGGTTGTGGAAGGTGATGGTTTCGGCCGAGGCGACCGGCCCCCACTTGGTTGCGAATGAGGTCCCGTAGTCCCCGTCCTCCGGATCGAAGCTGTCGTCGGCGACCGCGCGCAGGATGACGATGTGGCCCGCACCGGCGTGCGCGGAGAGCGCCTTGAAGGCAGCGTCGACGCTGCCGCCGCCGCCCATCAGCGCGAGCATGAATTGCGTGTGTGGCGCGCGCGGCAACCCCGGGTCCCCGGTCACGAAGTAGTCGAAGTTCTGGTCGCGGTAACTGTGCGGCTCTTGCGCAACGGCCGCCGGGGAGTCCGTGCGTGCGGGCGCGTGGGCCGGAAGGCACGTGAGCAGGACCAGCGCCAGCCACACGCATCGTTTTATGATTGGCTCGGCTAAACCGACTGTGCGCATCGCGAACTTCCCTCCCGTCCACCGCGACCGGGCGGCAGGCCCCGGTCGCAGCGTGACTACTGCTGGACGATGTGGGTACTACGGCAGCTGGTGGTTCTCACCCCCGGGGCCGCGCGTTCGTCATCGAGTGCTGCGGCGGCGGCTCGCCCGAAGTAGCTGCACCTAAAGGGCCAGCTATTCCGGCATGCGGCCGCGCTTGCCGGACACGAAGTCGTCCCAGACGCCGTAGGTCTGCATTTCCTTGTCGAGGCCGGTATCGTGTACGACGCGCTCGATCTCGGCGCGACCCTGGCGCACGCCCGGCGCTGCCGGGGCGTTCGCCAGCTGCCAGACGAATACCGCGGCGATCGCCGTATTGTCCTTCAGCTCCCGCACGTCCACCTTGTCGAAGGTGTCGGAGGCGGCGTGGTAGTTCGGAACGTACGGGGCATCGTCCTGGATCGCCACGAAGTTGGGGACGCCCTCCACCAGAAAGTCGTAGTTGTCGGTGCCGAGGAAGGCCTCGGTCGTGTGCGTGAATGGGCCGAGTGACTGCACCGGCGCCAGCGCCGCGGCCACGGCATCCATGACATCCGTGCGGCCGCCGGTGGAGAAGCCCGTGGTGCGCCCGGTGCCGAGGTCGAAGGTGACCATGGCCACCGTGCGGTCAAGTTCGGCGCGGTGCAGGCGCACGTGCGCGAAGGAGCCGAGGAAGCCGGCTTCCTCGCCCGTGAACAGCACGAAGCGCAGTGTGCGCCGCGGCGGATGGGTCGTGGCGAGCGCGGCGATCTGCCGTGCCGCATCGATCACCAGTGCCACGTTGCAGCCATTGTCCAGCGCCCCCTGGCCCAGGTCCCAGCTGTCCAGGTGGGCGCCGAGGATCACCACCTGCGCGGCGTCCGCGGTGCCGCGGATCTCACCAACGACGTTCGCCGTCGCCGGTTCCCTGAGGATGTGCGGCGTGGTCACGATGCGCAGGCGCACGCTCTTGCCGCGCGCGAGCAGGCGCCAGATGCGCAGTGCCTCCTCGCGCTCGATCATCGCTCCGGGCAAGGGGTCGACAACGGCGTTGAGTCCGACCGGCTGCCGGTACAGGAGCCGCCCCGGATGACCGGATGCCCAGATCACGCCCACGGCGCCAGCCCTGCGTGCGGCCGGGAAGACCCGCATCATGATGTCGAACTCGGCATCGGTGTCGGCGGTGGTGCGCGCGGGCGAGTGGGTTACCAGCGCCCAGCGGCCTTTGAGCCTGCCGCCCGCGGCCTCGAAGGCTGCGGTGTCGGCCGCGGCCACGGCGACCACGTCCGCGGTGATGCCCTCCGGGCCGGTGCCGGCGGTGAAGGGCAGCGCGGCAACACGCAGCGCCCGCGGCTGCGGGGCCAGCATCTCGCCGGACTCGCCACCCTGGTACCACAGCGCCGGTGCGGTGTATGACTCGGCGCGCACGTTCACAAGTCCCGCCTCGCGGAACTTCTGCGTCCCCCAGCGGATGGCCTCATCGAGGGCCGGGGAACCGGTCGGGCGGCCGCCGATGTCGTCGGTCAGTTCTTGAAGATCGGCGAGAATCGGCGTGGGTGCCAGTGTGCGCGCGATGAGCTCCCGCGCGCCATCGTCTGCGGCGGCCGCGGCGGCGGCCAGCGGTAGCAACAACAGCCAACAGGCCCAGGGCGTGCGCATCCGCCTGCTCCTCCGCAACCCGCAATCCGGGTTACAACAAGCATACCGCGCAACTTGCGCCGGTTGGAATTCTCAGGCGGTCAGGGCTCCGCGCCACAGCAGCGCCGCCAGGATGAAGTACCACACGGCGGAGAGGGCAATGCTGCCCAAGAGTACGTGGGCGGCGATGCCGGCAGGCGCGCTGGCCAGTGCCACCAGGACGAGCACGCCGCAGCTCACTCCGAAGGTCCCCGCGACGCGGCCTCGTGGTGGGCCGGCGACCAGCAGGCCGCCCAGGCTGAGCATCGCGATCGACTGGAAGGCGATCCCCAGCGGCATGAGGAACGTAATCAGCGTGCCGGCAAAGACGAACAGCGCCCTCGCGCCCGCCAGCTTCTCCGGTGCATCAACGTTCACGTAGCGTGCCGCGACCGCGGGAATCACCAGTCCGTCCACCAGCATCGACGCCATGAGTGCCGCGCAGCCGATGCCGAACGTCACCAGCATCACGATCACCGGCACCCGCCCGGAACCGAGCCGCCGGGCCAGCAGCACGAAGCAGATGACCAGGGCGGCCAGGATGAAGATGAAGCCGCCATGCACCAGGCCGTCCATCAGCTGGTTGCCGGCCTCCTCGCGCAGCACGCCGGCGAAGTCGTGTGCCGCACTGGCGGGGTGGCTGGCGAGCAGCACCAGGGCGGCCATGCCGCACAGGGCGAAGGCGCCGGCGAGCTTACGGTCGGTGGGATCTGGGGGAGTGTTCATGGCTGTCCTGTGGTTGCTACCCGGTCGTTTTAGCGCATTCCGGTCGCAGGTTGCTGGAACTGCGCGCGGCTGTGTTCGATAGTGGACACCGGGCAGCAGATGTCTGGAAAAAGCCGGCAACCGGCGGGGTCCTTTAAATGAGAAGCAACAGCATCGACCGGCGTGCGCAGCGCACGCGCCGCGACCTCATGGCGGCGTTCATAGAGCTGATGCTGACACGCGGCTACGCGGCCACCACGACGGCGGAGATCAGCCGCCGCGCCAATATCGGGCGCTCCACCTTCTACCTGCACTACACGGGCAAGCAGCAGATGCTCGAGGAGAGCCTGAAGCATCCCTCCGCCGGCCTGGCCGCCTGCGTGGGCGGGGAGCTGGGTGCGCGCCAGCTCGTGCCGCTGCTGGAGCACTTCCGCAGCCAGCGTGCCGTGAACCGCGTGTTCTTCGAATCCCCGGTGCGCCAGCTGTGGGTGGCCAGTCTTGCGGCACTGATCGAGCCGCGGCTGCCGCGCCCGCGCGCGTGCGGGATGCAGGAGCGTATTCCGCGCGCGCTTGCGGCCCTCGTGGTGGCCGAGATGCAGATTGCCCTCGTCACGCACTGGCTCGCCGGCAGCACGAGCGTAAAGGCCGAAGCGGTGGCGGACCAACTCATCGGCGGCACGCGCGGGCTGCTGGCTTCCCTCGCCACGGCCTAGGCTCCTGAGCGGCGCCGCTGGCAGCCGCTGGCCAAGCGGCATCTGATCGCCCAGAATGACCACCCGCCGCGGCGGCACGGGCACCGGGGCCGCGCGCCGGTCCTTCACACGGAGTCACAACATGGCAGGTTTCTCGGGCAAGTGGGATATGGTCACCAAGTCGCCGATGGGCGCGCAGAGTTCCACGCTGGATCTTAAGGAGGCCGCCGGCGCGCTCACCGGGGCCACCACCTCGAGCATGATCGGCACGCTGCAGCTGGAGAACGGCAAGGTCAGCGGCAAGAGCGCCACCTGGACGATCAAGATGACCGTGCCGATGCCGCTGTCACTGGATGCGGAAGTCATCCTGGACAGCGACGACACCTTCGTCGGCAGCGTCACGGCGGGCGCCTTTGGCACCTGGCCGGTGACCGGCAAGCGCACCGGTTGACCGCCCTCCGCTGGCGTGGCTGGCGTTCCGATGACGCGTAACTCTGACCGTTTCGATCACTGGGTGCGCGGCACCTTCGTGCAGCTGAACACCCAGCTCGAGGAGCTGTACTTTTCCCAGGCCGACCGCGCGGCCGTGGTCGGGGTGGGCCCGGCGCTCAAGCGCCAGCTGGTCGAGGAGGGCCGCGGCTTCATCGTCGATCTGCTGGCGGAGGGCAACACCGACGAGGGCTTCGAGTCCGCCTTTGACGTGTTGGCGAACGTCGGTCTTTTCATGGCCGCCTGCCGGCGCCATGAAATCGCCGGGACGGAGGCGGACGCGGGCGCCTCATCGCTGCGCGAGGCCTCGGCGCTCGCCCTGCACCTGGGCGCATCCATGGGGGTGACGCCGCGTTTCTCCACCAGTCACCTCACAACCCATAATCCGGCGATCCGCGGCGCCTACAAGTGCTTCACCGCGCTGCCCGACGAGCGGGTGTTCCTCGACTACAACACCCGCGGCATCTTCGCCTACAAGCGCGCCGCCGATGCGCTGGTGCGCATCCTGCCGCTGGGCATCTCCCACCCGGTCGCCTTCGATCTGCTGGGCGATGCGCGCGATGCGCTCAAGGACGTGGCGCGCTGGAACCAGGTGCT
Organism: uncultured Pseudomonadota bacterium; assembly: GCA_963741745.1. Taxonomy (GTDB): domain Bacteria; phylum Pseudomonadota; class Gammaproteobacteria; order Steroidobacterales; family Steroidobacteraceae; genus 13-2-20CM-66-19. The sequence continues at coordinate 379,623 of CAVUJF010000002.1, read as the reverse complement.
GTTCGATACCCTGGACACGCAGCGCTTCTTCTACTGCGTGCGGCCGTATTACAAGCCCTACAAGGTGGGCCTGCACGAATACCGCGGGGCGAACGCCGGTGATTTTTCCGGGATCAACGAGGTCGACCTGCTGCTCGGCCTGTGCAATGCCAACAACATTTCCTACTCGCAGCTGCTGGTCGACAAGTTCCTGTTCATGATGCCCGAGGATCAGGCGCGCCTGCGTGACTGCATGCGCCGCCAGAGCCTCATGGACGCACTGCTGGCGCAGTTGCCCGGCGCCGCCTCGCAGGACTGGTTCCAGCGCAACGCGCGCTTGTTCCTGGAGGTCTGCAGGGCGCACGGCACCGCTGCCGCGCAGCACCACGACCAGCTGGTGCGCAAGTTCATCGAGGTCCCTTCCGCCGCGCTGCCCGAGCACCGCCTCACGCACATCACCGCCAGCGGGCCGCCGTTGCCGGTGTTGCTCGGCTCGCTGGAGAGGCTGCGCGACCTGCGCATGGCAGCGCCGCGGGACGACATCCCCAGCCGTTACCGCGACATCCTGACGCTGCAGCGCAGCCTCGGGCAGTAGCTTTCTAACCGGTCCAGCCCCGCCGGTCCCGTAGACTATGGCCGCGCGTGGGGGTCGCTTAAAATGCGTCCCCGCCGCCGGCAAGGCCAGCGCCCCGACACCACGCCATAGGAAGTCCGCTCTTGAGCAAGCCCGCGATCCCCTCCCACGCCCGCGTTGTTGTCTGCGGCGGTGGTGTCATCGGTACCTCCGTGGCCTATCACCTCGCGCTGCTCGGCTGGAAGGACATCGTGCTTCTGGAGCGCGACCGGCTGACCTCCGGTACCACCTGGCACGCGGCCGGATTGATGGTCACCTTCGGCTCGACGTCCGAGACCTCGACCGAGATGCGCAAGTACACCCGTGACCTGTACAGCCGCCTGGAGGCCGAGACCGGGCAGGCCACCGGCTTTGCCCCCATCGGCTTCATCGAAGTGGCCGCCGACCGCGACCGCCTGGAGGAATACCGCAGGGTCTCGGCGTTCAACCGCTACTGCGGCGTCGACGTGCACGAGATCTCCCCGCGCGAGATCAAGGAAATGTTTCCGCTGGCCCGTGTCGATGACATCGAGGCGGGTTTCTACGTGAAGGAGGACGGCCGGGTGAACCCGGTGGACGTGACCATGGCGCTGGGCAAGGGCGCGCGCATGCGCGGCGTACAGATTTTCGAGGGGGTCGCTGCCAGCGGGGTCATGCAGAGCCGCGGGCGGGTGACCGGCGTGCGCACCGCCCATGGGGACATCAAGGCCGACTACGTCGTCAACTGCACCGGCATGTGGGCGCGGCAATTCGGCGCGCTCGCCGGGGTCAACATCCCCAACCAGGCCGCCGAGCACTACTACCTGATCACCGAGCCGATCAAGAACCTGCCGCCCAACATGCCGGTGCTGGAGGATCCGGGTGCCTATGGCTACTACCGCGAGGAGGGCGGCGGGCTGATGGTGGGGCTGTTCGAGCCGACCTGTGCGCCGTGGAAGATCGAGGGCATCCCGCCCGATGTTTCCTTCCTCGAGCTCGCACCGGACTGGGACCGCATGGCGCCGTTCCTGGAGCGCGCGATGTCGCGCGTGCCAATCACCTCCGAGGTGGGCATGAAGAAGTTCTTCTGCGGACCGGAGAGTTTCACGCCCGACCTGCGCCCCATCGTCGGCGAGGCCCCGGAGCTGAGGAACTACTTCGTAGCCGCCGGGCTCAACTCGGTGGGCGTGCTCACCGGGGGCGGCCTCGGCAGGGTGCTGGCGCACTGGATCATCGAGGGTGTGCCCGATGTCGATGTCACCGGCTTCAACATCGACCGCACGCAGACCTACCAGTCCAACCCCGAATACCGCCGCGAGCGCACCGTCGAGTCGCTCGGGATGGTCTACAAGACCCACTACCCGAACAAGTCGCTCACCACGGCGCGCGGGGTGCGCAAGTCCCCCTTCCACGAGCGCCTCGCAGCCCAGGGTGCCTATTTCAAGGAAGTCAGTGGCTGGGAGAGCCCGGACTGGTATGCAGGTGCGGGGACCCAGGCTGATCCGGGGCCGCTGTCGTGGGGGCGCGAGAGCTGGTTCCCCAGGTGGCGGGCCGAGCACCGGGCGGCTCGCGAGCACGTCATTGTCATGGACATGTCGTTCATGGGGAAATTCCTGGTGCAGGGCCGCGATGCCGGCCACTGGCTGAACCAGATCTCCGCCAACCACGTGGATGGGGATGCCGGGTTCATTACCTACACGCAGTGGCTGAATGCCAAGGGCCTGCTGGAGGCGGACCTCACGGTCACCAAGCTCGCCGATGAGAAGTACTTCGTGGTGGTCACCGACACCATGGTGCGCCACGCCGAGACCTGGATGAAGCGCAACATCCCGCACGCTGCACACGCCTTCGTCACCGACGTCACTTCCGGGTACGGGCAGCTGAACGTACAGGGCCCGCGCTCGCGCGAGCTGCTGCAGAAGCTCACCAGCGTCGACCTATCGAACGCGGCATTCCCATTCCGCGCTGCGCGCGAGATCGACATCGGCTTCGCGCGCGTGCTGTGCGTGCGCATCACCTATCTGGGCGAGCTCGGTTACGAGCTGTACATTCCCGCGGAGCAGGCCGTGCACGTCTACGACCGCGTCGTGGCGGCCGGAGAGGAGTTCGGCCTGGTGCATGCCGGCCTGAAGGCGCTCGGCAGCCTGCGCATGGAGAAGGGCTATCGCGACTATGGCCACGACATCGACAACACCGACGAGCCCTACGAGGTCGGGCTGGGCTTTGCCGTCGACCTCGCGAAGCCCGGCGGCTTCATCGGCAAGGAGGCACTGCTGGCGCGCAAGGCCAAGGGGCCGCTGAAGCGCCGCCTCGTGCAGGTGCTGCTCAAGGATCCCGCGCCGCTCATGTTCCATGCCGAGGTCGTGCGTCGCGACGGGGTTCCGGTGGGCTACGTGCGAGCGGCCTCGTATGGCCACACCCTGGGCGGGGCGGTCGGGCTGGCGATGATCGAGCCGAAGGTAGTGGTCGATCCGGCCTACCTGCAGGGCGGCCAGTGGGAGGTCGAGGTCGCCGGCAAGGTGTATCCGGCGCAGGTTTCACTGCGGCCGCTCTACGACCCGACCATGGCGCGCATCAAGGCATAACCCGATCAGCGCAGCTGGCTGTCCTTGCTGCCGCGCCGGTTATAGAGACTGAACTGCTCGGCGTCGCGGTCGCGCTCAGCCTGGCAGGCCAGGCACAGGCGCACCCCAGGAACCGCGGCGCGGCGCGCCTCGGGGATCGCGGAACCGCAATCGGCACAGTGGGTCAGTCCCGGACCCTGCGGCAGGCGGCTCTTGGCGCGATCAACGCCGTCCTTCACGGTGGCATCGATCTGGTCCTGAACCGCGCCATCACCCGCCCAGCCAGTGGCCATCGCTTGAAGCCTCCATCATTCCAGGGCGCCATTTTACCAGCCCCGGCGCGGCTGGAATGATGCGAAAGCGGCGCTTCCATCCCTCTTTGACGCACCGGAGGCCCGGAACGGGCCTCAAATTGCTGCTGCCCGCCGCTAAGACCTCTTAGTCCGGCGCTGCCGAGCGACGTAGTCGTCCTTGACCTGGGGCAGCAGTGTCAGCGGGACGTTGCCGGCCTTGACGATCGCGTCATCGAACAGCCGCAGGTCGTATCGCGCGCCGAGCTGCTGCTGGGCCTGGTCCCGCAGGCGGTTGATCTGCGTGTGCCCGACCTTGTAGCCACACGCCTGTCCGGGCCACACGCAATAGCGGTCGACCTCGGCCGAGACTTCCATGACGGTGGAGCCGTTGGTAGTGGCGAACCACTCGATCGCCTTTTCCCGCGACCAGCGCTTGGAGTGCATTCCTGTGTCCACCACCAGTCTGCAGGCACGGAAGGCGAGTGACTGCAGGTAACCGAGCTTGCCCAGCGGATCGCCCTCGTAGACACCGAGTTCGTCGGCGAGCTGCTCAGCGTACAGCGCCCAGCCTTCCGAGTAGGCGTTGAACTCCAGCAGCGAGCGGATCAGCGGCAGCTTGTAGGTGTATTCGCCCTGCCAGACATGCCCGGGGATGCCCTCGTGGTAGCTCAGGGTGGGCAGCGCGTAGCGCGGCCAGATCGAGGTGTCCCGCAGGTTGATGTAGTACAGGCCAGGCTGTGAACCGTCGATGGTGCCCGGCCCGGCGTAGCCATCCGGTGCGCCGTTCTCGATGGCCGGCGGTACGCGCTTCACCAGCAGGTTGCCGGGGGCGAGGGTTGCGAAGGCGCGTGGCAGGCGCGTGCGGATGTCCGCCAGGCGGCCATTGACGTAGGCGAGGATCTCCTCACGCCCGGCATCGGTGTTGGCAAACAGGTTGCGCGGGTCCCTGCCGAGCGCGGTCATGCGCTCTCCCGCGGTTCCCTGCGTCAGGCCCTGCGCGCGCAGCAGCGGGTCCATGCGCGCCTGCAATGCAGCCAGCTGCTCGAGTCCCATCTGGTGGACCTGTGCCGGGTCGAGGTTCGAGGTGGTGCCCGCCCGCAGTGCCCAGGCGTAATACGCATCGCCATCGGGCAACCGCCAGACACCGGCATCAGCGCTGGCGAGCGGTCGCTGGCGCTTGAGTTCCGCGATCTGCCGATCCAGCGCCGGGGCAATCTGGTCGGTCGCAACCTGCAGCGCTTGTGCAGCGTAGTCCTTCGGGAAACCGACGGTACGGCGGGCTACGCTCGTCACGATTCCCCACTGCGCGAGCGGAATGGTGCGGGCACTGTCGAGCTGGCGGATAGTCTTGTCGAGAATGAAGGAGGGGGCGATCACCCCGGCAGCGCTGTCGCGGCGCAGCCGCGCGGTCTCCCCGTCCAGTGCCCGCGCGTAGGCCTGCAGTCGCTCGAGATAGGACTCCGCGTCGGTGGTGCCTGTGATCTTGTGCTGGCTGTCCAGGAACTCGGGCACCTCAACGAAGGCGCCCATGTTCTGCGTGACCACGTAGGGGCCGTTACGGTAGGAGACCTCGTGGTCGAGGATCGCCACGTCCCCGAATGGAAAGGCATGGCCCTCCGCCGCCAGCTGGTAGGCGGTGTCGGCCACGGCAACGTCGAGTTTGGTTGCCGGGGATAGTCCGCTGCGCGGCAGCGCGGCGAGCTTCATTCTTCTGGCGCTGGCAACGGCGGCCGCGTGGCTCACGCCCTCCGGGGAGCGGTCGGTGAGCCGCGACTTGAGGCCGGCGCGCCCGTCCTTGTCGAGTCCGAGTGTGCTCGCGCTCTCGGGATACTCGGTGAGCAACTCTTCAGCAGTATCGGCGAGCAATGCCTCGGCAGCCGCATCGGCCGCAGACGGCGCGCTGGCCTGCGCGGCCGCCCTCACGAAGGCGGGGATGCCCCCGAGAGCGGCGAGCGCCCCGGTACCCAGAAGCACGTCGCGACGGTCTAACTTCATTAGCGTCCCCTTCCGGCGAAGGGCGGCATGCTAGCCCGAAATGCCCCCGGTGAAGAAGGCGCCGACAGCCAGGCCGACCGCCGGGTGCGCTGAACGGAACTGACACGGCGGATGGACACGGCCGGCTCGCGGCATGGACACTCGCGGGTGGGAACAGCCAGCCGCGCCCGGGCACGGCATTTACGGGAAACACATGTCGCCTTCATTCATCACGCTCGCGATCACCGGGCTGCACACGGTGCTGGCACTGTTCGTCACCGGCCACGCACTCAGGACCAAGCGCGATCCCGGCTCGGCCGTCGCCTGGATCGGGCTGGCCTGGTTATCACCCGTGGTGGGCAGCGTGATTTACGCCCTGCTGGGGATCAACCGTGTGCAGCGGCGTGCCAAGGCCGCGGGCGTGCGCCCCGTGGTCGTGCAGCGCACCCACCGCGACCCGCCGCCGTGCCGCGTCGATCACCTGGACGCTCTGGAAGCGGCCGCCTTTCGCCTGAGCGGCCGGCAGATCCAGGCCGGCAACGAGATTGCCATGCTCGAGAACGGCGACGCGGCTTACCCGCGCATGATTGCGGCAATCGAGGCGGCCACGCGCTCCGTGGCGCTCTCCAGCTACATCTTCCGCGCCGACCGGGCCGGGTTGCCCTTCATCGATTCCCTGGTGCGGGCCCGCGCGCGCGGCGTGCAGGTGCGCGTGCTGATCGATGGTGTCGGCGGCGGCTACCTCAGCTCCGGGGCGTTCCGCCGGCTGCGCCGCGCGGGCGTGCCGTGCGCGCGCTTCATGCACTCCGCCCTTCCCTGGCGCATGCCCTTCCTCAACCTGCGCACCCATCGCAAGCTGCTCATCGCCGACGGCAGCATCGCGTTCATGGGCGGCCTGAATATCGGCGCGGAGAACCTGCTGGCCGACAAGCCCTCGCACCCGGTACTGGACACGCACTTCAGGGTAGCAGGTCCGGTCGTGGGGCAGCTGTGCGATGCCTTTGCAGAGCAGTGGCATTTTGCCACCGCCGAAGCGCTCGACGGGCCTGACTGGTTTCCGCAGCTGCAGCCGGTTGCGCAGGCCTGCGCGCGCATCATCACCTCAGGCCCGGACCAGGACCTCGAGAAGATAGAGCTGCTGGCGCTGGAGGCGATCGGCTGCGCGCGCACGTCCATCAAGGTGATGACACCTTACTTCCTGCCCGATGAGCGCCTGATCACCGCGCTGGCGCTGGCGGCGATGCGCGGCGTCGGCGTCGACATCGTGCTGCCGGCGCGCACCAATCACCCCACCATCGACTGGGCGATGCGTGCGCACATTGACCCGCTGCTGGCAGCCGGCTGCCGGGTATGGGCGCATGCGCCGCCCTTCAACCACAGCAAGCTGATGGCCATCGACGGGCTGTGGTGCCTCATCGGCAGCGCCAACTGGGACACGCGCAGTTTCCGGCTGAACTTCGAGGTGGACCTGGAGGCCTACCACGCGCCCACCGTGGCGCAGGTGAGCGCCAAGATCGCCGCGCACCAGGCCATACCGCTCACCGCCGCCGAGCTGGCGGGACGCTCGTGGGCGGCGTGCACGCGCGACCGGCTGTCGCGCCTGCTCATGCCCTATCTGTAGGCAGCTGTCCCAGGGCCTCCCCGGAAGCTCGGCACGACCGGCGTGCGGTTGCTGCGCCTGAGGCGCCATCGCCAGCGGCAGTGCGACGATGAGTCGGGCCACGGCATCGGTGTGCCAGCCGCGCCGCAGTTCCCCCTCGCGCCACAGGGTGAGGAACTTCGGGGTAAAGCTGAGCGACGGGCGGGCACCGGACTGCATCGTGACAGGGGCAGCCGGGGGCGCGTATCTGCCCGTGAGTCCAGGATGACCGATGCCTGCTCGGCATCCGCCGCGGCGTTCATGCCGCACGCGCCGATCTTGGGGTAGTCTCTCGCACTGCGCCGTATGCGCAGCATCATCAGTCAGGTCACCGCATGAGAACAACGAAGCTAGCCGCCGTCCTTATCCTGTGTGCTGGCGCGTTGCTGGACGCATCGTCGGGTAGCGCCGAGCCAGGCGGTGCGGTGGCCGCCAAACCGGCGCACTCCACACGAGCGAGTTTTGCGGTGAGCTTCTCCGCGCAGCGCAGCGCCACGCCCCTCGACGGCCGCATTATCCTGCTTGTGAGCCGCGACCTGACACGCGAGCCGCGCTCGCACGTGAGTCCCGATGAGCCGCTGGAGAGTCCCTACATATTCGGCCTGAACGTCGAGGGCATGACCGGCGGCCGTGCCGTGGTCATCGACGATGGCGCCTTCGGCTGGCCGGCGCGCAAGCTCTCGCAGGTGCCCTCCGGAGACTACCTGGTCCAGGCGGTGCTGAACCGCTACGAGACCTACCGCATGGGCGACGGGCGCATCCTCAAGCTGGCGCCGGACAAGGGCGAGGGGCAGCAGTGGGCGCTCAAGCCCGGCAACCTGTACTCGACGCCGCTGCACGTGCACCTCGATCCGGCCCACCCGCTGCGCACCTCATTGGTACTCGACAATGAAATCGGCCCGATCAGCCCCAAGACCGACTCAGAATTCATCCGGCATGTGCGTATCCGCAGCGAGCTGCTGTCCAAGTTCTGGGGGCGCGACGTATACCTGGGCGCGCACGTGCTGCTGCCGAAGGACTTCGACAAGCACCCCGAGGCGCGCTACCCGCTCATGGTCTCCCACGGCCACTATCCGGACGACATCTCTGGGTTCCGCACTGCGCCGCCGGATCCGGACCTCAAGCCCGACTATTCCGAGCGCTTCCACCTGGCCGGTTACAACAGGATCCAGCAGCAGGAGTCCTACGCGTTCTACCAGAAGTGGATCGCTGCGGACTTTCCGCGCTTCCTGGTGATAGAGATCGAGCACGCCAACCCGTACTACGACGACAGCTACGCGGTGAACTCGGCGAATCTCGGCCCCTATGGCGACGCCATAAACAAGGAGCTGATCCCGGAGATCGAGAAGCGCTTCCGCGGCATCGGCGCCGGCTGGGCGCGCTTCACCTACGGCGGGTCTACCGGCGGCTGGGAAGCGCTGGCGACGCAGGTGTTCTACCCCGACATGTACAACGGTGCCTTCGCCGCATGCCCCGACCCGATCGACTTCCGTGCCTATACACTGATCAACATCTACGAGGACAAGAACGCCTACACCTTGCAGGGCGAGGCGGCGAGCGTCGAGCGCCCGGCCATCCGCAATTACCTCGGCGAGGTCTTCGCGACGCAGCGCGATTCCAACTACATGGAGCTCGCACAGGGCGACCGCGGCCGCTCCGGAGGCCAGTACGACATCTGGACCGCGGTCTTCTCGCCCGTGGGCAAGGACGGTTATCCGGCGCCGCTGTTCGACAAGCTGACCGGCGTCATCGATCCGCAGGTGGCCGCCTACTGGCGCGAGAACTTCGACCTCTCGCACATCATCGCGCGCGACTGGGCGACGCTGGCGCCAAAGCTGCAGGGCAAGATTCATATCTATGTCGGCAGTGCCGATACCTACTACCTGACCGACGGGGTGTATTTCGCGCAGGAGCGCCTGGAGCAGCTGCAGCCGCCTTATCAGGGGACGATCGCCTACGGCGAGCGCGCCGAGCATTGCTGGAACGGTGATCCTAAGCTTCCCAACGCCTACTCGCGCCTGCACTACAACTTCCAGTATCTGCCGGTGATCCTTAAGCGCATGGCCGAGAGTGCCCCGGCCGGCGCGGACCTGAAGAGCTGGCGTTACTGAGCCAGCAGCCGGGTGCCGCGCCACGGCGCGCATACGGCACATGCCAACGATGGGAGAGATGGCAACGGTCACCTGGACAGAGGAAGGTCAGAGCCACCAGGCGCGTTGGCTCAGTGAGAGCGGCGCCCCGGCGCCGCGCCAGCTGCTCATGGTGGATGACCGCACCACGGCGAACGAAGCCTACGCCCTGGCGGGGCAGGGGACGGGCTTGCTGTGGCGCGGGGACTTCCACAATGCGCGCCAGCTACTGACCGCGCTGGCCAGCCGTGTCGAGCGCCACGCGCGCGGAGCAGCGCGCAGCGCCGGTGCGCCGGCGGCCGCGGAGAGCTTCCACCGCCATCGCCAGGCCCAGGCGCAGCGCGCGCGCACGCTGGGCGCGCTGCTGATCCCGCTCGAAGCGGACTACACCATTCCGCTGCGCCGCGCCCCGGATGCCCGCCAGGCGTGCCTGGAGGCCTTCGGTCCCGGGGACGGGCCGGCGCTCGTGTCGTTGCGGGCGCTGCTGGGGGTCATCGGTGCGCACCAGTGGCGCGTGAAAGGCATCGAGGTGCCCGCGGCGGGCGGCCGGATCCACCCTCACTACGGGGTGTTTGCACCCATCCGCGCGGAGTACGTCGAGCTGGTCGCCGGCGCGCCGCTGCCGGAGCCGCTGCCCGCACAGGGGACCGCCTTCGACATCGGCACCGGCAGCGGCGTACTGGCCGCGGTGCTGGCGCGGCGCGGGGTCAGGCATGTGGTCGCCACCGATCTTGACCCGCGGGCGCTGGCCTGCGCGCGCGAGAACCTCGCGCGGCTGGGAGTGGCCGGGCAGGTCGAGCTTGTGGAGGTGGACCTCTTTCCGCCCGGTCGCGCGGAGCTGATCGTCTGCAACCCGCCGTGGATCCCCGCGCGGCCAAGTTCACCGCTCGAGCGTGGTGTCTACGACCCGGACAGCCAGATGCTGCGCGGCTTCCTGGGCGGCCTCGCCGGACACCTCACCCCGGGGGGGGAGGGCTGGCTGGTGCTCTCGGACCTGGCTGAACGCCTGCAGTTGCGCTCGCGCGCGCAGCTGCTGGCCATGATTGCCGGTGCCGGACTCGAGGTCATCGACCGGAGCGAGGCCAAGCCGACGCACCGCAAGAGCGCCGATGCGCACGATCCATTGCACCGTGCGCGCGCCGCCGAGGTGACCTCGCTATGGCGGCTGCGCGCCGCCGCGGCCGCAGTTGCCCAATGAAGCCGCTATGCACCGTTGCGCTGCTGGGCGTGCCGCTGGATCACAACAGCTCATTCCTGCGCGGGCCAGCCGAGGGACCCGCCGCGATCCGGGCGGCACTGCACTGCGGGGCCGCCAACCTGTCCGCCGAGTCCGGCGTCGATTTCGCAAGCGGCGGGCTGCTGGTTGACGCAGGCGATGTGCCCATCGCCGAGGGTGCGGACTGCTTCGCGGCCATCCGCGCCGCCGCCGCCGCCGAGCTTGCCCGCGGCCGCAGGCTGCTGAGCCTCGGTGGCGACCATTCCATCACTTCCGCGCTGGTCGCCGCGCACGAGGAGGTCTTTGCGCAGCTGAGCATCCTGCACTTCGACGCGCACCCGGACCTGTACGAGGAGTTCGAGGGCAACCGCGCCTCACACGCCAGTCCGTTCGCGCGCATCATGGAGCGCGGGCGCGTGCGGCAGCTGGTGCAGGTCGGCATCCGCACGCTGAACGCCCACCAGCAAGCCCAGGTGCAGCGCTTTGGCGTCGTGGTGCACGGCATGGACGACTTCGACCCGCGGGCCATCGTGCTGCCGCGCGGTCCGCTGTACCTGAGCTTCGACCTGGATGCGCTGGACCCAGCCTACGCGCCGGGTGTCTCGCACCATGAGCCCGGCGGGCTGTCGGTACGCGACGCGCTCAACGTCATTCGCCGGGTCGAGGGACCGATTGTGGGGGCGGACATCGTCGAGCTGAACCCGCGGCGCGATGTCAACGGCGTGACCGCGATGGTGGCCGCCAAACTGGTCAAGGAGATCGGCGCGCGCCTGGCAAGCGATTCCTGACAGCTCGCGGCCCTTTCCAGCGGCCGGCCGTAGCCGACATACTGCGCGGCGGTAGTTGCTGCCAGTCTTAAAGGGGATCGCATGAACCGTGTTCGTGGCGCCGTAACCGGCCCGGGCCTGCTGGCTGCCGCATTCTGCACAACGCTCGCCCATGCGGCGAGCATCGAACTGTCCGGCAAGCAGGCCTACCCGGAGAGTCTCTCGGCCGCGGCCGACGGCACTCTGTACGTGGGCAGCGCCGGCGCCGGTGGCGTGCTGAAGGTGGCACCCGGGTCGCTGAAGGCCGAACAGTGGATCGCGCCCGCCGCTTTCGGCAGCCGCTCGATCCTCGGGGTGTTTGTCGATGAGCAGCGTGGCCTCCTGTGGGTGTGCTCCGATGACCTTGCATCCTCGAAGATCGCCTCGCCCGGCACCGGGCCCACGGCGCTCAAGGGCTTCGACCTGCAAAGCGGCGCGGGCAAGGTCAGCGTCGCCCTGCCCGGGAATGACCCCTTCTGCAACGACATCGCGATTGCCGCCGATGGCGCGGTGTACGTCTCGGAGAGCACCAATGGCCGCGTTCTCAAGCTCAGCCCTGACATGAAGGGCTTTGCGGTCTGGGCCGCCGACCAGCAGCTGCTGGACATCGACGGTCTCGCCTTCGGCGCCGATGGCAACCTCTACGCCAACACCTACGCCGGCAATGGCTTCTTCCGGATCGCGGTACGGGACGGCGCCGCCGGGGCGATCATGAAACTGGCCACGCCGCGGGCACTGTTCCATCCCGACGGCATGCGCACGCTCAATGGCAACACCTTTCTGATGGTGGAAGGCTCAGGGAAACTCGACCGCATCAGCGTCAAGGGCGACCAGGTGCAGATGCAGACCCTGCGAGACTTGCTGCTGGAGCCGGCCGCGGTGGCGCGCAGCGGACCCACGGCCTGGGTCGCGCAGACACAGATCAGCGTGCTGTTCGATGACAAGCACGTGCTGGTGCCGCAGCTGCCATTTCGCATCGTCGGCGTGCCGCTGCCGGCCCTCTAGGGCCGCGGCGTCGCTGCTAGGGCTTCTGGGCAGGTGCCGGGGCGGCTTGGGCCGCCTGGTAAGCCGAGCGTGCCTCGCTGATCAGATACGCGTGGACGGCGGCCGCGTCGGCCTCGCTGAGCACGTCATCGAAGCGCCCCATCCCCAGCGGCGCGAGCGCCCCGTGCAGCACGATGTTCTCAAACTCCTTCAGATCCGCGGGCGCGGTGATGCGCAAGTCCGGCAGTACGCTCAACCCGAGGGCATGGCAGCGCCCGCATTGCGCGGTGAACACGCGTGAACCGCGCGCGATATCGGCCGCAGAGCCCGCCTGCGCCGGCGGTGCCGGCAGCGGCGTGTGCGTGCGCACCGGCGGCAGCGGGACCGGGCCGCCGCCGAGCTTGAACGCAACGATGCGACCCTCGTTGAGGTACCTGGATCCGGCGGCGAAGTCAGGGTAAGTCGTGGCGATGGCGCCGCCTCCATAACCGGCCATGACTGCCACGTACTGCACCCCGGCCACCTCGTAGGTCATGGGCGCCGCCATGATGCCGACCCCCGTGTCGATCCTGTGCAGCAGCTTGCCGGTGTCGGCGGCGAAGGCATACAGGCTGCCGTCCGCGCGCCCCTGGAACACGAGGTTGCCGCCGGTGGACATGACGCCACCGTCGTTGACGAACACGCCATGCGATGTCTCCTGCTCCCACACCGCCTTCTGTGCCACCGGATCCCAGGCGCGCAGCACGTTGCGGATCACGCGCCGCGGGTGCGCGGCATCATAGTGCGGCAGCGGTCCGTACAGGCTTGCCATACCCGCCGGATCATAGGAAGCATCCGGGTAGAGCAGGCCAACCCCGAAGGAGCCCTCGACGTGCGGCACCGGCTTGTGCTCCAGGTCGATCCACACCATCGGGATGTCATTGACCGGGATATACACCAGGTGCGTCTGGGCGCTGAAGGACATCGGCGCCCATGAGTGCCCGCCGCTGGTGGACGGGTAGATCAGCTGCGGCTTGCGGCTGTAGTCGGCCACCGCGGTGACGATCGGGCGACCCTTCGCGTCCAGTCCCGAGGCCCAGTTGATGTAGGTGAAGGGCTTGCCGGAGATCAGCTCGCCGGTCTTGCGATCGAGGACATAGAAGAAGCCGTTCTTGGAGGCCTGGAGCAGCGTATGGCGCATGCGGCCGCCGATCTCGAGGTCGGCCTGCACCAGGGTCGCGTCCGCATCCTGATCCCAGTCGTCCCCCGGGGTCGTCTGGAAGTGCCATGCCGGCTCCCCGCTGCGGGCATCGAGGGCGACGATGGCTGAGCAGTACAGGTCATCGTGCCTGCCGCCGCCGGGATTGCGCACGCGGCCCTGATAGGGAGCCGCGTTACCGGTGCCGATGTACACCAGGTTCAGATCGGGGTCGTAGGCGGTGCCTGCCCAGACCGCGCCACCGCGCGGCTCGCTGCCGGGGTCCCAGGTCTTGAGCGCCGCCTGCATGGCAACGGAGGGTTGCGGATCAGTGCGCGAGGGCACCACGTAGAAGCGCCACGCGAGCTGGCCGCTGCTACGGTCATAGGCGCTGACATAGCCGCGCACGCCGACCTCGCCCATGTCGGCGCCGCTGTTGCCGATGAGGACCAGACTGCCGGCCAGCTGCGGAGCGCCGGTGCTGGTGTAGGGCTGCCGGTGATCCACCACCGTGTCGGCGGACCAGGCGATCGCGCCGGTCTTCGCATCCAAAGCGTACAGCTGGCCATCGAGGGAGGCGACGTACACCTTGCCCCCGTCCACCACGACCCCGCGGTTGACGACATCGCAGCAGACGTTGCGGCCCACCTGGCGGTCCATCTTCGGCGTGAATGCCCACAGGGATTTCCCAGTCGCGGCATCCAGCGCATAGACCGCGCCCCAGTTGCCTGAGGTGTACATCACCCCGTCAACCACAAGCGGCGTGGCCTCAAGCCCACGGGAAGTGCCGGTGCGGGCGGTCCAGGCGTGACCGAGCGTGGCGACGTTGTGCTCGTTGATCGACTGCAGTGGCGAGTAGTAACTGCCCTGGACGTCGTGCCCGGTGTGGCGCCATTCGCTGGCGTCGCGGTCGTTCGCGGGGGCTGCACCCTGCGCATGCGCCAGGCAACACAGTACGGAACTTGCCCCGGCCAGGAGCCAGGCTGAACGGACGTTGGCTAACACGGTCTTCCCCCGGTGCGCAAAAAGGAGCTGGGTCGGCGCGCGCCATCATAGCGACTCCCGGGTCTTCGGGGACCTGCCGCGCTTTGCGAAGGGGCTGGCCTACGGTCCCGCGATGATCCGGTAGACGCGGGCGAAGCGGGCGCGGTCGACGATGCCGTGATCCCCGGGGGCGTACTGCAGCAGCCAGTCGCCCGCGGATCCGTTCAGGACATCGCCGCCGGCCTCGCGCGAGACGCTGAAGGGCTGGTGCATCTGCTTGGCCAGCACGGTGACGGGCTGGTTGCGGTAGGCGCCGGCCGCGCCCGGCTGCGTCGGCGGCACCGCCAGGTACTTCGCGTCGAAGCGCTCGCGCGAGACGCACCAGCGGTCCCCGGTGGATCCGGTAATGAGGGCATCGCCGGCAAGATAGTGGTTGCGGCCGACCGCGCTGACGAGGCTGCCACCCTGGCTGGCGAACTGCACCTGCACCGTCTCGTCCTTGGCCGCCCGGTGGGCGGCGGGATCGTCCCTGAGGTCCGGATTGTCCAGGTGCAGCGACATGAGGGGTGGCATTGTGCCACTGCGCCGCAGGGACGATGGAAATGTTGCAGGATGCGAGGGCTGCGCGGCGCCGGCGAGAAACCCCGGTGGCCAGGCGGCCACCGGGGCAGGCGGTTGCTACTCGATGCTCTCGCCGTGCAGCGAGATATCCAGGCCCTCGCGCTCCTGATCCTCGGAGACACGCAGGCCGATCGTCATGTCGATGAGCTTGAGGATGATGAAGCTCATGACGAAGCCGTAGATCAGCGTCGTGCCGACGCCCCACAGCTGCGTGAGGACGGAGCCCTCGACGCCGGCGATCTCCTTGCTGGCGAAGACCCCGGTGAGCAGCGCGCCGACGATACCGCCGATGCAGTGCACGCCGAAGGCGTCCAGCGAATCGTCGTAGCCCAGCGCCCGCTTGAGCGTGGTGGCGGCGAAGAAGCACACCACGCCGGCGGCGATGCCGATGACGACCGAGGCCGATGGCCCCACGAATCCCGAGGCCGGGGTGATCGCGACCAGTCCGGCGACGGCACCCGAGGCGATGCCCAGCACGCTCGGCTTACCCTTGGCGAACCACTCCACGAACATCCACGACATCGCCGCGGCGGCGGTGGCGATCTGGGTCGCCGCCATCGCCATGCCCGCGCGGCCGTCAGCCGCAACCGCCGAGCCGGCATTGAAGCCGAACCAGCCCACCCACAGCAGCGAGGCGCCGATCATGGTGTAGGTCAGGTTGTGCGGTGGCATCGGGTCCTTGCCGTAGCCCAGGCGCTTGCCGAGCACCAGGCAGCTGGCAAGGCCGGCGATGCCGGCATTGATGTGCACCACCGTGCCACCGGCGTAGTCGAGCACGCCCTTGACGGCGAGCCAGCCGGAGGGCTCCCACACCCAGTGGGCGATGGGGGCATACACCACCAGCGACCACAGCGTCATGAAGGCGAGCATCGCGGAGAACTTCATGCGATCGGCGAACGCGCCGGCGATCAGCGCCGGGGTGATGATCGCGAAGGTGAGCTGGAACATCGCATACACGGTCTCGGGGATGGTGAGCGCCAGATGCGAGACCGTGAGCTTGCCGTCGTCCTTCATGAACGTCATGCCGTGCATGAGGAAGCGCGACATCCCGCCGAGGTAGGGACTGCTCCCCGGGGTGAAGGCCCAGGAGTAGCCGACCACCCACCACAGCAGCGTCACCAGGCAGGTGATCGCGAAGCTCTGCATCACGGTGGCCAGGATGTTCTTCTTGCGCACCATGCCGCCGTAGAACAGCGCCAGTCCCGGGATGGTCATCATCAGCACCAGGGCGGTGGAGGTGAGCATCCATGCCGTGTCACCGGCACTGATCTTGTCCGTGGCGACCAGTTGTGGCTCGGTGGGCGCCGGCGGGGCAGCAGCGGCGGCATCCGCAGGAGCGGCGGCCGCCTTGTCAGCCGCAGCCGCCGGGGCGGCAGCAGCCTCGGCGCTGGTGGCGGCCGGGGCAGCCGCGGCGGTGTCGGCCTGCGCCCACGCGCCCGGCGCGCAGGCGCCGAGCGCGCAGAGAGCCAGCAGGGGAACGAGTTTCGTAGTCAATGAAGTCTCCTCAGTGCGTGTTCTGCTGTACTAGATCGCGCTCGCGTCTTTTTCGCCGGTGCGGATGCGCACCACCGTGACAAGCTCGGTGACGAAGATCTTGCCGTCGCCAACCTTGCCGGTGCGCCCGGTCTGCATGACCGCATCGATCACCTGGTCCATGAGCGAATCAGGGATGGCAACCTCGATGCGTGTCTTGGGGACGAACTCCACCGTGTATTCCGCGCCGCGGTACACCTCGGTGTGGCCGCGCTGGCGGCCAAATCCCCTGACCTCGGTGACCGTCATGCCGGTCACCCCGAGCTCACTGAGGGCCCTGCGAACGTCATCGAGCTTGAAAGGCTTGATGATTGCCGTAACCAATTTCATCGATACCTACTCCTCCCGTTAAGGTTCTTGTCGTCTGGAGAGCCCCTCACCCCACTTCAGCTAAGCAAGCGGTGTGCCATTGCCCGCTGCCTGTGCAAACAGTGAGTTAGCTGTCGTTGCCCTCCCGGATGCACCAGCACGGTGCAGCCCGGGCGAGGCTTTGGTGCACGTTTCCCCGCGGCGGCTCCTAGAACTTGTACAGCGCCTGGATCGCAATCTCGGTCTGGTTGTCGGCGTAATCCAGGCTCTCGCCGCCGCCATGAATCGACTTCAGGAAGGTCGACTGGTCGGAGGTGTCGTAGCGGGCCTCCAGGCGCAGCTCGAAATTCTTCAGCGGCGCGTAACCGAAGGTGAGCGTGCCTTCCTTGAGCTTCTGCGGGGTACCGGTGATGAAGCCATCCTTGTCATCGACATACTCCCCGCGCAGCGACACGCGCCACTGGCCATTGATCGCGTAATTCACGTAGGCGGCGACGCCGTCCCACTTCAGGTCAGCTCCGGCAACCTGCTCCTGCTTGCCCCAGTCGTAACTCAGCGCAACGGTGAGGGCATCGGTGATGTTGTAGGCGCCGACGAAGTCGAGGAAGGAGCGCTGCGCGTCGTAGGCTGGCTCCTTGCCGAAGTAGCCGTCGAGGTTCAGCGACAGCGCCTTGATCGGCGTGTAGGCCACGGCCGCCTCGATCGTCTTGGAGCCGTACGAGGTCGAGGTCGTGTTCCAGCCGTTGTTGGCCCCGAGGGTGAGACTGAGGGTGTCGGTCGCCGCCCAGGTCGCCCGCACACCGGTGTGCGTCAGCGGCTCGGCGAAGTAGAGAAAGGAGCGGGAGAAGTTCGTGTTGCCGACCGGATTGCTGACTTCGTAGCCGGCCAGGGTCGCGAACTTGCCGGCGATGACGGTCAGCGAGGAGAACGCGTACTGCACGTAGGCCTGACGCAGGTTGAAGGTGCTGTTGGTACCGTTCTCCGAGTAGTTGAGGAGGCGGGCATCCTCGCCGGCCAAGAGGTCGACGAAGGCGCCGAAGCCTTCCTTGGGCTGGTAGCCGATCTGCAGCCCGGCCTGATCCAGCTGGAAGGTGTCGTGGTCGACGTCGAACTCGTGGAACGAGTTGTAGCCGGTGGAATGGTAATAGGAGGCGGCCACGTAGCCGGTCATCGTGATGCCGGAAGATCCCAGAACGTCCGCCAGGGACGGCGCAGTTGGCTTGGCGGCAGCGGCGGTATCGTCGGCGAAAGCACACGGAACTGCGACGGCCGCCACGAGCAGTGCACTCACTGCAGAAACCCCTGATAGTTGGAATCGGCGCATTTCTAATTTCCTCGAGATGAATGACGACCAAGTGCCGCCGGCGCTTTTTCCCAATGCAGCTACCGTGCCAGCTGGTAAGAAAGCTGCGCGGCCTGTGCCGAAAGCATGCTGGTTGCGGGGAAAACGGCCTGTTTGCACTGAAAGCGCGCGCTGCTGCAGCGCCAAGGCTCCTGCCCGGTGCGCGGCCGCGCCCAACGCAGAGGCGCGATGCCCCGATGCGATGCATCCGCCCGTGAGCTAATTTCCGCAGCCCGCGGGGGCGGAAAATGCCGCGCCGGCCGCGTGTTCCGCAGGCCACCAGGCACGTGCGTGAAACGACAGGCCCATCAGGGGGTTGGTGGGCCGCGCGGAACCATTCACGGCGGCGCTGCCGGGGATCGCCGCGGCAGGTACTTGTGGCGGCCGCACCACGGAGCCAACAATGCGCCAGGCGCTCTTACGGAGCACGGGCAGAAGAAGTTCGCACCATGAAGATACATCCGAGCGATTTCCGGGTGCCTCCCGGCAAGAAGGTGAACCTCGGCAAATGGCCCACCCGCGTGAAGCGGGCCTACAGTTCGAAGGACGAGTACGAGCGGATGCTGGCCAACCACATTACCCAGCTGAGTGCCTGCCAGGAACTGTTGTATGCGTCCAGCCGCTACGCGGTGCTCTTGATCTTCCAGGCCATGGATGCGGCGGGAAAGGACGGCGCCATCAAGCACGTGATGTCCGGGATCAACCCCCAGGGGTGCCAGGTGTTCAGCTTCAAGCACCCGAGCGCCGTGGAGCTGCAGCACGACTTCCTGTGGCGCACGACGCGTGATCTTCCGGAACGGGGGCGGATCGGCATCTTCAACCGCTCATACTACGAGGAGGTGCTGATCGTGCGCGTGCACCCGGAGATCCTCGCCGCGGAGGGGATCGCCGATGTCGACCCCGGGACGGTCTGGCCCGATCGCTACCGTTCGATCGCCGGCCTTGAGCGGCACCTCTACCTGAACGGGACGCGCATCATCAAGTTCTTCCTGCATATGTCGAAGGACGAGCAGCGGCGGCGCTTCATCGAGCGTATCGACAAGCCTTCCAAGAACTGGAAGTTCAGCGAGGCGGACATCGAGGAGCGCAAGTACTGGAGGCAGTACATGAAGGCGTACGAGAAGTGCCTGGGCGCCACCAGCACGAAGGAGGCCCCGTGGTATGTCGTGCCCGCCGATGACAAGGAGAACGCACGGCTGATCGTCTCGCAAATCGTGGTGCAGACGCTTGCGAATCTGAAGATGAGCTTCCCAAAGACCACTGACCAGCGGGCGCGTGCACTACAGTCGATCCGCAGGAAACTGACCCGTTAGGCCTGCGGCGCGCCCGTGGCGTCCCGAGCCAAGCTTCACCTTGTGCGGCTCCGTGCGCATGGCTCCGTGTTGGGTGCTGCGCTGGAATGTCGTTGCTTCGCGCTGCACGTCGGTGTGGTTACACCTGAAATCCTCGTAGTCATGCCTGAGCCCGCGCCAACTTGCCGTGAGCTGATGCAACACGCGTAAGATGCGCTGGCCAGGTTTGCGAGTCTTCGCATGTCTGTCAGGGGAAACTCATGAGCGACGGGGAGTTCAGTCGACGCAAGCTGCTGTTGGGCGGCGCGATGGTCGGTGCCGCATACGCCACCGGGGCGGCCCTCCACGATGGCGAACTCGGCGCACCCTCGCAGACGATCAAAGACGCCATACCCTGGCGCGAAGGTGCGGCGGATGTCCCGCCGATGGCCAGTGGCACCGAGTATCGCTTCTTTGCAGCCGCCGAACAGGCGTTCATCGAGCCGGCGATCGACCGGCTCATCCCGCCCGATGACACCGGTCCGAGCGCCACGCAGTGCAACGTGCATGTATTCCTGGATCGCCAGTTGTCCGGTCCATACGGTCGCGGTGATCACTATTACCTCGGCGGCCCGTGGCCCAAGGGCACCCCCGAGCAGGGCTACCAGAGCCGCTTCTCCCCGGCGCAGCTGTACCGCGCGGCGATTCCTGCCATCGAGACCTACGTGCAGGGTGCGCACCAGGGCAAGTCGTTCAGGGAACTCGCCGTGGCGGATCAGGATGCGGTGCTCAAGGGGCTCGAGAGCGGCGAGGCGCAGCTTGCGGGCGCCGACGGCAAGGCGTTCTTCGCCATGCTGCTGCAGAACACCCTGGAGGGCTATTTCTCCGACCCGATCTACGGGGGCAACAAGGACATGGCGGCGTGGAAGATGATCGGCTTTCCCGGTGCGCACTACGACTACCGCGAGTGGGTTGGAAGGCACGGCGAACGGGTGCCGTACCCGCCGGTGAGCATCAAGGGACGTCCCGGCTGGTCGGAGTCCTGAAGCGCCATGGCAGCCCAGCTTCCCCCGGTCGATGCGGTCATGGTCGGCTTCGGCTGGACCGGTGCGATCCTGGCGCAGCAGCTGTGTGATGCCGGCCTGAACGTGCTGGCGCTGGAGCGCGGCGTGTGGCGCGACACGCCGACCGACTTCGCGCCGACCTTCGCCCAGGACGAGCTGCGCTACATGTGGCGCCATCACCTGTTCCAGAACCTTGCCTACGAGACTCTCACCATCCGCAACAACACGAACCAGGAAGCGCTGCCCATGCGGCGCCTGGGATCGTTCCTGCTGGGCACGGGCGTGGGGGGCGCGGGGTTGCACTGGAACGCGCAGATCTGGCGCTTCCTCGAGAGTGACCTCAAGGCGTACAGCCACAACCTGCACCGTTACGGCAAGGCGGCCGTGAGCGCCTGCGACATGACGGTGCAGGACTACCCGTTCAGCTGGAGCGAGATCGAGCCGCACTACGATGCCTTCGACAAGCTGTGCGGCACCTCCGGGAAGGCCGGCAACCTGAACGGCAGAATTCAGCAGGGCGGCAACCCGTTCGAGGGGCCGCGCTCAGCGGAGTACCCGAACCCGCCGCTGGCGATGCCCTACGGACCGACGCTCTTCGCCAAGGCGGCGATCGAGAAGGGCTACAAGGCCTTCCCGCATCCCAGCGGCAATGTCTCGCGCCCCTACGTCAATCCACTGGGCGCGCAGCTGGGGCAATGCACCTACTGCGGCTTCTGCGAGAAGTTCGGCTGTGGCAACTACTCCAAGGCGACCGCGCAGACCACGATCCTGCCGTACCTGCTGATGAAGCCGAACTTCACGCTGCGCACCGAGTCAGAGGTTCTCAAGGTGGAAACCACCGCCGACGGCAGGCACGCCACCGGCGTCACCTACGTGAACAGCGCGGGCGAGGAGTTCTTCCAGCCCGCCGAGATCGTGGTGCTCTCGGCGTACGTGCTGCAGAACGTGCGCCTCATGCTGCTGTCGAAGATCGGCAGGCCCTATGACCCGAAGACCGGCGCCGGCGTGGTGGGCAAGAACTACGCCTACCAGACCATGGGGTCCGTGAACGTCTTCTTCGAGGAGAAGATCATGAACCCGTTCATCGGTGCCGGGGCGCTGGCAACCGTGGTCGATGAGTTCAATGGCGACAACTTCGATCACAGCGGCCTGGGCTTCATCGGCGGCGGCTACATCGCCCAGATGCACACCGGCGGCCGGCCGATCGAGATGATCTACACGCCCCCGGACACGCCGAAGTGGGGTGCGCAGTGGAAGAAGGCGGCCGCGAAGAACTACCTGCGTGCCGTCAATTTGAGCTGCCATGGCTCGGTGATGGCGCACCGTGGCAACTACCTGGACCTTGACCCGACCTACCGCGACAGCTTCGGGCGCCCGATGCTGCGCATGACCTTCGACTTCACGGACAACGAACTGAAGATGTCGCGCTACCTCGTCGACAAGGCGGCGGAAATTGGCCTGGCGATGGAAGGGGTGAGCACGGTGAAGAAGAACTACCGCACCGGCTCCTGGAGCGTGGTGCCATACCAGACCACGCACAACACCGGCGGCACCATCATGGGAGACAACCCGACCAACAGCGTGGTGAACAAGTACTCCCAGAGCTGGGACGTGCCCAACCTGTTCGTCACCGGCGCCGGGGCGTTCCCGCAGAATGCCGGCTACAACCCGACCGGCACGGTGGCGGCACTGAGTTACCTTGCCGCCGATGGCATCAAGAACCAGTACCTGAAGAAGGCCGCTCCGCTGGTCGGTGCCTGAAGGAGCGCAAGGGATGGCCGGCAAATCCCCGGGGGTGGTGGCGGTGGCGGTGGCGGTGGTCGCGGCACTGCTGGCGCTGCTGCTGGTGCGCCGGCCATCGGCCGCCGCGTACTCCCCCATGACCGCACCCACGCTGTCGACGCGCCTGCTCACCCAGCCGGTGCCCGACGCCGTGCGGAATGCCGCGCAGGTGCGGCTCGGGCAATACCTGGTGCGCGCGGGTGACTGTGCGTCCTGCCACACGCGCGAGGGCGGGGGATTTCTCGCTGGCGGCTTCGGACTCAACACTCCTTTCGGCACCATCTACAGTACCAACCTCACCTCCGACCCCAACGCCGGCATCGGTGCCTGGACGGCGGAGCAGTTCTACGCCGCCCTGCACGAGGGCACCTCCCCGGGAGGCGGTGCGATCTACCCGGCGATGCCATACCCGTACACCACGCGCGTTACGCGCGCTGACTCGGATGCGATCCTGGCATTCCTGAAGACCGTGCCGGCGGTGAACGAGCACCAGCCGGCCAACAGCCTGTCCTTCCCGTTCAGCGTGCGCTCCCTGATCCATGGCTGGAAACTGTTGTTCTTTCACAAGGGTGAATTCGTGCCCGTGCCTGAGAAGTCCGCGCGGTGGAACCGCGGCGCCTATCTTGTGACCGGCCTGGGCCACTGTGGCGCCTGCCATACTCCGAAGAACTCGTTGTCGGCCGACCGGTCGGAGCGGGCACTGCAGGGCGGCACCCTCGACAACTGGGTGGCGCCGGATCTCACCCAGAACGGCCGCACCGGCCTCGGCAGCTGGAGCGCCGATGAGATCGTCGAGTACCTGAAGAGCGGACGCAACGCGCACGCCAATGCGGGCGGCTCCATGGCGGAGGTGGTGTCGTATTCGACCTCGATCCTTACGGACGCCGACCTGCAGGCGATCGCGACTTACCTGAAGGACCAGGGGGCCAGTGCCGAGGCTGCCCTGCACGAGGCGGATGCCGCGAGCATGAAGCGGGGTGCGGCGGTGTTTTCCGATGCCTGCACCTCCTGTCACATGGAGGAGGGCGCCGGTCAGCCGCGCTTCTTCCCGCCGCTGCGTGCTAATTCCGTGGCGCAGCAGACCGACCCGACCGGCGTGCTGCATATCATCCTCGCGGGTGACCGCACCGCGGCCACCGCCATACGCCCGAGCGCCTTGTCGATGCCGGCGTTCGCCTGGAAGCTCGACGACCAGCAGGTCGCTGACGTCGCCACGTACTTGCGCAACAGCTGGGATAACCGCGCACCTCCGGTCACCGCCGCCCAGTCGGCGGCGATGCGCAAGAGCCTGAGACTCGAGGGTGAGCGCCTGGTCGAGGGATCGACAGACCGCTGAGCACGGGTCCCGAGAACCCTCGCCCATGCCGGCGGACGAGGTGCGCAGCGCAGCGTTGCGTGCGAGGTGCCCCTTACCACATGATGCTCGGCACGATGAGCCCGCACATGACCCGCTTTTCACACCCTGGTCCCGCGAACCGGAGCGGTGCGTTGAGCGCGGATCCGCGGCCGCCGCACTGAGTCCGATGCAGCCGCGGCCCACATTGCTCGACGGTGGAACGGGACGTGAACTGCTGCGCCTGGGCGCCCCGTTCCGCCAGCCCGAATGGTCGGCACTGGCCCTGATCGAGGGCCCGGAATACGTCACCCGCGTGCATCAGCGTTACCTCGACGCCGGCGCCGATGTCATCACCACCAACAGTTACGCGGTCGTGCCGTTTCACATTGGCCAGGTGCGCTTCCAGCAACAAGGGTTCGCGCTCGCTGCCCTGAGCGGCAAGCTGGCGCGCGCCGCGGCAGACCAGGCGCCCCGTTCGGTCCTCGTGGCGGGCTCGCTGCCGCCGGTGTGCGGCTCCTACCGACCGGACCTGTTCGACGCCGCCGTGGCGCGGCCGGTGCTGCAGGAACTCGTGCGCGCGCTCGATCCGTACGTGGACCTGTGGCTTGCGGAGACCGTGAGCTCGCAAGCCGAGATGGCCCTGATGAGCGAAGTCGTGGCCGGGCGCCGGCAGCCCTGGTGGGTGTCGTACACGCTCAGTGACGATCCAGCGCTGCGCTCCGCTCCAAGGCTGCGCTCCGGCGAAGCTGTCGCGCCAGCCGTGACGCACGCTGCACGACTGGGCGCGCAGGCGGTGCTGTTCAATTGCAGCCAACCCGAGGTTATTGCCGAGGCGGTGGCAGTGGCCCGGCAAGCGCTCGATGCGGTGGCCGCGGCGGGCGCGGGCCCGCGCGTGCGCGTGGGTGCCTATGCGAATGCATTTCCACCGCAGCCAGCGACGGCGAGCGCGAACGCGGAGCTGAGCGCGCTGCGTGCCGACCTCGGACCGGCGGAGTATCTGGTCTGGGTCAGGCGCTGGCTGGCGGATGGCGCGGAGATCATCGGCGGATGTTGTGGAGTAGGGCCGGAACACATCGCGCTGATGCGCGCCGCCATCGGTTGAGGCCGCAGCCGGCCCCGAGCCTGGTCGAAAGTCCCGGTCCAGCTCACCTTCTGCACAACACCCGTTCGGACGCTTCCGGGAGGCTCGCCCGGGTGTAGCCTCCGGTCTGTGTCCGGATGCAGCGGAGGCGCCATGTTTGATTTTCATGACAAGACGGTGCTGGTCACCGGGGGCGGTGCGGGCATTGGGCGCGCGATCGCCGAGGCCTTTGGCGCCGCGGGGGCCCGTGTGGCAGTGGCCGAAATCGATCCATTGCGGGCCGAGGAGGTCCGCCACGCGCTGCAGGGCGCCGGCGTCGATGCCCTGCTCGTACAGGCGGACGTGCGCTCCACGGAATCGGTGACAGCACTCATGGCCGCCATCGACAGGCGCTTTGGTGCCCTTGACGTGCTGGTGAATAATGTCGGGGACTTCCTGAGGATCGTCAAGCCCTTCGAGCAATGCAGCGACGCGGACATCGAGGCGATCTACGCCATCAACTTGCTGTCGGTGTTCCGGGTTACCCGAGCCGCCATTCCGCTGCTGAGGAAGCGTGCACCCGGCTGCAGCATCATTTCGCTGTCATCGATCGAGGCCTTCCGGGGCATCCCGATGGTGAGTGTCTACTCGGCCATGAAGCATGCGATCACCGGATTTACGCGCAGCCTGGCGCTTGAGCTCGCGCCCGAGGGCATGCGTGTCAACGCCATCGCGCCCGAGACCACGGAAACCCCGCAGGTGCCGGTCAGCGCGCTGATTGCCCCGGAGCATCGTGTGCACACGAAGCGCTGGATCCCGCTCGGCCGCTTCGGCACGCCCCAGGATGCGGCTGGCTCCGCGCTGTTCCTGGCCTCCGAGCTGGCCTCATGGATCACCGGCACTACCATCAACCTTGATGGGGGCGCGCTTGCCGCAGGCGGCTGGTACCGCGATCCGAAGGGATTGTGGACCAACCTGCCGGTGGTCACCGGCAACGGGTTCAACTTCTGAACCGCCATGAGGGCGGAGCCGCACTGTCGATGAGGCCATCCGGCGCGCCAACGCGGTGGAAGTGGGACTGGGCGGCTCGGTCTGGGGCAACGATCCGCAGGAGGCTGCACGCTACGTGCAGCAGCTGGAGTGCGGTACCGCGTGGGTCAACCAGCACGCAACCCTGCATCCGCTCGCGCCTTTCGGGGGTATCCGTAGTTGAGCCTGGACTGCGTTTCAGCCGCCGCTTCGGCATCGAACTCCCGGCGCGCTTGCGGCATGCCGTGGTTCGTGAACCATGCAAGCCACCGGTCCGGGTCGGTCACGACCGCGCCTGGCTCCAGATCGAGCAGCCGATATAGCGCCCGTGGTGGTTCGTGATGCTGGCCAGTTCCCTGTCGGCGCGGTACAGCCGCACCGTCAGGATATCGGCGCACAGGCAGGAGTGGTCGTCCGGGTCGGGCGCCACCTGAAGTGCGTCATTGAGCGCTTCGATGTCCGCGTGTGCGGTGGAGGTGTAAATGGCTCGCGAGCCGGCAAAAGGGGCGCTCGAATACGACGATCTTGTCCGCCTGCCTGATCAGGGCGCTCAGCTGCGCGGCATCGACCGGGTGAGGTTCCTCGTGTCCGGCGGCTTGGGCGGCGACGCGCCCGGAAAGCCCGGCGACAATGAGTGGCCGTGAATGGCCCGGCGCGCGCTGGGTTCCAGGCCGGCCCCGCCCGTTGCCGTCTGTCGGCCGTCACGATCCAGTTCTGCATCAGCCGATGATGACGAGGGGGATCTCGCGGCTGGTCGCCTGCTGATAACCCTCGTAGGTAGGTGCGAGCCGGACCAGCTGCGGCCACAGTCTTGAGCGCTCTTCCGGGTTTGCGAAGCGGGCGCTGACGGTCCTTGGCCGCCGCTGCATATAGATGAGTGCGTCCGGGGCGACACGCAGGTTGCGCACCCAGTCCGGATCCTCGGGCGCACCACCCTTGGAGCCGACCACGAAGGTCTGGCCGTCGAAGGTGAAGCAGGGGAGCACGACCGAGCGCGGGCGGCCACTCTTGCGGCCCCGGGTAGTGAGCACCAGGGCCGGGGCCTTCTTGTGCCGGAAATCCGGGTCGCGCGCCAGGCCGGCACGCCAGGCAAAGATCCACATGAAAAACGAGGCACCGGTGAGGCGTACCGACCAGACGTCGAGCTTCATCACCATCCGTGTTGCAAGGGGAAGTCTGGCCATGCTCGTCTTGCCCCAAATGTCCAGGACCGGACGCCCGCGAGATCAGGTGCCGCGCAGCACCCAGAAGTTGGGTCCCAGGGCCGCCTCGAGCTTGCCGAGCTGCTCGCGGTGGATTTCGCGGACCCGTGCAGGCGTAATCGCCTCCGAACGCGGCACCTCCTCGATGCGCAGGCTGGTCTTGTCTTCGTACAGATGCTCCCCGGCCAGGCGGGCACGTTGGTCGTAGGGCCAGATGAACGCCTGCCGGCTCGACACGTGATATAGCCGGTCTGCGTGCTCGACCTGGTAGCCGATCGCCCTGAGGTCCGCACCGATGGCGAGCTGGTGGAACGTGATTTCGTCGCAGACGCCCCAGTCGGCAACTGCCAGGCGGTCGTCTGAATGCCAGAGCACGGCCTCGCCCACGCTCTTGTAGAAGCCCAGCACGCCGGCCTTGCCTTCGATGACCGAGGGGTTTGCGCCCCAGGTGACGCGGTAAACGGGGTTATCGGTGATCATGTCGGGCGCGAGGATCTTGTCGTACTCTCCCGCGCCCTCCAGGTGCACATGCCGCCAGAAGTTGAGGAGGATGGCGCGGTGCAGCGGCTTGGTCGTCTGCTCCAGCAGCCTCGCGGTCGGATTCATGCAGTCATAGACCGCTTGCTCGAATCGATTCATCTCAATCCCCCTCGGCCGCCCATCGTTCAGGTCTCGTGCTGCTCGGAGAGGCACGCCGCTCCCGCTCACCTCTTTGGATAATTCGTGAACACGTAGTCCCGATTCTTCGCAACCGTGTGGCACGCGAACCCGCACTTGGCATCGTTGGCCTGCGGCGGCTGGTCGGTCGTTGTGCCGGGCCGGAACGCATCGGTCGCGGCGTCATATTCGAATTCTGCGTAGCCCCACCCGCCGCTGTCCGCAAAGCGCTTGCTGTCCTTCACCATGAAGTCAACGTCATGGAGGGTCGTGGGCATCAGCGGCTGGCCGGGGACCGTGTCGGCCTTTTGCGCGACCCAATGAATCTTGGCCATCCTGGCCCCGTCGGGGAACGGCTTGCCGTTGCCGGGAGCGCCGTCCTTGTACGCCGCGATCATGGCGGGATTGCCGACGATCACGGCGAGCAGGCCGCCATTGCTGACGGCGATGACTTGCCAGGTCTCGTAGCCCTTGAACTCGGAGAACGCAAGTCCGTTAGGGACCTTGAGGGTGTATCTATCCTGGGCGGAGATCGCCACCTCGGCGCACAGTACGGCCAACGCCGTCGTAACCCCTGAGCTGATCAGCATGCTCTTCTTATTCATGTTGCAGCTCCCTTACCGCCGAATGAACGCGTGCCAAAGATAAGGCATGAGCGTTGGCTCATGCCAATTGTACGATTTGTTTGGTTGCAGTCGAGTTGCTCCCTGCGCCGCTGGTTCCGCTGCGCTGCGCAGCGGGCGCCCACGCTTCGTAGCCAAGCCCAAGTTAACGCAGGCAGCCCGCTGGTTGGTATTGATCGGCGTTCGCGGGTGAAATCCCGCGACGGGTGACTTGGCTTCAACGCCTAACGACCGGTCACATCTCTGAGCGTGTAGGCATCGAGCGTGTTCAGAAAGGCCGCTTGCGCGGCGTGGAGGGCGCCCCGCAGCGCACAGCGCGGAAAGAGGTTGCATTCCCCGCCATACCCCGGCTGGAAACATTCTGCAGGGGTGAGGGGCTCGACTTCGCGCACGACCGCGCCAATGGAGATCTTCTCTGCGGCGCGCGCCAAACGGACGCCACCGCCTTTGCCACGCATGGTCTTCACGTGGCCGCTCTTGGCCAACTGGTGCACCACCTTCATCAGATGGTTCTCGGAGACTCCATGAGCTGTCGCAATATCGCGGATGGTCGTGTGCTTGTCCGCCTGCCGAGCCAGGAACATCAACACGCGCAAGGAATAGTCTGAAAACTTTGTGAGCTGCATTTGGGTACCACGCCTTGCGGCGCAACGGCGCTGCGTGCTGGGCCTATTCGGCAGTGAAGGATTCTGGTCGCGCGTGCGCGGCCGTGATGTACGTATAAGCCCCATGGCAGGCTCACAGAAGATGCCGCTAGCATGCCTGTTATGGGCAACCTTCGATGCCTGCTATCCACCAGCGGCAATGCGCTCCCTCACACGGCGCGTACGAGCTGTGTACGGCACCTCTTGCTCCCCTGCGGGTGCCCATGAAATCGAGCCTGTTCGCCTACGGGTTTCGCTCCCAGTTCCTGCTCGCCGGCTGTGCGGCTCTGCTGCTGGTGCCGATTTGGGCCGCCAACTTTGCGTTGGGAACGCCGCTCGGATCGTCTTGGCCACCCACCCTCTGGCACGCGCACGAGATGCTATTCGGGTTCATCGTCAGCGCCATTGCGGGGTTTCTGCTGACGGCGGTGCCCAGTTGGACAGGCGCGAAGGGCTTTGCCGGCTGGCCGCTGATGCTCCTCGCAGGCCTCTGGCTGGCAGCTCGGGTGATGATCGCAACATCCATCGTGTGGTCACCGCTGCTGGTAGCGGGCATGGACCTCCTGTTCCTGCCGATGCTCGCGGCGCTCGTGGGGTGGCCGTTGCTACGCACTCGCAACCGCAACAGCTTCCTGCTGGTCGTGCTCGGGATGCTGTGGGCGTGTGAGGTTGTCTTCCATGTCGCTCTGCTACACGCGAATGCACCACTCGCGCTGAAGGCGATCCGGATCGGCATCGACCTGGTACTCGTGATGCTGACTGTGATCGGCGGTCGCATTGTGCCGGCATTCACCACCTCGGCCCTGCGCTCTTCGGGGGAGCCGGCGGTCCGCGATCGCGCGCTATTCGCGGTCTTCGCCATTTCGGCCATGGTGTTGGTCACCCTTTCGGATCTGTTCGCCTGGCCAGCGGCCCTCGGCGGGTGGATCGCGGCCGGCGCGGCGCTGGCTCAGGGGGCACGCCTGTTGCAATGGGGCGCGTGGCGCACGCTACGAATGCCGATCGTCTGGATCCTGCACCTGGCCTACGCATGGTTGCCGGTCGGACTCGCCCTCAAGGCGCTTGCGCTGCTGACCGGGGCCGCGCTGGGCGCGTTCTGGCTCCACGCTCTCACGATTGGCACGTTGACGACCATGATTGTCGCGGTGATGTCGCGCGCCTCCCTCGGCCATACCGGCCGCGCTCTGGTTGTCGACCCGCTGATAACGCTTGCCTACGGGCTGCTTACTGCCGCGGCAGTGGTCCGCGTGTTCGGGCTCGCGGTGCTGCATGTGAACTACGTTACGGTCATCGTACTCACTGCGTTGTGCTGGTCGGTGGCGTTTGCACTATTCCTTGGCGTGTATGCGCCGATACTGTGGATGCCGCGTGCCGACGGCAGACCCGGATGAGAGATTCAGGCTTGGGTCACTTGCTGCAGCTGCCGACGAATCGCTTGCCGATGCGCGCCATGAGGTGCAGCGGCAGGCAGTATGTCCCATGCTCACGTCCCAGGTGCAACGCCTGGTCGCAAGCCTGACCCCTGACGAGCGCAGGCAGCTGCCTGTGCTGATGGTGAGCATCGACAGCGCACTGGATACCCCGGAGGCGTTGTGCGGGTTCCGGGCGGAGCACCACATCGAGGATGGAAACTGGATTATCGCCCGTGCCGCGGCGACGGACGTGCGTACGCTCGCCGCCACCCTGGGTATCCAGTATCGGGAACTCCCTGACCGCTCGTTCAACCATTCCACGGTGATCTCCGTCACCGATCGTGACGGCACGGTACGCGCCCGGACCAGCGAGCTGAACGGGCCGGACCCGGCCTTCCTCATCGCGATGCGCGCACAGCTGGCCATCCCGTCGTTGCGTCCGTAAGGCGGTCCGGCGACGGGCTCTTCCGGGTGCCGCGGGGCAGAGCGTTATTCTCAGCGACAGCGCTGCAGGTCAGGCGAGGCGAATGCAGGCCCTGCGGCCATTGGCGGCGAATGAGGCAGCAGCACGGACGCATCCCGACCGTCACCGCTAGCGATGCGCCAGTGACAACCAGCCCGCAGGCTCGTGCGTGACGGCCACGCCCATGATCCAGGCGTAGGTCAGAAGCGCACTGGCGAATGCCAGCACCCTTAGGCGCCGAGTACGGGCGCGCTTGAGCGCCAGGGAGCCAAGGGCGATGTAGAGCAGGAGCAGCAGCACCTTGGTTGTGAGCCACGCGTTGATGAATGGGAACTGCCGCAGGATGATCATGAGCAGGATGGCGGCCGCCAGCAGCGTCGTATCTATCAGGTACGACGCGATCCGCAGCACCCGGTGATTCGCCGCGGCGAGGTCTGCGATATGCAGGCCACCGCGGACACAGAACAAGGCTCCCGACAGCAGTACACAGGTGATGTGCACCTGACGGATCGCGAGGAAGTGGGCGGTGAGCATGCTCGGTCAGGGCGGCTGGTTAGCGTGGACAAGCTTGACGCTCTGGAGCGGCCTGAGCACTCTCGGCGAGGCCGCTTCGAGTCCAGCGTCACAGCTTGGTAGGCGGGCTGCTCATGGACACTTGGGCGGTGGCTGTGCCGCTGGCCTCAGGCGAACTGGTACAGACCCGGTTGCGACCCGTGCGCTTGGCTTCGTACAGAGCCCCATCGGCGCGCTGGAAAATGACTTCCAGAGACTCGCCGGCGGCGGCGACCGCGAGGCCCGCCGAAATCGTCACGGCGCCAATATGCTCCCCGGCCGTGGTGCTGCGCACCTTTCCCTGTGCGATAGAGAGACGGATCTGTTCTGCGAGCGCCAGCGCACCGGCGGAAGTTGCCTGCAGCAACAGCACCGCAAACTCCTCGCCCCCGACGCGGGCCACAAGGTCCCGGCCCTTCACGTTCGACTGCAGAACGTGCGCCACCGCGCGTAATACCTTGTCTCCCAGTAGATGACCGTAGCTGTCATTCACCTGCTTGAAGTGATCGATATCAACAAGCAGCAGCGCCGCACCGCGCAGCCCGTGCGGAGACTCCTGCGAGATCTCGCGCACCGCGGCTTCAAAGGCGCGGCGATTCTTAAGGCCAGTGAGCGGGTCCTGGAGCGCTTCGGCCTGTGCTTTCTCCAGGGCCTGTCTAAGGTCTCCGACTTCCTGCGCACGCAGGTCCAGCTTCTCAACGAGCGCATGCGTGAGCACCTGCATGTGCCGGCTCTCGGAGAGCAGTGTTGCCACCACTTCGCTGGCGCTCTCCAGAGTGTCGGCAGCCTCCAGGCGCGTCTGGTTGTCGGTAAGAGAACGCTCGAACTGTCCGGTCTGATCGCCGGCCTGGGCGGTGATCTCGACGGCCTGCTCAAGGAGTGTGCGCAGACGCTGCTGCAGGTCCTCGAGTGTCTGTACGTCGCGGGCGACCACGTGGCGCGCATAGAGCTGGTAAACCTCGTCATCGGTGATCGGCTGTTTGGCATCGATCCGCGCGTTGAGGTAACTACTCAACTCCGGGTTCACACCCGCCACATGCTCGTACCACAGCGTGAAGCTGGCCGGGTGAAAACCTGCCTTCTGTTGGGCCATGAGAGGCAATACCAGCCGCAGGATTTCCGCGCTTTGATCTCTGGATTGCCCATAGTGCATGAATCAACTCCCCCATTCGTAGCCGCCAGGCCCTGTACTGCTGATCGCTGCTTCTGCGCCCATTACCGCTCGGCCTATTAAGCCACATCCCGCAGATTCCAGGCTGTAGGTGTTAGTCCTGCCCCACGTTGCTAGGACTGGCTTCTCAGCGCATGCTCGCTTGGCCCATACAAGATCAGGAGAGCGAGGAGGAGTTCCGCTTGCATTTGAGCCCACCGGCCGGGACCGTGCTTCGGTGCTGCGCCTGCCAGGACGGCGAGGCCGACGCCGCGATCGGGTCGCCGTTCAGGTGCGAGCGCCCCCCCAACGGCTGTTCTGCCAGCCGTCACAATCGTCAGCCGGCCCCCGCAACGGTTCGTCTGCAGCGCGACTTTGGCATGGGGTCCCATCAGGCCTGCACGAAGGCACCCGAATGTCTGAGGTGACTCGCTGGCTCGGTGCGCTCCTTCTCGTCGTTGTGGCCAATCTCGCGCCGTGGGCGACTGGTAGGTACCTATCCAGGTATTGGCGGACACCCCTGGATGGCGGGGCGACGTTCGCGGACGGGAGCCGCGTCCTCGGCGACCACAAGACCTGGCGCGGCCTAGTCGTCGGCCTGCTCGCCTGTGGCGCGGCCGCATGGCTTCTCCACATTCCTCTTCTCATAGGCATCGCGTTCGGCGCCCTGTCGCTGGCGGCGGATACCACTACGAGTTTCATCAAACGCCGCCTGCGACTCCAGCCGGGAGCCGAACTCCCGGTAGTCGACCAACTTCCCGAAGCACTCGTGCCGCTCCTGGTGCTGGCGCGCCCACTGGAACTGGGTCTCATTCAAAGCGTCACAGTCGCTCTTGTCTTCCTCGTACTGGACCTTGCCGCAACGCGCCTGCGGCACCCGATCAGCCGCTCCGACAAATAAGGGATACCGACGTGGCGATCCAATTGTTTGTTGGAAGGATAGATGTATAGGCCAAGACCGCGGTGGGTGCTGTGTCGATACGGGTGATTCGATGATCGCGCGCAGCGTGTCAGCCATCTAAGCGTTCGCGATGGCAGCAGCGCGAGCATGAGTGCACGGCTTGCATCTCCTTGAAAGCCTAGCGCGACGTGTCCCGGTGACCGTCATCCGGGGCGCCCAGCAAGCCCACTTTGGGATAGCGCTTAACGGGTTGCCGCACCGAACACGGCACCGACGCCCGCGGTCAGCGCCATCGCGAGTGCGCCCCAAAACGTGACCCGCCAGGCACTGGCGATTACCGGCGCGCCGCCGGTGCGCGCCGCGAGTGCGCCGAGGCCCGCGAGAAAGACCAAACAACTGCCGGCTACGGCCGCTTCGAGAAAGGCGGCGGGCGCAATCGCGACAACCGCCAGCGGCAGTACGGCTCCTGCGCTGAAGCTTCCGGCCGACGCCAATGCCGCTTGCACGGGGCGTGCCGTGAGCGCGGCTGAGATTCCAAGTTCATCGCGCGCATGTGCGCCCAGTGCATCATGTGTCATCAATTGGAGGGCGACCTGATCTGCTAGAGCTGGCTCCAAGCCGCGGCTGACGTATATCGATGCGAGTTCACGCCGCTCCGCAACAACGTCGCTGGTGAGTTCCTCGCGTTCGCGCGCGAGGTCAGCCTTCTCAGTGTCCGCCTGGGAACGCACTGACACGTATTCGCCGGCAGCCATCGACATTGCACCGGACACCAGTCCGGCGACACCGGCCACCACAACGCTGCCGCGCGACCCACTCGCCGCGGCCACGCCGATAATCAGGCTGGCCGTAGACACGATGCCGTCGTTTGCCCCGAGCACGGCGGCGCGCAACCAGCCAATGCGGTCGGTACGGTGGGACTCGCGGTGGACTCTTGGCATGTGTGGACTCCCGTTTCCCCTATCGTGCTCGCTCGGACCTCCGAATACTCACGGCGAGCATCTATGTACGCGCCATCGACACCGCAGACCGGAAAGGTAATGTTCTCTCCGAATACGCTTAGGAGCGTCGATGAGAGATCGGGCTGGAAGATGGAAGCGGCGGCGCGCCAGACACTGATCGTGCCATCCGCCGTCGCCGCCCGAGTGAATCGTCTGATTACTCGCATTCGAATCCTCTATAGTTCCGGCTTAGATTCGAGTCGTTTTTCGACTTGAAATTACGCGACTATAGAGCTGTAATATATTGAAAGATAATGAAATTCTGGTGCCCGGGAGAGGACTCGAACCTCCACGGTGTTACCCGCTAGCACCTGAAGCTAGTGCGTCTACCAATTTCGCCACCCGGGCGGGTGAGGAAGGCCGCGCAATCTACGCAGGCGACCGGGGGCTGTCAATTGAACGCGCGTAGGGGGAAATTCGGCCGCCGCTCGGCGCCTAAGTCCAAGCATGCCGGAGCCGGGGGTTCTGCCAGGAAGCACGGCGCGCAGTCCGGTTCCGGTCACCGCAATCCCGATAAGGGCGCCGCACGCCGCGCCACCCAGCCAGCATCAGCCGGCGTGGGCGTCAGCCACGGTGCAACCGTGGAAGGCACTGTCAGCGCGAACCGCGCCGGCTACGGATTCCTCAAAGTCGAGGGATTCAAGGACAGCATCTTCCTGCCGCCGCCGGAGATGCGCGGGGTCATGCACGGGGATCGTCTGCGGGTGAAGGTCTCGCGCGATGCGACCGACCGCTGGTCGGGGACGCTGGTACAGGTGCTGGCGCGTGGCGTGACGGCGTTCCTGGGCACGGTGGAGGTCCAGGGCCGCAGTGCCTGGGTGAATGCCGCCGACCGGCGTCTGCAGTTGCGCTGCGCGGTCGCCCCGCGTGACCTGCACGGCGCGCGCGCCGGTGACTGGGTCATCGCCAGGATCACCCGTCACGCCGGCTCTGCCTCACCCGCCGAGGCGGTCATCGAGAAGAGCCTGGATCCGAACCGGCCGGTGGAGCTGGCAACCGAATCCGCGCTGGCGAAGTTCTCGCTGCCGAGCGAGTTCTCGGTGCAGGCGCTGCGCGAGGCGCACGCCTTCGGCGAGCACGTGGACCCGAGCAAGGCTGAGGCGCGCGTTGACCTGCGTGCCCTGCCGCTGGTCACCATCGACGGCGCGGATGCGCGCGACTTCGACGACGCTCTGTACGCGGAGCCGCATCGGGATGGCTACCGGCTCATCGTCGCGATCGCAGACGTCAGTCACTACGTGCGCCCGGGGACCGCGATTGACACGGAGGCCAAGCTGCGCGGCACGTCGGTGTATTTCCCCACCCGCGTCGTGCCGATGCTGCCCACCGCACTCTCCGACCACCTGTGCTCGCTCGCCCCGCACGTTGATCGCCTGTGCTTCGCTGCCGACATGGTGGTGAGCAAGAACGGAACGCTCAAGAGCGCCACCTTCTACCCTGCGGTCATGCGCTCGGCGGCCCGCCTCACCTACACCATCGCCCACGAGGCGCTGTTCGAGGGCCGCCCGGCCGCGCGCCTGCACGTCGGCCCGCTGCTGGACAGGCTCATGGTGCTCGTGGATGTCTACCGCGCGCTGCACAAGGCCCGCGCGCGCCGCGGCGCGCTGGATTTCGATGCGCCCGAGGCGCAGTTCGTCATCGACAGCGCCGAGACGGTGACCGCGATCGAGCTGCGCGCCCGCAACGATGCGCACCGGCTGGTGGAGGAGTGCATGATCCTCGCCAACGTGGCCGTCGCGCAGGAGCTTACCAAGGGGCACGTGCCCAGCCTTTACCGCGTGCACGCACAGCCGGACGAGCAGAAGCTCGAGCGCCTCTCGAGCACCCTGCGCTCGCTCGGGATCGATGCCCAGATCCCGCAGAGCGTCACCACGCGCGACCTGCAGGCCATCGCCAAGCGTGTCGGGGATGCGCCCGAGCGCGCCTTCGTCGAGTCCCTGGTGATACGCGCCATGCCCCAGGCGGTGTATCAGCCGGCCAACATCGGGCACTTCGGGCTCGCTCTCACCCACTACGCGCACTTCACCTCGCCGATCCGGCGCTACCCGGATCTGCTGGTCCACCGCACGCTCAAGGCACTCATCGGCGCCAAGGGCGGGGCGGCGGTGCGCTACGAGACCCCCGAGCTGAGCGTGCTCGGGGAGAGCACCTCGCAGCTGGAGAAGCGCGCGGACGAGGCGGATCGCTATGTCGCCAACTACCTGAAGTGCGCCTACCTCCGGGAGCGCATCGGCCAGACCTTTCGCGGGCTCATCACCACGGTGGTGGAGTTCGGCTGCTTCGTGCAGATCATCGACGTCGGGGTCGATGGCCTGCTGCACCTGGACAACCTGCATGACGATGAGTACGAGATGGAGGACGCCGGACACGCGTGGCGCGGCCGCCGCAGCGGGCGGCGCCTGAGTACCGGGTCGCACATCAACGTGGTGGTGACCTCGGTAAACCCGATCGAGGGGCTCATCGACCTCCACCTGGCGGAAGAAGCGCCTGCCAAGAAACGCAGCCACCACTGAACTGCGACCATGAAGGGCACGCAGACCATCTATGGCATGCATGCGGTCCGGGCGCTGCTCGAGCGCCAGCCCGAGCGGGTGCTCAACGTGCTGCTCGCCGAGCGGCGCGAGGATCCGCGCGCGCGCGCCATCGAGGAACTCGCGCAGCTTCACCGCCGGCCGGTCAGGCGCCTCCACGCGGACGCACTCAGGCGCCTGCTCGGGGACGTCACGCACCAGGGCGTGGCGGCGGAGATCACCACGCTTGCACCCTGGAGCGAGGATGACCTGCTGGGCGCACTCGCCACGGCGCGGTCCCCGATCATCCTGGGGCTGGATGGCGTGCAGGACCCGCATAACCTCGGCGCGTGCCTGCGCACCGCCGATGCCTGCGGCGCACTGGCCGTGGTGGTGCCGAAGGACCGCGCCGCGCAGATGAACCCAACCGTGCGCAAGGTGGCCACGGGGGCTGCCGAGACCACCCCCGTGGTCGCGGTCACCAACCTCGTACGCACGCTCAAGCTGCTCAAGGAGGCCGGGCTGTGGGTGGTGGGTGCGGATGCCGGCGCCGCCAGGGAGGCGCGCGAAGTCGACCTCACCTCGGGCATCGTGCTGGTGCTCGGTGCAGAAGGCTCGGGCCTGCGTCACCTGACGCAGCAGAACTGCGACCACCTGGTGCGCCTGCCGCAACGCGGCAGTGTCGAGAGCCTGAACGTATCGGTGGCCGCGGGCATGCTTCTCTACGAGGCCTTGCGCCAGAGGGACGCCCAGTGAAAGCCGTGCTGGCGCGGGAATTCGCGCCGCTCGATCAACTCGCCCTGGCCGAGGTGCCCGCGCGCACACCCGGTCCCGGGGAAGTGCTCATCGCAGTGCAGGCCGCCGGCGTCAATTTCATGGACGGCCTGATCGTCCAGGGCAAGTACCAGACCCGGCCGCCGCTGCCCTTCTCGCCCGGCGCCGAGGTGGCCGGCACGGTCAAGCAGCTCGGTGCCGGAGTGAGCGGCATCAGCCCTGGCATGCGCGTGCTGGCCGCCACCGGTTATGGCGGGTTTGCAGAGGAGGTGATTGCACCGGCGCCTGCCGTCATGGCGCTGCCGGAGGGCATGGACTTCGCCACGGCGGCCAGCTTCCCGATCGTCTACGGGACCTCGCACCATGCGTTGAAGGAGCGCGGGCAGCTGCGTGCCGGCGAGACGCTGCTGGTGCTCGGCGCCGCCGGCGGGGTGGGGCTGACCGCGGTGGAGATCGGCAAGCTCATGGGCGCACGCGTCATCGCCTGCGCCTCCAGCGATGAGAAGCTCGCGCTGTGCAAGGAGTACGGGGCAGATGCCCTGATCAACTACTCAGGCCCGGACCTGCGCGAGAAGATCAAGGAGCTCACCGGCGGCAAGGGCGTGGACGTGGTCTACGACCCGGTCGGCGGGGCCTACGCGGAGCCGTGCGTACGCAGCCTCGCCTTCATGGGGCGCTACCTGGTCGTCGGCTTCGCCAGCGGGGAGATCCCCAAGATCCCCCTCAACCTGCTGCTGCTGAAGACCGCCTCCTTGGTAGGGGTGTTCTGGGGCGCCTACGCCAAGAGCCGTCCGCAGCAGAACGCCGCCAACTTTGCGGAGCTGTTTGCCTGGTATGCGCAGGGCCGTCTCAGGCCACACGTCTCGGAAAGCTTCCCGCTCGCAGACTACGCGCAGGCGCTGGATGTGGTCATGAACCGCCGCGCCAAGGGTAAAGTCGTCCTGAGGGTCCAGTAAGTTTCTTCGCGAAAGAACGAACCGCCGTGACCGAAGCAGTCTCATTCCTCAGGCGTGGCCGCATCGCCATCGCCGCAATCGACAACCCGCCGGTCAATGCGCTCTCGCACGCCGTGCGCGCCGGCCTCACCGATGCGCTCGCGCGCACCCAGGCCGACCCTTCCCTCGCAGCGCTGGTGATCGTGTGCCGGGGCCGCACGTTCTGCGCTGGTGCCGACGTGCGCGAGTTCGGCAAGCCGTTCAAGGACCCGCAGCTCGGCGAGGTCGTGGCGCGCACCGAGGCCAGCGCCAAGCCGGTGATCGCCGCGATGCACGGCACCGCACTGGGCGGTGGACTGGAACTTGCCCTGTCATGCCATTGGCGGGTGGCGTTGCGCGAGACGCGCCTGGGACTGCCGGAGGTCAAGCTCGGCATCATCCCGGGAGCCGGCGGCACGCAGCGGCTGCCGCGCCTGGTCCCGGCGCGTGCCGCACTGACCATGATCGCCGAGGGCAAGGACCTCGGCGCTCCCGAGGCGCTCAAGCTCGGCCTGCTCGAGGAGATCATCGAGGGCGACCTGGAGGCCGGCGCGGTCGCCTTCGCCGAGCGTGCCCTTGGCGGGGGACGCGCGGTGCGGCGCACGGGTGAGCTCAAGCCGGTGCTGGATGAGCCCGGGGTCTTCGAGGAATTCACCCGCGCGCTCGCCAAGAAGCAGCGCGGCTTCCTGGCGCCCATCGAGGCGGTGCAGGCCGTGCGCATGGCCTACGAGCTGCCCTTCGCAGCCGGCGTGCTGCGCGAGAACGAGATCTGCATGCGGCTGCTCAACGGGGCGCAGTCCCGGGCGCAGCGGCACGCCTTTGCGATCGAGCGCGAGGTCGCGCGCGTACCGGGCCTGGCCCCGGACACCCCGGTGCGCGAGATCGCCAGCGCCGCCGTGGTCGGGTCGGGCGTCATGGGGCGCGGCATTGCCGTGTGCTTTGCCAACGCCGGGATCCCGGTGAAGCTCCTGGCGCACAGGCCGGAGAGCGCTGCCGCTGCGACGGCCGCCATTGCCAAGATCTACGCCGGCCTGGTCTCCCGCGGCAGCCTCGCGCAGGGCGAGGCCGACCGGCGCGGCGCGCTCATTACCTCGACGCTCGAGTATCAGGACCTCAAGTCCGCGGACCTCATCGTCGAGGCGATCGCCGAGGACCTGGCGGCCAAGGAGGCGGTGTTCGCAGCACTCGGGTCGGTGTGCAGGCCGGGTGCGATCCTCGCCAGCAACACCTCCTTCCTGGACCTTGCTGCCCTGGCGCGCGCCGCGGGCCGGCCGGGGGATGTCGCCGGCATGCACTTCTTCAACCCGGCACAGGCCATGCGCCTGCTGGAGCTGGTGCGCACCCCGGCCACGGCGCCGGAAGTCGCGGCCACGCTGCTCAAGCTCGGCAAGCGCCTGGGGAAGGTCGCGGTCGTGGTGGGCGCGGACGAGGGGTTCGTCGCCAATCGCATGCTCTCGCGCCGCTCGCGCGAAGCGCTGTTCATGCTGGAGGAGGGTGCGGAACCGGCCCAGGTGGACCGTGTACTCACCGAGTTCGGCTTCCCGCTCGGGCCGTTCGCGGTGCAGGACCTGGGCGGGCTGGACGTCGTGCTCGCCACCCGCCGCGCGCGCCGGGCGCAGCTGACCACGCGCGAGCTGCACGCCGACCTGCTCGAGCAGCTGACGGCCGCCGGGCGCCTCGGGCAGAAGAGTGGCGCGGGCTGGTACCGCTACGACGCCGAGCGGCGTGCGGCGCCGGATCCGGCCGTGACCGAGCTCATCGCGCGCCACTCCGCGGCGCGCGGCATCACGCGCCGCACGGTCAGGGACGAGGAGATCCTCGAGCGCTGCCTTTATGCCATGATCAACGAGGGTGCCCGGCTCATCGAGTCCGGCACCGTCGCGCGTCCGCACGAGATCGACGTCATCTGGCTGCACGGCTTCGGTTTTCCCGCCTACCGCGGCGGCCCGATGTACTACGCCGACCGGGTGGGCCTGCCAGCGGTCCACGAGCGGCTGCTCAGGTACGCAGACCAGGTGGGCGCGGAGTACTTCACCCCGGCGCCGCTGCTGGCGCGGCTGGCGCATGCGGGCCGCGGATTCTACGAGCCCGGCTGAGCAAGCTCCGGGCGGTCAGGAGTTCACGTGGATTTTCAGATCAGTCAGAAGACCCAGGGTTACCTCGAGCGCCTGGGCGCGTTCATGGACCAGCACGTCTATCCGAACGAGGAGCGCTTCCACGCGCAGCTGCAGGAGGGTGACCGCTGGGACGATCCACCGCTGCTGGAGGAGCTGAAGGGCAAGGCGCGCGCTGCGGGCCTGTGGAACCTGTTCCTGCCCGAATCGAGGCACGGGGCGGGACTGACCAACCTCGAGTACGCGCCCCTGAGCGAGATGATGGGCCGCGTGCGCTGGGCGCCGGAGGTGTTCAACTGCTCGGCTCCCGACACGGGCAACATGGAGACGCTGGAGCGCTACGGCACGCCGGCGCAGAAGCAGGAGTGGCTCGAGCCGCTGCTGGCGGGGACCATCCGCTCGGCGTTCGCGATGACCGAGCCGCGCGTCGCCTCCAGCGATGCCACCAACATCGAGAGCGCCATCGTGCGCGACGGCGACAGCTACGTCATCAACGGCCGCAAGTGGTGGACTTCCGGGGCCGGCAGCCCGCGCTGCCGCCTGTACATCTTCATGGGCAAGACGGATCCGGCGGCCGAGCGCCACCGCCAGCAGTCCATGATCCTCGTGCCGCGCGACACCCCCGGCATCACGGTGCTGCGGCACCTGCCGGTGTTCGGGTACGACGATGCGCCGCACGGCCACATGGAGATCGACTTCAAGGACGTGCGCGTGCCGGCGGCCAACATCCTCCTGGGCGAGGGCCGCGGTTTCGAGATTGCCCAGGGGCGCCTGGGGCCGGGCCGCATCCACCACGCCATGCGCATGATCGGCGTCGCCGAGCGGGCGCTGGAGAAGATGTGCCGCCGCGTGAAGCTGCGCACCACCTTCGGGCGCAAGCTCGCCGAGCAGACCGTGACGCTGGAGCGCATCGCCGAGTCGCGCATCCGCATCGACCAGGCGCGCCTGCTGGTGTACCAGGCTGCCTGGCTCATGGACACGGTGGGCAACAAGGCCGCGCGCGGGCAGATCGCCGCCATCAAGATCGCCGCCGCCGACATGGCCTGCCAGGTGCTGGACTGGGCCATCCAGGCGCACGGCGCCGGCGGCCTGAGCGATGACTTCCACCTTGCCAACTCCTACGCGCAGGCACGTTCGCTGCGCCTCGCGGACGGTCCTGACGAGGTGCATCGCAACCAGATCGGGCGCATCGAACTGGAAAAGTACGACTAGTGAGCGGGGAAGAGTTCGCAGGCACGATGGCGGTCGCCGCAGCGCAGCGCTTCGACGAGGCGGCGCTGGAGCGCTACCTGCTGGCCCACGCCCCCGGGTTCATAGGTCCGCTGGCGCGGGTGCAGCAGTTCCGCGGCGGCCAGTCCAACCCGACCTTTCTCCTGAGCGCCGGCGATGGGCAGCAGTACGTGCTGCGCCGCAAGCCCCCGGGGCCGCTGTTGCCCTCGGCGCATGCGGTCGACCGCGAGTTCCGCGTCATCGGTGCCCTGCACCCGACGGGCTTCCCGGTCGCCCGCCCCGTGTGCCTGTGCGAGGATGCAGGCGTCATCGGCTCGATGTTCTACATCATGAGCTACGTGGCGGGGCGCAACTTCTGGGACCCGTCGCTGCCGGGGATGACGCCGCTGCAGCGCGCCGCGATCTACGACGAGATGA
Organism: uncultured Pseudomonadota bacterium; assembly: GCA_963741745.1. Classification (GTDB taxonomy): domain Bacteria; phylum Pseudomonadota; class Gammaproteobacteria; order Steroidobacterales; family Steroidobacteraceae; genus 13-2-20CM-66-19. The sequence goes on along the minus strand of CAVUJF010000002.1, from coordinate 337,315 downwards.
ACCGGGTGCTGGTGCAGCTGCATACGCTGGACTTCGCCGCCGCGGGCCTTGCCGATTACGGCAAGCCGGGCAACTACTTCGCACGCCAGATCGGTCGCTGGAGCAAGCAGTACCGCGCCTCCGAGACCGAGCGCATCGAGTCGATGGAGAAACTCCTCGCCTGGCTGCCGGCCAACATCCCGCCCGGGGATGAGACCACCCTGGTGCATGGCGACTACCGCATCGACAACATGATCTTCCACAGCCACGATGCCCGCGTGGCCGCGGTGGTCGACTGGGAGCTCTCGACACTGGGGCATCCGCTGGCGGACCTTTCGTACCACGTCATGCTCTGGCGCGTGGAGGCGGGCGAGATCCGCGGCCTGCGCGGCCTGGACCTGCCCTCGCTCGGGATCCCTACGGAGCAGGAGTACATGGCGGCGTACTGCCGCCGCACCGGGCGCCCGGGTATCGAGCCGCGCGTGTGGGAGTTCTGCATGGCCTACAACATGTTCCGCATCGCCTGCATCCGCCAGGGGATCCTGCGGCGCGTGGTCGATGGCACTGCCGCCAGCCGCCATGCGCGCGAGGCCGGCGGGCGGGCGCGCGCGACCGCGGACCTTGCCTGGCAGCAGATCCAGGAGCAGCTCGGCGGCTAGGGCGCCGTGAGCTTGCGCAGCTCGCCGCTGCGCGCGGCGAAGCGCCAGCCGGCGCTCGTGCGCACCACCACGTCGCGGTAGGTGACGCTGCCGACGCGGCCGTTGGGGCCCACGCCCAGTCCCTTGGACAGCACCCGCACGGTGCCGTCGCGGTCCTGGCTGACGATGATGTTGGTCGCGTGGTGCGCCAGCGGGTGCATCGCATCGGGAGCTGCCCACAGGGCGGCCACGGCGCGGGCGCCGTGCACGATCCCGAGGCCGAACTCGCGCATGTCGTAGGTGCAGTCCGAGGTGAACAGTTCCTCCACCCGGTGCCACTCGCGCGCGTCGATGATGTGCCCGTAGAGGCCGAGCAGCTCGTGGATCGCCAGCGTGTCGGCGGTATCAGGCATCCGGGATGACCACGGCACGCCCTGTGAGACTGCCGTGCTCGAGCCGCTCGTAGGCCTCCGGGACCTGGCTGAAGCTGAAGCGCTCGGTGTCGTTGCGCAGCAGTCCCTGCTCGGCCAGCTTCACCACCGCCTCCAGGTCCGCGATGCTGCTGCCGGTGAAACAGAACACCTCGCCATCGCGTGGCAGCAGGTGGAACCAGGGATGGGGCAGGGTGCCCATCCCGGCGCCGATCAGGCCGAATGCCCCGGTGCGCCGCACGCTGGCAAGCCCGGCTGCGATCGTCGCGTCGATGCCGACGAAATCCAGCACCACCTCGGCGCCGCGGCCTTTAGTCAGGGTCTTCAGGTCCGCCACCGTGCCGGCATTGACGCCGCTGACGGTCTCGTGGGCACCGAGGGACTTCGCGTAGTCCAGGCGCGCGGGATTGATGTCCACCGCGATCACGCGCGCCGGGGTGAGTGCGCGCACGAACTGCACGGCAAAGCTGCCGAGACCGCCGGCACCGATGATCACCGCGCTCGTGCCGGGCCCGAGGCGCGGCAGAATGCGCCGCACGGCGTGCATGGAGGTGGCACCGGCATCGGCGAGCGGGCCGGCGGTCGTAGGATCGAGGCTCTGCAGCGGGATCAGTGGCCGCGCGTTGCGGATGAGCATGTACGGGGCCAGGCCGCCGTCGCGGCCGTAGCCGCGGCCCGCGCCGCTCGCGTCGCAGTTGTTGTCCATGCCCGCCTGGCAGAACGAACAGGTGCCGTCGGACTCGGTCGCGACCAGGATCACAGGTTCCCCGGGGGAGTGGCCGCAGACGCCAGGCCCGGTGCTCTCGACCCAGCCGGCTACCTCGTGGCCGAGCGTGAACGGCAGCTGCCAGCCCGGGAAAGGGGGCGCATCGAAGCGCGGATCCATGAGCCCGACGTCCGAGTGGCACAGGCCGTTGCCGGCCACCTTGATCAGGACCTCGCCCGGCCCCGGAGTCGGTATCGGGACCTCCTGCAGCTGCGGTCCCTTGCCGAAGGCCGTCAGCCGCCATGCCATCATCGTGCCGCGTGCTGCCATGGCGCTAGTATGCCGTGTTGCAGCAGGCAGCCACCACGCTCCCCCGTATGAGGTAGCAGCTGCCATGCAACCCGAGGAGACGACGAATGGCGCGTTGGCAACATCGACCGGCCGGATCCAACTGGGGCGACTTCGGTGCCGATGACCAGCGCGGGCGCATGAACCTGCTCACGCCCGCCCGCCGCCTGGCCGCCGTGCGCGAGGTGGTGGCCGGGGAGGTGTTCTCGCTCAGCCTGCCGCTGGACTACCCGGGTGGCCCGGGGTTGTGGGAGACGCGCTCGCCACCCAAGCTGGCCGCGACGCGCTTCGCCAACGGCCACGCGGCCTACCCCTACCACATGTCGCAGTTCGCCAGGCGCGCCACGGATGTGGTGTGCGATGACCAGGTGACACTGTGCCTGCAGTACTCCACGCAGTGGGATGCGCTGGCGCACTGCGGCTCGGAGTTCGACGCCGATGGCGACGGGGTGCGCGAGGCGGTCTTCTACAACGGCTTCCGCGCCGGCGCCGACATTGCCGGGCCCGATGACCCGGGCGGCACCGGGGCGCGCGCGCTTGGCATCGAGAACCTGGCGCGCGCCGGCGTGCAGGGTCGCGGCGTGCTCATCGACCTGTACCGCGAGTACGGCCGGCAGCCGGCCAGCGTGGGCTACGATGACCTCATGCGCCTGATGGAGGCGCAGCAGGTCACCGTGGAGGCGGGGGACTTCGTTTGCCTGTACACCGGCTTCGCGGACCTGGTGCTGGAGATGCAGAAGAAGCCCGACCACCGCATCCTGCACCGCAGCTGCGCGGGGCTTGCCGGGGCCGATGCGCGCCTGCAGCGCTGGATCGATGACTCAGGATTGGTCGCGCTGTGTGCGGACAATGCCGCGGTGGAGTCCACGGCCATGATCGACAGCGGCGCCGAACGCGAGCCACTACTGCCGCTGCACGAGCTGTGCCTGTTCAAGCTCGGCATCCACCTGGCGGAGCTGTGGTACCTGCGCGATCTGGCCGGGTGGCTGGCGGCGCACCACAGGAACCGCTTCCTGCTCACGGCGCCGCCGCTCGACCTGCCGGGCGCGGTGGGATCCCCGGTGACCCCGCTCGCGACCGTCTGACGGCTGTGGGTCAGCCGGCCGCGTGCCGGCCGGCGATGTAGCCGAAGGTCATGCCCGGCCCGAGGGTGGCACCGGCGGCCGGGTAGGAGTGGCCCATGACGGTCGCGGCCATGTTGCCGGCGGCATAGAGCCCGGGGATCGGGGCACCGGCCTCATCCAGCACCTGCGCGTGCTCGTTCGTCGCCAGGCCGCCGTTGGTGCCGATGTCACCCGGGTAGACGCGGATGGCGTAGTAGGGCGGCGTCTCAAGTGCGCGCAGCGTCGGGTTGGGCGCCACCTTCGGGTCACCGTAGTAGCGGTCGTAGGCGCTCTCGCCGCGCTTGAAGTCAGGATCGATGCCCTGGCGCGCGTTGGCGTTGAAGCGCGCGATCGTGGCCTTGAGGCGCTCGGGCGGCAGCTGCGTGCGCTGCGCGAGTTCCTCCAGCGTCTGCGCGCGCGTGAGCGCCGCGGCGATGCTGGCCGGCTGCATCCAGTCCGGGAAATCCGGGATCACCGGCCCCACCGGGTAGCTGGCGCGGTATTTCGCGTCGAACACCATCCACGAGGGGATGGTGCGCGCACTGTCCGAGTCGCAGGCGAGCATCTGCTGTCCGGCGATGTGGTACGAGGCGGCCTCGTTCATGTAGCGCTCGCCGTTGGCGTTGACGATGATCGCCCCGGGCAGGGCACGCTCGAAGGCCATGAGACGCGCGCGCTCCTCGCCCGGCAGGCTCATGGAGGTGCCCCACCAGGCCGAGTCCATGTTGAGCGTTGCCGCCCCCACCTGCATCGCCGCGCGGATCGCATCGCCGGTGTTGTTCGGCTGCGAGCCGCTCCAGCGCGGCTCGTGCGAGCGCGGCAGGTACTGGCGGCGCATCTGCGCATTGCGCTCGAAGCCGCCCGCGGCCAGCACCACGCCGCGCCGCGCCTGGATGCGCATGGGGCGCCCGTCGCGCTCGATGAGCGCGCCGGTGACACGGCCGCCCTCGCGGATGAGCTCGATCAGCGGGGAGTTCAGCCACAGCTGCGCGCCGAACCGGTTGGCCGAGAGCTTCAGCCGCCCGAGCAGCGCGTTGCCCAGGGTCAGGCGCCGGTCGCGCCGCGACTGCAGGCGCTGCGGGAAGTCGAGGAAGTAGTTGCCGAACACCCGCAGCGCCACCTGCCACCAGCCGGGGATGCGGAACAAGAGCGCGCCAGTCTCCTCCAGCGTCCAGCTCACGCGGCCGAGGAACTGCACCGCCGGGTGCGGCGCGCGCAGCCGCGCAAAGTCATCGCCCAACTCGCTCGAGTGCAGCGGGAGCGCCTCCAGCGAGCGCCAGCCGGGCTTGCCGCCCGGCATCTCCGGGTGGTAGTCGGCGTAGGGGTGGGCACGCATCTTCACCAAGGTGTTGGCCTCGAGCCAGGCCACCATCTCGCGCCCGGTACGCACGAAGGCCCAGATGCGCGCATCCGGGATGTTGGCATCGGTGAGCGCGCGGATGTACTGGAAGGCCTCTTCCGGGGAATCGGCGTGCCCGGCGCTCAAGGCCTGCTGCGTGGCCGGGATCCAGATGACCCCGCCCGAGGTGGCCGAGGTGCCGCCGAACAACTCGCTCTTCTCCACAATCAGGGTGTGCGCGCCCTGCGCCGCGGCCGCGACGGCCGCGGTGAGTGCGGCGGCCCCGGAACCGACCACCAGCACCTCGGTCTCGGCGTCCCATGCGGGGGCCTCTGGCACGTGATCTCCTTTACCGGTCCTCAGAGCTTGGCGGCGTTGAGCGCGAACACCGGGCGGCGCGGCGCCCCGGCTGCGCCCACGCGCCGGTACAAGGTGGTGCGCTGGTAGGCAGGGCGGCCGATCTCGCGGGCGAGCGCCTCGATGCGCTGCGCATCGAACTCCTGGCCGTTCACCCCGCCGGCGGCGCGCGTGATCGACTCGTTCATGAGTGTGCCGCCCAGGTCGTTGGCGCCGCTGCCGAGCGCGAGCGCTGCACCTTCGGCGCCCATCTTCACCCACGAGGTCTGGATATTGGTGATGTGCGGATGGAGCACCAGGCGCGCGACCGCGTGCATGAGCAGCGACTCGCGCAGGGTCGGCCCGCTGCGCGCCAGGCCCTTGCGCCACAAGGGCGCCTCCATGTGCACGAAGGACAGCGGCACGAACTCGGTGAAGCCGCCGGTCTCCTTCTGCAGTGCGCGCACCGCGAGCAGGTGACGCGCCCAGTGCACCGGGTGGTCGACGTGCCCGAACATGATGGTGGCCGTGCTGCGCAGTCCGACCGCGTGCGCAGCGCGCATGACGCCCAGCCATTCGGCGCTGTTCAGCTTGTCCGGGCAGATGATCGCGCGTACCTCATCGTCCAGGATCTCCGCGGCGGTCCCGGGCAGGGTGGAGAGGCCCGCGGCGCGCAGCTCGCCCAGGAAGCGCTGCACCGGCAGCCCGAGGGTCTGCGCGCCGTGGCTGATCTCCAGGGGCGAGAACGCGTGCACGTGAATGTCCGGGGCGGCCGCCTTCACGGCTGCCACGATGTCCAGGTACGTCTGGCCGGTGAAGCTTGGATGGATGCCTCCCTGCAGGCATACCTCGGTGGCCCCGGCGGCCCAGGCCTCGCGCGTGCGCTGCGCGATCTCGGCCAGGTCGAGCGTGTAGGCCGGCCCGCGCAGGCTCTGCGCGCTGCGTCCCTTGGAGAAGGCGCAGAAGCCGCAGTGGTAGAGGCAGATGTTGGTGTAGTTGATGTTACGGTTGACGACGTAGGAAACCTCGTCACCGCAGTGCTCGCGCCGCAGTGCATCCGCGGCGGACAGCACCGCGGCAAGCTCCGCGCCGTGCACGGCGAACAGGCCGGCAATCTCGCCCCCGGACAGGTCCGCGCCGCGGCGCGCGGCGCGCAGCGTGGCCTTGAGGTGCGCCGAGACCGCGCCGCGGCCGCTCCGCTTCGGCTTGAACGTGGCGGCGGCGGCCGGCGGCACGGGCGTGCCGGCGCCGGCGAACCACCCGTCGGTGCGCGCACGCCCGAGGGCATCCACCCGATGACGCACGGCGCTCCGCAGTCCCGCATCCACCCAGGTATCCGGATCGCGTGCGAAGGCTGGCGCGATGGCCAGCCGCTCGATCAGCGTGCGCCCGCTGGCGGCGGTCTGCTGCGCGAGTGCCACCAGGTGCGGCCACGGCGCCTCCGGGTTGACGTGGTCGGGCGTCACCGGCGACACGCCGCCCCAGTCGTTGACGCCGGCGCGCACCAGGGCATCGAGCGCGGCGGGCTGCAGGTTGGGTGGCGCCTGGACCGACATGTGCGCCCCGAACAGCAGGCGCGTGACGGCCACGGTCCACAGGTGCTCCGCGAGCGGCGGCTCGGGGGCCTGCGCCATGCGCGTGCCGGGCTTGGCGCGGAAGTTCTGGATGATGATTTCCTGCAGGTGCCCGTGCGAGCGGTGCAGCTCGCGCAGTGCCAGCAGCGCCTCGATCCGCTCGCGGCGCGTCTCGCCGATGCCGATGAGCAGACCGGTGGTGAAGGGTATGGCCGCCGCGCCGGCGGCCGACAGGGTTGCCAGCCGCGCGGCCGGGGCCTTGTCCGGGGAGCCGAAGTGCGGACCGCCGCGCGCGGTGAGCCGCTCGCTGGCGCTCTCGAGCATGATGCCCATCGACACCGACACCCGGCGCAGCCGCGCGAGCTCCTGGGTGTCCATGAGCCCGGGATTGAGGTGCGGCAGCAGGCCGGTCTGCCGGTACACCTCAGCCGCGGCGTGCTCCAGGTACGCAAGCGTACTGGCGAAGCCCATCGACGCCAGCGCCGTGCGCGCCGCGGAGTAACGCAGCTCCGGCTTGTCCCCCAGGGTGAAGAGGGCTTCCTTGCAGCCGGCGGCGGCCCCGGCGCGGGCGACGGCCAGCACCTCCTCGAGGCTCATGTAGGGTGCGCTGAGTGCCCGCGGCGCCTTGGCGAAGGTGCAGTAGTGGCATACGTCGCGGCACAGCTGCGTGAGGGGAATGAATACCTTGCGCGAATAGGTGACGATGCGGCCATGGCCAGCCAGCGTGAGTTGCTCGCTGGCCTCGAGCAGCTGCGCGGGCTGCGCGTGCTCGAGCTCAAAGGCGGCCGCCGCATCCGGGGCGTGGCCCTCTACGGCAGCGGCGATGATCTGCGGCAGTCCGCGCGCGGCGTGCGTCTTCGCCATCGGCTCTCCTGGGACGTTCTGTGGCTATGATACGCGTGCAGGCGGCCGATGGGCCGCCGCCGGTGGCGGGAATGATTAGTCCGAATGGATGGAGAAGAAGATGAAGCCAGAAGTAGTCCGCGGCGTGCTCGAGTCCTATGCCCGTGCCTGGGCGACCAATGACAAGGCGCTGCTGCTGTCGGTGTTTGCCGAGGATTGTGAGTGGGCGGACCCGGTCGGCACGCCGCCGTTCAAGGGCCACGCCGGGGTCTCCAAGTTCTGGGACTTTGCCCACCAGGATGCGACGCGCCTGATGAAGCCGGTCGTGCACCGCATCGTCACCTGCGCCAACGAGGGCATCCTCGTGTTCACGATGCAGGTGCGCATCCCCAGCCAGAACCAGGGGCTGGACCTGGCGATCGTCGACCGCTTCGTGCTCAACGACGCGGGCAAGATCAAGCTCGCACAGGCCTACTGGGACCCGGGTTCGATCTCGGTCCCGGCGGGCATGCAGATGTTCGCCCCCAACATCGAGGAAGCCTACGAGAAGCAGTAGGCCGCACCCGTGAACCACGCGCTGCCGCACCTCGACTTCGGACGTGACCAGGTCCCGGACCTGGATGCACTGGTGGCGGAGTTACAGGATGCCGGCGAGCGCGTGGTACCGGTGCGCTACCTGGGCGGCACCGCCTGGCTGATCCTGCGCCACGAGGACGTCGGCCGCGCGTTCCGCGACAACACCCGCTTCCCGGCCTCGGCGGCCCACCTGCGCTATTCGCTGCCGGTGCAGGGCAAGACGCTGCTGTGCATGGACGGGGAGGAGCATCGCATCCACCGCGCGCTGGTGGCGGAGGCCTTCCAGCCCAAGGCGGTGCAGGCGCACGTCGGCTCGCTGCTGCGGCCGCTGGCCAACCAGCTCATCGATGCCTTCGGGGCGCGGCGCGAGCTGGACCTGGTGGCCGCCTACTGCCACCGCTATCCGCTGCAGGTGATCACGCGACTGCTCGGGATCCCGGCGGCCGACGAGGACCAGCTGTTCGCCTGGGTGCGTGGTCTGTTCGACTACCCGTTCAACCCCGCCGCCGCACTCAAGGCGCGCGACGAGGTGAACGCCTTCCTGCTGCCCCTGATCCACGGCCGCCGTGCCCGGCCGCGGGAGGACCTGATCTCGAGGCTCGCGGCGGCCGAAGTCGAGGGCCATCGCCTGAGCGATGAGGACATCCTGAGCTTCGTGAAGCTGTTGTTCCCGGCGGGTGCGGACACGACCTACCTCACCATGGGCAGCATGATGAATGCGGTGCTGGCGGATGCGGCGCTGCAGGCGCGCCTGCGGGCGGACCCGGCGCTGATCACCGGCGCGGTGGAAGAGAGCGTGCGGCTGTATGGGGCGGTGTGCTTCCTGCCGCGCTACACCGAGACCGGCGCGGAGATCGGCGGGGTGCAGATCCCGAAGGACTCCTGGGTGCTGTTCGGCGTGCGCCCCGCCGGCCGCGATGCCGCGCAGTACGCCGACCCGGGGAAATTCGATGTGACGCGTCACGCGCAGCGCCTGGTCAGCTTCGGCGGCATGCCGCATTTCTGCCTGGGCGTGCACCTGGCGCGGGCCGAGCTGGCCACCTCGCTCGAGTTGCTGCTGGCGCGGCTGCCGGGCCTGCGCCTGGCGCGCGGGCCGATGCCCGCAGGATCCGCCGTGCTGCGCGGCGTGCGCGAGCTGCCGGTCGCCTTCGACTCGATCCTGCCGGCGCCCTAGTCCAGGAAGCCGTAGCGCTCCAGGCGCTGGCCGCGCAGCGTGGCCAGGTCCGCCGCCTCGTCGACATCGAAACCGAACCCGGCCCGGGCGACGGTGATGCAGGCGATGCCGTGCCGTGCGGCCTCGGCCTGGTGCCGCGCGAAGCTTCCCGGGCCGAAGTGGCAGCGGAACGCCGTGGGCAGCTTCAGGCACAGCGCATTGGTGCCCGTGCCGCGGGCATCCGGGGCGAGCGCCACCGCGGCCGTGCGCGCCGCGCTGACCAGCTCGGCCACGTCGGCGGGGGCCAGCAGCGGCAGGTCCGCGGCGATGAGCGCCACGCGGGTCGCGCCGCGCTGCGCAAGGCTCTCGAGCGCCAGATCCAGCGCCGCGTTCATGCCGGCGGCCGGGTCGTGCAGCAGCAGCGTCGTCGCCGGCAGCGCGTCGCGCTCCGGGCTCATCACGAGCGTGCCGTCGATCGCGGCGCAGGCGGCCAGGGCGGCGAGCACGTCATCGAGCATGCGGCGGACCAGTTGGGCGCGCCGCTCGTCCCCGAGCGCCGCCGCGAGGCGCTGCTTGCCGGTGTGACGCGCCTTCACCGGCACCAGCGCCCAGGTGCTCACCGGCGGCCGCCACCGAGTGCGCTGGCGAAGGCGAGCACCTCGCGCGCCAGCGCCTCGCGATCGGCGAGGCTGTGCATGAGGGTGTCCGTGACGTTCACGTGGCAGTCGATCTCAGCGACCGCAGCGGCGTCGCGGCGATCGATGACGAGGCCGTCGATGATGCCTGCGTAGTGACGCGCCACCGCGGCCGGGCTCAGCGGCACGCCGAGCTCGCGCATGATCTTCGCGGTGGGCCCCTTGACCGCATCGCCCGCCACCAGCGGCGAGACTGCGATCACCGGCGCGCCCGCGGCGCGCAGCAGTGCGCGCATGCCCGGCACCGCCAGGATCGGGTCGATGCTGAGGTAAGGATTGGACGGGCACAGGATGATCGCCTGCGGGGGCGCGCGCAGGGCGGCGAGCGCCCCCGCAGCGGGCCGCGCGGCGGATGCGCCTTCGAAGCTGAGTGCGCTGACCTGCGGCACGCAGCGCAGGCGCACGAAGTAGTCCTGGAAGGCGAGCTCGCCCCCGGGCGTGTGTACGCGCGTACGCACCGGTTCATCGCTCATCGGAATGATGTCGGCTTCAATGCCGAGGCGGCGCGCGGCTGCGGCGATGAAAGTGCTCAGCGATTCACCGCTTGCCAGATGCTGTGTGCGCTGCACGTGCAGGGCGAGGTCGCGGTCGCCCAGGCGGAACCAGGTCGGGCCGCCGAGCCCGCCGAGGGTGTCCATGAACGACCAGGTTTCATCGCGCCGGCCCCAGCCGAGCTCCGGATTGGCCACTCCTGCGAGCGTGTACAGCGTGGTGTCGAGGTCCGGGCAGATCCTCAGCCCGAGGTGGTCGAAGTCATCGCCGCAGTTGACGATGACGCTGAGGGACCGCGGGGGCAGCACCCGGTACAGGCCGAGTGCCAGCTTCGCCCCGCCGATGCCGCCGCTGATCGCAACCACCCCGGGCATCAGCGGAACAGGTCCTGTTCCTGCGGCCGGATGAGCGACTGCGCCGGCTTTTCGCTCGCGGTGAAGGTGCAGCCGCGGATGAGGACCGCGGGAATGCCCTCGGCCGCCTCGCCCATGACCAGCCCCGCGGCGGCGGCCAGTGCGTCGGCGAGCGCCACCTCGGTGACCTCCAGGGGCCGCCCGGCGCGATCGCGCTCACCGCGGCGGTCGAGCAGCGCGGGGATGCCGGCGGCGCCGAGCGCAATGTTCACCACCCCGCGGCGCCACGGCCTGCCGAAACTGTCGCTGATGATCACCCCGGGTGCGGCGCCGGCGCGCGCGGCCAGGGCGGCGCGCAGTGCCGCGGCCGAGCCGTCCGGGTCCAGCGGCAGCAGCAGCACTTCGCCGGCCGCGTTGCCGTGCGCGAGGTTGGAGCGGTCGATGCCGGCGTTGGCCATCACGAACCCCAGGCGATGGCGCACGATGAGCACCTCCGGCGCCGCGCGCACGACCGCGGTGGACTCACTGAGGATGAGCTCGACGAGGCGCGGGTCCTTGCCGGTCACGCCGGCCAGTTCCAGGGCGCGTGCGCCGGGAACCACGGACGACAGCGCCACCAGGCGCGCCTCGGCCTTGGAGACGATCTTCTGCGCCACCACCAGGACATCGTCCGCACGCAGCGCCAGGGCGGCAGCGCGGAGTGCCCCGGCCAGCAGCTGCGCGAGGTCCGTGCCGGGGCCAACTTCCGGCAGGCCGCGCAGGGGGGTGAGGGTTATGGAGTCGGCCATGTCCTGCCGTGCATCAAAAAAGGTGCGTGAGTCTAGCAAGGCCGCCGCCCCGAACGGACGACGAGGCGCCCCGGGCGGGCGTGGCACACTGCCGCTCATCGTTGGACGGCAAGGCGCAGGACCATGACACAGGTGGCAATCGGGCTGTACGGACTGCAGGGCTGGTTCGGCGGGGACTTCGCGCCGGTCACCGAGGTGGTGCGGGTGGCGGACCAGGCGGGCATCGACCTGGTGAGCATCACCGACCACGTGGTGATGGGTGAGAACACGCACGAGTATCCCTACGGCCCCTTCCCGGCGCCGCTGGACTTCCCGTGGTTCGAGCCACTGACGGTGCTCGCGGCGCTGGCCGCCGTCACCCAGCGCATCCGCCTGTCCACCAGTGTCGTCATCGCCCCGTTGCGCCCGGCGGTGCTGCTCGCCAAGCAGCTGGCGACGCTCGATGTCATGTCGCGCGGACGGGTGTCGGTGGGCCTGGGCGTGGGCTGGCAGAAGGAGGAGTACCTCGCCTCGGGGGTCCCCTGGGAGGGCCGCTATACGCGCTTCATCGAGCAGCTCCAGGTGTGCAGGCTCCTGTGGAGCCAGGCCCCGGCGGCCTTCCACGGCACCACGGTGGATTTCGAGAAGATCCACGCCTTCCCGCGCCCGGTGCAAAAGGGGGGCATTCCGATCTGGCTGGGCCTGGCCCCCAGTGACCGCAATATCGAGCGCATGGCCGAGTTCGGCGATGGCTGGATCCCGATGGAACAGGATCCGGCGAAGCTCGCCCCGCTGATCGCGCGCATCCGCGCCGCGGTCGCCGCCCGCGGTCGCGACCCGGCCGCGTTCCTGGTGCGCGTGGTGCCGCGGTTCGTGTTCGCTGCGGGCGGCGCGCCGGATCTGGAGGCCACGCTCGCCGCGGTGCCGGCGCTGATTGCCGCCGGTGCCAACATGGTGGAGCTGTTCCCGGCGGCCTTCTGCCGCGGCCCGGATGACTTCCCGGCCTTCTGTGCGCGGCTGCTGAAGCTCAAAGCCCCCTGAGGAACTCAAGCAGCGCCGCATTCACCGCCTGCGGCTGCTCCTGCTGCACGAAGTGCCCGGCCCCGGGGACGATCACGACGTCCCGAAGCTGCGGGCAGCGCGAGCGCATGCTGTCGATGGCATGCGGCGGGATCATCTTCAGCACCACGTCCTCCTCGCCGGCGATGAACAGCGCCGGCTGGGTGATGGGGCTTTCCGCGTAGGCTGCGCCGAGTTCCCAGTTGCGATCGGCGCAGCGGTACGAGTTCAGCCCGCCGATGAAGGTCGTCGCCGGCGTATCGCGGGTATACGCCTGCACCATGTAGTCAAATTCCGCCGCGCTCAGCCAGCGCCACGGCAGGGGCGGGGCCGGTGCCAGCACGTCGAGGTAGCCGGTGCCTTGGGAGGGGAATTTCGACCAGTCGAGCAGGTGCCCCTGGGCGCTCAGGGCATACAGCAGGCGCTGCAGGAACTCGCGTGGCTGCGCGCCCAACTCGCGCTCCGGTGGACCGACGCTCTGGAAGTAGTGCATGTGGAAGAAGTGCGCCCGCGCGAGCGCGGCGAAGGCCTCCGACGGGCGCGTGCCGGGGACGGCGAAGGCACCCATGCGCTCAGCCTCGGTCGGCACCTCGCGCTTTCCCGCACCGCCGCGACCGGCGAGGTCGAAGTCGTACGGGCAGCTCATGATGACCACGGCTGCCACGCGCTGCGGGTGGCGCACGGCGAGGTTGCACACCTGCTGCGCGCCGAAGTCGTGGCCCACGAACACCGCGCGCCGCTCCCCGAGCGCATCCAGCAACCCGAGCATGTCGCGCATCACCTGGTCGGCATCGTAAAGGCGCGGATCGGTGGGGCGGTCGCTCTCCCCGTAGCCGCGCTGGTCCGGTGCGATGGCATGGAAGCCGGCCGCTGCCAGGGCGGGCAGCTGGTGGCGGAAGCTGTACCACAGGCCCGGGAAGCCATGGCACAAGACCACCGGCGGCCCGCTGCCGGCCTCGGCCACGTGCAGCGTGATGCCGTTGCTTTGGATGCGGCGGTGCGTGGTGGTGCTCATGTACTCTTATCATGCGCAACCTGGCCCGGAGTCGCCATGCCGAAGAGCGAATCGCCCGTCATTGCCCTGTGCTGGGGAACCCTGATCGGGCACCCGCTCGAGACCCTCATGGCGGCCGCGGCGCGCCATCAGCTCGGGGCCATCACGCTCACCTCGAGGATGTACGAGGCCAGCCGCCGCAGCGGGCGCACGGTCGATGGGCTACGCCGGCGGCTGGCCGACCTGGGCCTGACGGTGCATGCGATCGATCCGTTGATCGGGGCACTGCCGGGCACCCCGAAGCCCGCGCAGGTACCGCCGGAGAATCGCGCCTACTTCGAGATCACCGAGGATGAGTGCTACCGCGCCGCGGACGACCTGCAGGCGGAGACCATCAATCTTGCGCACTTCGGCGGCAGCAATGTCACCGAGGCCCAGTTCATCGACTGCCTGGGGCCGCTCGCCGGCCGGGCGCAGGCCCATGGGGTTGCGCTCACCCTGGAGTTCCTGCCCGAGAGTTCGATCCCGGACCTGGGCACCGCGGTGCGCATCGTCAGCGCCATCGGTGCGCCCAATCTCGGGCTGATGTTCGACACCTGGCATTTCGCCCGCACCGGCGGCACGGTCGAGCAGCTCGCGGCGCTGCCCAAGGGCCTGATCACCGCGGTGCAGATCAGCGACCGCGTGCCGCCGGCCCCGGGAGTCACCTACACCCCGATGTTCGGGCGCCTGCTGCCCGGGGAGGGCGCGCTCCCCTTGGTCGAGTGGCTGGAGGTGCTCCTGCACAGGGACCCCTTGACCACCATTGGGGTGGAGGTCTTCAGCGAGGAGCTCGTGGCGATGAAGCCCGAGGACGCCGCAGGGAGGGTCGCCAAGACCACCCGGGCAGTGCTGGCGCAGGTCGGTGGCGCCGGGGGTCACCCAAGCCATTGATCGTAAAGCCCGCGGCCCAAACCCGGGCGTTGCAGTAGCGGTGCGGTTTCAGTATGCTGCGCGCCCCTTTTTGAGCAAAGGGGGCACGGGCCGCACTCGCGCGGTTCGCGCATTACTCCTTGCCACACCGGGACAGCCTTCAATCCGGGTGGCGCAACCCCATAGGGAGCACTCATGAGGCATTACGAAATCGTTTTCCTGGTACATCCTGATCAGAGCGAGCAGGTGCCCGCCATGATCGAGCGCTACAAAGGCATGATCAGTGCCGGTGGCGGCCAGGTGCATCGCCTGGAGGACTGGGGCCGGCGCCAGCTCGCCTACCCGCTGTCCAAGGTCCACAAGGCACACTACGTGCTGATGAACATCGAGACCGACCAGAAGACCCTCGCCGAGCTGACCGGCGCGTTCCGCTTCAGCGACGCGGTGCTGCGTCACCTGGTGGTCAACATGGATGAGGCCGTGACCGATCCTTCGCCGATGGCCAAGGCCGCGGAAGAGGAAGGCGACGGTGCCCCGCGCCGGCGCGAGCGTTCGCGCGATGACTCGCCGGTGGCATCCGATGACGACGACAACTCAGCGGGTGAGAGCGCCTAAGGCGCTCCCCGCAAAGGAAGCAAGATCATGGCAATGAGAGAGTCACGTGGCGGCAGCGGTGGTGGCAGTGGCGGCGGCAGCCGCTTTTCGCGCCGCAAGAAGTTCTGTCGCTTCACCGCCGAGGGCGTGAAGCAGATCGACTACAAGGACCTGGGGATACTCAAGGGCTACGTCACCGAGACGGGCAAGATCGTCCCCAGCCGCATCACCGGCACCAAGTCCTTCTACCAGCGTCAGCTCGCGGTGGCGATCAAGCGTGCGCGTTTCCTCGCGCTGCTGCCGTACACCGACCAGCATTAAGGGTTATCGAGATGGAAGTCATTCTTCTGCAGAAGGTTGCCAACCTCGGCAACATCGGCGATCGCGTGAAAGTGAAGTCCGGCTATGGCCGCAACTTCCTCTTGCCCGGCGGCAAGGCCACGCTCGCCACCCCGGACAATGTCGCGCGCTTCGAGGCCCGCCGGGCCGAGCTTGAGCGCGTTGCCAACGAGCACTTCGCCAGCGCCGAGTCGCGCGCCGCGGCGCTGAAGGAATTCAAGCTCACGATCCACGCCAAGGCCGGCACCGAGGGCAAGCTGTTCGGCTCCATCGGCACCAGCGACATCGCCGAGGCCGCCACGCGCGATGGGCAGAAGATCGAGCGCAGCGAAGTGCGCCTGCCGGATGGCCCGCTGCGCATGGTGGGCGAGCACGTGGTCAGCGTGCACCTGCACGCCGACGTCAACGTGCCGCTGCACGTGAACATCGTCGCCGAAGAATAAGGGCACGCAAGCCGGTGGCGGGTACCTCCAGGACGCGCGGCAGCTCAGGTCCGGTCGCGCTCTTGGACGCCCCGGTGCCGCCGCATTCGGTCGAGGCCGAGCAGGCCGTGCTCGGCGGCCTGCTCATCGATCCGGGCGCCTACGACAACGTCGCCGACCAGCTCATCGCCCAGGACTTCTATCGGCACGATCACGAGCTGATCTACACCGCGATCGCAGTCCTTGCCGGGGATGCCAAGCCCTGCGACGTGGTGACGGTCTCCCAGCACCTCGAGCGCATCGGCAAGCTGGAAGCTGCCGGCGGGCTTGCCTACCTGAGTTCCATCGCGCGCGATACCCCGACCGCGGCCAATGTGCGCTCCTACGCGGATATCGTGCGCGAGCGCTCGCTGCTGCGGCAGCTGATCCGCGCCGGCACCGACATCGCCTCCGCCGTGTACGTCAACGACGGGCAGACCGCGCGCGAGCTGGTCGACCAGGCCGAGCAGAAGGTCTTCGAGATCGCCGAGGGGAGCTTCCGCAAGCGTGACGGCGCGGTCGCCGTGCGTACGCTCCTGCCCGCGGTCATCGACCAGATCGACGAGTGGCACAACAACCCGGACAAGCTGCGCGGGCTGCCAACTGGCTTCACCGATTTCGACAGGCTCACCGGCGGCCTGCGCCCGGGGGATCTGGTGATCATCGCCGGCCGTCCCTCGATGGGTAAGACCACCCTCGCGGTCAACATGGCCGAGTACGCGGCGGTGAATCCCGGCTCGCGCGCTTCCGTGGCGATCTTCAGCATGGAAATGCCCTCCGAGCAGGTCATCACGCGCATGCTTGCTTCCATCGGCGGTGTGCCGCTGAACAGCCTGCGCACGGGCAAGATCACCGACGATGATTGGGTGCGCATCACCGGCGCCACGAGCCAGCTGTCGGAGGCGAAGATCTACGTCGATGAGACCCCGGCGCTCAATCCTACCGAGATCCGCGCCCGTGCGCGCCGCGTGAAGCGCGAGCACGGCCTGGATCTGGTGGTCGTGGACTACCTGCAGCTCATGCAGGTGCCGGGCACCAATGAAAATCGCGCGACCGAGATCGCCGAGATCTCGCGCGGACTCAAGGCTTTGGCCAAGGAGCTGCAGGTCCCGGTGATCGCGCTGTCGCAGCTGAATCGTGGCGTGGAGCAGCGTGAGCACAAGCGTCCGGTCATGTCTGACCTGCGCGAATGTGTCACCGGCGATACGCTGGTGTGTCTCACCGACGGCAGCCGAGCGCCGATTGCTGACCTTGTTGGCAAGACGCCCAGCGTGTGGGCCGTCGATGATCAGCACCGCTTGGTTAAGGCTGAATCCGACAAGGTCTGGAAGGTCGGACGGCGTCCTGTCTTCAAGATAGCGCTTGCGAGCGGCCGCTCTATGCGAGCAACTTTCAAGCACCGAGTCTTGACCGGTTCCGGATGGAAGACGGTGGGGACACTAGCTCCGGGCGACCGTATGGCACTCGCGCGGCAACTACCGGAGCCTGAGAAGCCCGCGAGCTGGGCCGAGCATGAGCTGATCCTGCTCGGGCATTTGGTCGGTGATGGCAGCTACCCTGTCCACCAGCCCTTGCGCTATACCACGGCATCCGAGGCAAATAGCTCGGCGGTTCGAAAGGCCGCCGAGGCGTTTGGAAGCACTGTGACGCGCCATGAGGGCGTGGGCGCTTGGCACCAACTAGTCATCAGTGGGAACGGCAATCGCTGGCATCCGGCCGGCGTCGGTAAGTGGCTTAAGGATTTAGGGATCTTTGGGCAGCGCTCGCACCAGAAGCACTTGCCGGAGGCAGTATTCCGGCTCGCTAACGATCAGATTGCACTGTTGCTGCGCCACCTCTGGGCTACCGATGGTTGTATTTCTGTTCGCAAAACGGGACAGCGTGGCGGGCATGGGGTGTTCTTCTCGACGTGCAGTCGCCGTTTGGCTGATGACGTCGCCGCGCTGTTGCATCGGCTCGGTATCGTCAGTCGGATTCATACGACCAAGCAGGGCGGATATGCCGACCTGTATTCAGTGAACGTTTCCGGGTCACTGTCCCAGTCTACTTTTCTCGAGAAAGTCGGTGCATTTGGACCCCGATGCGGGCCGGCGCGCTTACTCGGAGTGCACCTTGCTCGGACCGTTCCTAATCCCAACGTCGACACGTTGCCAATAGAGGTGTACGCCGAGATGCGGGCTGAAATGCGCGCTCAGGGCGTCAGCTATGCGGCCCTTGCCAGTCTGCGAGGCGGCCCCTTTTATGCGCAACACATGAAGTACTGTCCGAGCAGGGATCAATTGCACAGCTACGCCCGTGCGCTGAAGTCTGATGTGATGAAGCAGTGGGCGACGTCGGACCTGTTTTGGGATCGTGTTGTGGAGTGCACGCCGGACGGTGAGGCAGACGTTTATGACTTGACGGTTCCTGGCCCTGCGAGCTGGCTCGCTGATGGAGTCGTGTCTCACAATTCTGGAGCCCTGGAGCAGGACGCGGACATGATCCTGTTGATCTACCGCGAAGAGGTCTACGACAAGAACACTACCAAAAAAGGCATTGCGGAGATCGACCTCGTCAAGCACCGCAACGGCGAGACCGGCGTCTTCTATCTGACCTTCCAGGGCCAGTACACGCGCTTTGCCAACTACGCCCCTGACAGTTATGCGGAAGGTGTCTTGCGGTGAGCCGCCTGATCCGGGCGGTCATCGACACTTCCGCTCTTCGACACAACCTCAACGTCATCCGCGCCCGAGCCGGGCGCTCCAGGGTACTCGCGGTCGTCAAGGCCAATGCCTATGGGCATGGCCTGGTGAGTGCGGCCCTGGCCATCCAGGACGCCGGCGCTTATGCCGTGGCGCGCCTGGAGGAGGGCATGACGCTGCGCGCTGCCGGCATCACCTCGCGCGTGCTGCTGCTGGAAGGGGTATTCAGCCGCTCGCAGCTCGAGGACGCCGCCCACGACCAGCTGGATCTTGTCGTCCACGATACCCGCCAGATCGAGCTGCTCGAGCAGACCGGCGGCGCTGGGCGCTTTGCGCTGTGGATCAAGATCGATACCGGCATGAATCGGCTGGGGTTTGCGCCGCAAGACTTCGTGCCGGCGTTGAAGCGCATCCGCATGCTGGAGACCGCGCCGCGCGAGATCCGCCTGATGACGCACCTGGCCTGTGCAGATGAACGCGATGGCGAGGCGACGCGGGCGCAGCTGATCCGCTTTGCCGAGGCGACGCAGGGCCTGAAGTTCGAGACCAGCATCGTCAATTCGGCGGGGCTCCTCGGCGGGGCCGCCGCGGGCAGCAACTGGGTGCGTCCGGGGCTTGCCCTCTATGGCGCGTCCCCCTTCGAGGACTCGACCGCGGCGGACTTCGGCCTGCGCCCGGTGATGACCCTCATCAGTACCGTGCTCACCGTGCGCGAGGTGGCAGCCGGCGAGCGCGTCGGCTACGGCGGGGCCTGGACTGCCGCACGTCCCTCGCGCATCGCGATCATCGCCGCCGGCTACGGCGATGGCGTGCACCGCAGTTTCAAGTCCGGGACGCCGGTCCTGATCAAGAAACAGCGCGCGCCGCTGGTCGGGCGCGTGTCGATGGACATGATCGCGGTGGACGTCACCGGGATCCCGGGCGTCGAGGTGGGAACCCCGGCGACACTGTGGGGCGAGGGGCTGCCGGTGGAGGAAGTCGCCCGTCATGCCGGCACGATCCCCTACGAACTGCTGTGCAGCGTGAGCCAGCGCGTGCCGCTCGAGCCGCGCTAGCAAGGCTTCAGGAAGGATTTGAGGAACGGGCGCAGCCCTCAAGGCTGCGCCCGTTGTTCTTAGCTGACGAAGAAGCCCATCTTCACGCCGGCCAGCTGGATGACGTCGTTGTCGTTCAGCTTGGTGGCCTGCGCGCCGATCGGGGTGCCGTTGAGCAGTGGGAAGTCATCGGGCTTGCCGCTGTCGACGTGCACGATGTAGTAGGTATCGGTGCGGCGGGTGATGGCCGCGACCTGGATGCCGGGGCGCCCCAGCGTGGTCAGCGCCTTGCTCAGCTCAACCTCACGTCCGGCGAAGGCACCCGAGAGCACCTGCAGCTTGGCCTTCTTGACCGCCGCGGCCCCGTCGGTGAGGGCGCGCGACTTGCCGGTCGCGGTGTTGGTGCTGGCCACCTCGGCGGCCGCCCGCAGCTTCTCCACCGGGCGGGCGGAGGGCTGGATGACCATCGTCTTCTCGAATTCGTCCTGCTGCTCGTCGTCCTCGACGAAACGCAGCTGGTGGTGCCCCACGGTGATGACGTCGCCGTGCTGCAGGGCATGCTTCTTGATGAGCTTGCCGTTGACGTAGGTGCCGTTGGTGCTGTTCAGGTCCTCGAGGAACGAGTCGTTGAGGATGTTGATGATCAGCGAGTGGTGGCCGCTGACTGCGGCATTGTCGATGCGGATGTCATTGTCAGGGAGGCGCCCGATCGTGTAGCGCTCCTTGTTCATGTTGTATTCCGCCATGACCTGGCCATCCAGGCTTAAGACCAACCTTGCCATGTGCTTCTGCCTTTATCGCGTGTCAGCCGAACCAACCCAGGATCTTGTCGAAAATCTTAGTGCGAGCCGGAAAAGCATCCATGATGTGCGCCATGACCACCGAGACGTTGTCCCGGCCTCCATTGTCATTGGCCAGTTGAATCAACTGCTTGGCGACCGTATCCAGATTAGCACTAAAGGTGTTTATGGTTAAATGAATATCTTCGTCCTCGATCATGTCCGAGAGCCCGTCCGAGCACAGAACGTACACTTCGCCCTTGGTGGCCGGGACCTCCTGGATCTCAACGTCGACATTCGGTTCGACCCCGAGCGCTCTTGTGACGTAGTTCTTGTTGGCCGCCCTTGCGGCCTCCTCCGGGGAGTAGAAGCCCCGGTCGACCAGTTCCTGCAGCAGTGAGTGGTCCATGGTGACCTGCTCGAGCTTGTCGCCGCGCTGGCGATACAGGCGCGAGTCGCCGACGTGAGCGATGGTGACCTTGTTGTCGAAGAACAGGGCGGCGACCACGGTGGTGCCCATGCCCTCGCACTGCGGCTGGGTGCGCGCGGTCTGGTAGATGATCTTGTTGGCGCGGCTGATGGCATCGCGCAGGATGATGTTCGGGCGCGACAGCCCGGATTCGCGGTCGGCGATCGCGAGGTCCTCGCGCTGCACGTGCTCGCGCACCAGGTTGACGATGGTCTTGACCGCGATGCCGCTGGCGACCTCGCCGGCGTTGTAGCCGCCCATGCCGTCGGCCAGCACCAGGAGGCCGATGTCCAGGTCGTGCGCGATCGTGTCCTCGTTGTGCTCACGGACCTTGCCGGTGTCGGACAGGCCGACGAAGCGCAGCTTGTTTCGCAAGCTCATGCGCTGCCCGAACCCGCCCGTAGTGTGCCAAATGTGATGCGCGTCACTTTCCCGTCCCCGATTAAGCCGGCATACGCTAGCATCGCCAGCCGAGGGTCCGGGCGGCTTTGGTCACAAAAGAAGCCTCTCGACCCTTCACGGCGCGAATCCTAGCCGAAAGTCACCCAAAGGCGCACGAATGGCCCGCCTGAATCCGGTGTTTGTCTGCGGCTCCTGCGGGGGGGAAACCCTCAAATGGCAGGGCCAGTGCCCCTTGTGCGGTGACTGGAATTCGCTCGAGCAGCGCTCCTCGCCCAGGGCGGCGCGGCCTGCTGCAACCGCTGCCGTGGGCGCGGGCCTGAAGAGCGCCGCCCAGGCACCGGCCACGGGCGAGCGCCTGGCCTGCGGCCACGGCGAGCTGGACCGGGTGCTCGGTGGCGGGATCGTGCCCGGCTCGGTGATCCTCCTGGGAGGGGAGCCGGGGATCGGCAAATCGACGCTGTTCCTGCAGGTCGCCGCCCACGTGGGCGCCACGCGCGCGGTGGTCTATGCGAGCGGCGAGGAATCGGTGGCCCAGGTGCAGCTGCGCGCGCAGCGGCTGGGCCTGGCGGCCGAGTCGCTCAGTGTCGTGTGTGAGACCGACCTGCCCTCGATCCTGGCGCTCGCCACCGAGAAGTCCGCGGCGGTTCTGATCATAGATTCGATCCAGACCGCGCAGTCCGGCGTGGCCGGCGCAGGCGCGGGCGCGGTGACCCAGCTGCGCGAGTGCACCGCCGAACTGGTGCGCTACGCCAAGTCCACCGGCTGCGCGGTGGTCATCGTCGGCCACGTGACCAAGGAAGGCGCGATCGCCGGCCCGCGCCTGCTCGAGCACCTGGTCGACACCGTGCTGTACTTCCAGAGCGAGGCGGGCAGCCGCTACCGCATCGTGCGCGCCACCAAGAACCGCTTCGGCGCGGTGAACGAGCTCGGCTTCTTCGCCATGAGCGGCACGGGGCTGAAGGAAGTGAAGAACCCGGCGGCGATCTTCCTCGCGCGCGCGCCGGAGCCTGCCGCCGGCAGCATCGTCACCGTGACGCGCGAGGGCGGCCGGCCGCTGTTGATCGAGCTGCAGGCGCTGGTGGACCGCATGCGCTTCGGGGCGCCGCGGCGCATCGCCCAGGGTCTGGATGCCAACCGCCTGGCGATGCTGCTCGCCGCGGCCAACCGCCACGCGGGCGTCTCGCTGCAGGAGCACGACGTGTTCGTGAACGTGGTGGGTGGCATGGAGATCGGCGAGACCGCCTGGGACATGCCGGTGCTGATCGCGCTCGCCTCGAGCCTCGCCGACCGCGTGGTGCCGCCATCGCTGGTGGCCTTCGGGGAGATCGGCCTCACCGGGGAGGTGCGCCCGGTGGCCTACGGCGACGAGCGCCTGCGCGAGGCGCATGCGCAGGGTTTCAAGCTCGCCATCGTGCCGCGCGAGAACGCCCCGCGCCGTGCGCCCGAGGGCCTCAAGGTCGTGCCGGTCGGGCGCATCAGCGAGGCGCTCGAGGCCGCGCTCGGCGCGCGCCCGGGCAATACTTAAGCAGGCTTGGCCGCCTGCGGGGCGCGCACGCGCACCGTGCGCACCGCGTTGTCCGCGGTCTGCAGCACCTCGAACTCGTAGTCCCCGACGCGCACCATGGTGCCTGAGCTGGGGATGGTCTCCAGGTGCTCGAGCAGCAGGCCGTTGACCGTCTTCGGGCCATCGGTGGGCAGCGTCCAGCCGAGCGCGCGGTTCAGGGCGCGGATCGTGGCGCTGGCATTGACGATGTAGACCCCGGGGCGCTCGGTGTGCACGTCCTTGTGGGTGATGGTCGCAGGATCTGTGGTGAACTCCCCGACGATCTCCTCGAGGATGTCCTCGAGGGTCACCAGCCCCTCGATGTCCCCGTACTCGTTGACGACGAAGGCGAAGCGGCGGCGATTGCGCTGGAAGTGCGACAGCTGCAGGTTCAGCGCCGTGCCCTCGGGCACGAAGTAGGCCTCGCGCCCGCGCGCGATCTCGATCAGGCGCTCGCGCGTGAGGTTGCCCTTCACCAGCTCGTGCGCCACGCGCTTCATGTGCAAGAGGCCGATCAGGTTGTCGAGCTCGCCCTCGTAGACCGGCAGGCGCGTGTGCGGGGTCTGGCGCAGCTGGCTGAGGATGTCCTCCCAGTCCTCGCTGACATCGATCCCGGAGATCTCCTGGCGCGGCACCATGATGTCGTTCACGGTGATGGTCCCCAGGTCCAGGATCGACAGCAGCATCTGCCGGTGGCGCGCCGGGATCACCGGCGCCGCCTCGGTCACCACCGTGCGCAGCTCCTCGGCGTCCAGGGTCTGCAGCGTGCCGCTGGCGCGGCGCACGCCGAACACGCGCAGGAAGCCGTAGGCGAGGGCATTGGTCAGCCACAGCGCCGGGCGCGTGAGCGCCACCAGCACCCGGTAGATGCCCGCCGCGTGCAGCGCCACACTTTCCGGATTGGCGGCGGCATAGATCTTCGGGGCGAGTTCGCAGAAGACGATGACGACGATGGTGAGCGCGGCCCCGGCGAGCGGCACCGCGTAGGGGTGGCCGGTGCGCTGCGCCAGCACGGTCGCGATCGCCGAGGCGAACACGCTGGCCCCGGCCAGGATGACCAGGTTCGCGCCCAGCCAGTCGTCCGGCTTCTGCAGCAGCCGCTCCAGCGAGCGCGCCTGCGCGTTGCCACCCTGTGCGCGGTGGCGGATGCGGTAGCGGTTGACCGAGAGCATCGCCACCTCGGTGCCCGAGGAGAAGGCGACGATGATCAACAGCACCAGGAGTGCCCCGAGCAGCACCGTCGTGGTCGGTAAGAAGTTCAAGGCGGACTCCCTCGTGTGCCTGGCCCGTGCCCGTCCCCCCGTGGCATGGGCGTGGGGGTGCGGGCGCGGCAAATGCCCCCGGCACCCTTATAATTGCCCTTCACCCCGCCAAGTCTACCTACCCCATGTTCGATAATCTGACCGCCCGCCTTTCACGCACCATCGAGGGCCTGCGCGGCAAGGGCCGCATCACCGAGGAGAACATCGGGGAGACCCTGCGCGAGGCGCGCATGGCGCTCCTGGAGGCCGACGTCGCCCTCGCGGTGGTCAAGGGCTTCATCGAGGCGGTGAAGGTGAAGGCCCTGGGCACCGAGGTGCTCGGCAGCCTCACCCCCGGACAGGCCTTCATCGGCATCCTGCACCAGGAGCTCATCGAGCTGATGGGGGGGCAGGCCACCGCGCTCAGACTGCGCGCCGCCCCGCCGGTGGTCGTGCTGCTGGCGGGCCTGCAGGGGGCCGGCAAGACCACCACGGCCGCGAAACTCGCCCGCCACCTCATCGAAAAGGAGCGCAAGAAGGTGCTGCTGGTCAGCACCGACGTGCGGCGCCCGGCCGCGATGCTGCAGCTGGAGCGCCTCGCCGCCCAGGTCGGGGCCGGGTATTTCCCGGCCAGCGCCGCGCAGGCCCCCGCCGTGATCGCCGGGCAGGCGCTCGCGGCCGCGCGCGCCCAGGTGGCGGACGTGCTCATCGTCGACACCGCCGGCCGGCTGCACGTCGATGAGGGCCTGATGGCCGAGGTGCGCGAGATCGACGCGGCGGTCAACCCGGCGGAGCGGCTGTTCGTGGTGGATGCCATGGCCGGCCAGGATGCGATCAACGCCGCGCGTGCCTTCGGGGCCGCACTGGATCTGACCGGCATCATCCTCACCAAGGCCGACGGTGATGCCCGCGGTGGCGCGGCACTGTCGGTGCGGCAGGTGACCGGCAAGCCGATCGTCTTCCTGGGCGTCGGCGAGAAGACCGAGGCGCTGGAGCCCTTCGACCCCGCGCGCATGGCCTCCCGGATCCTCGGCATGGGCGATGTGGTCTCCCTGGTCGAGCAGGTGCACCGCCAGGTCGATACCGAGGAGGCCCAGCGCCTGGCCCACAAGGTGGCTACCGGCAAGAGCTTCAACATGACCGACCTGCGCGGCCAGCTCGAGCAGCTGCAGAAGATGGGGGGGCTGGGGGCGGTCATGGACAAGCTGCCCGGGGCGATGGTGAAGAAGGGCGCCATCTCCGCCGATCAGGGCGACAGGGAGCTGCGCCGCCAGATCGCGATCATCAATTCCATGACCCCGCGGGAGCGCCGCAACCCCGGCATCATCGACGGCTCGCGGCGGCGGCGCATCGCCGGCGGCTCCGGGGTCCAGGTCCAGGACGTCAATCGCCTCCTCAAGCAGTTCATGGAGATGCAGCGGGTCATGAAGAGCATGAAGGGCGGGGGGCTGCGGCGGCTGATGGGGGCCTTCAAGGGCGGCATGCCGCCGGGGTTTCCGGGCCGCTGACCCGGGGCTGCGTCCGGGGCTGGACCCCCGCTGTGGGCACCCTCCGGCGGGGGGCCTGCCCAAGGGTGCCGGTGCGGAGAAAAACTGGCGCAGGATTCGAAGCTTGCGTAGAATCCGCGCTCTTTTTTGGGTGGCCCTTTCGTGGCCCCCGTCATTGAACGAGAGCGATACGAATCATGGTAACCATTCGCCTGACGCGGCGCGGGGCCCGCAACCAGCCCTTCTACCACGTCGTCGTGACCGACAGCCGCAAGCGCCAGGGCGGCCCGAGCCTGGAGCACGTGGGGTTCTTCAACCCCATCGCCGGCGCCAACGAGCA
Organism: uncultured Pseudomonadota bacterium; assembly: GCA_963741745.1. Classification (GTDB taxonomy): domain Bacteria; phylum Pseudomonadota; class Gammaproteobacteria; order Steroidobacterales; family Steroidobacteraceae; genus 13-2-20CM-66-19. Next base: position 311,647 of record CAVUJF010000002.1, on the reverse strand, counting down.
GAAGCTGCGCCTGGACCTGCCGCGCATCGACTACTGGGTCGGCCAGGGGGCGCAGCCCTCCGAGCGCGTCGCTCACCTGGTGGCTGACTACCGCAAGCAGGCCACGGCCTAAGACCTTGCGGCATCCCCCGGGGCAGCGCGCGTGCGCACCGCGGGGGCGAGGTGGGGAGGCATGGCTGTGGAGTGGGTGGAACTCGGACGCCTGGGCGCCCCGTACGGCATCAAGGGGTGGCTCCACATCGAATCACACACCGATCCGAAGCAGGCGCTGCTGAAGTATCGGGACTGGACGCTGAAGTTCGCCAGCGGCGAGCGCTCGCCGCGCCGCCTGGCCGAGGGGCGCATCCACGGCGAGGGGCTGGTGGGGCGCATCGAGGGGATCGCGGACCGCAACGCCGCGGCACTGCTGACCGGGGCGCGCATCGAGGTGCAGCGCGCGCGCCTGCCGGCACCGAAGAAGAATGAGTACTACCAGGCGGACCTGGTGGGGATGAAGGTCGGCAACCTCGAGGGCGTATTGCTCGGCACGGTCAGCCACTTCGTCGACTCCGCGGCCGGGTCGCTGATGGTGATCACCGGGGCCGGAGAGGAATACTGGGTGCCGGCGCGGCCGCAGCACCTGAAGAAGGTCGACCTCGAGGCGCGCACGATCGAGGTGGACTGGCCGGCGCACGCAGAGTGAGCGGGCGGTGAAGATCGAGGTGGTGACGCTGTTCCCGGCGATGATTGCCGGGGCGCTGGAGTTCGGGATCGTCGGACGCGCGGTGAGCCGGGGGCTCCTGAGCGTCGGTACCGAGGATCCGCGCGCGCACACCCGCGACGTGCACCGCACGGTCGATGACCGCCCCTACGGGGGAGGTCCGGGGATGGTGATGAAGCCCGAGCCGCTGCTGGCGGCGATCCGCGCCGCGCAGGCGCGGCTGCCGGCGGGCAGCCCGCGGGTGCTCATGTCCGCGCAGGGCGAGCCCTTCAGCCAGGGGCTGGCCGCAGAGTTCGCGCAGGCCCCGGGGCTGGTGCTGGTGGCCGGCCGCTACGAGGGCGTGGACGAGCGGGTGGTGGACTTGGGGATCGACCGGGAGGTCTCGGTCGGGGACTACGTGCTCTCCGGCGGCGAGCTGCCGGCGCTCACGGTGATCGATGCGCTGACGAGGCTGCTGCCCGGGGCACTCGGGGACGAGCGCTCGAGCGCCGAGGATTCGTTTGCACAGGGGCTGCTCGACTGGCCGCACTACACGCGGCCGGAAGTGTTCGAGGGCTCAGGCGTGCCGCCGGTGTTATTGTCCGGTGATCACGCGGATATCCGCCGCTGGCGGCTCGAGCAGGCCTTCATCCGCACGGTGGAGCGCAGGCCGGAGCTGCTGGCGAAGGCAAGACTCGCGCCCGAGACGCGGCGCGCATTGGACGAGTTCCTGGCCGCACGTGCGGCCGGTGACAAAGATCGAGGTGACTCCAGATGAGCAAGATAATCGAAGAGATCGACAAGACCCGCATGACGCGCGAGCTGCCGGACTTCAAGCCCGGCGACACCGTGGTGGTGCAGGTGAAGGTGGTCGAGGGCGACCGCGAGCGCGTGCAGGCCTACGAGGGCGTGGTGATCGCGCGCAGCAACCGGGGGCTGAACTCCTCCTTCACCGTGCGCAAGATCTCGCACGGCGAGGGCGTCGAGCGCGTCTTCCAGGTGCACAGCCCCGCCATCAGTGACGTCTCGGTGAAGCGCCGCGGCAGCGTGCGCCGCGCCAAGCTGTACTACCTGCGCGACCTGTCCGGCAAGGCGGCGCGCATCGAAGAGAAGCTCTGATCAGCCGCCGCGGACTGTGCGCGCGGGCCCGGGGCCCCACGAGGAAGGCTTTGATATGAGAGCCCGTACGTTCTTTCTTGGCCTGTGGCGCGGCCTTGACGGGCTGCGCAAGGTGCTGCACCTGATCGTGCTCCTGGTGATCTTCGGGATCATCATCGGCATCCTGCGCGGCAGCGTGCCGCTGGTGCCCTCCAGGGCGGCGCTGGTGATCGCCCCCGAGGGCCAGCTGGTCGAGCAGCTGGCCGGCGACCCGCGGCAGCGGGCGCTGAATGAGGCCCTGGGCGAGCGGCGCGATCAGACCCTGCTGTGGGACCTCACCGATGCCATCCACGCGGCCGTGAGCGACAAGCGCATCCAGGTGCTGGCGCTCGACCTGGATAAGCTCGAGGACGGCACGCAGCCGAGCCTGGCGGAGCTGGCCGCCTCGATCCGCGAGTTCCGCGCCACCGGCAAGAAGGTCATCGCCTACGGCTCCGAGCTCACCCAGGAGCGCTACTACCTCGCCGCGCAGGCGGACGAGGTGTACCTCGATCCGATGGGCTTCGTGCTGGTGCAGGGCTATGACCGCTACCGCATCTACCTCAAGGAGGCCCTCGAGAAGCTCGGCGTCGAGATCAACGTGTTCCGCGTGGGCGCCTTCAAGAGTGCGGTGGAGACCTTCACGCGCACCAGCATGTCGCCCGAGGACCGCGAGGAGAGCCGCGTCTACCTCACGGCGCTGTGGAGCACCTACCAGGACGAGGTCACGCGCGCACGCAAGCTCGCCCCGGACGCGCTGGCGAAGTACGTCGACACCTTCATGCAGACCGTGCCGGCGGCCAAGGGCGATGCCGCCAAGGTGGCCCTCGCGCAGAACCTGGTCACGGGTCTGAAGAGCAGCATCGAGGTCGAGAAGCGCCTGACGCAGCTGGTCGGTGAAGATGACGAGGGGGAATCCTTCAGCCAGGTCTCAGCCGATGACTACCTGCGCGTGGTGCACGCGGACAAGAAGCTCAACCTCGGCAAGCAGAAGGTCGGCGTGATCGTCGCCTCCGGCGAGATCCTCGACGGCGACCAGCCCCCCGGGACCATCGGTGGCGAGTCGACGGCGCGCATGATCCGCGATGCCCGCGAGGACAAGGACGTGAAGGCCGTGGTGCTGCGCGTCAACAGCCCCGGTGGCAGCGTGTTCGCCTCCGAGCAGATTTACCGCGAGCTCGTGGCACTCAAGGCCGCCGGCAAGCCGCTGGTGGTCTCCATGAGCGGATATGCGGCCTCCGGTGGCTACTACATCTCAGCGCCCGCGGATGAGATCTGGGCCAGTCCGGCCACCATCACCGGCTCGATCGGCATCTTCGCGATCATCCCGACCTTTGATAAGACCCTGGCCAAGGTCGGCGTGAGCAGCGACGGGGTGGGCACCACCGCGCTGTCCGGCCAGGACCGGCTCGACCATCCCCTGAGCGAGGGCGCCAAGAACGTCATCCAGGCGGTCACGACCCATGGCTACGATGAGTTCCTGGAGCGCGTCGCCGCCGGGCGCGGCAAGAGCACCGAGGAAGTCAATTCGATCGCTCAGGGGCGCGTGTGGGCGGGCACCGATGCCAAGCGCGTGGGGCTGGTCGACCAGCTCGGCCTGTTCAACGATGCGGTCAAGTCCGCGGCCCGGCGCGCGAAGCTGACCGACTACACCACCAAGTTCATCGAGCCGAAGCTCACCTGGGCGCAGTCACTGGCGCTGAACCTGAAGACCCGGCTCGCGCGCATGATCTTCCATGCCAGCCCCGACCAGGTCGCCCTGGCGCAGCTGGCCGAGCGGCTGGACCCGGTGGCCCGCCAGGCGCAGCTGCTGGCGCGCTTCAGCCAGCCGAACCACCTGTACGCGTACTGCTTCTGCGAGGTGCGCTGAAGGCGCAGCGCCGCCGGCGTGGACGCTAGGGCGTGAGCACCACGCGAAAACGCGCCTGCCCGCTCATCATGCGCGCATAGGCCGCGGCCGCCTGCGCCAGCGGGAAGGTCTCGATCATCGGCCGGACATCCGCCAGCAGGCTGAACCTGAGCGTGTCTTCCGAATCCGGCGCGGTGCCGGAGGGCCAGCCGGCAAGTCCGCGGCGCCCGACGATCAGGGCAAACGGCGGCGCCTCGATCGCCTGCGGACTTGCCCCGAGGACCACGAGCCTGCCATCGGTGCCCAGGCCGCCAAGGGCCGCGCTCATGGACTTCGCATCCGTGACCGTGGCCAGGATCACCTTCGCGCCGCCCAGCCGGGTGAGCTCCTCGGCCACGTTCTGCACGGTGCTGTCGATGTAGGTGTGCGCGCCGAGCTTCCTGGCCAGCGGCCCCTTGTCCGCGCCGCGCGCGATGGCCACGGTGCGAAAGCCCATCCGTGAGGCGAACTGCACGCCCAGGTGCCCCAGCCCGCCGATGCCGAGAATGGCAACCAGATCCCCGGCGCGGGCGTCGGTGTGGCGCAGCGAGTTGAAGGTCGTGATGCCGGCGCACAGAAGCGGCGCCGCCTCCGCGGACGACAGCTCCTCGGGCACCGCGGCCAGTGCCTCGAACGGGGCGATCATGTACTCCGCGTACCCACCGTCGTAGGAGATGCCGGGAATCTGGCCGCGGATGCAGCGGATGAAATCCCCGCGCCGGCACGGGTCGCAGTGACCGCAGTGGCCCCCGTGCCAGCCCACCCCGACGCGCCTTCCCACCTGCCAGTCCGGCACGTCCGCCCCGAGGGCATCGATGAGGCCGACCACCTCGTGGCCGGGCACGCGCGGGTACGCAATACCCGGCAGGGCGCCGGTGACGGTGAGCATGTCGCTGTGGCAGATGCCGCAGGCCTGCACCTTGATGCGTACCTGGCGCGCACCGGGCGCGGGGATGTCGCGCTCGAGAAGCTCGAGCGGGGCGTTGGGCCTGAGGACCTGGACGACTTTCATGCGTGGCATACGGGCTCCTGAGCTTGGGGGTGCAGGGGGCGCGTCGCATCGCCGGCACGCGTGCCGAGCACGTTACCGCACCGGCGGCGGCGCGCCATGGCCCGGAAGGGGCAGCCGGCGGCCCACCGGCCGCGCGCTGCCTAGAGTGTCGACCAGTCGAGGATCACCTTGCCGGACTTGCCCGAGCCCATGGTCTCGAAGCCCTGGATGTAGTCCTGCACCGGGAAGTGGTGCGTGATGATCGGCTCCAGCTTCAGCCCGCTCTGCAGCAGGCTCGACATCTTGTACCAGGTCTCGAACATCTCGCGCCCGTAGATGCCCTTGAGCGTGAGTCCCTTGAAGATCACCTGGTTCCAGTCGATCGCGGTCTCATCCGGGGGGATGCCGAGGAGGGCGACCGAGCCGCCGTGGTGCATGGTGCGCAGCAGCTCGCGGAAGGCCTGCGCGTTGCCGGACATCTCCAGGCCGACGTCGAAGCCCTCCTGCATCCCCAGCTCCTTCATCGTCGCATCGAGGGAGTCGCGCGTGACGTTGATGGCGCGCGTGGCGCCCATCTTGCGCGCCAGGCCCAGGCGGTAGTCGTTCACGTCCGTGATCACCACGTGGCGTGCGCCGACGAAGCGGGCGATCGCCACGGCCATGATGCCGATGGGGCCGGCGCCGGTGATCAGCACGTCCTCGCCGACCATGTTGAAGGCGAGCGCGGTGTGGGTGGCATTGCCGAAGGGGTCCAGGATCGAGGCGATGTCATCGCCGATCGCATCGGGGAGCTTGAAGGTGTTGTCGCCCGGGATGGCGAGGTACTCGGCGAAGGCGCCCGGGCGGTTCACGCCGACGCCGATGGTGTTGCGGCACAGGTGGCGCCGCCCGGCGCGGCAGTTGCGGCAGTAGCCGCAGGTGATGTGGCCCTCGCCGGAGACGCGGTCGCCGATGTTCAGGCCCTTGACCTCCGAGCCCACCTCGACGATGCGCCCGTAGTACTCGTGGCCCACCGCCATCGGCACGGGAATCGTCTTCTGCGCCCAGGCATCCCACTTGTAGATGTGCATGTCGGTGCCGCAGATCGCGGTCTTGGCGATCTTGATCAGCACATCGTTCGGCCCCACGCGCGGCTCGTCGATGTCCTTCAGCCAGATGCCCGGGGTCGGCTTGTCCTTGACCAGTGCTTTCATGAAATGCCTGTTTCCTTCGTGGTGCGCGCTTTAGCCGATGACGCCGAGCTCGCGGCCGACCTGGGTGAACGCGGCCAGGGCGCGCGTGAGCTCCGCGCGGGTGAGGGCGGCGGACATCTGCGTGCGGATGCGTGCCTGCCCCTTGGGCACCACCGGGAAGGAGAAGCCGATGACGTACACCCCGTGGCCGAGCAGCGCCTCGGCCATGCGCGCGGCCAGCGCCGCATCGCCGAGCATCACCGGGATGATCGGATGCTCGCCGGGCTTCAGCTCAAAGCCGGCCCTGCTGAGGCCCTCGCGGAAGAAGCGCGCGTTCTCGAACAGCTGCGCGCGCAGCCCCGGGGTGGACTCCAGCAGGTCCAGCACCGCGATGCTGGCGGCCGCCACCACCGGGGGAATGCTGTTGGAGAACAGGTAGGGGCGCGAGCGCTGCCGCAGCCACTCCACCACCTCGGCCTTGGCGGCGATGTAGCCGCCGCTGCCGCCGCCCAAGGCCTTGCCGAGCGTGCCGGTGAGGATGTCGATGCGCGCGGCGACGCCGCAGTGCTCGGGGGTGCCGCGCCCCGTGGCGCCCATGAAACCGGTGGCATGCGAGTCATCGACCATGACCAGCGCGTCGTAGCGCTCGGCGAGCTCGCAGATCGCCGGCAGCCTGGCGATGAAGCCATCCATCGAGAACACCCCGTCGGTGGCGATCAGGCGGGTGCGCGCGCCCTGGCTGTCCTTCAGGCACTGCTCGAGCTCGGCCATGTTGGAGTTGGCGTAGCGCAGCCGCTGCGCCTTGCACAGGCGGATGCCGTCGATGATGGAGGCGTGGTTGAGCGCATCGGAGATCACCGCGTCGCGCTCGTCCAGCAGCGTCTCGAACAGCCCGCCGTTGGCATCGAAGCACGAGGAGTAGAGGATGACGTCCTCGGTGCCGAGGAAGCGCGCCAGGCGCTGCTCGAGGCTCTTGTGCAGCTCGTCGGTGCCGCAGATGAAGCGCACCGAGGCCATGCCGTAGCCATAGCGGTCGAGGGCGTCCTTGGCGGCGGCGCGCACGGCCGGGTGGTTGGCCAGGCCCAGGTAGTTGTTGGCGCACAGGTTGATGACCTCGCGGCCGCCGGTACGCACCAGCCCGCCCTGCGGCCCCTCGAGCACCCGCTCGCCCTTGTACAGTCCCTGCTCGCGCAGGGCCGCAAGGTCTGCGCGCAGGCGGGTAGTGAGAGTGTCCTTCATTGAGGAATTATACTGGAGGGCCGTGTCAGAACCTTCAAGCACGCCCTCCGGGGCGGCCCGCATCGACCGCTGGCTGTTTGCCGTGCGCCTGGCGCCCTCGCGCACCCTGGCCGCCGCGGCCGTCGGCGGCGGCCGGGTTCACATAAATGGCGCGCGCGCGAAGGCGGCCCACCCGGTGCGCCCCGGGGACATCGTCAGCTTCCGGCGCGGCGCGACCGAATTTGAGTGCACCGTGGTGGCCATCCCCGCGCGGCGCGGCCCGGCGCGCGCAGCCGCGCTCTGCTACACCGAGAGCCCCGCCAGCGCGGCGCGCCGGGTGGAGTTTGCGCAGCACATGAAGGTCGCCGGGGCACTGACCGTGCGCCCGGACCACCGCCCGGACAAGCACGAGCGTGCCCGCCTGCGGCGGCTTAAGGGTCGCATTTGAGTCCCCGGACGTCGCCGCAATGCATGTCCGGCGCGGCTCAAGGCCGCAGACTCAAACCCTGCAGGGCCCCGGCGGGACCCTCCTGAGGTTGCATCCCATGACCCTGAGCGTTTTTGACATCTTCAAGGTCGGCATCGGTCCTTCCAGCTCCCACACGATGGGCCCGATGCGCGCCGCGCGCGAGTTCGTGCTGGGCTTGCAGCGCGACGGGCTGCTGGAGAAGACCACCCAGATTGCGGTGCGCCTGTACGGCTCGCTGGCCCTGACCGGCAGGGGGCATGGCACCGACCGGGCGATCCTCGCAGGTCTCGAGGGCGCGCAGCCGGAGAGCGTGGACCCGGACAGCATCGACCCGACGGTGGCACGCATCCGCGCCAGCGGGCGCATCCGCCTGCTGGGCGCGCACGAGGTCAGCTTCGACGAGCCGATGCAGCTGTTGTTCATGATGCACGAGCGCCTGCCGCGCCATTCCAACGGCATGCGCTTCAGCGCCCTCGGCGCCGATGGCAGCGTGCTGCGCGAGGACGACTACTACTCCGTCGGTGGCGGCTTCGTGGTGCGCGGCGACGAGGAGGAGGCGCGCGAGGTGCGCACGCACGCAGCGCCGCCGTACCCGTTCACCTCGGGGGAGGACCTGCTCACGCTGTGCCGCGAGCACGGCCTGGAGCTGTACGAGCTGATGCTCGCCAACGAGTACACCTGGGCGCAACCGGCGGAGGTGCGCGCGAAGCTCTTGCACATCTGGCAGGTGATGCAGGCCTGCGTGGAGCGCGGCTTCCGCCAGACGGGACTCCTGCCCGGGGTGCTCAAGGTGCGCCGCCGCGCGCCACGCCTGTACCGCATGCTCACCGAGAGCGGTACGGTGAAGCCGCTGGAACTGATGGATTGGGTGAACGCCTACGCGCTCGCGGTGAACGAGGAGAACGCGGCCGGCGGGCGCGTGGTGACCGCCCCGACCAACGGAGCTGCCGGGATCGTGCCGGCGGTGCTGCACTACTACCGCCGCTTCGAGGACGGGGCGAACGAGGAGGGCGTCATCCGCTTCCTGCTGGTGGCCGCCGCGATGGGCATGCTCTACAAGCGCAATGCCTCGATCTCGGGCGCCGAGATGGGCTGCCAGGGCGAGGTGGGCGTCGCCTGCTCGATGGCAGCCGCGGGCCTGGTGGCCGCCTTGCAGGGCACGACCGAGCAGATCGAGAACGCCGCCGAGATCGGCATGGAGCACAACCTGGGTCTCACCTGCGATCCGGTGGCCGGCCTGGTGCAGATCCCGTGCATCGAGCGCAACGCCATGGGCTCGGTGAAGGCGATCAACGCCGCACGGCTCGCCATGCGCGGGGACGGATCGCACAAGGTCTCCCTCGACCAGGTGATCAGCACCATGCGCCAGACCGGCATCGACATGTCGACGATCTACAAGGAGACCTCCCAGGGGGGGCTCGCGGTCAACGTCCCGGAGTGCTGACCCTTAAGGGTTGAACAGCCCAAAGAGGCGCGCGGCGGGCGCCTCGCGCTGCACCTCCGTCACCTGACCGGCGCCGATCTCGTCCCACGCGCTGCAGCCGAAGCCGATCGAGCACAAGCCGGCTGCCGGCAGCTCCGCCGGCGGCTCGTGCGGCAAGAGCACGTCCACCAGCTCCGAGATTCCCGGGTTGTGGGCGACGATCAGCAGGTGCGTGATGCGCGGCCCGGTGGTCTGCGCCATCTTCAGAAGCTCCGCGGCCGCGGCGAGATAGAGGGCCTCCTCGCGCACCACGCGCGGCGCGGCGGCGGCAAACTCGCGGGCCAGGATCTCCGCGGTCTGCTGGGTGCGGCGCGCGGGGCTGGCCAGGATCAGCTCCGGCACCAGCCCGCGCTCGGCGAGACGCCGCGCCATGGCTTCCGCATCGGCGGTGCCGCGCCGGTTCAGCGGGCGCTCCAGGTCCGAGACGCCGGAATCCTTCCAGCGGGCGTCGGCGTGGCGCATGAGCGTCAGGCGCTTCATGCGCGCCTCCTCAGGCAGGAAGTTCCACCAGCACGCGCCCGTTGTCCAGGCGCGCCGGGTAGGTGCGCAGCGGCTCGTACGCCGGCGGGGTGAGCGCGGCGCCGGTCTTGAGGCAGAAGTGCGCCCCATGGCGCGGGCAGATGACCTGGCAGTCCTCCACCTGGGCCTCCCCCAGGGTCTCCCCGTCGTGGGTGCACATGTTGTCCACCGCGTACAGCGCCTCGCCACAGCGCACCACGATCAGTGCCACGCCGTTGACGAACACCGCCAGCGGACTGCTCTCGCTCACCTCGTCCGCGCCACCCACGTCTGCCCACTGCGAACTCATGCCGTTCCTTTCAAAACATGCCGGTCTGAAGACGTGCCGCCTCGGTCATCATGCTCTGGTTCCAGGGCGGATCGAAAGTCAGTTCCACCCTGACCTCGCTCACGGTGGGGATGCGCCGGATCTTGTCGCGCACGTCATCCACCAGGATGTCACCCATGCCGCAGCCCGGGGCGGTGAGTGTGATCTTGACTTCGACCGTGCGCGTGCCGTCGGCGTTGCCCTGCACCTCGCACTCGTACACCAGGCCGAGGTCGACGATGTTGATCGGGATCTCCGGGTCGTAGCAGGTGCGCATCTGCTCCCAGGCGAGCTTCTTGACGTCCTCCTCCCCGGCATTGGGTGGCAGTTCCGGCGGCTTGACGGCCTCCTGGCCGATCGCGTCCGCATCCTCGCCCGAGAGGCGGAACAGGTTGCCGTCGATGTACAGGGTGAAGCTGCCGCCGAGGGCCTGGGTGATGTAGCCGGCCTGGCCGGGCTTGAGGTTCACTTCCTGGCCGGCGGGCACGATCACCGCTTTGACCTCGCGGTTGACGACGAACGGCTCGTTCTCGGTTCTGCGCATCGGTGGGACTACTCGGTGGATACCGTGGCGGCACCCTCGGTGAGGGCGGCATTGAGGGTGTGCCAGCACAGGCTCGCGCACTTCACGCGCGCGGGGAACTCGCGCACGCCGGAGAGCGCGGCGAGCTTGCCCAGGGAGGCATCCGCCGGGGCATCCTGCTGCGTGAGCAGCGCGTGCACCTTGCCGTACAGCTCGCCGATCGCCGCGCGGTCCTTGCCCTTGACCGCCTCGGTCATCAGCGAGGCCGAAGCGGTGGAGATCGCACACCCGGTGCCCTCGAAGCGGATGTCGGCCACGCGCTCCCCGTCCAGGCGCACGAACACCGTGAGCGCATCGCCGCACAGCGGGTTGTGGCCCTGGGCATGCCGGGCAGGCTCGGGCAGGCGCCCGAAGTTGCGCGGCTGCCGGTTGTGATCGAGGATCAGGTCGCGGTAGAGATCCTGCAGTTCCATCAGCCGAAGACCTCGCGCACCTTGTGCAGCGCCCGCACCAGGGCGGCGATGTCCGCCTCGTCGTTGTAGCAGCCGAAGGAGGCGCGCGCGGTGGCGGGCACCCCGAAGAAGGTCATGACCGGCATCGCGCAGTGGTGCCCGGTGCGCACCGCCACCCCCTGCGAGTCCAGGATCGTGCCCAGGTCGTGCGGGTGCACGCCCTGCATCGTGAAGGACAGCACCGAGGCCTTCTCGGCCGCGGTGCCGATGAGGGTGATCCCGGGGATGCGGCTGAGCTCCTCGGTGGCGTGCCGGAGCAGCCGGTCCTCGTGGGCAGCGATCGCGGCGATGCCTAGGGACTCGACGTAGTCCATCGCCGCCGCCAGCCCCACCGCGCCTGTGATGTTCGGCGTGCCGGCTTCCATGCGGTAGGGGAGCTCGTTGTAGGTGGTCTTCTCGAAGGACACCGTGAGGATCATGTCCCCGCCACCCTGCCAGGGGGGCATGGCACTGAGCAGCTCCTCGCGCGCATAGAGCACGCCGATGCCCGTCGGGCCGTACAGCTTGTGGCCGGAGAAGGCGTAGAAGTCCGCACCCAGGGCGCGCACGTCGACCGGGATGTGCGGCACCGCCTGGGCGCCATCGACCAGCACCACGGCTCCCGCGGCGTGGGCGGCCTCGATGATGCGCTGCACCGGCAGCACCGTGCCCAGGGCGTTGGAGACGTGCGCGGTGCCGACCAGGCGCGTGCGCGGGGACAGAAGCTTCAGATACTCCTCGAACTCCAGCTCACCGCGGCGGTTGATGGGGGCCACCTTGAGGCTCGCCCCGGTCTGCTCGCACACCATCTGCCAGGGCACGATGTTGGCGTGGTGCTCGAGCGCGGTGATCAGGATCTCGTCCCCGGGCCGGAAGCGCGGGCGCCCATAGGACTGCGCCACCAGGTTGATGGCCTCGGTGGTGCCGCGCACGAACACCACCTCGCGCACGGAAGACGCGTTGACGAAGCGGCGCACGCGCTCGCGCGCGCCCTCGAAGGCGGCCGTGGCCGCCTGGCTGAGCGCGTGCACGCCGCGGTGCACGTTGGCGTGCGAGTGCGTCTCGTAGTACTCGATCGCGCGCAGCACCGCGCGCGGGCGCTGCGAGGAGGCGGCGCTGTCCAGGTACACCAGCGGGTGCCCGTGCACGGTGGTGGCGAGGATCGGGAAGTCGGCACGCACGCGCGCCACGTCATAGGCGGGGATCGGCGTGCTCTTGGGGTTGGCGGCCACTACAGCAGCTCCTTCAGGGTTTCATCCTCGAGCGCGCCGGCGAGGGCGAGCTCGATCTGGCGGCGCAGCTGCGGCACCTCGATGCTGGCGATGGCATCCTCGAGGAACGCCCACTTGAGCAGGCGCTGCGCGCTGTCGCGCTGCAGGCCGCGCGACAGCAGGTAGAACAGCATCTGCTCATCGAGCTTGCCGGTCGTGGCGCCGTGGCTGCAGCGCACCTCATCGGTGTAGATCTCCAGCTGCGGGCGCACGTCGATCTCCGCCTCGGCCCCTGCCAGGAGTCCGCGCAGCGACTGCTGCGAGTCCGCTCCCGTGGCGCCGCGCTCGACCACCACCTTGCCGTTGCAGGCCACGCGCGCGCGCGCCGCGGCGATGCCGCGGAACAGCTGCTCGCTGCGCGTGCGCGGGGCGGCATGCTCGAACAGGGCGAACAGGTCCTGGACCTGCTGGCGTGCGCCCAGGGCCACGGCGGCGAGCGCCACGGCCGCGCCCGCCCCGCCCAGGCGCACGCGCAGCGTGGCACGCGCGGCCGCCGCTCCCAGGCCGATCAGGTGCACCCGGTAGGAGGCATCCTGCGCCAGACTCGCGCTCAGGGTATCGAAGGCGGTGCTGCCCGCCGCCAGCTCCTGCAGACGGTAGTGCCGGCACTGCGCGCCGCGCGCGAGGCTCACCTGCGCGGCACTGTTCACGAAGCTCCCCAGCGCGGCGGCGCTCAGGTGCCGCTCGATCAGCTCAAGGCTCGCGCACTCCTCGACCTGCACCTGCACGCGCGGGTAGGAGCCGCCACTGTGCGCCGCGGCGCTGGCGAGGAAGATCAGCTCCAGGCGCACCGGGGCGGAGCTGCGGCTGACGTGGATACCTGCCCCGTCGGTGGCGAAGGCCTCGTTGAGCAGTGCAAAGCGCTGGTCCGGGCCCCGCGGCAGGTCCTCCGGCGGGGGGTCCTGCGCCAGCGGCGTGAACGGGCCGGCGGTGGATGCCGACAGTGCGGGCGCGAAGCGCCCGTCGACGAACACGTAGCGGCTGAAGCCTGCGACCGGGGCGGGCAGGGCGGTGTCGGGGATGGCCGTGGCGCTCGCGGGCGCCGGCACGAAGCGCAGGCGCTCCAGTCCGCGCAGGCTCGCGTACTTCCAGTTCTCCTCGCGCGTGCCCGGCAGGCCGGTGGCCTCGAGCAGTTGCAGCGCGCTGCGGCGGCGCGCCTGGGCCGGGCCCTCGGCAGCGCAGGTGGCGGCGGCGGCGAAGTCCTGCGCGATGCGGGTGGCGAGGGCGCTCATCGGGTGACTCAGGCGGCCTCGCCGCTCACCCAGTCGTAGCCGCGGCGCTCGAGCTCCAGGGCGAGCGCCCGGTCGCCGCTGCGCGCGATGCGCCCGCGCACCAGCACGTGCACGAAGTCCGGTACCACGTAGTCCAGCAGGCGCTGGTAATGCGTCACCAGCACGCAGGCGCGCTCCGGGGAGCGCTGCGTGTTGACGCCGGCGGCGACGATCTTCAGGGCATCGATGTCCAGGCCCGAGTCGGTCTCGTCCAGGATGGCCAGCGTCGGCTCCAGCACCAGCATCTGCAGGATCTCGTTGCGCTTCTTCTCTCCACCCGAGAAGCCCTCGTTCACCCCGCGCGACAGGAAGCTGTCGTCCATGCGCATCAGCTTCATCTTCTCGCGCACCATGGTGAGGAAGTCGAAGGCATCGACCTCGGTGAGGCCGCGCTCCTTGCGCGCCGCATTCAAGGCGGCCTTGAGCAGGTAGACGTTGTTCACGCCCGGGATCTCCACCGGGTACTGGAAGCCGAGGAACACCCCGGCGCGCGCGCGCGCCTCGGGGGCGAGCCTGAGCAGGTCCGCGCCCTCGAAGGTGACGCTGCCGGCGGTGACCTCATAGCCGGGATGCCCGGCCAGCACGTTGGCGAGCGTGCTCTTGCCCGAGCCGTTCGGGCCCATGATGGCGTGCACCTCGCCGGCGGCGACGCTCAGGCTGAGGCCATTCAGGATCTTCTTGCCCTCGATGCTGACATGAAGGTCCTTGACCTCGAGGAGCACTTTTCTTGCGCCGGTCATGCTTTAGCCCACCGCCCCCTCGAGGCTCACGGCCAGGAGGTTCTGTGCTTCAACGGCGAATTCCATCGGCAGTTCCTTGAATACGGACTTGCAGAAGCCACTGACGATCATGTTGACGGCATCCTCGGCGGCGATGCCGCGCGCCAGGCAGTAGAACAGCTGCTGCTCGCTGATCTTGGAGGTGCTCGCCTCGTGCTCGACAGTGGCGCTCGGGTTCTTCACCTCCACGTACGGGAAGGTGTGCGCACCGCACTCAGCGCCCATCAGCAGCGAGTCGCACTGCGTGAAGTTGCGGGCGCCGTGGGCGCTCGGCAGCACCTTCACCAGGCCGCGGTAGGTGTTCTGGCCGTGGCCGGCGGAGATGCCCTTGGAGATGATGGTGCTGCGCGTGTCGGCGCCGATGTGGATCATCTTGGTGCCGGTGTCGGCCTGCTGGTGGTTGTTCACCGTGGCCACCGAGTAGAACTCCCCGATGGAGCCGGCCCCGCGCAGCACACAGCTCGGGTACTTCCAGGTGATCGCCGAGCCGGTCTCCACCTGCGTCCAGGAGATGTGTGAGTGCGCGCCGCGGCACTCGCCGCGCTTGGTGACGAAGTTATAGATGCCGCCCTTGCCCTGCGCATCCCCGGGGTACCAGTTCTGCACGGTGGAGTACTTGATGTAGGCGTTCTCCAGCGCGATGAGCTCCACCACCGCCGCGTGCAGCTGGTTCTCGTCGCGCTGTGGTGCCGAGCACCCCTCGAGGTAGCTCACGTGGCTGCCCTCGTCGGCGATGATCAGCGTGCGCTCGAACTGCCCGGTGTTGATGGCATTGATGCGGAAGTAGGTGGACAGCTCCATCGGGCAGCGCACCCCCTTGGGGATGTACACGAACGAGCCGTCGGTGAACACCGCGGAGTTCAGGGTCGCGAAGAAGTTGTCGGTGTACGGGACCACGCTCCCCAGGTACTGCTCGATCAACTGCGGGTGCGTGCGCACCGCCTCCGAGAACGGGCAGAACACCACCCCGGCAGCGTGCAGGCGCTCCTTGAAGGTGGTGGCCACCGAGACCGAGTCGAACACCGCATCGACCGCGACCCCGGCCAGGCGCGCGCGCTCGTGCAGTGGCACGCCGAGCTTCTCGTAGGTCTCGAGCAGCTTCGGGTCGACCTCGGCGAGGCTCTTCGGGCCGTCCTTCTTCGACTTCGGCGCCGAGTAGTAGGAGATGCCCTGGTAGTCGATGGGCGCGATCTTCAGGTGCGCCCAGTGCGGCTCGGGCATGGAGCGCCAGTGCCTGAGCGCGCGCAGGCGCCAGTCGGTGAGGAACTGCGGCTCCTGCTTCTTGCGCGAGATCAGGCGCACCACATCCTCATCCAGCCCCGGCGGCACGGTGTCCGCATCGATCTCGGTCACGAAGCCGTGGCGGTAGCCGCCGGCGAGCAGGCTCTCCAGCTGCCGGGTGCTCTCGTTGACCGGTTCGCTCATGGGTGGCGCACCGGGTGGCGGCTCGTGGCCGCCTTCATCTCGCGCTCCAGAGCCGGGAAGCGCACCGGCGCCGCCTCGATCCCGGCCAGCTGCGCGAGCGTCACCTCGTGCAGCGAGCGGCGGATGGCCAGGTTCAGGCGCTGCCACACGCGCCCCACCTGGCAGGTGTGCTCGATGCCGCAGTGGCCCTCGCCGGCGGCGCAGTCGGTGAGGGCCACCGGGCCCTCCAGCGCATCCAGGATCGCCGCGGCGCTGATCTGCGCCGGCGGCCGGGCCAGCTGGTAGCCGCCGTGGGTGCCGCGGGTGGAGACCACCAGGCCGGCGCGCTGCAGCTGCTTGAGGATCTTGCTCACCGTGGGGGCGGCGATATGGGTGTGCTCGGCCAGCGCGGTGGCCGTCTGCAGCCGCGCGGGCTCCCCCGCGAGGGCCGCGAGCAGTACGGTCGCGTAGTCGGTCAGCCGGCTGATGCGCAGCATCTGGGGGTCCCCTTCAAAACTAGGACCATTTTAGTGCTATTTTGGACCAGAACCAAGCCGGGATGGGGCTCAGCGGCCGGGGGAGGGGCCGATTTGCTATCCTTGGCGGCCCCAAAATCGGGGCCTGTTCCACGACGCCCGGGTCTCCACGCGCAGCCGTTGCGCGTATCGGCCACCCGCCCGTCACAGCCGGAGGACGATGACGATGAACCCGAGCGAGCTTATGCGCATTGCCCATGCAATGGTGGCCAAGGGAAAGGGCCTGCTGGCCGCGGACGAAAGCAGCGGCACCATCAAGAAGCGCTTCGATGCCATCAAGCTCGAGTCGACCGAGGAGAACCGCCGTACCTACCGGGAACTGCTGTTCACGGCCGCGCCGGCCACCAAGGCCATCAGCGGCGTCATCCTTTACGACGAGACCATCCGCCAGAAGACCAAGGACGGCACGCCGTTCCCGCAGTACCTGGCCCAGAACGGCATGATCCCGGGCATCAAGGTGGACCAGGGCGCCAAGCCCCTCGCCGGCTGCCCGGGCGAGACTGTCACCGAGGGCCTCGACGGCCTGCGCGAGCGCCTGGTCGCCTACCACGCCCTGGGGGCGCGCTTTGCCAAGTGGCGCGCGGTGATCGACATCGCGGAAGGGATCCCGAGCTGGTCGGCCATCAATGCCAACGCGCACGCTCTCGCCCGCTACGCCGCGCTCTGCCAGGAAAACGGCATCGTGCCGATCGTCGAGCCGGAAGTGCTGATGGACGGGGCGCACTCGATCGAGCGCTGCGAGGAAGTGACCTCGCTGGTGCTGCAGAGCGTATTCCACCAGCTGTACACCGCGCGCGTGCTGCTCGAGGGCATGGTGCTCAAGCCGAACATGGTGATCTCGGGCAAGAAGGCCGCCAATCGCGCTCCCCCGCAGGCGGTGGCCGAGGCCACGCTCCGGGTGCTGCGCCGGCACGTGCCGCCCGCGGTGCCCGGCATCGCCTTCCTCTCCGGCGGCCAGTCTTCCGCCGAGGCCACGCTGCACCTCGCGCTGATGAACCAGATGGCGCCGCTGCCCTGGGCGCTCACCTTCAGCTACGGCCGTGCGCTGCAGGACACCGCGCTCAAGGCCTGGGGCGGGGCGCCGGCCAGCTTCGCCGCCGCACAGCAGGAGTTCGCCAAGCGCGCCAGGCTCAACGGCCTGGCCAGCACCGGCGGCTACGCTGCCGACATGGAGACCCAGGCCGCCTGAGGAGCGGCCCCCGCGCGCGCGTGACAAACTCCGCCATCTCCCCGCCGGGGGTGCAGCCAAGCGCCGTTGATGCCGTGTTCGACGTGGCCGGCGTGGATTACGCCGTCGGCGGGCGGCCGATCTTTGCCGGGTTGTCCCTGAGCGCGCGCCGCGGGCGCATCACCGCGATCATGGGTCCGAGCGGGACGGGCAAGACGACGCTGCTGCGCCTGCTCACCGCGCAGATCAGGGCCGACCGCGGCCGGGTGCTCGCCTTCGGCCAGGAAGTGAGCTCCCTCGGCAGCCGCGAGGTCTACGCGCTGCGCCGGCGCATGGGCATGCTGTTCCAGAACGGCGCGCTGCTCACCGACCTGTCCGTGTTCGAGAACGTCGCCTTCCCGGTGCGCGAGCACACCGACCTGCCCGAAGCGCTGGTGCGCACGCTCGTGCTCACCAAGCTGCAGGCGGTGGGCCTGCGCGGGGCGGCGCAGCTGATGCCCAGCGAACTCTCCGGCGGCATGGCGCGCCGCGTGGCACTGGCCCGCGCGATCGTCATGGACCCGGAGGTGCTCATCTACGACGAGCCCTTCGCCGGTCTCGATCCGATCTCCCTCGGGGTGATCCTGCGGCTCATCCAGCAGATGAACCAGGCCCTGGGGATCACCACCATCGTGGTCAGCCACGACGTGGCTGAGCTGTCCACCATCGCCGACGACAGCTACCTGCTGTCGGGGGGCAAGGTGGCCGCCGCCGGCACCCCCGCGCAGCTGCGCGACAGCAGCTCCCCGGCGGTGCGCCAGTTCATGACCGGCAGCGCCGACGGCCCGGTGGAGTTCAACTACCCGGCGCAGGACTACCTCACGCAGCTGCTGTCCACGGAGGAGCAATGAGCAGCCCCGGGTACCTGAGCGAGGGCGTCCGCAAGCTCGGCGCGGTGACGCTGTTCCTGGTGCGCCTGCTCAGGCACTGCCTGCCGGCACTCGCCCGCCCGCGCCTGGTGGTGGCGCAGGTGTACAACGCCGGGGCCCGTTCGCTCATCATCATCATGCTCGCCGGCCTGTTCGTCGGCATGGTGCTCGGACTGCAGGGCTACCAGCTGCTGCGCCGCTTCGGCTCCGAGGAGGCCCTGGGCAGCGCCTCGGCGATCGGCCTGCTCAAGGAGCTCGCCCCGGTCATCACCGCGCTGCTGTTCGCCGGCCGCGCCGGCACCTCGCTCACCAGCGAGATCGGGCTCATGCGCGCCACCGACCAGCTGACCGCGATGGAGATCATGGCCGTGGACCCGCTGCGCTTCGTGGCCGCGCCGCGCTTCCTCGGCGGGGTGATCGCGATGCCACTGCTGGTGGCGATCTTCAGCGTCATCGGCCTCTACGGCGCACAGCTGATCGGCGTGCAGCTGATGAGCGTCGACCGCGGGGTCTTCTGGTCGCAGATGCAGGGGTCGATCGGCATGCGCGAGGTGTCCGAGGGACTGGTCAAGGCCCTCGTCTTCGGCGTCGCCTGCAGCCTGATCGCCGTCTACGAGGGCTACAACGCCGAACCGACCGCCGCCGGCGTGGGCCTTGCGACCACCCGCACCGTCGTTGCCTCCTCGGTGCTGGTGCTGCTGCTGGACTACGTGCTGACCGCGGCATTCCTGGAAGGAAACTAAGCCTATGCGTCCCAATCGAACACTCGAGATCGGAACCGGACTGTTCGTGCTGCTGGGCTTTGCGGCACTGCTGTTCCTGACGACGCAGCTGCCGGCCAGCGGCCTTAGGCTCGGCAAGCCCAAGGGCTACCTGGTGAGCGCGGAGTTCGACAACATCGGCGACCTGAAGGTCGGCTCCCCGGTGGCGATGTCCGGGGTGAACGTCGGCGTGGTCACCAAGATCGCCTACAACCTCAAGGACTACAAGGCACAGGTGTTCATGCGCATCTCCGACCAGTACAACCAGATCCCGGAGGACAGCTTCGCGGCGATCCAGACGCAGGGGCTGCTCGGGGGCAAGTACATCGGCCTGAGCCCCGGCGGCACGGACATCTTCCTCAAGCAGGGCAGCGTGATCGAGCAGACCCAGTCGGCACTGGTGCTCGAGAGCCTGATCAACAAGTTCTTTGCCAACTACGCCAGTGCCAAGGGCGAGGTCGGCGGCAAAAACACGGGCGACAAGAGCAACGCGGAGCCGAAGCAATGAGATACACGAGTCTTGTGGTAGCGATGATGCTTGCCTGCTCCTGGGCGCACGCCCAGGCCCCCGCCACCGCGCCCGCGGCGCCCACGGCCGAGAGTCCCTCGGACGTGATCCAGACGGCCGCCCAGGGCATGCTGAGCGAGCTGGACAGGGACCGCGCGGCCTACAAGAGCGACCCCACCAAGGTGAATGCGCTGGTGAACAAGTACCTGCTGCCGCACTTCGACAGCGAGTTCTCCGCGCAGCTGGTACTCGGCCAGTACTGGCGCACGGCAACCGCCGACCAGCGCAAGCGCTTCATCGACGCCTTCTACAAGTCGCTGCTCAACAACTACGGCTCGGCACTGTCGGACTTCACCGCCGACCGGCTGAAGATCTACCCGAGCACGGTCGATGCCAATGCCCCCCGCGCCACGGTGCGCACCGAGGTCAAGCGCTCCAGTGGCGACCGGGTGGCGGTCAACTACTACATGCGCAGGACCGCGGCAGGCTGGAAGGCCTGGGACGTGGTGATCGATGGCATCAGCTACGTGAACAGCTACCGCGAGGACTTCAAGCCGCAGATCGAGTCGCAGGGCCTGGATGCGGTGATCAAGCGCCTGGATGCCGGCGAGACGCCGAGCTCGATCGGCAAGCAGGCCAAGTGAGCCGGGCCGCCGAGGACGCCCGCGCGGCGTTCGTGATCGAGGTGGGCGCGGGCGGCGCACTCGCCGCGCACGGGCCGCTGACCTTTGCCACGGCGCGTGCCGCGCGCCTGGCGGGGCTTGCCGTCATGGCCGCCGCCCCTTCGCAGCCGGCGCTGGTGATGGACTGTGCCGGCATCGATGGCGCCGACAGCGCAGGACTTGCGGTGCTCCTGGACTGGCTGGCCAGCGCGAAGGCCTCCGGGCACGCACTGCGCTATGTCGGGTTGCCGCAGGGCTTCGCGGCGCTGGCACGCATCAGCGAGGTCGAGGGTCTGCTCGAGCGCGGGGTCTAGCGCACTTTCGGGGGCGCTACTTCGGCGGCGTGCCGGGAGGCGGGCTCGGCGGCGCAGCCGGGGCGGTGGCCGCGGGGGCCGCGGCGTTGTCCTTCTCCGCCTGGTCCGCCTCGTCCAGCAGCTGCTGCTCCTGCTGGTTCTCGTCCTGGGAGGGCTGGCCGCCGCTGACCTTGAAGTCGCGGTGCTGCAGGTAGGCATTGCGCACGAAGGCGTACGGGTCGTAGGCGCCCTGCAGGATGTTGTCCGCGTACAGCAGGCGGCTGCGGCTGTCGATGCCGCGCACTCCCCACATGCCCCAGGCCACCCAGCTGTTGTGCACGTAGTGGCGCGGGTTCGCGAAATCATCCGCCGCCCGGCCCACCGCATCGCGCACATCCGACGGCCCGAGCACCGGCAGTACCACGTAGGGGCCGCTCTTGACGCCCCACATCCCGAGGGTCTGGCCGAAGTCGCGGTCGTTCTTGTCCAGGCCGGCGCGCGTGGCCGGGTCCAGCAGGCCGCCGATGCCCAGGGTCGTGTTGAGTACCAGGCGCGCGGTGTCGTTGAAGAATGCCCTGACCTGCCACTGCAGCAGATCGTTCGCGATGGTGATCGGGGTCTCGATGTTGTCGAAGAAGTTGGTGACCCCGGTGCGCACCGGTTGCGGGGTCACCTTCGCGTAGCCCTTGGCGACCGGCTTGACGATCCCCCGGTCGAGGGCGTCGTTGAACTTGTAGGTGCCGCGGTTCATCCGCTCCCACGGGTCACGCGGGCTGCGCTGGGAGTCCTTCGGCAGGCTCGCGCAGGCCCCCAGCAAGCTCAGGCAAGCCGTCAGCAGTGCGGTCCGGATAGGGGTCGCGCGCATGGGATGTCCGCCGGGAAAGTGACGGGCATTGTAGCAGCCGCGCCGCCGCGGCGATTCAGTGGCCCCCGTGGCCTCCCTGCTGGCCCTGACCCTGACCGTCGCCGTTGTCGGCGATCTGGCGCTTGCGCATGCTCATCAGGTAATCGCGCACCTCGTCGAGGCGTGCCTGGTAGCGCTGGCGCTGGATCTGACTGATGTGCGGGGAGGCGAGGGCGAGCTGCAGCTGCTGGGCGGCAAGGCTCAGATCCCCGCCGGCGATCTGGTACTCGCCCATGTAGAAGTAGGCATCGCCGGCATCGCCGGCGGCGCTGGCGGCGAGCGCCGTGAGGCGGATCTGGTCGGGGGTCGGCGGCACGATGTTGAACAGGTCGAGCAGCATGTTGTGCGCCTCCATCGGGTGGCCCTCCTCCATGAGCGCCTCCGCGTAGTGCACCGTGACCGGGATGTTGCGCGGGAACAGTCTCTCCGCCTGCGCGAAGGTGGCCATGCCCTCCTTGACGTGGTGGTCCTTGATCTGCGCCTGGGCGAGGCCGATGTGCAGCAGGATCAGCCCCTCGTGCGCCTTGGTGAGCTCGGCGAGGATCTTCACCGCCTCGTCCGCCTGGTTGTGCTGCATGAGCGTGAGGGCGAGCGCGTAGCGGTCGGCCAGCGTGGCCTCGCCGCGCTCGATCTTCTTGCGGTAGTAGGCGGCGAGGTCGACGTCGGCAGTGGTGGTGAGCACGCGCACGCGCTCACGGATCATCTCGTAGCTCTGCGAGTCGTGGCCCTTGCGCGGGGCGAACTGGCTGGCGCGCGCGCGCGCCTCGGCGATGCGGTCGGAGGTGACCGGGTGGTTGATGAGCATCGCCGGGATGTAGGTGGCCGCCAGCCCCTCGTGGCGGCTCATGGTCTCGAACATGTCGCCCATCGCATTGGGATCGAAGCCGGCGCCGGCGAGGTAGCCCATGCCGACGCGGTCGGCCTCCATCTCGTTGTCGCGCGTGAAGTTGATCTGCAGCTGCGCGGAGATGCCCTGCGCGGCGGCGATGCCGCCCTCCACAGCCTGGCCGCCGCCGGCAGCGCCCAGCAGGATCGCCGCGAGCAGCATCGCCGCGGAGGCCATCGCCTGCTGGCTCTGCGCGCGGATCTGGCGGGCGATGTGGTGCTGCGTGACGTGCGCGATTTCGTGCGCCATCACGCCGGCGAGCTCCGATTCGCTGGAGGTCGCCAGTACCAGGCCCTGGTGGATGAAGATGTAGCCGCCGGGGACCGCGAAGGCGTTGATCGTCGGGTCCTTGATGACGAAGAACTGGAAGTTGGCCCCGCCGGTGGCGCTCTGCGCGGCCAGTCGGTCCCCTACGTCGTTCAGGTACTCGCTGACCTCCGGGTCCTCCAGCAGCGCGTTCTCCTCGCGCAGCTCGTGCGCGACCATCGCCCCGAGGCGGTACTCGTCCGACTGCGAGAGCGCCTCGGCGGCGGGGCTGCCGAGCTCGGGCAGGTCGGAGCCCGCCGCCGGGGTGCCGAGCAGGATGGGCTTGCTCGCTCCGGGCGGATCGGCGAAGGCGACTGCCGTGGTCAGCAGCAGCGCGGTCAGCAGGACGGGGAACAGGCGGCGCATGGTATCGTTAGACCGCCCAGGGCGGCCCTAAGTTTCCCTAGGTTTACAGACGCTTACAAGCGCCCTCGGGTTCCGGGCCGTTTAGCCTACACCTAGAGAATGTCGGAAGCGAAATCGGCCAGCCGCGAGCGCTCCCCGCGCACCAGGGTGACGTGCCCGGAATGTTCCCAGCCGCGGAAGCGGTTCACCGCGTAGGTGAGCCCCGAGGTCATCTCGGACAGGTACGGGGTGTCGATCTGGGCGATGTTGCCGATGCAGGCGAGCTTGGTGCCGGGGCCGGCGCGGGTGATCAGCGCCTTCATCTGCTTCGGGGTGAGGTTCTGCGCCTCGTCCAGGATCAGGAAGCGGTTGAGGAAGGTGCGCCCGCGCATGAAGTTCAGCGAGCGGATCTTGATGCGGTTGCGCAGCAGGTCGTTGGTCGCCGCCCGCCCCCAGTTGCCGCCCTCCTGGGTGCCGGTGAGCACCTCGAGGTTGTCCATGAGCGCCCCCATCCACGGCTCCATCTTCTCCTCCTCGGTGCCGGGCAGGAAGCCGATGTCCTCACCGAGCGGGATCGTCACGCGCGTCATGATGATCTCGACGAAGCGGTTGATCTCGAGCGTCTGCATGAGGCCTGCGGCCAGCGCCAGCAGCGTCTTGCCGGTGCCGGCGGGGCCGAGGATGCTGACGAAGTCGATCTCCGGGTCCATCAGCAGGTTGAGCGCGAAGTTCTGCTCGCGGTTGCGCGCGGTGAGCCCCCAGACGTTGTGGCGCTCGTTGCGGTAGTCGCGCGTGAGCTCGATGGTCGCGGTCTCGCCGGCCATCCTGCGCACCATCCCCTCGATGCCCTGCGGGGTGTCCTCGTACAGGCCCTCGTTGGTGTGCCACTCGCGCACGGCAGGTCCGGTGATCTCGTAGAAGGTGCGGTCGGCATCCTTCCACGAGCGCATGTCCGTGCCGTGCGCCTCCCAGAAGTTCGCCGGCAGCGCCGCCATGCCGGTGTACAGGACGTCGGAGTCCTCGAGCGTCTTGTCGCTGTAGTAGTCCTCGGCGTGCACGCCGAGGACCGCGGCCTTGATGCGCAGGTTGATGTCCTTGGACACCAGGATCACGCGCGCATCCTGGTGCTCGTTGGCGAGCGCGAGCGTCTGCGCGAGGATCAGGTTGTCGCCGCCCTGGCCGGGCAGCCCTTCCGGCAGCACGCTCGAGAGCTGGCGCGTCTGGAAGAACAGCCGCCCGGTGGAGGGCTTCTTGCCGTGGTTGCCGGAGTAGCCGTCAGGCAGCTGCAGGCCGCGGTCGATCTGCTCCTTGGTGGCATCGCGCATCATCTCGTCGAGGAAGCGGCTCACCTGGCGCACGTTGCGCGAGGCCTCCGAGAGCCCCTTCTTGTGCGCGTCGAGCTCCTCCAGCACCACCATCGGCAGGAACACGTCGTGCTCCTCGAAGCGGAAGATCGCCGCCGGGTCGTGCATGAGCACGTTCGTGTCGAGCACGAACAGGCGGCGCCCCGAGCGTGGGCGGCCCTTCACTTCGCGCATCTCTCCGGAGGCTGTGGTGGGACCGGGTTCATTGACGCTGCGCTGCTTCAAGGACTTCCTCCGCGTGACCGGGCACTTTTACCTTGCGCCACTCCTGCACCAGGCGGCCGCTGCCGTCGAGCAGGAACGTACTGCGCTCCACCCCAAGATACTTTCTGCCGTAAAGGCTTTTCTGCTTGATGACATCAAACAGCTGGCAGACCTTTTCGTCCGTGTCGGCGAGCAGCGGGAAGGGCAGGGACTCCTTGGCCGCAAACTTGTCGTGGGAGGCCACCGAATCACGCGATATCCCGACGATCCTGGTGCCGGCCCTGGTGAATTTGGCCGCCAGATCGCGGAAGTCCTGGGATTCGCGCGTGCACCCGGAGGTCATGTCCTTCGGGTAGAAGAAGATCACGAGGTTCTTGCCTGCGTTGTCCTTCAGGCTCCACGTGCCACCGCCCGTCATGGGCAGGGAGAAGTTGGGAACTTTGGATCCAGTCTTAATCGTGGGCATCTCGCTTCTTAGGATTTTACCGGTTCAAGGATGGCATCCAGGTTCAGCGAGTCGCAGAACTCCATGAACTCCTCGCGCAGGTGCGCAACGTGGATGCGGCTGGGCACGTTCACGATCATCTGCACCGCGAACATCGGCGCCCCGGTGTGCGCGGCCGGGTAGCTGCGCGTGGAGACTTCCGCGATGTCGATGCCGCGGCTGGAGAAGAAGCCGGACAGGCCCGAGACGATGCCGCTCTGGTCCAGGCACACCACGTCGATCGAGTACGGCAGCATGTCGGTGCGTGCCGTGCGCGGCTCGGTGCGGCGCAGGTGGATGGTCAGCCCGCTGGTCTCGGCGAGGCGGTTGAGTTCGGTCTCCAGCTTCGCCAGCGAGTGCCAGTTGCCCGAGATCAGCAGCACCATCGCGAACTCGGTGCCGAGGCTCGCCATGCGGCTCTCGCTGATGTTGCCGCCGGACTCGCTGATGACGCGGGTGAGCTCGTGGACCATCCCCGTGCGGTCGCTGCCGATCGCCGAAACGGCCAGGTGCTGCTTCATCTGTGGGTGGTGGCTTCAGGACAGCTGTGCGGATTTACTGCCGGGCAGTGTAGCGCGTCGTGCGGCCGGGGCGCGACCGGAAGATGGCCCGCGCACTTCGCCCTTGCTTCAGCGCAAGCTCCGCTCGTACCATCCCCGGCTCCCCCCGCCCACGCTTCCGAACTCCTATGTTTTCAGGCAGCCTCGTTGCCATCGTCACGCCCATGCGCCCCGACGGCAGCATCGACTTCGCCGCCTGGCAGGAGCTCATCGAGTGGCACGCCGACAGCGGCACGAGCGGCATCGTGGTCGGTGGCACCACCGGCGAGTCGCCGACGTTGAGTGATGCGGAAGTGTGCGAGCTGACCGCGCGCGCGGTGCGCCAGGTGCGCGGGCGCATGGCCGTGATCGCCGGCGCCGGTACCAGTTCCACCGCGGGCACGGTGGCGAAGGTCGGCCTGCTCGCCGGCCTGCCCATCGACGCACTGCTGCTGGTCACGCCGGCGTACAACCGGCCCTCGCAGGAGGGGCTGTACCAGCACTTCGCGGCCGCCAACAGCGCCGCCGCCGGCAAGCCGGTATTGCTCTACAACGTGCCCGCCCGCACCGCGGTCGATCTGCTCCCGGCCACCGTGGCGCGGCTGTCGCGCGTGCCCGGCATCATCGGGATCAAGGAGGCGGTTCCCGAGCCTGCGCGCGTGCGCGAGCTGCTCGGGCTGTGCGTACCCGGATTCGTGGTCCTGAGCGGCGATGATGCGACCGCCCGCGAGAGCATCCGGGCCGGGGCCCGCGGGGTGATCTCGGTGACGGCGAACGTTGCCCCGCGGCAGATGTCACAGATGGTGGCGGCCGCCCTGGCCGGTGCGCACGAGCAGGCGCAGGCGCTGGACGCCGCCCTGGCGCTGCTGCACCGGGACCTGTTTCTGGAAGCAAACCCGATCCCGGTCAAGTGGCTGCTGCTGCAGATGGGGCGCATCGGCTCTGGGGTAAGATTGCCGCTGACGACCCTGGGGGAGGGGTTCCAGGGGAGCGTGCGCAAGGCGGCACAGGCCGCGCAGGTGCTGCCCTAGCGCGCCCTTACCGGGAACGCGCTGTTCACGAAGTTACCGAGGTATCTTGATGATGAAGTTCCGGGCTGCCGTCGTGTTCCTGGCAGTGATGCCGCTGCTGCTGGGGGGCTGCAAGAGCCTGCGCGGGGGCAATTCCTGCAACAAGCACCAGGCCTACCAGAACGCCACCAGCGTGGCGCCCCTGTCGGTCCCCGCGGGCCTGAGCACGCTGGACACGAGCACGGCGCTGAAGCTGCCGCCGCTGAAGGAGCCGGAGCCGCCCGCGCGCACCACCAAGGACCCGTGCCTGGATGCCCCGCCGTCCTACAAGGTGGCCAAACCGCCCCCGCCGCCGCAGGCCTGAAGCGCCCCGCGGTGGCTACCGGGAGCGGCGGTTTTGTGCCGTGCGGCTCGCGGTCGCATGCTTTATCATTCGCCGCCGTTTTTCGCGCAGCCCGCGCGGGCCGGGCAGATTTTCTGGGAAGTCTTTGTAAGCTGTTGATTGGAGAGGTGGCCGAGCGGTCGAAGGCGCTGGACTGGAATTCCAGTAACATCCTAACGGGTGTTCGTGGGTTCGAATCCCACCCTCTCCGCCACCTGGCGCTGTTTGCGAAGGACGATGGTGGCCCGCATCGGTTTCTCCGCGACGACCAGTCGTGAATCCCGTCAGGGCCGGAAGGCAGCAGCGGCAGCGACGATGTCGGGTGCCGGAGCTTAAGCTGGTGCGGGCCGCCTCCACTGTCGCAGCTTGGGACCGTTCATGAGCTACACCGCGCTGGCGCGCAAATGGCGCCCGAAGAAATTCTCCGAGCTCATCGGCCAGGAGCACGTGCGCCGGGCGCTGGTGAATGCGCTCGGTTCCGGGCGCGTGCACCACGCCTTCCTGTTCACCGGCACCCGCGGGGTGGGCAAGACCACCATCGCGCGCATCTTTGCCAAGTGCCTCAACTGCGAGGCCGGGGTGACCGCCGAGCCGGATGGCAGCTGCGCTGCGTGCCGCGAGATCGATGCCGGGCGCTTCCCGGACCTGATTGAGGTGGACGCGGCCTCGCGCACCAAGGTGGATGACACGCGCGAGCTGCTGGACAACGTGCAGTACGCTCCCACCCGCGGCCGCTACAAGGTGTACCTCATCGACGAGGTGCACATGCTCTCGACGCACTCGTTCAACGCGCTGCTGAAGACGCTCGAGGAGCCGCCGCCGCACGTGAAGTTCCTGCTCGCGACCACCGACCCGCAGAAGCTGCCCGTCACCGTGCTCTCGCGCTGCCTGCAGTTCAACCTGAAGCGCCTGCCGGTGGCGGAGATCGCCGGGCACCTGCGCCACATCCTGGAGGCCGAGGGCGTGCCCTTCGAGCCAGCCGGTGTGAAGCTCGTGGCGCAGGCCGCCGATGGCAGCATGCGCGATGGGCTGTCGCTGCTGGACCAGCTGATTGCCTTCGGCGGCGGCAAGGCCGGCGAAGCCGAAGCGCGCGCGATGCTCGGCACCATCGCCCGCGATCACGTCGTGCGCATCCTTGACCTGCTCGCCGCCGCCGACTCCGCCGGCCTCTTGCGCTGCGCGCAGTCGCTGGAGGAGTTCGCGCCCGACTACGCGCAGGTGCTCGATGAACTTGCCGGGCTGCTGGTGCGGGTGGGCTTCAAGCAGGCCGTGACGGACTACGAGGGCGATGAGCTCTACGAGCCGCAGCTGCTCGAGCGCCTCGCGCAGGCGCTCTCGCCCGAGGACGTGCAGCTGTACTACCAGACCGCGATCATCGGGCGGCGCGATCTGGCGCTCGCGCCCGAGCCGCGCAGCGGCTTCGAGATGACCCTGCTGCGCATGCTGGCGTTCCGCCCGGCCGCGGTGGCGACGGGGGCGGGCCAACCGGGCACCGAGGTGCGCGCGGCGACCGCGCGCGCCGCTGCCGCCCCGGCAGCGCGCCCCCAGCCGCCTGCGGCGAAGGACAGTGCCGCCCCCGGCACCGCGACCCCGGCAGCCGCCGGTGACGCTGCCGCCTGGACGCAGATCCTCGGCCAGATCGAGCTCACCGGTGCCGCGCGGCAGCTGGCCAGCCACTGCGCCTACCTCGGGCGGGCCGGCAACGTGGTGCGCCTGGCGCTCGACCCGCAGTACCAGGTGGTGCGCTCGCCGGCGCAGGAGGACAAGCTTGCACAGGCGCTGTCGCGGCATTTCGGCGAGACCGTGCGCCTGGAGTTCCAGGCGGCCGGCGGGGCCGAGACGCC
Source organism: uncultured Pseudomonadota bacterium (assembly GCA_963741745.1). GTDB lineage: Bacteria > Pseudomonadota > Gammaproteobacteria > Steroidobacterales > Steroidobacteraceae > 13-2-20CM-66-19. Next base: position 282,941 of record CAVUJF010000002.1, on the reverse strand, counting down.
CGCCCAGGCGCAGCGGCGCGCGGCCGAGCAGGAACTCGCCCAGGCACGGCGCGCCTTCGAGACCGACCCGGGCGTGCAGGGTCTGCGCGAGCGCTTCGGCGCGACCGTGCTGCCCGAGACCGTGCGCCCGGTAAAATGAGCCATGTTCACGCGCCGCACGCGGCGCCACTGCTGAGGGAACCATGAAAGGCAATATCGGAAACCTGATGAAGCAGGCCCAGGCCATGCAGGAGAACATGGCCAAGGCGCAGGCGGAGATCGTGAACATCGAGGTCATCGGCGAGTCCGGCGGCGGCATGGTGAAGATCACCATGAATGGCCGCCACGAGGTCAAGCGCGTGCAGATCGAGCCGGCGGTCAGCGGCGAGGACCGCGAGCTGCTCGAGGACCTGATCGCCGCCGCCGCCAACGATGCGGTGCATAAGGTCGAGGCGCGCGTGCAGGAGAAGATGGCGCGCGTCACCGCCGGCCTGCAGCTGCCGCCGGGCATGAAGATGCCGTTCTAGGGCTGCGCGTGAAGCACTCCCCGCACCTGGCGCAGCTGATCGAGGCCCTGCGCACCCTCCCCGGGGTGGGCCCCAAGAGCGCCCAGCGCATGGCCTTCCACCTGCTGCAGGACGGGCGCCCGGGGGCGCGCGCGCTCGCCGAGTCGCTCGATGCGGCGCTCAGGTGCGTGCGCCGCTGCCAGCGCTGCCGCATGCTCACCGAGGAGCCGCTGTGCGCGATCTGCGCGGCGACGGCGCGCGATGCGGCGCTGCTGTGCGCGGTCGAGTCGCCGGCGGATGTGGTGGCGATCGAGTCATCGGGCAGCTACCGCGGCCGCTACTTCGTGCTGATGGGCCACCTGTCGCCGCTGGACGGGGTGGGGCCGGAGCAGCTGGGCGTGCGCGAGCTCGAGGCGATCCTCGCCGAGGGCGGAGTGCGCGAGCTGATCCTCGCCACCAACTCCACGGTCGAGGGCGAGGCGACGGCGCATTTCCTGAGCGAGCTTGCCAGCGCGCGCGGCGTGCGTGCCAGCCGCATCGCCCATGGCGTGCCGGTCGGCGGGGAACTCGAGTACGTCGACGGCGGCACGCTCGCGCACGCGCTCGCCGGGCGCCAGTCGCTCTAGGGACTAGCGGGCCTTCTTCGGGCCGCGCGCGGCGGTCAGCTCCTCGCGCAGGCGTCGCAGCCGGCGGTAGCTCTCGTAGCGGCGCGGGTGCATCTCGCCAGTCTCCGCCGCCGCCTGCACCGCGCAGCCCGGCTCGCGCATGTGGCGGCAGTCGGCGAAGCGGCAGCCGGGCGCCAGGCGCTCGACCTCCACGAAGCCGAGCGAACGCTCATCGAGCGATTCCACCGCCGGGGCGAAGTCGCGCACGCCCGGGGAGTCGATCAGCGCCGCGCCGTGCGGCAGCTCGTAGCGCCGCGCGACCGTGGTCGTGTGCCGGCCTTCCTCCTCGCGCACCAGCGCGCCGATCTCGATCTGAAGCCCCGGCGCCAGGCAGCGCACCAGCGAGGATTTGCCCACGCCCGACTGGCCGACCAGGGCAGCCACGCTGCCGGGGGTGAGCGCGGCGCGCAGCTGCTCGAGGCCCAGGCCCGACTCGGCCGAGCACAGCAGCGTGTCGTAGCCGCAGGCGAGGTACACGGCAAGCTCGGCCGCGACCGCTTCATCCACGCCGAGGTCCGACTTGTTGAGCACGAGCGTGGCGGCGATGCCGGCGGAGGTGGCCGCGGCGAGATAGCGGTCGATGACGAAGAAGTCCGGCACCGGCAGCGGCGCGAGTACCACCATGAGCCCGGTGAGGTTGGCGACCACCGGCTCCGCCACCCCGCGCAGGTTGGAGCGGTACAGTGCATTGCGGCGGTTGATCACCTCGAGCACGTGCAGCTCCTCGTGGTGCGCATCGACCCGGCAGCGCACCCGGTCACCGCACACCACCGTGAGCGCGCGGCCGAAGGGCCGCGCACGGCGCTCCGTGCCGCCGTCCACGCGCACCAGCATGTGGCGCCCGAAGGCTGCGATCACCTGGCCTGTGACTGTCTGTGGCATGCGTAGGTAGCCGGTGGGCCTCTGTTACACTCCGGGCGATCGCGCGCTCACCACGCTACCACCACTTGGGATGACATGCCGAGCGACAGCAACCTCATCTGGATCGACCTGGAGATGACCGGGCTCAACACCGACACCGACACGATCATCGAGATCGCCACCGTGGTGACCGACAAGGAGCTCAACATCCTCGCCGAGGGACCGGAGCTGGCCATCCACACCAGCGATGAGGTGCTCGCGCGCATGGACGCCTGGAACACCCGCCAGCACGCCGCCTCGGGACTGGTGGCCCGGGTGCGCGAGAGCCGCATCACCCTGGCCGAGGCGCAGCGCCGCACGCTGGAATTCCTCGCCCCGCTGGTGAACCCGAGCGTCTCGCCGATGTGCGGCAACAGCATCTGCCAGGACCGGCGCTTCATGGCGCGCCTGATGCCCGACCTCGAGCGCTTCTTCCACTACCGCAACCTCGACGTGAGCACGCTCAAGGAGCTGGCGCGGCGCTGGGCGCCGGAGGTCTCCGACGGATTCTCCAAGAAGGGGGCGCACCTGGCCAAGGCGGACATCTACGAGTCGATCCGCGAGCTGCAGCACTACCGGGCGCACCTGTTCGCCCCGGCCTACAGCGGGACGCTCTAGCGGGGATGCGCGCCTAGCTGAGTATCGGGCCCGTCGCCGGCTGCGCCAGGAACAACCAGGTCTCCACCACGGTGTCCGGGTTCAGGGACATGCTGTCGATGCCCTGATCGAGCAGCCAGCGCGCCAGGTCCGGGTGATCGGACGGCCCCTGGCCGCAGATGCCGATGTACTTGTTGTGCTTGTGGCAGGCACTGATCGCCATCGCCAGGAGCTTGCGCACCGCCGGATCGCGCTCGTCGAAGTGACGCGCGACGATCGCCGAATCGCGGTCCAGTCCGAGCGTCAGCTGCGTCATGTCGTTCGAGCCGATCGACATGCCGTCGAAGTGCTCCAGGTACGTCTTCCGCGAGCAGCGCGTTGGTCGGCAGCTCGCACATCATGATGATCTTCAGCCCGTCCACGCCGCGCTTGAGGCCATTGTGCGCCAGCAGCTCAATCACCTCGCGGGCCTCGCCGACGCTTCTGACGAACGGCACCATCACCTGCACGTTGGTAAGACCCATGCTCTCGCGCACGCGCTTCAGGGCGCGGCACTCGAGCTCGAAGCAGGGACGGAAGCTCGCGTCGACGTAGCGCGAGGCGCCGCGGAAGCCGAGCATCGGGTTCTCCTCGTGCGGCTCGTAGGCGGCGCCGCCGATGAGGTTGGCGTACTCGTTGGACTTGAAGTCCGAGAGGCGCACGATGACCGGCTCGGGGGCGAAGGCGGCGGCGATCTGGGCGATGCCCTCGGAGAGCTTCTCGACGTAGAAGCTGACCGGGTCCGCGTAGCCGGCGATCTGGGTGCGGATCTGGTCCTGCAGCTCGCCGTCGAGGCGGTCGAAGTCCAGCAGCGCGCGCGGGTGCACGCCGATCATGCGGTTGATGATGAACTCCAGGCGCGCCAGTCCCACCCCGTGGTGCGGGATGGCGGCGAAGTCGAAGGCGCGGTCCGGATTGCCGACGTTCATCATGATCTTGACCGGGATCTTCGGCAGCGAGTCGAGCTCGATCTGCTTGCGCTCGAACTCGAGCAGCCCCTCGTAGACCTGGCCCGTGTCGCCTTCGGCGCAGGAGACCGTGACCTCCTGGCCCTCGCGGATGCGCTGCGTGGCATCCCCGCAGCCGACCACGGCCGGGATGCCGAGCTCGCGCGCGATGATCGCCGCATGACAGGTGCGCCCGCCGCGGTTGGTGACGATCGCCGCTGCGCGCTTCATGACCGGCTCCCAGTCCGGGTCGGTCATGTCCGCCACCAGCACGTCGCCGCTTTGCACGCGCGCCATCTCCGAGGCGTCCTTGATGACACGGGCGACGCCGGCGCCGATGCGCTGGCCGATGCTGCGGCCGGTGGCGATCACCTTGCCCGGGGCGCCCTTGAGCGCGTAGCGCTGGATGGTGCGCCCGGCGCGGCTCTGCACCGTCTCCGGGCGCGCCTGCAGGATGTAGATGGCGCCCGAGGCACCGTCGCGGCCCCACTCGATGTCCATCGGCCGGCCGTAGTGCTCCTCGATGATCAGCGCCTGCCGGGCAAGCACCACCAGGTCCGCATCGCTCAGGCAGAAGCGCTGGCGCTCCGGCGCCGGCACTTCCACCGTCTGCACGCGCGCGGCCGAGCCCTCCGGCGCGTACACCATCTTGATCGCCTTGCCGCCGAGGTTCCGGCGCAGCACCGCGTGCCGGCCGGCGCGCAGCGCCGGCTTGTAGAGGTAGAACTCGTCCGGGTTGACCGCGCCCTGCACCACGGTCTCCCCCAGGCCCCAGGAGGCGGTGATGAACACCACGTCGCGGAAGCCGGTGTCGGTGTCGAGGGTGAACATCACCCCGGCGGCGCCCAGGTCGCTGCGCACCATGTGCTGCACGCCCGCCGAGAGCGCCACCGCAGCGTGGTCGAAGTTCTGGTGCACGCGGTAGGAGATGGCGCGGTCGTTGAACAGCGAGGCGAACACCTCGTGCATCGCCCGCAGCACGCCGGCCTCGCCGCGCACGTTGAGGAAGGTCTCCTGCTGGCCGGCGAAGGAGGCCTCGGGCAGGTCCTCGGCGGTGGCCGAGGAGCGCACCGCGACGGCGATCTCCGCGCCGCCGCTCATCTGGCGCAGCTGCGCGATCACCGCCTGCTCGAAGGCCGGCGGGAACGGGGTCGCGAGGATCCACTGGCGGATGCGCGCGCCGGTCGCGGCGAGCCTGGTGACGTCATCGACGTCCAGGCTGGCCAGCTCGGCGCGGATGCGCTCATCGAGTCCGCCCTGCCTGAGGAACTCGCGGTAGGCGTGCGCGGTGGTGGCGAAGCCGGTCGGCACCTGCACCCCCAGGCGGGTGAGCGCGCCGATCATCTCACCGAGGGAGGCGTTCTTGCCGCCCACGGTCTCGACGTCGTGCATGCCCAACTGCTCGAACGGGATGACCAGTGCGTCCAAGGCTGCTCCTGAAAACTCCGCGGGGACTTACGCTTGCGGGCGTGTGCGCGCGGTGAAACACTGCGAACTTCGCGCCCGCGAACGCCAGAGTATGCCCAAGCCGTGAGCCACCGAACCGTTTTTTTTGTCTCTGACCAGACCGGCGTGACCGCTGAGACGCTGGGCCACAGCCTGATGACGCAGTTCGAGGGCCTGGAAATTCGGGCGGTGACTTTGCCATTTGTCCTCAGCGTTGACAAGGCGCACGAGGCGGTGCGGCGCATCAACCGCGCCGCCGCCGAGGAGGGCGTGCGCCCGATCATCTTCAGCACTCTGGTGCAGGATGAGCTGCGCGCGATCGTGGTACAGGCCAACGGCCTGTTCCTGGATATGTTCTCCGCCTTCGTCGGCCCGCTCGAGCGCGAACTGAACATGCGCTCGACGCACCGCGCCGGGCGTGCCCACGGCATCGCCGACCTGGCCGCCTACACCACGCGCATCAACGCCACCAACTTCTCGCTGGCGAACGATGACGGCACCGGGGGTGACTACGCGCATGCCGACGTGATCCTGGTCGGGGTGTCACGGGTGGGCAAGACGCCGACCTGCGTCTACATGGCGCTGCAGTACGGGGTGTTTGCCGCCAACTACCCGCTCACCGACGATGACCTGGAGAACGGCAGGCTGCCGCCGCGCCTCGAGTCCTTCCGTAAGAAGCTGTTCGCGCTCACCATCGCGCCGGAACGCCTGCAGCAGATCCGCAACGAGCGCCGTCCCGAGAGCCGCTACGCCTCGCGCCAGCAGGTGACGTACGAGCTGCGCACCGCCGAGGCGCTGTTCGCGCGCTACGCGATCCCCTCGCTGGACACCACCGAGTGCTCGATCGAGGAGATCGCCAGCCGCATCCTGAACACGACCGGCATCGAGCGGCGGCTGCGCCCGTAGCGCGCCACGAGGTGCGCGCGAGACCACTATTGTGACACGTCTGCGCGCGTGTGTGCCCACCTTGCACAGCGCACGAATTTTGCAAGCGGACATGCGTCGCGTTTACGGCAAGAAATTCACGCCTTGATCGGCTTGCGCGCCCGGGTTCGTGCGTTATAGTCGAGGCGTGCTGCAGACAGATACACAGACGGTTGTCTCCTGGCGCACGCGCCCGCGCTCCTTCGTGGCGCTCATGGGCCTGTACGAGAGCAACTACATTCGCCTGGGCTGGCTCGCCGGCGAACTGGGCGCCCTGAAGGGCGAGCACCGCTCCTGCGTAGCCGCAGACTGTGACCTCGTTCTCACAGTCACCGAGCGCTCCCCGTACACCAGTACCCTCAGCCTCACCTACCTGCTGCCCGAGGAGGACGGGACGCTGAAGTTCCCGGACATGCGCGTGCGCGTGTACCACGACGCGCGCCTGGTGGAGGCCCAGCAGTGGGCCGATGCGCACGCCCAGCCGGTCCTGCAAGCGCTGCGCACTCGCGCGGAGCGTGAACTGGATCAGCGTTGGGCGCGAAACATGATGTTAAATAAGTGGCTGGAATACTGCGTGGAGCGTGGCCATCGCTTCTCATCCGGCTCGGAGCCCAGTCCCGGCACGTGAGAAGCGGCGAACCCTTGCCGCCTTTCTCATGAAAGCCCTGCGACAACTCGGATTTCTCAAGCTCAGCCTGCGCCCGGAGAACTCATCGCCCGATGAGGACCACCGGGTGCTGGAGCTGTTCCGCAACCGTGCGGAGCTGAAGAAGGCCTATGGCGGCCTGCAGGATGAGACCTTCCGCCTCAAGGACCTGATCAAGCAGCAGGAAGGGGCGACGCAGCGTGTGCAGGAGATGCTCAACACGCTCGAAGGGCGCCTGAGCGCCACCGAGACCGCCTACGCCGCGCTGGTGTTCTACCAGCTGCGCCGCCTGTGGCAGTCGGGGCGCGAGCTGATCACGCAGTTCGCCGGCGACCTCGCGCGCCAGCAGGAGGAGCGCGAGCGCCGCGCACACCTGGCGCAGCACAACCGCCGGCAGTTCGCCAAGAAGCAGACCGCGGAGAAGCAGCTCGCCGCCGCCCAGGCCATCCACGATGAGGCGTGTGCGCAGCTGGCGCGCCTCGAGACCGAGCGCGCCGCGCTCACGCGCTTCTGGCATTACTTCAGGCGCCGCGCCCTGGCGCGCCAGGTGGACGCTGCGCAGCTCGGCGCGAGCACCGCCAGCGGTGCGCTCGCCCAGGCACGGCAGGTGGTGGAGGACATCGCGCGTGAGCCGACCCCGGAGTTCCCCGGCATCTCGCTCGAGGCGCGCCGCGCCATCAACCTGGCCGCGATCGCCTACGCCGAGGTGTTGTGCCTGCGCGTGGCGACGCTGAAGACCCCGCTGGTGAACATGGCGCGCGAGGCGACCGGCCAGCGCGAGGCGGGCGACAGCTACGGCACGCCGCAGGAGTGCGTGCTGCTGATGGGGCAGATCAACCGGGCGCAGACGCTGATTGCCGAGCGCGCCGGCCTTGCCGAGGAGATCCGCGTGCGCAGCGAGCGCCTGAAGCGCGTGGCGCGCTACCGCACCGACAATGACGGCGCGCCCACGACCCAGTCGATCGCGCTCTCGGAAGGGGACGTGCTGGCGAGTGCCGCACTGGGCGCCGATGCGAGCCGCCTGCCGAACGTGCTCGCCGAGGACATCTGGGACCTGTTCCGGATCCTGCTGCGCTGACGCTGCAGCGCGCGGCCCTCAAGGGCCGCGCGCCCCACAACTACTGCTCGCCGCGCGCCGCGGTCTTCTGCCCGGGACCGGCGCGCGCGCCGCTCACCACGTCCGCCATCACCTGGGTTGCCTGGTCGAGCACCGCATCGGAGGTGTCCTTGGACTTGTCCAGCTCCTCGACGTTCTTGAACACCGGCAGGTTCTTGGCCACGCGCCGGCTGTTCTCGCGCTCGAGGCGCTCCTTGTCGATCCGCGCGCGCTCCTCGCGGCGCGCCTTGAGGTTCAGCGACACGCTCTTCTGCTCGCGCACCACATCGAGGGCGGCGATGTCCGAGACCAGCCAGCGGTAGTCCGGGTCGTGCTGGGCGCGCACGCCTTCCTCGCTGGTGAGATTCGCCAGCGGCGGCGCGGCAGCCCCGGCGGGACTGGTCTTGAAGGGCACGCCGGGGATGTGGTCCCAGGGCAGCGCGGACTCCAGCGCGCTCTCGCCGACCTCCTTGGTATCGAGCGGGGAGGCAAGCGGCACGTCCGGCACCACGCCGCGGTGCTGGGTGCTCTCGCCGGTCACGCGGTAGAACTTGCCGATGGTGACGGTGAGCTGGCCGTTGACCGGGTCCGGTGACCAGCGATCAAGACGCACCAGGTTCTGCACCGTGCCCTTGCCGAAGGTGGTCTGCCCGAGGATCAGTCCGCGGTGGTAGTCCTGGATCGCGCCGGCGAAGATCTCCGAGGCCGAGGCGCTCAGGCGGTCGACCAGCACGGTGAGCGGGCCGTCGTAGGCGGCACCCTTCTCCGGGTCGTCCAGCACCTCCAGGCGCCCGGCCGAGTCGCGCAGCTGCACGACCGGGCCGTGGTCGATGAACAGGCCGGTGAGGGCGGTGGCCTCGGGCAGGTAGCCGCCGCCGTCGTTGCGCAGGTCGAGCACGATGCCGTCGACGTTCTCGGCCTTGAGATCCTTCAGCAGCTTGGCGACGTCGTGGGAGGTGCTGCGCGTGTTCGGGTCGTCCGGGTTCTCCGCGTTGCTGTCCTGGTAGAAGCCGGGCACCGTGACGACGCCGATCTTGAGCGTGCGGCCGTTGCGCACGACGCTCTTTACTTCCTTGTGCGCCGCCTGGGCCTCCAGGGTCACCTTGTTGCGCGTCAGCTCGATCACCTTCTCCGGGGAGCCGGGGACCGCCCCCGCCGGCAGCACCTGCAGGCGCACCTCGGTGCCGGCCTTGCCGCGGATCAGCTGCACCACATCGTCCAGGCGCCAGCCGATGACGTCCTGGAACGGCCCGCTCCTGCCCTGGCCGACGCCGGTGATGCGGTCGTTGACGTTCAGCGTGCCGGCGACGGCGGCAGGGCCGCCCTCGATGATGTTCATGATGGTGACGTAGTCATCGTTCAACTGCAGCGAGGCACCGATGCCGTCGTAGTTGAGGCTCATCTGGATGCGGTATTCCTCGGAGGAGCGCGGCGAGAAATAGCTCGAGTGCGGGTCGAAGGCGCGCGCGTAGGCGTTCATCAGGTTCTCGAACACGTCCTCGCCGCTGACCTGGTCGACGCGCTTGAGCACGCGCTGGTAGCGCTTGCGCAGGATATCGGCCGCCTCCGGCCAGCTCTTGCCGGTGAGGATCAGCGACAGGGCGTCGTTCTTGACGCGCTTCCTCCACAGCTCGTCCATGCCCGCCTCGTCGGCGATCCAGTTGGCCTTGCTGCGGTCGAACTCGAAGCTCTCGTCAAGCGTCCAGTTCGGCTCGGTGTTGAGCAGCGCGATCGCGTGGTTGATGCGCTCGCGGTTGCGCTGCTGGAAGCGCGCGAAGATCAGGTAGGCCGGGTCCACCGCGCCGGTGCGGATCATGTCATCGAACTGGAACCGGTAGGCGTTGAACTCGTTGATGTCCCCTTGCAGGAAGTAGCTGCGCTGGCTGTCCAGGAAGTCCAGGTAACGCTCGTAGACGACCTCGGACATCTTGTCATCGAGGGAGGCGCGGCTGTAGTGCTGCTCCTCGAGGATGCGGCCGACCTTGCGCGCGGTGGCACGCTGCTGGTCGGTCGGGGTGATCGCCCCGGGGGGCAGGGCGGAGGTGTTCGCCGGGACCTGTGCGGAACCGGCCAGCACCAGGGCAAGTGCGGCCAGGATCACGGCTGTAAACCACCCGGGGGAACGGCGCAGGACTAAGGTCATCTGGGAAGCTCGCTGGTTCGGTAGACTCTTAGAGCAAGGCTAGAGCCTGCAGTTCGTTTTTAGCAAGTAAAGTCCTCACATCATGCAGCCCCTGACGGCACTTCTGGCCATCGTGGCAGGCTCGGCAGTAGCCCTGGCGATCGGGCTGGTGCTCACCTGGGTCGTGATCCTGTTCCTGCCGGCCCAGGAGGCGCGCTTTGCCCCCGAGCAGGGGGCGCTGCTCAAGGCGATCGCCGTCTTTACATTGTTCGCCGTGGCCTGCGCCATGAGCTTCTACGGGCAGCTGCGCCTGCGCTCCTGGCGCCTGGCGGCACATGCGGCGATGCTGGCGATGCTGGCGGTCGCGGTGTGGATCTACTGGCCTCAGTAGGGGGAGAGGTTCTTCGCGGACCCTGAGCGCAGCAGGTGCACGAAGGCGCGCACCAGGGTCACGAGGATGGCCGGCCCCAGGGCCACCAGCCAGAACACCGACGAGCCGTTGCCCAGTCCGGTAAAGAAGTCCGCGAGCAGGGCCCCGGGGCCGGCGTGCGGGTTGGCGCCGTGCGTGTAGCCGCCGAGCACGCGGTTGCCCGCCACCCAGATCAAAAGCGGCACCACCACCAGCCCGCACAGCAGCTCGGCCGCGAAGATGATGAGTTCGCGCTGCAGGCGCGAGAGCCCGCGCCAGCCGCGCGGCTCCTCGACCATGTAGTCGCTATCTTCGGGAGGGGCAGTCGACATAGTCGTCCCTGACACACAACTCTTCGGGGCCGGGCAGCCCGGGCGGGCATAATAGCCTCCTCATGCAAAAAATCAGAGTTGCCGTCATCGGGGTCGGATACCTGGGGCGCTTCCACGCACAGAAATACGCACAGGCCGCCGGGTGCGAGCTGGCGGCGGTGGTGGATGCGCGTGCCGAGGTCCGCGAGGCCGTGGCGCAGGAGCTCGCCACACGGGGGCTGGGGGACTACCGCGAGCTTTTGGGCAAGGTCGATGCGGTCAGCGTGGTCACCCCGACGCCGGGGCATTTCGGCATCGCCCGCGACTTCCTCGCCAGCGGCGCGCACGTGCTGGTGGAGAAGCCGATCACCGAGACCGCCGCCGAGGCGCGCGAGCTGATCGCCCTGGCCGCCCGCGCCGGGCTGATCCTGCAGGTCGGGCACCTGGAGCGCTTCAACTCCGCAATCCTCGCCGCCGAGCCCTACCTGCGCGCACCGCGCTTCGTCGAGTGCCACCGCCTGGCTCCCTACCGCGAGCGTGGCACGGACGTGAACGTGGTGCTCGACCTCATGATCCACGACATCGACATCGTGCAGACCATCGTCGGCGCGCCGATCGTGAGCATCGACGCGGTGGGCACGCCGGTGTTCTCGGCCGAGATCGACATCGCCAACGCGCGCATCCGCTTCGCCAACGGCTGCGTCGCCAATGCCACCGCCTCGCGCGTCAGCCTGAAGACCGAGCGCAAGATGCGCATCTTCGAGGACGACGCCTACATCTCGCTCGACCTGCAGCAGAAGATCCTGACGCTGATCCGCAAGCGCACCGCGGCCGACGGGCCGGGGCCGCTGCCGGTGACGATCGAGGAGCAGAGCCTGGAGCCCGGGGATGCCCTGAAGGCGGAGATCGAGGCCTTCCTCGAGTGCATCCGCACCCAGCGGGCGCCCGTGGTGACCGGGGAGGCGGGACTGATGGCCCTCGAGACCGCGCACCGCATCACCGAGCAGGTCGAGCAGGCCCTCGCCGAGCGCCGGGCGGCCGCCTCCTGAGGGTGGAACAGGCAGCGCGGCGCACCCATGGAGCGTGAGGAACGCATGAGCAAGCAACCCGAACACCTGAAGCGCCCCGGCCGTCCGGTCAGCGTCGCGGCCATCCAGATGAGTTGCGGCTGGGATGCGGCGGCGAACATCGCGCGCGGTGAGGCGCTGGTGCGCGAGGCCGCCGGCCGCGGCGCGCAGATCATCCTGCTTGCCGGAACTGTTCGAGACCCCGTATTTCTGCATCGAGCAGGACTCGCGCCACCTCGCCCTGGCAAGCGAGCTGGCCGACAACCGCGCGGTGCGCCACTTCGCGCCCATCGCCAAGGAGCTGGGCGTGGTGCTGCCCATCAGCTTCTTCGAGCGCGCGGGACGTGCCTACTTCAATACCGTCGCGATTCTCGATGCCGACGGGGCGAATCTTGGCATCTACCGCAAGTCCCACATCCCCAACGGGCCGGGCTACCAGGAGAAGACCTACTTCTCGCCGGGCGACACCGGCTTCAAGGTGTGGAACACCCGCTTCGCGCGCATCGGCGTCGGCATCTGCTGGGACCAGTGGTTCCCGGAGACCGCGCGCGTGATGGCCCTCATGGGCGCGGAGCTCTTCTTCTTCCCGACCGCGATCGGCAGCGAGCCGCCACCGGCGCCGCCGGTGAACTCGCGCGAGCACTGGCAGCGCACGCAGCAGGGTCACGCGGCCGCGAACCTCACCCCGCTGGTGGCTGCCAACCGCTACGGGCTGGAGCGCTCGCTGCAGGACCCGCAGAAGCTCTACATCCGCTTCTACGGCTCCTCGTTCATTGCCGATGGCATGGGGGCGAAGGTTGCCGAGGCGAAGGAGGAGGGTGATGCGGTGCTCGTGCACAGCTTCGACCTGGAGGCCGCCGCGCAACTGCGCGACAACTGGTTCGTGTTCCGGGACCGCAGGCCGGAGCTGTACGGGGCGATCGGCTCCCTGGACGGCGTGCGCCGCGGCTGAGCACGGGTACCAGGGGCGGTTCCCGGCCCTTTCGGGCCGGGAACCGCAATTGGTGGAGGCGGGGGGACAGCACATCCGTGGCTTTCGCCGCGGGCTGGACTATGCCTTCATCCGCGTGCCCGAAGGCGGCACGTGGATGCGGAGCGTGTTATCCGGCTCTCAGAAGTTACTGAGCCGGATCCTAGTGCCCGCCCCGGAAGCGTGAGCTCCTTCGGCGAGTCTATGAGTCTCTACAGGGCAGGCCTGAAGTTGGCCCTCTTCCTACCCCTCGGCGTTGCCATGCCGCCTCGCGGCGGCGTCAGGTTTCACCGATGTGAGCTCCGTTGTCTGCCAGGCCTCGCAGCCTGGTGCGACCCATTGATCGAACCCCCGTCCGCAAGTCCTAGACTTCAGGATCTACGTACGTAGCTGGTCTTTATTTCTCACGTTGCGCTACCCGATCAGCAGGGAAGACGCACCGCCAGCGGACAGTAACTCTTAACGCAACCGGCCTGTCGCACGCCGGAGCGCGATCCTGTGAACGCGTCCCCTGATTCAGTCGCACAGGCACGAGCTGGTCAGAGGTCAACTGCGATTAAGCAGCTAGAGCGTAGTTGTCGTCGTTGGCAACTAAGTTTTGCAGAGTGATTAACGAGGGCTCTACACCTCGGCACGCCCCTGAAGGTTCGTAACCCACGTCGAAACCGGTCGCCCCCTCAGAGAAATCAACATCAACAGCACCAGCATACCTTATTGGGGCCCCAGGCCCGGTGTGCAAGCCCGCCCACGCTCAAGGTCGTCCTGTCGCGCCTGCGCAACGATTTCCCTCTCGCGGGAGGCTTCTGTAAGGTACGCGCCCCAACTACGTAGGCAGGGTCTAATGATGCGGCAGGGAGCGGTACTTGGCTTGCTGGCGGCGCTGGCATTCGCCGGGGTGGCCTACGCGGAAGACCCCCCGCCATTCACGGGCGACCCGACTTGGGCGGCACGTGGCCTGCTGGGCTATTCCAAGACCACGGGCAATACCGACACCACCACTGGCAACTTCCTGTTCCATGCCGCGAAACTGGTCGGCAATGACTGGAAGTTCCTGTTCGGCGCTGAGGGGCTGTACGGCTCGAACCACGGGGAGACCACCGCACAGGCCTGGGACGCGCACTTGCAGGCCAACTACAACCTCACCGACAGGCTGTTCGTCTACGGTAGCGGCCGTTACGACGATGACCGCTTCAGCGGCTTTGCCTACCAGGCCTCGCTGTCCACCGGTGTCGGCTACCAGTTCATCAAGACCGATGCGACCAAGCTGTCCGGGCAGGTGGGCGTCGGCGCACGCAGGCTGGAGACGGAACTGCTCGTGAAGGACGACGTCGGCGGGGTCATCAGCCGCACCAAGCTCGATACCTCCACGGACACAGTGCTGGACGCGGCGGCGAACTTCGAGCACAACTTCAACCCGTCCACCAAGATACTGGCGGCGGTGACCATGCAGTCCGGCTCGGACAACACGCTCACCACCGGCATGGTGGGCCTGCAGGTGAAGATGACCGGCACGCTGTCGCTGGCGGCCGGCTGGCAGACGACCAACAACAGCAAGCCGCCGCCGGGCTCGGGCAAGCGCGACTCGCTCACTACGCTTAGCGTGGTCTACGAGCTGAAGAACCCGAAGCTCGCTCCGGAGTGACGACCAGCGCGCCGCGCCGCAGCGCTTCAGCCGCGGCGCAGGGCGCGTGCCTTGTCGCGCTTCCAGTCGCGGTCCTTCTCCACCGCGCGCTTGTCGTGCTGCTTCTTGCCCTTGGCAAGGCCGATGGCCAGCTTGGCGCGGCCGTTCTTCCAGTACAGCTCCAGCGGCACCAGCGTATAGCCGCGCCGCTCGACGGCACCGATCAGGCCCTGCAGCTCGGAGTAGTTGAGCAGCAGCTTGCGGGTGCGGTCCGGCTCGGGCAGGACGTGGGTGGAGGCCGAGCGCAGCGGCGTCAGGTGGGCGCCGAACAGGAACGCCTCGCCGTCGCGCAGGTACACGTAGGCCTCGGTGAGCTGGGCGCGGCCGGCGCGCATCGACTTCACCTCCCAGCCCTGCAGCGCGATGCCCGCCTCGTAGCGCTCCTCGATGAAATAGTCGTAGCGCGCCTTGCGGTTCTCGGCGATCAGGCGGGGCGTGGGGGCGGCTTTGGTCATGGGCTGGGCTGATGGGACAATGGGTGCATGCGAGAGGTTAAGCGTACAGCCCTGGTGAGCCAACCGCCGGCGGTTTTGTTTGCCCTGATCAACGACATCGACGCCTATCCGCAGTTCCTGCCGTGGTGCACGCACGCCCGCGTGCTCGAGCGCACTGACCACCACATCCTCGCCACCATCGGCGTGCGCCAGGGGGCGCTGTCCGGTGAGTTCACCACGCGCAACACGCTCGAACCCGACCGCGCCATCAGCATGCACCTGGTCAAGGGCCCCTTCACCGCCCTGGAGGGGCGCTGGCTGCTCACCCCCATCGAGCCTTCCGGCTGCCGGGTGGATTTCACCGTGCGCTTCGCATTCCGCAACCGCCTTACCGCGATGCTGCTCGAGCCGCTGTTCGCGCAGACCATCGGTTCACTGGTGGACGCCTTCGTGCAGCGCGCGCGCGGCCAGCCGTGAGCCGGGCGAAGTCCAAGGGCTGTACCGTCGCCTGGGCGGGCGCGCAGCAGTACCTGTGGAGCCTCAGCCTCGGGCCCGAGGCGCGCATCGCCGATGCGCTGGCGGCCGCGCGCGCCGCGGCGGGCGCCAGTGCCGCGGCGGCGCGCATTCCCTGGGACACAGCGCCCGTCGGGATCTTCGGCGAGCCGCGCCAGCGCAGCGACAGCTTCGCGGACGGCGACCGTATCGAGCTGTACCGCCCGCTCGCGCGCGACCCGCGCGAGCGGCGCCGCGCCGAGGTGGCGCGCGCGCGGCGCGCCGCGCGCACCCGCGGCTAGATGCGCGGGAACTTCGAGATGTCGGGGCCTTGGTCGGGGGAGGTCGGCGGGCCGATCCCCATGTTGACCGTGTCGAAGCTGGCGACCTTGTCGTCCTTGAAGTGCACGATCACCTGGCGCTGGGTGTAGGGATGGCGCCCGTGGCGGAAGTAGAACAGGTAGTCCCAGCGGTCCTTGTCGAACACGTCCGGCACCATCGGCGTGCCGAGCAGGTAGCGCACCTGGGTACGCGTCATCCCGACCTGCAGCTGGTCGACGGTCTTGCTCTCAAGGTAGTTGCCCTGCTGGATGTCCGGGCGGAAGACGCAACCTGAGGCGAGGGCGACGAGCACGGCAAGGGCGCCCAGGCGGGTGAAGAGTAAGCGCATGCGGTTCCGATGGGGGATAATAAGCCTCAAATCATACCCGATCGCGGGACGGCACTACCCGGGCATCTGCGCCGCCCTACGGAGGACGCTTTGGAAGGCAAGGACCTGCGCAAGGCCGGATTGAAGGTGACGCTGCCGCGCCTGAAGATCCTCGAGATCATGGAGGGCAGCAAGACCCGCCATCTGTCGGCCGAGGACATCTACCGCACGCTGCTCGAGTGCAACGAGGACATCGGGCTGGCCACCGTCTACCGCGTGCTCACCCAGTTCGAGGCGGCGGGCCTGGTCACGCGCCATCACTTCGAGGATGGCATGGCGGTGTTCGAGCTGAATGAGGGGACGCATCACGACCATATCGTGTGTCTTGACTGCGGCCGCGTCGAAGAGTTCATGGACTCAGGGATCGAGGAGCGCCAGACCGCGGTTGCCGCCAAGCTCGGCTTCACGATCCGGGACCACTCGCTGATCCTCTACGGGCACTGCAGGCGCCCGCACTGCCCGCACAAGGCGCGCCGCAGCGCCTAGCGCTTCGGGCGCACCCGCACGCGCACGGTATCGGAAGTCTCCGCCGGCGCCTCGCTGGCCTGGCCACCATCCTGGCCGGCGGCTGCCAGCATGTCCTTCGCGTGCGCCCGTGCCTTGGTGGTGATCTCCACGCCGCCGAGCATGCGCGCGAGCTCCTCGACGCGCTCGGCGGCCGACAGCTCGTTCAGGGTGGTGCGCGTGGTGCGCCCGTCGGTGAGCTTGGTGACGCGCAGGTGGTGGTGGGCGAGGGATGCCACCTGCGGCAGGTGGGTCACGCACAGCACCTGGCCGCGGGCCCCGAGGGCACGCAGCTCCCGGCCGACGATCTCCGCCACCGCCCCGCCGATGCCTGAGTCGACCTCGTCGAACACCATGCAGCGCCCCTCCTCCTGCGCACAGGAGACCTGCACCGCCAAGGACAGGCGCGACAGCTCCCCGCCGGAGGCGACCTTGGCGAGCGCGCGCGGCGGTGAGCCGGGGTTGGCAGTGACGCGGAACTCGATCTGGTCGATGCCGTGCTGGGCAGGCTCCGCGTTGCCATTCTGGGTGACATCCGCCTCGAAGCGGCCGCCGGTCATTCCCAGGGTCTGCATGCGCGCACTGATCTCGCGGGCGAGGGAGCGGGCGGCGGCCATGCGCTTGCCCGACAGCTCCTGCGCCTGCTCGCGGTAGGCGGCGAGTGCGCCCGTGAGCTCCTTGCGCAGCACCGCAAGGTCCAGATCCGCGCGCTCGAGCGACTCGAGCTCGCTCACCAGTGCGTGGGTGCGCTCGGGCAGCTCGAAGGGGGTCACGCGGTGCTTGCGGGCGAGGTCCTCGATGGCCGCCAGGCGCCGCTCGACCTCGTCCTGCCTGCCGGCATCGATGTCCAGGGTGTCGCGGTAGTGCTCGAGCTCGCGCGCGCCCTCGCGCACCTGGATCGAGGCCTCCTCGAGCATCGGCAGCACGGCGGCGAGCTTGGCATCGAGGCTGGCCAGGGCGCGCAGCGCGGTGAGCGCGCGCGCGATGCCCGCATGGGCGCTGGTGGACTCGTTCTCGTACAGTTCACCCAAGGCGGCCTGGCAGCCGGCGGCGAGCTTGCCGCGGTTGGCCAGGCGCGCGTGCTCATCCCCCAGCGCCTCGATCTCCCCGGGTTTCACGCCCAGGGCGGCGAGCTCCTGGGCCTGGTAGCGCAGCAGTTCGAGCTTGGCGTCGCGGTCGCGCGCCTTGCCCTCCAGCTCCAGCGTGCGGTTGAGCAGCTCGAGCCATACGCGGTGGGCGATGCCGACCTGGCTTACGAGGTTGGTGAGGCCGGCGTAGCCGTCCAGGAGTGAGCGCTGCGCGGGGGCGCGCGTCAGGGACTGGAATTCATGCTGGCCGTGGATGTCGATGAGGATGTTGCCGGCCTCGCGCAGCAGCTGCACCGGTACGGACTGCCCGTTCAGGTAGGCGCGCGAGCGGCCATCGGCGCCGACCACGCGGCGCACCACCAGCTCATTGCCCACGCTCACCGACTGCTCCTCGAGCCAGGGCTTCAGTTCCCGGGGCGCGCGCGCCAGGTCGAAGGTACCGCTCACCTCGGCGCGCTCGGCGCCGTGGCGCACCACTTCCGCGCCGGCGCGGCCGCCGGCCAAGAGCTGCAGGGCATCCACCAGGATCGACTTGCCGGCGCCGGTCTCCCCGGTGAGCACCGTGAGTCCCGGGCGCAGCTCCAGTTCCACCGCATCGATGATGGCGAAGTCGCGGATCTGCAGGTGCGTGAGCATCGGTTCCTAGCGCTCCAGGTCGCCGCGGCCCCAGTGAAGCTTGGAGCGCAGCAGCTTGAAGTAATCATGCCCGGGAGGGTGCAGCAGCGTCACGCGCTCCGTGGCGGTGCGCACCTCGAGGCGATCCTCGGGGCCGAACTCCCCGAGCACCACCCCGTCGCTGGTCACGTGCGCCTGCGTGTCCGAGCGCGCCAGCAGCGCCACCTCGATCACCGCCGCCGAGGAGACCACGATGGGGCGGTCGGAGAGGGTGTGGGCGCAGATCGGCGCGATTACCATCACCGGCAGGTGCGGCTCGATGATCGGCCCGCCGCAGGAGAGCGCGTAGGCGGTCGAGCCGGTGGCGCTGGAGATGATGATGCCGTCGCCGCCGTGAGTATTGACGAAGCGCCCGTCGACGCGCGTCTCGAAGTCCAGCGTGCGCCCGGTGTCGTGCTTCTGCATGACCACATCGTTCAGCGCCAGCGCCTCGGCGATCTGCCCGCGCGCGTGGCGCAGGCGGGCCGCCAGCAGCGGCCGCTCATCGGGGGTCAGCTCGCCGGCGAGCGCCGCATCGACCGAGGGCAGCATGTCCTGGGGCAGGATGTCGGTGAGGAAGCCGATGCGGCCGCGGTTCACCCCCAGCAGCGGCACCCCGAAGCGGGCCACCAGGCGCGCCGCGTGCAGCAGCGTGCCATCCCCGCCCACGGCGATCACCAGGTCCGCGCGGGCGCCGAACTGGGCCTCCGGGGTGCGGGTGGCCGACAGGCCCGCCGGCAGCGCCGCATCCTCGGCCACGAGCACGGCGACGCCGCGGCGCTGCAGGTGCGGCAGCAGCGCGCCGACGGTCTCGGCGATGCGCGGATCGGCGAATCGGCCCACTAAGGCGCATGTGCGCACCGGAAAAGCCATGCGAACCCTTGACTTAACCCCGCCCACATTGCGAGGCGCGTCTTTGTAACACGCGCCCAGCCGCTGCGGCCAATGGTGTAAGTCACATCTTCGCCGCCGTGGGGCAGGCGGGCCGGGCTTGCCGGGGTGCGCCGCTTGACGCGCGGCGCCACTGATGCATGATCGAGGCTTCCACGCGCACACGAAGGAAATATGGGGCCAGAAGCTCGGGAAGAGCCCTTGGGTGAGCGGGCGCAGCACCTGCTGCGGATACTCATCGAGAGCTACATCCGCGACGGCCAGCCGGTCGGCTCGCGCGCGCTGTCGCGCGAGTCCGGGCTGCAGCTGTCCTCGGCCACCGTGCGCAACGTCATGGCGGACCTGGAGGACCTGGGCTTCGTTGCCTCCCCGCACACCTCCGCCGGGCGCATCCCCACCGACAAGGGCTACCGCTTCTTCGTCGACACGCTGCTGCAGGTGCGCCCCCTGGACGAGGCCGCCAGCTCCCACATCCGCCGCCAGTTCGAGGCCGGCCGCGACACCTCGACCGACCTGATCACCAGCGCCTCGCAGCTGCTGTCGAGCGTGACGCAGCTGGCCGGGGTGGTGACGCTGCCGCGCACGCGCGGCGCGCAGATCAGCCAGGTGGAGTTCGTGCCGCTGGCGGAGAACCGGGTGCTGGTGGTGCTGGTGTTCAACGACCGCGAGGTGCAGAACCGCATCATCCAGACCGGCAAGCGCTACTCGAGCGATGAGCTCAAGCGCGCCTCGAACTTCCTCAACGAGCAGTTCCGCGGCCGCTCGCTCAGCGAGGCGCGTCAGGAGATCCTGCGCCAGCTGTCCGAGACGCACGCGCACATGAACCAGATCATGTTGGATGCGATCTCGGTGGCGCAGCAGGTGGTCGAGGCCGGCGCCGACGGCAAGCTCGAGTACGTGATCAAGGGCGAGACCAATCTCATGGGGGTGGCCGAGCTCACCAACGTCGAGAAGCTGCGGCGCCTGTTCGAGGCCTTCAACGAGAAGCGCGATTTCCTGCACCTGCTCGACCACAGCATCAAGGCCGAGCGCGTGCAGATCTTCATCGGCCACGAGTCCGGCTACCAGATCCTGGATGACTGCAGCGTGGTCACGGCCCCGTACGCGGAAGGGGACTCGGTGATCGGGGTGCTGGGGGTGATCGGGCCGACGCGCATGGCCTACGAACGGGTTATCCCGATCGTCGACATGACGGCTAAACTGCTCGGTGCCGCCTTGAATTCGCGCCGCTGACCCCCCACCCGAGGGCGGAAGACGGCGCTCTGAACAAGGACCACCCCGGGCGAGGGTGAAAGACAGGGGGGCCGACGGGTTTAAGAGCATGCGGAGGCCACACAGAATGACTGCCAACGAGCGCGACCGGCACGATGCGGGCGCCGAACAGACGACGGTGCTGCCCGAGACGGCAGCCGACCTGGTGCAGCTGGAGAAGCTGCAGCAGTCCCTGGCCGAGTCCGAGGAGCGCGCCAAGAGCCACTGGGAGCAGTACCTGCGGGCGGTGGCCGAGCTGGACAACGTGCGCAAGCGCGCCCAGCGCGACATCGAGTCCGCCAACCGTTACGGGCTGGAGAAGCTGGCCGCCGAGCTGCTGCCGGTCAAGGACAGCCTCGCCCTGGCCGTCCAGTCATCCGACCGGGCGGATGCGGCCAGCCTCAGGTCCGGGCAGGCCGCCACCCTGCAGCTTCTGTCCAAGGCGCTCGCCAAGTTCGGGGTCACCGAGATCGATCCCCTCGGGGAACCCTTTGATCCGGCACGGCACGAGGCCATGCTGGCCCAGGAGTCGGCCACGGCCGAGCCCAACTCGGTGCTGCAGGTGGTCCAGCCCGGCTACGAGCTCAACGGCCGGCTGCTGCGCCCGGCACGGGTCATCGTCGCCAAGGAGCCATCCCGGCCTTGAAAGCCTGACGGGCCACCCCTAAGAAGTGGCTCTAGATCGTCCCCCTTTTGAAAGAGATCCGCTTCGGAGTGCACTCATGGCAAAGGTAATCGGAATCGACCTCGGCACGACCAATTCGTGCGTGGCCATCATCGAGGGCGGCAAGCCCCGGGTGATCGAAAACAGCGAGGGTGACCGGACCACCCCCTCCATCGTCGCCTTCACCAAGGACGACGAGGTCATCGTCGGCCAGCCGGCCAAGCGCCAGGCGGTCACCAACCCGCAGAACACCCTGTTCGCGATCAAGCGCCTCATCGGCCGCAAGTTCGACGACGAGGTGGTGCAGCGCGACATCAAGATGGTGCCGTACAAGATCGTCAAGGCCGACAACGGCGACGCCTGGGTCGACGTGCAGGGCAAGAAGATGGCCCCGCCGGAGATCTCCGCCCGCGTGCTCATGAAGATGAAGAAGACCGCGGAAGACTACCTCGGCGAAGCGGTCACCGAGGCGGTGATCACCGTGCCCGCGTACTTCAACGACTCGCAGCGCCAGGCGACCAAGGACGCCGGCCGCATCGCCGGCCTCACCGTCAAGCGCATCATCAACGAGCCCACCGCGGCTGCCCTGGCCTATGGCCTGGACAAGGCCGGCGGGGACCGCAAGATCGCCGTCTATGACTTAGGCGGCGGCACCTTCGACGTCTCGGTCATCGAGATCGCCGAGGTCGACGGCGAGCGCCAGTTCGAGGTGCTCTCCACCAACGGCGACACCTTCCTCGGGGGCGAGGACTTCGACCTGCGCATCATCAATTTCCTGGCCGAGCAGTTCCAGAAGGAGTCCGGCGTCGACGTGCGCCAGGATCCGCTCGCCATGCAGCGCCTGAAGGAGGCCGCCGAGAAGGCGAAGATCGAGCTGTCCTCCACGCAGCAGACCGACATCAACCTGCCCTACATCACAGCCGATGCCTCCGGACCGAAGCACCTGAACATCAAGCTCACCCGCGCGAAGCTCGAGTCGCTGGTGGATGACCTGATCCAGCGTACCGTCGGCCCGTGCCGCACCGCGCTGAAGGATGCCGGGGTCAGCGCCGCGGACATCTCGGAGGTCATCCTGGTCGGTGGCCAGACGCGCATGCCCAAGGTGCAGGCGATCGTGAAGGACTTCTTCGGCAAGGAGCCGCGCAAGGACGTCAACCCCGATGAGGCCGTGGCCGTGGGTGCTGCGATCCAGGGCGGCGTGCTGGCCGGGGAGGTCAAGGACGTGCTGCTGCTGGACGTGACCCCGCTGTCGCTGGGCATCGAGACCCTGGGCGGCGTCATGACCAAGCTGATCGAGAAGAACACGACGATCCCGACCAAGGCCTCGAACACCTTCTCCACCGCCGATGACAACCAGACGGCCGTGACCATCCACGTGCTGCAGGGCGAGCGCGACCGTGCCCAGGACAACAAGTCCCTGGGCAAGTTCGACCTCACCGACATCCCGCCGGCCCCGCGCGGCATGCCGCAGGTGGAGGTGTCCTTCGACATCGACGCCAACGGCATCCTCAACGTGTCGGCCAAGGACAAGAACACCGGCAAGGAACAGAAGATCGTCATCAAGGCCTCCAGCGGCCTGAACGAGGATGAGATCAAGCGCATGGTGCGCGATGCCGAGGCTCACGCCGAGGACGACAAGCGCTTCCGCGAGCTGGTGGACGTGCGCAACAAGGCCGACGGGCTGATCCACACCGTGGAGAAGACCCTGCAGGGCTTGGGCGACAAGGTTGACGGCGCCGAGCGCGCCCGCGTCGAGAGCGCGGTGTCGGACCTGCGCACCGCCCTGAAGGGCGAGGACAAGGGCCAGATCGAGAAGAAGGCCGAGGCACTCGCCCAGGCCTCCTCGGGGATCGCCCAGCGTGCCGCGCAGGCGGAGAGTGGCGCGGGCGCAGGCCCCGGACCCGCTCCGGGCGCAGCGGGCGCAGGCTCCGGTCCCGGCGGCGACAACGTGGTGGATGCGGAGTTCGAAGAGGTGAAGGACCCGGGTCGCAAGGCCTCGTAAGTCCTGCATGTCGAAGCGCGACTACTACAAGGTACTCGACGTACCCAGGACCGCCACCGAAGCTGAGATCAAGAAAGCCTACCGCCGCCTGGCCATGAAGTATCACCCGGACCGCAATCCGGATGACCAGGCGGCGCTGGAGCACTTCAAGGAGGCCAAGGAGGCGGCCGAGGTGCTCGGGGACGCACACAAGCGCGCCGTCTATGACCAGCACGGCCACGCCGGTCTTGAGGCGCAGCAGCGCGGCGGCGGCCGCAGCGGCGCGGATGCCTTCAGCGACATCTTCGGCGATGTCTTCGGGGACATCTTCGGCGGCGCCCGCCGTGGCGGCGGCCGCCAGGTGTTCCGCGGCGCGGACCTGCGCTACGAGCTGGAGCTGGAGCTCTCGCAGGCGGTCTTCGGCCACCAGGTCGAGATCGAGGTGGCACGCCTGTCCGAGTGCGAGACCTGCCATGGGACCGGCTCGGCCAAGGGCGCCGCGCCCACCACGTGCGAGACCTGCGGTGGCCAGGGCCAGGTACGCGTCAGCCAGGGCTTCTTCCAGCTGCAGCAGACCTGCCCGCGCTGCCGCGGCACCGGCACCATCGTGCGCAATCCCTGCGACACCTGCCTGGGGCAGGGCCGGGTGCGGCGCACGCGCACCCTGTCGGTGAAGATCCCGCCCGGGGTGGACAGCGGGGACCGCATCCGCCTCTCCGGCGAGGGCGAGGCCGGGCGCAACGGTGGCCCGCCCGGGGACCTGTACGTGGAGGTGCAGGTGCAGGAACACGCGATCTTCGAGCGCGACGGCCAGCACTTGAGCTGCGAGGTGCCGGTGAGCTTTGCCACCGCGGCCCTGGGCGGCAGTGTCCCGGTGCCGACGCTCGAGGGCGACGTCACGCTGAAGATCCCCGCCGAGACCCAGTCCGGCCGCGTCTTCCGCCTGCGCGACAAGGGCGTCAAGCCGGTGCGCGGAGGCGCGCGCGGGGACCTGTTCTGCCGCGTGGTGGTCGAGACCCCGGTGCACCTCTCGTCCGAGCAGCGCGAGCTGATCAAGCAGCTGGAGGAATCGCTCAAGGCCCACGCCGGGCGCCATGCGCCGCGGGAGAAGGGCTTCCTCGAGGGGGTGCGGCGCTTCTTCGCCGGCAGCGACGAGGGAACCAAGCAGTCCCGATGAGCCCTGAGCCCGTCCCACCGCCCAAGCGCGCCGTGCTCATCGGCGCCGGCGGGCGCATGGGGCGGGCACTGCTGCAGGCGGCGGCCGCCTTTCCCGCGCTCGTCTTCACCGCCGCCATCGTCTCCAGGGACAGCACGCTGCGGGGTAGCAAGGCACCGGGTGGTGCACTGCACTACCGCGCCGACCTGGCCGCGGCCCTCGCACAGGCTGAGGTCGCCGTCGATTTCAGCAGCGCCGCGGCGACACTGGACAACCTCAGGGCCTGCCGCTGCGCCGGCACGCCGCTTTTGATCGGCACCACCGGCTTTGCGCCGGCGCTGGAGGCGGACTTCGCCGCCGCCGCGCGCGAGATTCCGCTCCTGGTTGCCGCCAACACCAGCCTCGGGATCACCGTGCTCGCCGAGCTGCTGCGCCTGGCCGCGGCCGCCCTGCCGGGCGAGTTCGCCGTGAGCATCACCGAGACTCACCACGCGGGTAAGCGCGACGCACCCTCCGGAACCGCGCTCACCCTGGCCGCCGCGGTGCGCGCGGCGCGCCCGGCGGCCGGGGCGATTGACATCCAATCGATACGCGCCGGGGATATCGTGGGCGAGCATGCCGTGCGCTTCCTCAGCGCCGGGGAGGAACTGACTCTTTCGCATAAAGCAAGTGATCGGGGCGTGTTTTCCCACGGCGCGCTGGCGGCTGCGCTCTGGCTTTCGGCCCAGCCGCCCGGCCGCTACGGCATGCGCGATGTCGTTGCCGTTAAAACAGCCACTTAGGAGCTACTTCGCGACTGCGTATGAAGTCGGAAAAAAGGTGCGTCACGGGGGAATTTTCCATGGACACACCGGCCGTAAAGCCCGTAAAATTTCTGCCTAATCCGTGAACGGGTTAGTCCAAGCAAAGCGGGGGGATGTTCGATGAGAACTCCTCCCGCTTTGTGTATCTGGGGTGAGGAGAAGTGATCACGTGAGGGTTCCTGCGGTGCTCGCGCTGGCTGATGGAACGATCTTCCATGGCCAGTCGATCGGAGCCAAAGGCAACACCACCGGCGAAGTCGTTTTCAACACCGCACTCACCGGTTACCAGGAAATTCTCACCGATCCGAGTTACGCCCGTCAGCTGGTCACCCTGACCGTCCCGCACGTCGGCAACACCGGCACGACCCCCGAGGATCTGGAGTCGGCGCAGATCTACTGCGCCGGGCTGATCATCCGCGACCTGCCGCTGCTGGCCAGCAGCTGGCGCGCCAACGAGACGCTGCCGCAGTTCCTGGAGCGCGGCCGCCTGGTGGCGATCGCCGGCATCGACACCCGCAAGCTCACGCGCATCCTGCGCGAGAAGGGCGCGCAGTCCGGTTGCATCATGACCGGCGAGAAGGCCGACGAGGCCGCCGCCGTCAAGGCGGCGCGCAAGTTCCCGGGCTTGAAGGGCATGGACCTTGCCAAGGTGGTCTCCACCAAGAAGGCCTACCAGTGGAACGAGGGCAGCCTGTGGCCGGAGAGCGGCCGCCTGCCGATCCGTTCCAGCCAGCGCCTGCACGTGGTGGTGTTCGACTTCGGCGTCAAGCGCAACATCCTGCGCCTGCTCGCCGACGGCGGTTGCCGCATGACCGTGGTGCCGGCGCAGACCTCCGCCGAGGAAGTGCTGGCGCTCGAGCCCGACGGCGTGCTGCTGGCCAACGGCCCCGGGGATCCTGAGCCCTGCGACTACGCGATCACCGCCACGCAGAAACTGCTCGCCACCGATGTGCCGGTGTTCGGCATCTGCCTGGGGCACCAGATCCTCGGGCTCGCCGTCGGCGCACGCACTTTGAAAATGAAGTTCGGGCATCACGGTGCCAATCACCCGGTGCAGGACCTGGAGACCGGGCGCGTGTTCATCACCAGCCAGAACCACGGGTTCGCGGTGGATGAGAGCACGCTGCCCAAGGGCGTGAAGGCCACGCACCGCTCGCTGTTCGACGGCTCGCTGCAGGGGCTCTCGCTCACCGACCGGGCCGCCTTCAGCTTCCAGGGGCACCCGGAGGCGAGCCCCGGCCCGCACGACCTGAAGCCGCTGTTCGAGCGCTTCAACCACCTGATGCTGCGCCGCCTGCAGAGCCAGCTGAAGCTTGCCGAGGAAACCCTGCGCCAGCGCGCGGGCGGGCGCTAGCGACCCATGCCCAAGCGCACCGACATCCACAGCATCCTCATCATCGGCGCCGGTCCCGATCGTCATCGGCCAGGCGTGCGAGTTCGACTATTCCGGTGCCCAGGCGTGCAAGGCGCTGCGCGAGGAGGGCTACCGGGTGATCCTGGTGAACTCCAACCCCGCCACGATCATGACCGACCCTGAGATGGCCGATGCCATCTACATCGAGCCGGTGAATGCGAAGGCGGTGGCGCGCATCATCGAGAAGGAGCGCCCGGATGCCCTGCTGCCGACCATGGGCGGGCAGACCGCGCTCAACACCGCGCTCGACCTGGTGCGCGAGGGGGTGCTGGAGAAGTTCGGCGTGGAGATGATCGCAGCCTCCCGCCAGGCGATCGACATGGCCGAGGACCGCGAGCTGTTCAGGAACGCCATGCGCGAGATCGGGCTGGAGACCGCGCAGTCGCAGATCGCGCGCAGCATGGACGAGGCGCTCGCGATCGCCGGCGAGCTCGGCTACCCGGTGGTGATCCGCCCGTCCTTCACCATGGGCGGCAGCGGCGGCGGCATTGCCTACAACCGCGAGGAGCTGGAGACGATCGTCGCGCGCGGCCTGGACGCTTCCCCCACCGGCGAGGTGCTGCTGGAGGAGTCGGTCATCGGCTGGAAAGAGTTCGAGATGGAGGTGGTGCGCGACCACAAGGACAACTGCATCATCGTGTGCTCCATCGAGAACCTCGACCCGATGGGCGTGCACACCGGGGACTCGATCACGGTCGCCCCGGCGCTCACCCTCACCGACAAGGAATACCAGCGCATGCGCGACGCCTCGGTGGCGGTGCTGCGCAAGATCGGCGTCGACACCGGCGGCTCGAACGTGCAGTTCGCCGTCAGTCCCCACGACGGGCGCCTGCTGGTCATCGAGATGAACCCGCGCGTCTCGCGCTCCAGCGCGCTCGCCTCCAAGGCCACCGGCTTCCCGATCGCCAAGATCGCCGCCAAGCTCGCCGTCGGCTACACGCTCGATGAGCTGAAGAACGACATCACCGGCGGGGCGACCCCGGCATCCTTCGAGCCCTCGATCGACTACGTGGTCGTGAAGGTCCCGCGCTTCACCTTCGAGAAGTTCCCGATGGCGAACGACCGCCTCACCACGCAGATGAAGTCCGTGGGCGAGGTGATGGCGATCGGGCGCACCTTCCAGGAGTCGCTGCAGAAGGCGCTGCGCGGTCTTGAGACCGGCCTCGACGGCCTGAGCCCGATCATGAGCATGCCGCTCACCGACGAGGGCGAGAGCAAGGTCGCCCACGAGCTGCAGGCCCCCGGGCCCGACCGCCTGCTGTACGTGGCGGATGCCTTCCGCGCCGGCTGGACGGCCGAGCGCATCTACGAGCTGTCGCACATCGATCCGTGGTTCCTGGCGCAGATCGGGGACCTGATCGCCGAGGAGGCCGTGGTGCGCGAGTCGGGTCTGGGCGCGCTCACCGGCGAGCGGCTGTGGGACTTAAAGCGCAAGGGCTTCTCCGACAGCCGCCTCGCCAAGCTGGTCGACATGCCCGAGAAGGCCGTGCGCGACAAGCGCCACGAGCTGAACGTCGCCCCGGTGTACAAGCGCGTCGACACCTGCGCGGCCGAGTTCGCCACCTCCACCGCCTACATGTACTCGACCTACGAGGAGGAGTGCGAGGCGGCCCCGACCGACAAGCGCAAGATCATGATCCTCGGCGGCGGCCCGAACCGCATCGGCCAGGGCATCGAGTTCGACTACTGCTGCGTGCATGCCGCCCTGCAGCTGCGCGAGGACGGCTTCGAGACCATCATGGTCAACTGCAACCCCGAGACCGTCTCCACCGACTACGACACCTCGGACCGGCTGTACTTCGAGCCGCTGACGCTCGAGGACGTGCTCGAGGTGATCGCCAAGGAGAACCCGGAAGGGGTGATCGTGCAGTTCGGCGGGCAGACGCCGCTGAAGCTGTCGCGCGCGCTCGAGGCCGCCGGGGTGCCGATCATCGGCACCTCGCCCGACTCGATCGATGTGGCCGAGGACCGCGAGCGCTTCCAGGCGCTGGTGAAGAAGCTCGGGCTCAAGCAGCCGGCCAATGCCACCGCGCGCGACGAGGAGCAGGCGGTGCGCCTGGCACGCGAGGTGGGTTTCCCGCTGGTGGTGCGCCCCTCCTATGTGCTCGGCGGGCGCGCGATGGAAGTGGTGTTCACGGAAGAGGACCTGCGCACCTACATGACCCACGCGGTCAAGGTCTCCAACGACAGCCCGGTGCTGCTCGACCGCTTCCTCGACGTCGCCATCGAGGTGGACGTCGATGCGGTGTGCGATGGGGAGGACGTGCTGATCGGCGGCATCATGGAGCACATCGAGCAGGCCGGCGTGCACTCGGGGGACTCCAGCTGCTCGCTGCCCCCGACCAGCCTCTCGCGCGAGACCCAGGCGGAGCTGCGCGAGCAGACCCGCAAGCTGGCGCGCGCGCTGAACGTCATCGGCCTGATGAACATCCAGTTCGCCATCCAGGCGGGCGTCATCTACGTGCTCGAGGTGAACCCGCGCGCCTCGCGCACCGTGCCCTTCGTCTCCAAGGCCACCGGGCAGCCGCTCGCCAAGATCGCCGCGCGCGTGATGACCGGACGCAAGCTCAAGCAGCTCGTGGGCGCCATCGAGCGCGTGCCGAGCTACTACTCGGTCAAGGAGGCGGTGTTCCCGTTCGTGAAGTTCCCCGAGGCCGACCCGATCCTGGGGCCGGAGATGAAGTCCACCGGGGAGGTGATGGGCACCGGGCGCACCTTCGGGGAGGCCTACGCCAAGGCGCAGTCTGCCTCCGGGGTCATCCTGCCGCGCCAGGGCGTGGCGTTCATCAGCGTGCGCGACCGTGACAAGGCCCCGGCGGTGGGGCTGGCGAAGAAGCTCATCGAGCGCGGCTTCGAGGTCGTGGCCACCGAGGGCACCGCGCGCACCCTGACCGAGGCGGGCGTCGAGTGCCGCCGCGTGAACAAGGTGCGCGAGGGCCGGCCGCACATCGTCGACATGATCAAGAACGACGAGATCGACCTGGTGGTGAACACCACCGAGGGCAAGCAGGCCATCCGCGAGTCCAACTCGATCCGCCGCGAGGCGGTGCATCGCCGCGTCACCTACTACACGACCCTCGCCGCGGGCCTTGCCACCTGCGAGGCGCTCGATCACCTGGACGAGGTCGAGGTGAACCGCCTGCAGGACCTGCACGCCCTGGCGGCACGCGCATGAGCGTCAAGCGCACGCCGATGACGCTGCGCGGCGCCGAGGCGCTGCGCGCGGAGTTGAAGCGCCTGAAGTCCGAGGCGCGGCCGAACATCATCAGGGCGATCGCCGAGGCGCGCGGCCACGGCGACCTGTCGGAGAACGCCGAGTACCACGCCGCGCGCGAGCAGCAGGGCTTCATCGAGGGGCGCATCAAGGAGATCGAGGGCAAGCTGTCCACCGCCGAGGTGATCGAGCCGGGCAAGCTCCCCAACACCGGCAAGGTAATCTTCGGGGTGCTGGTGGAGCTGGAGGACCAGGACGACGGCCACCGCGTCATCTACCAGATCGTCGGCGAGGACGAGGCTGACATCCGCGCCGGGCGCATCTCCATCACCTCCCCGATCGCGCGTGCGCTGGTCGGCAAGGCCCAGGGGGATGTGGTGGACGTGGTGGCCCCGGCCGGCACGCGCTCCTACGAGATCCTCGCCATCCGCCTGGAGTAGGGGCGGCGCCGCCGACCGGCGGCCTTCAGGTATCGGGGATGAGGATGCGCGGCATTTTCGGCCGCGGGCGGTACAGCACCGCGACATTGCCGATGCGCTGCACCAGCGTGCTGCCGGTTTTCCGGGCGAGCGCCTCGATCATGGCATCGCGCGCCGCGCGGTCCCCGCCCGGGGCCTTCACCTTGATGAGCTCATGGTCATGCAGGGCGCGGACGGTCTCGGCGGCCACCGAGTCGGTCAGCCCGGTCTTGCCCATGAGGATCACCGGTTTCAAGGGGTGGGCGAGCCCGCGCAGGTGCCGGCGCTGGCGCTCGCTCAAGTCGGGGGCGCCCGCGGGCGCGCCGGGATGCGTCTCTTTTGCCATCGCCTTATTGTAAGAGGTGCGTGAGGAACTTATGTCCGCTGCGGGCCAACTAATCTGATGGCGAAGCGATCCAAGAGCAGCAGCCAGTGGCTGAAGGAGCACTTCGCCGACCCGTACGTGCAGCGTGCCCAGGCGGAAGGGTGGCGTTCCCGGGCGGTGTTCAAGCTCGAGGAGATCGACCGCAAGGAGCGGCTGCTCAAGCCCGGGATGGTGTGCCTGGACCTGGGGGCCGCCCCCGGGGCCTGGAGCCAGTACGCGCAGCGCAAGGTCGGCCACAAGGGCCGGGTGCTGGCGACGGACATCCTGGAAATGCCCGCGGTGACCGGGGTGCAGTTCGTGCAGGGGGACTTCCGCGAGGAGGCGGTGGTCGGCGCCCTGCTGGCGCAGGTGCCCGGCCGGCAGGTGGACGTGGTGCTCTCGGACATGGCGCCGAACCTGTCCGGGGTGGACGTGATCGATGCCCCCCGCTCGATGTATTTGGCCGAGCTGGGGCTGGATATGGCGGTCAGCGTCTTGAAGCCCGGTGGGGCTGCCCTGATCAAGGTATTCCAGGGGGCCGGCTTCGAGGAGTTTGTGCGTGCCGCCCGGGTGCGATTTGGCAAGGTTAAGCTGCTGAAACCGGAGGCCTCGCGATCGCGCAGCCCCGAGATGTATTTGCTGGCCATGCAGTTTCGCTTGGTGTAGGTTCATTTGGATACCCCTTAGCAAGTGCCCGAACAAGGACGGAAGCCGTTGAACGACCTGACAAAGAACATCCTGCTCTGGGTGGTCATCGTGTTCGTCCTGTTGCTGGTGTTCAGCCGCTACATGCCGGCCATTGCCCAGCCCCAGGAGATCGCCTACTCGACCTTCCTGGACGATGTGAAGGCGGGCAAGGTCGAATCCGTGGTCATGCAGTCGGAGATGATCTACGGCAAGCTCAAGGACAAGTCGGACTTCAAGACCCGCAACCCCGAGACCGACTACACCGCCTTGATCGGCACGCTGCACACGGCCAACGTGGTCATCGAGGCGCGCGAGCCCAAGCAGCCGAACTTCATCGGCCAGCTGCTGATGAACATGGCCCCGGCGCTGCTGTTGATCGTGGTGTTCCTCTACATGCTGCGCCAGATGCAGGGCGCCTCGGGCGGCCGCGGCGCGATGTCCTTCGGCAAGAGCCGCGCGCGCCTGCTGGGCGAGGACCAGGTGAACGTCACCTTCGCCGACGTTGCCGGCGTCGATGAGGCCAAGCAGGAAGTCGGCGAGATCGTCGACTTCCTGAAAGACCCGGGCAAGTTCCAGAAGCTCGGCGGCAAGATCCCCAAGGGCGTGCTGATGGTCGGTTCCCCGGGCACCGGCAAGACGCTGCTGGCGCGCGCCATCGCCGGCGAAGCCAAGGTTCCCTTCTTCACCATCTCAGGTTCCGACTTCGTGGAGATGTTCGTCGGCGTCGGCGCCTCGCGCGTGCGCGACATGTTCGAGCAGGCCAAGAAGCACGCCCCGTGCATCATCTTCATCGACGAGATCGACGCGGTCGGGCGCCATCGCGGCGCCGGCCTGGGCGGCGGCCACGACGAGCGCGAGCAGACCCTGAACCAGCTGCTGGTGGAGATGGACGGCTTCGAGGGCAACGAGGGCATCATCGTCATCGCCGCCACCAACCGCCCCGACGTGCTCGACCCTGCGCTGCTGCGCCCGGGCCGCTTCGACCGTCAGGTCGTGGTGCCGCTGCCGGACGTGCGCGGCCGCGAGCAGATCCTGCGCGTGCACATGCGCCGCGTGCCGCTCGGCGATGACGTGAAGCCGGCGCTGATCGCGCGCGGCACCCCCGGGTTCTCCGGCGCGGACCTTGCCAACCTGGTCAACGAGGCGGCCTTGTTCGCCGCGCGCGCCAACAAGCGCATCGTGGCGATGGAGGAGTTCGAGCGCGCCAAGGACAAGATCTACATGGGCGCCGAGCGGCGCTCCATGGTGATGTCGGACCACGAGAAGAAGATGACGGCCTACCATGAGGCAGGCCATGCCATCGTCGGCATGGTGGTGCCCGACCACGACCCGGTCTACAAGGTCACCATCATCCCGCGCGGCCGCGCGCTCGGGCTCACCTGGTACCTGCCGGAAGGGGACCGCTACAGCACCAGCCGGCGCGAGCTGGAGAGCCGCATCACCTCGCTCTTCGGCGGGCGCTGCGCGGAGGAGCTGATCTTCGGCGTCGACGGGGTCACCACCGGGGCGGCCAACGACATCGAGCGCGCCACGGACCTGGCCCGCAACATGGTCACCAAGTGGGGCCTGTCGGAGAAGCTCGGCCCGCTCACCTACTCGGAGGAGAACGGCGAGGTGTTCCTCGGCCGCAGCGTCACCCAGCACAAGCAGGTCTCGGACGTCACCGCGCACACCATCGACGAGGAGGTGCGCCGCGTCATCCAGGAGAACTACAGCCGCGCCAAGGGCATCCTCGAGAGCAATCTTGCGATCCTGCACGCCATGGCCGAGGCGCTCATCAAGTACGAGACCATCGACGATGAGCAGCTGAAGGACATCATGGCGGGCAAGACCCCCAAGCCCCCCGCCGGCTGGGACGAGACGCTCTCGGCCAAGCCGCCCAAGGCCCCGCCCGCGGAAGGCCCGGCAGCCGGGGGCCCGCCGATCCCGGCGGGCCAGCACTAGAGCATCGCCTGAACGGGCGCACCGGCTCCCCCGTGCGCCCAAGCGGCTTCCACCATGTCGGCCGCCCCCTCCATCCTGCGCTGCGGCGGCCAGTCCCTGGATCTCACCCGCCCGCAGGTGATGGGTGTGCTGAACGTCACCCCCGACTCCTTCTCCGACGGCGGCCGCTATGCCTCGCTCGCAGCCGCCGTCGCCCACGGCGTGCGCCTGGCCGATGAGGGGGCGGCGGTCATCGACGTCGGCGGGGAGTCGACCCGGCCGGGAGCTGCGCCGGTGAGCGTGGCCGAGGAGCTCGACCGTGTGGTGCCGGTGATCGAGCGACTGCGCGCGGCGACCTCCGCCATCGTCTCGGTCGACACCAGCAAGCCGCAGGTGATGCGTGCCGCGGCTGCGGCCGGGGCAGGCCTGCTCAACGATGTGCGCGCGCTGGGCGAACCCGGCGCCCTCGAGGCCGCCGCGGCCAGCGGCTGCGCGGTGTGCCTGATGCACATGCAGGGGCAGCCGCGCACCATGCAGCAGGCCCCGCGCTACGGCGACGTGGTCGCCGAGGTGCGCGCCTTCCTCGCCGCCCGGCTCACCGCCGCACGCGGCGCCGGGGTGGCCGCCGACCAGCTGCTGGTGGACCCGGGGTTCGGCTTCGGCAAGACCCTGGCGCACAACCTCACGCTGCTGCGCCACCTGCGCGAACTCGCATCGCTCGATGCCCCGCTCGCGGTCGGGTTGTCGCGCAAGTCACTCATCGGCACACTCACCGGCAGGAGCGGCGGACGAGCGCGTGCATGGCAGCATCGCCGTGGCGGTGCTGGCCGTCGCCGCCGGGGCGCGCCTGGTGCGCGCCCACGATGTTGCTGCCACCGTGGACGCACTGAAGGTGACCGCCGCGGTCATCGGGGGAGAGTAGCCTTGGCTCGTCGATACTTCGGAACCGATGGGGTGCGCGGACGCGTCGGCGAGCACCCGATGACGGTGGACTTCGCGCTGCAGCTGGCCAGCGCCGCGGCGCGCGTGCTGGCCCCGCAGGGCGGCACGGTGCTGATCGGCAAGGACACGCGCCTGTCCGGCTACATGTTCGAGGCGGCCCTCGAGGCCGGCTTCGTGGCCGCCGGGGTCAACGTGATGCTGATCGGCCCGCTGCCCACCCCCGGCATCGCCTTCATGACGCGCCGCTTCAACTGCGACTTCGGGGTCGTGATCAGCGCCTCGCACAATCTCTACGACGACAACGGCATCAAGTTCTTCGACAGCTCCGGGGGCAAGCTCTCCGATGAGCTCGAGGAGCGCATCGAGGCAGAACTCGCGCAGCCACCCACCACGCGCGCCTCGCGCAACCTCGGCCGCGCGACGCGCGCGGACCGCTCGCGCACGCTGTACCAGGAGTTCTGCGCGCAGACGCTCGCGCCAGGGACCGACCTCACCGGACTTAAGATCGTCATCGACTGTGCCAACGGGGCTGCCTACAAGGTCGGCCCGCGCATCCTCGCGGACCTGGGGGCGGAGATCGTCCCGATCGGCTGTTCGCCCAACGGGCGCAACATCAATGACGGCTGCGGCTCGACCGCGCCGGACCTGCTGCAGCTGACCGTGCCGGGCGTGCGCGCGCACGTGGGCGTTGCCCTGGATGGCGACGGGGACCGCCTGGTGATGGTCGATCACCTGGGGCGCATCGTCGACGGCGACCAGATCCTGTACGTGCTCGCGCGCGCGCTGAAGGAGTCCGGCCGCCTCAAGGGCCCGGTGGTCGGCACGGTGATGAGCAACCTTGGCCTGGAGCTGGCGCTGCGCGCGGCCGGCATCGAGTTCCGCCGTGCAGCGGTCGGCGACCGTTACGTGCTGGCGATGCTGCGCGAGAGCCAGGGGATGCTCGGCGGGGAATCCTCCGGGCACATCCTGTGCCTGGACAAGACCACGACCGGGGATGGCCTGGTGTGTGCGCTGCAGGTGCTCGCGGTCATGAAGCAGACGGGGCGGGAGCTGGCGGAACTGGCCGCCGGGGTGCGCAAGTTCCCGCAGATCCTGCTGAACGTGAAAGTCGCCCGCAGGTTCGATCCCACCACCGTGCCGCAGGTGCAGTCGGCCGTGCAGCGCATCGAGGCGCGCATGGGCGAGGAGGGGCGCGTGGTGCTGCGCGCCTCCGGCACCGAGCCGGTCATCCGGGTGATGGTCGAGGGCCGGGACGAGGCGGCCACCCGGGCCGCGGCGGCGGAACTGGCCGAGGTCGTGAGGGCCGCGGCCGCCTAGGCAACGAGGCGGCCAAGGCCCTGACGGGGGCGGCCGCGAGACCGGTTCCATGCCCCCTGCGGCAGCGTTGCCTCGGTCCCCCCGCATGGCTATCATCGCGCGCCCTTTGAACCTGACGGCGGCTTACCGCCCGAAAAGGCCGCTCCATGCGCCGCCCCATCGTTGCCGGAAACTGGAAGATGCACGGCTCGCGTGCCGAGAACGCGCGCCTGATCGAGGAGCTCCTGGCCGGGTGCGCGCCGCAGCCGGCGGCCCTGTGCGTCATCTGCCCGCCGTACGTGTACCTGCAGGAGGCGGCGCGCCTGCTGCGCGACTCGGCACTGAGCCTGGGAGCGCAGGACGTCTCGGCGGATGCCCAGGGCGCCTTCACCGGGGAAGTCTCCGCCGCCATGCTCAAGGACGTCGGCTGCGAGTACGTGATCGTCGGGCACTCCGAGCGGCGCCTGCTGTACCGCGAGAGTGACCAGCTGATCGCCCGCAAGTTCGGGGCGGCGCACGCCAAGGGGCTGGTACCGATCCTGTGTGTCGGGGAGCAGCTGGCCGACCGCGACGCCGGGCGCACCCAGGATGTCGTCGCCCGTCAGCTGGACGTGGTGCTGGAGCTGTGTGGCGCGGGGGCCCTGGAACAGGCGGTGGTGGCCTACGAGCCGGTGTGGGCGATCGGCACCGGCCGCACCGCCACTCCCGAGCAGGCGCAGGAGGTGCACGCCTTCATCCGCGCCCGGATAGCGGCCCGGGATGCTAGAATTGCCACCGCCACGCGGATCCTTTACGGCGGCAGCGTCAAGGCCGGCAATGCGGCGGAACTGTTCGCCATGCCCGATGTCGACGGTGGGCTGATCGGTGGCGCCTCGCTTAAGGCAGACGAGTTCCTAACGATCCTGGCCGCCGCGGGCCCGGGATGAGTGAGATTTTCCAATGAATTGGTTGCGAACGACTCTGACGATCGTCCAGCTGGGGGCAGCCTTTGCCATCATCGGTCTGGTGCTGCTGCAGCGGGGCAAGGGCGCCGATGCCGGCGCCGGCTTCGGCGCGGGTGCCTCCGGCACGGTGTTCGGCGCCCGGGGCGCCACCACGGCGCTGTCGCGCGCCACGGCGGTGTTCGCCGCGGTTTTCATGGTCAACAGCCTGGTGCTGGCCTACCTCGGCTCGCATCAGGCCGCCGTTCCGCAGCGCACGGTGCTGGATGAGGCCCTCGATGCGAAGTCCAAGTCGCTCCCGGGGGTGACCGCACCGGCGGCTCCCCTGCCGCAGGCGGCCCCGCCGCCGGCCGAGCCGGCGCCGCAGCCCGCGAAGTAAGCGCCGGCCGCGCGCTCGTTGCTGAGATTGCCGACGTGGTGAAACTGGTAGACACACTAGCTTGAGGGGCTAGCGCCGCAAGGTGTGGGAGTTCGAATCTCCCCGTCGGCACCAAAACAAATGAGTGCGCTGCTACAATGCGCACCGCTCTGATGGGCAGGTCGCATTTCGATCTGCCTTTTTTACGGTCGCAAGCGCATGTTGTCTAACTATCTGCCGATCCTGATCTTTCTGATCGTGGCCGCAGGCTTGGCCGTGGTCCTGCTCGTGCTCGGCACCGGCCTCGGGCGCTTCTTCTCGCGCCACCACAACGATGCGGCCAAGCGCTCCCCGTACGAGTGCGGCTTCGATGCCTTCGAGGACACGCGCACCAAGTTCGACGTGCGCTACTACCTGGTGGCGATCCTGTTCATCGTCTTCGATCTGGAGATCGCCTTCCTGTTCCCCTGGGCGGTGGCGCTGGGGAAGATCGGCCTGTTCGGCCTGGTCTCCATGGCGATCTTCCTTGGCATCCTCGTGGTCGGCTTCATCTACGAATGGAAGAAGGGCGCGCTCGAGTGGGACTAGAGGCCGAGAACCCGGAAGGCTTCGCCCAGCGTGGCTTCGTCACCACGCAGGTGGACAACCTCGTCAACTGGGCACGCACCGGGTCGTTGTGGCCGATGACCTTCGGCCTGGCCTGCTGCGCGGTCGAGATGATGCACGCGGGCGCCTCGCGCTATGACCTCGACCGCTTCGGGGTGGTGTTCCGGCCCAGCCCGCGCCAGTCAGACGTCATGATCGTCGCCGGCACGCTGGTCAACAAGATGGCCCCGGCGCTGCGCAAGGTGTACGACCAGATGGCGGAACCGCGCTGGGTGATCTCCATGGGCTCGTGCGCCAACGGCGGCGGCTACTACCACTATTCCTATGCCGTGGTGCGCGGCTGCGACCGCATCGTGCCCGTGGATGTCTACGTTCCCGGCTGCCCGCCGACCGCCGAGGCGCTGGTGTACGGCATCCTGCAGCTGCAGAAGAAGATCGCCCGCACCAATTCGATCACCCGGTAAGCCCATGGAGTGTCAGAACACGTGAGCGAGCGGATGGAAGCTCTCGCCCAGAAGATCGATGCGCAGCTGGCCGGCAGCGTGCAGCGCGTGGCCGCCCTCGAGGGCGAGCTCGCCTACACCTGCGATGCGGCCGCATTGCTCGCGGTATGCCGCACGCTGCGCGATGCGCCGCAGCTGAAGTTCGAGATGCTCATGGACCTGGCCGGTGTCGACCACCTGGTCTACGGGCGCGACGAGTGGCAGACCGAGAGCGCCACGCGCTCGGGCTTCAGCCGCGGCCGCACCGCGCGCACGGATGCCCCGGACCTTGCGGCGGCCGGGCGCTTCGCGGTGGTCTACAACCTGCTCTCGATCAGCCACAACCAGCGCGTGCGCCTCACCGTGCGCTGCCCGGACACGGCCGAGCCGGTGATCGACTCGGTGGTGCCGGTGTGGTCGAGCGCCAACTGGTTCGAGCGCGAGGCGTTCGACCTGTTCGGCATCCTGTTCCGCGGCCACCCGGACCTGCGCCGCCTGCTCACCGACTACGGCTTCATCGGCCACCCGTTCCGCAAGGACTTCCCGCTGATCGGCAACGTCGAGGTGCAGTACGACGTGGACAAGCAGCGCGTGGTGTACCAGCCGGTGAGCATCACCCCGCGCGTACTGGTGCCGAAGGTGATCCGCCACGACCACCGCTACGAGGCGGCGCTCAAGGACCCGCAGGTGCCGCGCTGATGAGCCAGGAGATCCGCAACTACACGATGAACTTCGGCCCGCAGCATCCGGCCGCGCACGGGGTGCTGCGCCTGGTGCTGGAGATGGACGGCGAGGTCATCCAGAAGGCCGACCCGCACATCGGGCTGCTGCACCGCGGCACCGAGAAGCTCGCCGAGTCCAAGCCCTTCAACCAGTCGATCGGCTACATGGACCGGCTCGACTACGTGTCCATGATGTGCAACGAGCACGCCTACGTGCTGGCCATCGAGCGCCTGCTGGGCATCAAGCCGCCCGAGCGCGCGCAGTACATCCGCGTGATGTTCGACGAGATCACCCGCATCCTGAACCACCTGATGTGGCTCGGCTCGCACGGCCTCGACATCGGGGCGATGACCGTGTTCCTCCTGTGCTTCAAGCAGCGCGAGGAGCTGATGGATGTCTACGAGGCGGTCTCGGGCACGCGCATGCACGCGACCTACTACCGCCCCGGCGGGGTGTACCGCGACCTGCCCGACTCGATGCCGCGCTACCAGGCCTCCAAGTGGCGCTCGCAGAAGGATGCCGACCGCATGAACGAGGGGCGCGGCGGCAGCATGCTCGACTTCATCCAGGCCTTCACCGAGCGCTTCCCGGCGGCGGTGGATGACTACGAGACGCTGCTCACCGACAACCGCATCTGGAAGCAGCGCACCGTGAACATCGGCGTGGTGACTCCTGAGCGGGCGATGCAGCTGGGCTTCTCGGGGCCGATGCTGCGCGGCTCAGGCGTCGCCTGGGACCTGCGCAAGAAGCAGCCCTACGAGGTCTACGACCGCATGGACTTCGACGTGCCGGTCGGCAAGACCGGGGACTGCTACGACCGCTACCTGGTGCGCGTGGCCGAGATGCGCGAGGCCAACCGCATCGTGCGCCAGTGCGTTGACTGGCTGCGCGCGCACCCGGGTCCGGTGATGATCGATGACCGCAAGGTGCGCCCGCCCAGCCGCGAGCACATGAAGGAAGACATGGAATCGCTCATCCACCACTTCAAGTTCTTCACCGAGGGCTACGAAGTGCCGGCCGGTGAGACCTATGCGGCGGTGGAGGCCCCCAAGGGGGAGTTCGGCATCTACCTGGTCTCCGATGGCGCCAACAAGCCCTACCGCTTGAAGTGCCGCGCGCCGGGCTTCCCGCACCTGGCGGCGCTGGAGGAGATGAGCCGCGGTCACATGCTCGCCGACGTGGTGGCAATCATCGGCACGCAGGACATCGTCTTCGGGGAAATCGACCGGTGAGCACACACGGCACAGGCGCCAGCGGCGCGGACAAGGCAAGCGTGCTCTCCGAGCACACACGCCGGGAACTGGACCACTGGATCGCGAAGTTCCCGCCCGGCCGGCAGCGCTCGGCCTGCATCGCCGGCCTGCGCGCGGCGCAGGAACAGAACAACGGCTTCCTCACCCCGGCGCTCATGGACGCGGTGGCCGAGTACCTCAAGCTGCAGCCGATCCAGGTGTACGAGGTCGCCAGCTTCTACTCGATGTTCGAGACGCACCCGTGCGGACGGCACCACGTGAGCATCTGCACCAACATCTCCTGCTACTTGAACGGCGGGGACGAGCTGGTGGCGCACGCGGAGAAGAAGCTCGGCATCAAGACCAACCAGAGCACCCCGGACGGGCGCATCTTCCTCAAGCGCGAGGAGGAGTGCCTGGCCGCCTGCACCGGGGCACCGATGATGATGGTCGACCACGACTTCCACGAGAACCTCACGCCCGAGAAGCTGGATGCGATCCTGGACGCGCTGAAATGATCGACTACACGGACAAGCTGAACCTGACCGTGTTCGAGCCGCTGAAGCTCGAGCGGTCCTGGACGCTCGCAACCTATCGCTCGATCGGCGGCTACAGCGTGTGGGAGCAGATCCTCAAGGACAAGCCGCCGCGCGAGGAGATCATCGACAAGGTGAAGGCCTCGGGACTGCGCGGCCGCGGCGGCGCGGGGTTCCCGACCGGCTTGAAGTGGAGCTTCATGCCGCGCAACTCGCCGGTGCAGAAGTACCTGGTGTGCAACTCCGACGAGAGCGAGCCGGGCACCTGCCACGACCGGGACATCCTGCGCTTCAACCCGCACTCGGTGATCGAGGGCCTGGCGATCGCCGGCTACGCCACCAACAGCACCGTGGCCTACAACTACATCCGCGGGGAGTTCCTCGGCGAGCCCGTGCCGCGCTTCGAGGCCGCGCTCGCCGAGGCCTATGCCGCAGGACTGCTCGGCAAGAACGTCCGGGGCAGCGGGGTCGACTTTGACCTGTATACCTTCGTCGGTGCCGGCGCCTACATCTGCGGCGAGGAAACCGCGCTGCTGGAGTCCCTCGAGGGCAAGCCGGGCAAGCCGCGCTTCAAGCCGCCGTTCCCGGCGAACTTCGGCGTGTACGGTGCCCCGACCACGATCAACAACACCCTGAGCTACGCCTCCGTGCCGACCATCCTGCGCAAGGGTCCGGCCTGGTTCGCAGGCCTGGGACCGGCCAACTCCGGCGGCACGATGATCTACTCGATGTCAGGCCACGTGGAACGCCCACGCAACATCGAGCTGCCCCTGGGCGTGCCGTTCGCGGACCTGCTGGAGATGAACGGCGGGATGAAGGGTGGCCGCAAGATCAAGGCGGTGATCCCGGGTGGTGTCTCGGTGCCGGTGGTGCCCGGGGACATCATGATGAAGACCAACATGGACTACGACTCGGTCAAGGCCGCAGGTTCGGCGCTCGGCACCGGTGCCGCGATCGTCATGGACGAGAGCACCTGCATGGTGCGGGCGCTCGAGCGCATCTCGCGCTTCTACTACGCGGAGTCCTGTGGCCAGTGCACGCCCTGCCGCGAGGGCACCGGCTGGATGAATCGGCTGCTGAAGCGCTTCATCGCCGGCGAGGGCCGGCGCGAGGAGCTGGCGCTGCTGCTGGATGTCGCCAACCGCATCGAGGGACACACCATCTGCGCCTTCGGCGATGCCGCCGCCTGGCCGGTGCAGAGCTTCCTCAAGCACTACCGGCACGAATTCGAATACATGATCGACCACGGTGGCCGCAGCCTCGTGAGCGAGACACTCGGAGCGCGCGCGGCCTGAAGCGGCTGCGTCACGGGAAACCTACATGGCCGATGAGCTGGTCAACATCGAGATCGACGGCGTAGCCGTCAAGGCGAAGAAGGGCGAGATGCTCATCCGGGCCACGGATGCCGCCGGCGCCTACGTGCCGCGTTTCTGCTACCACGAGAAGCTCTCGGTCGCGGCCAACTGCCGCATGTGCCTGGTGGAGATCGAGAAGGCGCCCAAGCCCATGCCCGCCTGCGCCACCCCGGTGGCGGAAGGAATGAGGGTATTCACCAAGTCCCCGCGGGCGATCGGCGCGCAGCGGGCGACCATGGAGTTCCTGCTCATCAACCACCCCCTGGACTGCCCGATCTGCGACCAGGGCGGGGAATGCGAGCTGCAGGACCTGGCGGTCGGCTTCGGCCGCGACGCCTCGCGCTACGACGAGCGCAAGCGCGTCGTGCAGGACGAGAACCTGGGTCCCCTGATCGCCACCGACATGACACGCTGCATCCAATGCACCCGCTGCGTGCGCTTCACCGAGGAGATCGCCGGCATCCAGGAGCTGGGGATGATCGGCCGCGGCGAACACGTCAAGGTGCGCACCTACATCGAGAGCACCGTCAACCACGAGCTCTCGGGCAACGTCATCGACCTGTGCCCGGTGGGCGCGCTGGTCTCCAAGCCCTACCGCTTCAGCGCGCGCGCCTGGGAGATGAGCTCGACCGCGCTGGTGTCCCCGCACGACCCGGTCGGCACCAACATCTTCGGCCACGTGCTGCGCGGCAAGCTCATGCGCGTGGTGCCCCGCGAGAACGAGGCGATCAACGAGACCTGGATCGCCGACCGCGACCGCTTCAGCTACGAGGGCATCTACAGCGAGGACCGCCTCAGGCAGCCGCTGCTGCGCCGCGGCGCGGACTGGGTCGAGGCCGACTGGGAGAGCGCGCTCATGGCCGTGGCCGAGGGCCTCAAGGCGCGCGCGGCGGACCTGGGCGTGCTCGCCAGCAGCTCCGCGACGCTCGAGGAGCTGTACCTCACGCAGCGCCTGGCTCGCGGGCTCGGCACGAACAACATCGACCACCGCCTGCGGCAGCGCGACTTCCGCGACCAGGCGGCGGACCCGGTATTCCCCGGGCTCGGCATGGCGGTGGCAGAGGTCGATGGGCTCGATGCGCTCCTGGTCATCGGCTCGCACCTGCGGCGCGAGGCGCCGATCCTGGCGCACCGCCTGCGCAAGGCCGCGCGGCGCGGCGCGCAGGTGAGCTTCCTGAATCCGGCGCGCTTCACGTACCTGTTCCCGGTGAAGTCTTACCTCGTCGCCGGCGCTTCCGACCTGGTGGGCAATCTTGCCGCGGTGCTCGCGGCGGCCGCGCAGGCCGCCGGCAAGAGCGTGCCGGCGCACCTGAGCGCCATCGTCAACTCCGCCACCGTCACGGACGAGCACCGTGCCATCGCGCAATCCCTGCTGGCCGGGGAGAAGCGCGCGGTGTGGCTGGGCGCGCTCGCCGGGCGTCATGCGCGTTTTGCCGACCTGCGCTCGCTGGCGGCCAGTCTCGCGGCGCTCACCGGGGCCAGGCTCGGGCGCATCGCCGAGGGCGGCAA
Source organism: uncultured Pseudomonadota bacterium (assembly GCA_963741745.1). GTDB lineage: Bacteria > Pseudomonadota > Gammaproteobacteria > Steroidobacterales > Steroidobacteraceae > 13-2-20CM-66-19. Next base: position 239,969 of record CAVUJF010000002.1, on the reverse strand, counting down.
CGCCGCCGGTGCCTATCTTGCCGGCGCCATCCCGCACCGCGAGGCCGGCGCCGCGGCGGTGGCCAGCCCCGGGCTCAATGCCCGCGAGATGCTCGGCCGGGCGCTGCGCGCCTATCTTCTGGTCGGGGGCATCGAGCCTTCGATCGATGCGCTGGATCCTGAGAGCCTGCGCACGCTCGCCAAGAGCGAATTCGTGGTGGCCATCACCCCGTTTGCGAGCGCGGAGGTGAAGGCCGTCGCGCACGTGATGCTGCCGATGTGCAGCTTTGCCGAGACCTCCGGCAGTTACGTGAACTGCTCAGGCACCTGGCAGAGTCAGGTGGGCGCCGCGGCGCCGGTCGGTGAGGCCCGCCCGGGCTGGAAGATCCTGCGCGTGCTTGGCAACCTTTTGAACCTGCCCGGCTTCGAGTACCAGTCATCGGAAGAGGTGCTTAACGAGGTGCGCGAGCGCTGCGCCCACGTGGTGCCCGCCGGCTACCAGGGTACGCATGCGGTCAATGGCGACGGCAGCACCGATGCTGCGGCAGGCTTGGTGGACGTGCCGATGTACCAGGCCGATGCGGTGGTGCGCCGCGCCCCCTCGCTGCAGCGCACCCGTGAGGGCCGCACGCCGGCCGTGGCCTACTGACAAAGACACCCCGTGCTCAAGACATTCAACACCCAGTGGCTGGCGCTTCCCGAGTACCTGCGCTCGACCGTGTGGATCCTCATCATCACCGTCACGCTGATCATCTGCGTGGCGCTGCTGACCTTGTGGGAGCGCAAGGTGATCGGCTGGATGCAGCTGCGCCGGGGACCTAACCGCGTGCGCATCTTCGGGCTCCTGCCGGGGATGGGCCAGCCGTTTGCCGACGTGTTCAAGCTGCTGATGAAGGAAGTGATCATCCCGGCGAAGTCGAACAAGCTGCTGTTCCACCTGGCACCGATGATCACGCTCATCCCGGCCTTTGCCGCCTGGGCGGTGATCCCGCTGTCACCGCAGCTGGTGCTGTCCAGGGCCGACGCGGGCCTGCTGTACCTGCTGTCGCTCACCTCGATGGGCGTGTACGGCGTCATCATCGCCGGCTGGGCCTCGAACTCGAAGTACGCCTTCCTGGGCGCGATGCGCTCGGCGGCGCAGATGGTGGCCTACGAGATCGCCATGGGCTTTGCGCTGGTGGGGGTCCTGATGGCCACCGGCAGCATGAACCTCGGCACGATCGTTGCGACCCAGGCCGGCGGCATCGGCTCGTGGAACTGGTTCTGGCTGTTCCCGCTGTTCGCCGTGTACTTCATCTCCGGCGTCGCCGAGACCAACCGCGCGCCCTTTGACGTCGCCGAGGGCGAGTCGGAGATCGTCGCCGGCTTCCACGTGGAGTACTCCGGCATCGCCTTCGCGCTGTTCTTCCTCGCCGAATACGCGAACATGATCCTGATCTCGACCCTCACGGCGGTGTTCTTCTTCGGCGGCTGGCAGGGTCCGTTCCAGGGCTACCCCGGCATCGGCGACACCTTCCTCGGCCAGCCGAGCTTCGGCTGGCTGCTGCTGAAGGTCTTTGGCCTGATCTTCCTGTTCCTGTGGTTCCGCGCCACCTTCCCGCGCTACCGCTACGACCAGATCATGCGCCTGGGGTGGAAGGCGCTGATCCCGGTCACCCTGGTGTGGATCGCGCTGGAGATGGTGATGGCGGCCTACCACATCGGCCCCTGGGCGCGTGCCTGGTATCACTGAACGGATGCACCCATGGCACTGAACCTCTTCAAGACCTTCCTGCTGCCCGAGCTCCTCAAGGGGATGTTCGTCACCGGGCGCACCTTCTTCTCGGACAAGTACACCCTGAACTACCCGGAGGAGAAGACCCCGCAGTCGCCGCGCTTCCGCGGCCTGCACGCCCAGCGCCGCTATGCCAACGGCCAGGAGCGCTGCATCGCCTGCAAGCTGTGCGAGGCGGTGTGCCCGGCGGTGTGCATCACCATCGACTCGGAAGTGGCCGCCGATGGCACGCGGCGCACCAGCCGCTACGACATCGACCTGTTCAAGTGCATCTACTGCGGGTTCTGTGAGGAAGCCTGCCCGGTGGATGCCATCGTGCTCACCCGCATCCACGAGTACCACATGGAAAAGCGCGGCGAGAACATCATGAGCAAGGACAAGCTGCTCGCCGTCGGTGACCGCTACGAGGCCATGATCGCCACCGACAAGGCCGCGGACGCTCCCTACCGATGAGCGCGCGCCAGGAAAGCAACGACCGATGCTAGTCCAGATACTGTTCTACCTGTTCAGCACGATCCTGGTGATCGCCGCGCTGGCGGTGATCAGCTCGCGCAACCCGGTGTACTCCGCCCTTGCCCTGGTCATGTGCTTCGTGACCTCGGCGGCCATCTGGCTGCTGCTCGAGGCCGAGTTCCTCGCCGTGGTGCTGGTGCTGGTGTACGTCGGCGCGGTCATGGTGCTGTTCCTGTTCGTGGTCATGATGCTCGACATCAACGTGGCGGAACTGCGCCAGGGGTTCACGCGCTTCGCCTGGCTCGGCTGGATCACAGCCCTTGCCGTGATCGTGGAGATCGCCGGCGTCATCTGGGCCAAGGGCGCCATGGGAATCGACGTCAGCCGCACCGCCACCCCGCATGCGGCCGACTACAGCAACACGCTCGAGCTCGGGCGCATCCTCTACACCCAGTACGCCTATCCCCTGGAGCTGGCGGCCATGCTGCTGCTGGTGGCCATCGTGGCGGCGATCGCCCTCACCATGCGCCAGCGCGCCGGGCTGAAGAAGCAGGACGTGGATGCCCAGGTGGCCGTGAAGAGCACCGAGCGCCTGCGCATCGTCAAGATGGATGCGGAGAAGCCATGATCACACTCGCGCACCTGCTGACCCTGTCGGCCATCCTGTTCTCGCTGGCGGTCGCCGGGATCTTCCTGAACCGCAAGAACGTGATCCTGCTGCTGATGTGCGTGGAACTGCTGCTGCTGGCGGCGAACTTCAACTTCATCGCCTTCTCGCGCTACCTGGGCGACCTGAACGGCCAGGTGTTCGTGTTCTTCGTGCTCACGGTGGCCGCGGCCGAGGCGGCGATCGGGCTGGCGATCCTCGTGGTGCTGTTCCGCGAGCGGCGCACCATCAGCGTCGAAGACCTGAATACCCTGAAAGGTTAAGAGCAGTCCGCGCATGAACCCGACCGTGCTGATCGCAATCCCGCTGCTGCCGCTGCTCGCGGCCATCGTCGCCGGCCTCGGTGGCCGCTACATCGGGCGCACCGGGGCGCACCTGGTGACGATCGCCGCGGTGGCGGCGAGCTGCGTGCTCTCGGTCGGGGTGCTTAAGGATATCTACTGGCAGGGCGCGCCAGCCTTCGACGGCACGGTCTACACCTGGCTGGTCAGCGATGGCATGCGCATGCAGGTCGGCTTCCTCGTCGACCGGCTCACCGTGCTGATGATGGTGGTCGTGACCTTCGTCTCGCTGTGCGTGCACGTCTACACCGTCGGCTACATGCGCGATGACCCGGGCTACACGCGCTTCTTCAGCTATATCTCGCTGTTCACCTTCTCCATGCTGATGCTGGTGATGTCGAACAACTTCATGCAGCTGTTCTTCGGCTGGGAGGCGGTCGGGGTGGTTTCCTACCTGCTGATCGGCTTCTGGTACACGCGCCCGAGCGCGATCTTCGCCAACCTGAAGGCCTTCCTCGTCAACCGCATCGGTGATTTCGGCTTCGTGCTCGGCATCGCCGGCATCGCCTATTTCACCCACTCGCTCAACTACCGGGATGCCTTCGCGGCCGCCCCGCACCTGGCGCAGGCGCTGGTCCCGCTGGGCTCGAGCAGCGTCAACGCGCTGACCCTGATCTGCGTCTGCCTGTTCATCGGTGCGATGGGCAAGTCCGCGCAGGTGCCCCTGCACGTGTGGTTGCCGGACTCGATGGAGGGCCCGACGCCGATCTCGGCGCTGATCCACGCGGCCACCATGGTGACCGCGGGCATCTTCATGGTGGCGCGCATGTCGCCCTTGTTCGAGTACTCCGAAGCGGCGCTGTCGTTCGTGCTGGTGATCGGGGCGACGACGGCGTTCTTCATGGGCCTGCTCGGGGTGGTCAACAACGACATCAAGCGCGTGATCGCCTACTCGACGCTCTCGCAGCTGGGCTACATGACCGTGGCGCTCGGGGTCTCGGCCTACAGTGCCGGCATGTTCCACCTGATGACGCACGCCTTCTTCAAGGCGCTGCTGTTCCTGGCGGCCGGCTCGGTGATCATCGGCATGCACCACGAGCAGGACATGCGCAAGATGGGCGGGCTCGCCAAGTACATGCCGATCACCGCGGTCACCTGCTGGATCGGGGCGCTGGCGCTCATCGGCACGCCGTTCTTTGCCGGCTTTTACTCCAAGGATGCGATCATCGAGGCGGTCGGGGAATCGCATCGCTGGGGCGCCGGTTACGCGTACTGGTGCGTACTGGTCGGGGTATTCGTCACCGCGCTCTACACCTTCCGCATGCTGTTCATGACCTTCCACGGCCCGGAGCGCTTCCGGGACGCGCACGCTCACGCGCATGATCGCGACCACGATGCCCACGAGGAACCGGGCCACGGCGCGCACGGCGGCGCCCCCCATGAGAGCCCCTGGGTGGTCACGGTGCCCCTGATCGCACTTGCCATCCCCTCGGTGATCATCGGTGCGCTCACGGTCGGCCCGGTGCTCTTCGGCAGCTACTTCGGCAAGGCGATCTTCGTGCTGCCGGGCAACGATGTCCTCGCCCGGGTGGGCGAGGAGTTCTCCGGCTGGCTGCCGGCCGCGCTGCATGGCTTCCTGACACTGCCGTTCCTCTTCGCACTGGGCGGCGTGGTCACCGCCTGGGTGTTCTTCCTGTGGCGCCCGGCGCTGGCCGATGCGGCGGCGCGCCGCTTCGGCTGGCTGAAGAGCCTGCTGGACCACAAGTACTACTTCGACTGGTTCAACGAGAACCTGATCGCGCCGCTCACGCGCGGCATCGGGCTGCTGCTGTGGAAGGGCGGCGACCAGGTGCTGATCGACGGCGCCCTGGTCAACGGCACCGCCGCCGCCGTGGGCTGGTTCGGCAGTATCGTGCGCCGCGTGCAGAGCGGCTACCTCTACAGCTACGCCTTCTGGATGATGATCGGCCTGGCGCTGATGCTCGGCTGGTTCCTGTTCCAGGCGCACCACTGACACAAGAACGAAGTCACAAGAATGCACGGCCTCCTGTCGACACTGATCTGGCTGCCCATCGCCGCGGGCCTGCTGGTGCTCGTGCTGGGCGATCGCAACATCGCCATCGCGCGCTGGCTGGCGCTGCTGGCATCGCTGGCGACGCTCGCGTTCTGCCTGCCGCTGTGGAGCGGCTTCGATGCCAGCACCTCGGCACTGCAGTTCCTCGAGAAACTGCCGTGGATCCCGCGCTTCAACGCCTACTACGGCCTCGGGATCGATGGCATCGCGCTGCCCCTGATCGTGCTCACCGCCTTCATGACCGTGCCGGTGATCATCGCCGCGTGGAGCGTCATCGAGAAGCGCCCGGCGCAGTACTTCGCCGCCTTCCTGATCATGGAGGGCCTGATGATCGGGGTGTTCTCGGCCACCGATGCGCTGCTGTTCTACTTCTTCTGGGAAGCGATGCTGATCCCGATGTTCCTGATCATCGGCATCTGGGGCGGACCGCGCCGCGTCTACGCCACCATCAAGTTCTTCCTGTACACCTTCCTGGGCTCGGTGTTCATGCTGGCCGCGCTCATCTACATGTACGTCAAGGGCGGCAGCTACTCGATCGCCGACCTGCAGGCGCTGCCGCTGACCCTCATCGAGCAGCGCTGGATCTTCGTGCGCCTTCCTGCTGGCGTTCGCGGTGAAGGTGCCGATGTGGCCGGTGCACACCTGGCTGCCGGATGCGCACGTCGAGGCCCCGACCGGCGGCTCGGTGATCCTCGCGGCCGTGATGCTGAAGATGGGCGGGTACGGCTTCCTGCGCTTCAGCCTGCCGATCACCCCGGATGCCAGCCGCGAGCTGGACGTGCTGGTGATCTCGCTGTCGCTGATCGCGGTGGTGTACATCGGCTTCGTCGCCCTGGTGCAGCAGGACATGAAGAAGCTGATCGCCTACTCATCCATCGCTCACATGGGATTCGTCACCCTCGGCACCTTCGTCGTCTACCAGATCGTGCGCACCACCGGCGGGGTGGTCGGGGCAGGCATGGGCCTGGATGGGGCGATGGTGCAGATGATCTCCCACGGCCTGATCTCGGGGGCGCTGTTCCTGTGCGTCGGGGTGCTCTATGACCGCATGCACAGCCGCCAGATCGCCGACTACGGCGGGGTGATCAACACCATGCCGCTTTTCGCAGGCTTCATGGTGCTGTTCGCCCTCGCCAATACCGGCCTGCCGGGCACCTCCGGGTTCGTCGGCGAGTTCCTGGTGATCGTCGCCAGCTTCCGCGCCAGCTTCTGGTACTCATTCCTGGCCGCCGTGACGCTGGTGCTCGGGGCCGCCTACACGCTGTGGCTGGTCAAGCGCGTGGTGTTTGGCCCGGTGACCAGCCCGCGCGTCGCGGCGCTGAAGGATTTGAACGGACGCGAGTTCCTGGTGCTGGCGGCGCTTGCCGTCGCGGTCCTCGGGGTTGGCGTGTGGCCGGCGCCGCTGCTGAAGGTCATGCAACCCACGATCCACCACCTGGTCAGCCAGGCAATCGCCACCAAGCTTTAAGGTCCCCAAGCGCCCATGCCCGACACCCTCATGACCTGGTCGACTCTGGCGCCCGCTACCGCGGAGATCTGCCTGGCCGTGGCGATCTGCGTCCTGCTGCTGGTGGACGTATTCGCCGGTGCGCGCGGCCGCGTGCTCACCCCGACGCTGACGCTGCTGGCGGTGGCAGTGTGCGCGGCGCTGACGGTGAAGTTCGGACACGTCACCGAGCGCACGGTGCTGCTGCACGGGATGTACGTGGCCGACGAGCTCGCCTTCGTCCTCAAGCTCGTCGGCTTCCTGGTGGTAGCCGTGGTGCTGCTGTACTCGCGCACCTACCTGGAAGAGCGTGGCATCCTGCGCGGGGAGTACTACGTGCTCGCCCTGACCGCGCTGCTGGGCATCTTCGTGCTGGTCTCGGCGAACAACCTGCTCACGGTGTACCTGGGCGTGGAGCTGCTGGCGCTGTCGGTGTATGCGCTGGTGGCGTTCGACCGCGACTCCGGGGTTGCCGCGGAGTCGGCGATGAAGTACTTCGTGCTGGGGGCCATCGCCTCCGGCGCGCTGCTGTACGGCATGTCGATGATCTACGGCCTCACCGGCACGCTCGACCTGGGCGAGATCGCCGTGCGCCTGGCCGGTCCGATGTCCCTCGGGGTGATCCTGGGGCTCGCCTTCATCGTGGTCGCCGTGGCCTTCAAGCTCGGCGCGGTGCCCTTCCACATGTGGCTGCCGGATGTGTACGAGGGCGCCCCGACCAGCGTCACGCTGTTCATCGGCACGGTGCCCAAGATCGCCTACTTCGCACTCGCGCTGCGCCTGCTGGCGCAGGGGCTGGCCGGCACCTCGATGGAGTGGACGCAGATGCTGGCCCCGCTCGCGGTGCTCACCCTGGTCGTCGGCAACGTCGTGGCCATCGTGCAGACCAACCTCAAGCGCATGCTGGCGTACTCGACCATCGCCAACGTCGGCTTCATCGTGCTCGGCTTCGTCGCCGGCACCCCCGACGGCTACTCGGCGGCGCTCTACTACACCCTGGTCTACGTGCTCGCGGCCATGGGCTCCTTCGGCGTCATCCTGCTCGCCAGCCGCAAGGGCTTCGAGGCCGACCGCCTCGATGACTACAAGGGCCTCTACAAGCGCGATCCGCTGCTGGCGCTGGCGATGATGCTGCTCATGTTCTCCACCGCCGGCGTGCCGCCCCTGGTGGGCTTCTGGGCGAAGCTGCGCATCTTCCAGGCGCTGTGGGAGACACACCACCTGTGGCTCGTGGTGATCGCCGCGGCGATGTCGGTGGTCGGGGCCTTCTATTACCTGCGCGTGATCAAGCTCATGTACTTCGACGAGCCGCCCGAAGGCCTGCCGGCGCCGGCGCCCGCCGCCGGGGTGCGCCTGGCGCTCGGCGTGAACGCTGCCGCGGTGCTGGCCCTCGGGCTGTACCCCGCGGCGTTGCTGAACCTGTGCGCCCGGCTGCTGCACTGATCGTGCTCGCGGCGGCGAACCGGGGGAGGGGGCGTCGGTGAGCTTTGCCAGGCTTGCGGCGCTCCCGGGGGCGACACTTGCGCTGCTGCTCGGCGCCGGGAGTGCCCAGGCGCTGCCGCAGTATCACCTCGAGCAGAGCGTGAACCTGCCCGGGGACGGGGGCTGGGACTACCTGACCTTCGAGCCTGCCGGCGAGCGCCTGTTCATCGCGCGCGGCAGCCGCGTTGAGGTCATCGACACGCAGCACCTGAGGCACATCGGGGAGATCGCCGATACCCCCGGGGTGCATGGCATCGCGCTGGCCCCGGAGCTTGGGCGCGGCTACATCAGCGCCGGCACCACCAGCACCATCGTGGTGTTCGATCTGAAGAGCTTGGCGCGCATCAAGGACATCAAGAGCACCGGCGAGACCCCCGACTCCATCGTCTACGACAGTGCTACGCAGCGCGTGTTCGCCTTCAACGGCCGCGGGCACAATGTCACGGTCATCGATGCGGTCGGCAACGAGGTGGCAGGCACGATCGCCCTGGGGGCCAAGCCCGAGGAAGCGCGCGCCGATGGCACCGGCCGCGTCTACGTCAACCTCGAGGACAGGAACAGCCTGGCCGTCATCGATGCGCGCTCGCTCCGCGTTGAGTCGGTCGTAGCGCTGAGCGGCTGCGAGGAGCCCTCGGGGTTGGCGCTCAATGCCGGCGCGCGCCAGGCGTTCGCCGTGTGCGACAACCACGTGATGGTGGCGGTGGATACGGCGGCCGGGCGCGTGCTCGGCAGCGCGCCGATCGGCGGCAGCCCCGATGGCGCCGGCTATGATGCCTCTGCGCGACTGGCCTTTGCCTCCTGTGGCGAGGGCACGCTCACCGTGGTGACCCAGGAGGCGGGCGGGGCGCCGCGGGCGGTGCAGAGCGTGGCGACCCGGCGCGGCGCGCGCACCATGGCCCTCGATGAACGCCACCACCGTATCTACCTTGTGACTGCCGACTATGGCGCAACGCCGGCAGCGACCCCCGAGCACCCGCATCCGCGCCCGGCGATCCTGCCCGGGACGTTCCGCCTGCTGGTGATCGCGCCGCACCCCGAGAAACAGACGAACCACCCGGAAGGAACAGGCCCATGAGTCCACGTACACCCGCGATCCTCGCTGCCGCGCTGGCTGCGGGCATTACCTGTGCAGCTCTCGGTGCCGAGAACGCCGCCGACAAGGCCTCGGATGTGCTGGCACACGATGTGTTCAAGGAACTCATCGAGATCAACACCACCGACTCGGCGGCCGGCAGCGTCACCGCCGCCGTCGAGGCGATGGCCAAGCGCTTCCGTGAGGCCGGCTTCCCGGCGGCCGATGTGGTGGTGCTCGGTCCTGAGAACCCCAAGAAGAAGAACCTGGTGGTGCGCCTGCACGGCACCGGCAAGTACAAGCCGGTGCTGCTGATCGGGCACATCGACGTGGTCGAGGCGCACCGCGAGGACTGGAACCTCGACCCGTTCAAGCTCACCGAGCAGGACGGTTACTTCTACGGCCGCGGCACCTCGGACATGAAGGGTGACGATGCCATCATGGTGGCGACGCTGCTGCGTCTGAAGAAGGAGGGCTACCGGCCCGACCGGGACATCATCCTCGCGCTCACGGCAGACGAGGAAGGTGGCTGCTGCAACGGCCCCGCGTGGCTGCTCAAGAACCACCGTGACCTGATTGACGCAGGGTTCGTGATCAACACGGACGGCTGGTCGGTGAACTCTGACAAGGGCGTGGCCAGGATGTTCCGCCTCGGTGCCACGGAGAAGATGTACGGCGACTACCAGCTCACCGTCACCAACAAGGGCGGCCACAGCTCCGAGCCGCGTGCCGACAACGCCATCTACCAGCTGGCGCAGGCGCTGATCAACATCTCCAAGTACCAGTTCCCGTTCGAGCTCAACAACGTCTCGCGCCCTTACTTCGAACGTGAAGCTGAGCAGGCCACCGGTCAGCGCCAGGCCGATATCCGCGGCATCCTCAAGACCCCGCCCGATGAGCAGGCGGTACAGCGCCTCTCGAAGCTGCCGGCGGACAACTCAGTAATGCGCACCAATTGCGTGGCGACGCGGCTTGAAGGCGGGCATGCTAACAATGCCCTGCCGCAGCGCGCCCAGGCCAACGTCAATTGCCGCATCTTCCCCGGGCATTCGCTGGAGGAAATTCGCCAGCAGCTGATCAAGGTGGTCGCGGATCCTGAGGTGACGGTGCGCTACGTGGCCGACGACGGCAAGGTGGCGGAGAAGACCCCCGATCGCGTCAGTCTTGCGCCGCCGCCGCTGAAGGCGGAAGTGCTGAAGCCCCTGGAGGCGGTGGTCGCGCAGATGTGGCCGGGCATCAAGGTGGTGCCATACATGGATGCCGGTGCCTCGGATTCGATCTACACCACCGCAGCAGGCATGCCATCCTACGGGATCACCGGTATTGCCGTGGATTTCGACGATGTGCGCGCGCACGGTCGCGACGAGCGCATCCGCGTGTCGTCGTTCTACAAGGGGAACGAGTTCTTCTACCGTTACCTGAAAGCGCTGACCTCGCAGTAGCGCGGGCCGGTCACTGCGCGGGTGCGGCGGCCGCCGCACCCGCCTTCAGGTCATGCGGCGCGAGATGGCGATTGCTGCGACCAGCACGATGCCGATGTTGAGCACCCACCACAGCAGCTGCTTGTGGTTGCCGCCGAGGCCGGCGATGCCGCCCGCGGGCGCCGCGGCGGCCGCCGGGGTGAACTTGCCCTCCAGGAGCTCGCGGATGCCGTCATGGCCGACGGTGACGCTGAGGCGATGCTCGCCGCCGGCAATCCCGCTGAGCGGCACCGACCAGCCGCCGTCGGGGCTGCGCGTGGCAGACGCGGCCTTGCCATCGATGAGGGTGGCGAACTCGGTGACCACCAGCGGCGCCTGCCCGGCCGAGCGCCGCACCCACAGCTGCAGGCTGGCAGGTGCCGCCGCGCCCGTCAGGGTGAGCAGTGAAGAGCGCGCGATCTCCACGGCCGCCGGCTGCGGGGCATCGCTCGCGCCGAGCGCCGCGCTACAGGCGAGCAGGAAGGGCAGGAGCCAGCAGCGGGCGAGTTTCATGGCGGGCACTTTAGCGGCCCGGGAGGAATTCTCAAGGCCGCGCGCGCGGCGCGGCGCGGCGGCGACAGTATAATGTCCGCCCCCTCAAGGCGGAGACGGGCCTGATGAAGAGCCCCTCGGACGGCGCGCCGCGCTACCTCAGCGGCTTCGGCAACCACTTTGCCAGCGAGGCGCTCCCCGGGGCGCTGCCGCAGGGGCGCAACTCCCCGCAGCGCTGCCCCTACGGGTTGTATGCCGAGCAGTTCTCCGGCACCGCCTTCACCGCCCCCCGGCATGCCAACCGCCGCAGCTGGCTGTACCGCATCCGCCCCGCGGCGGCGCACGGCAAGTTCCGCAAGATCGGCGCCGGGCGGATCAGCAACCGCTTTGACGCCGCCGGGGTCTCGCCCAACCGCCTGCGCTGGAGCGCGCCGCCGCTGCCGCGCGCCCCGACCGACTTCCTCGCCGGGCTGGCCGCCCTGGGTGGCAACGGTTCCGCGGACGCGCACACCGGCTGCGCCATCTACTGGTACGTGGCGAACCGCTCCATGCGCGGGCGCTACTTCTACGACGCGGACGGGGAGCTGCTCATCGTGCCGCAGCTCGGGCGGCTGCGCCTGGCGACCGAGCTCGGCGTGCTGGAGGTCGGGCCGCTGGAGATCGCCGTCATCCCGCGCGGCCTGCGCTTTACCGTGGAGCTGCGCGACCCGGGCGCACGCGGTTACCTCTGCGAGAACTTCGGCGCACCGCTGCGCCTGCCGGACCTGGGCCCCATCGGCTCCAACGGGCTGGCGAACCCGCGCGACTTCCTCACCCCGGTGGCCGCCTACGAGGAGCGCACGGGGCGCTTTGAGCTGGTGGCAAAGTTTGCCGGCCAGCTGTGGTCGGCCCCGCTCGCGCACTCGCCGCTGGATGTCGTGGCCTGGCATGGCAACAACGTGCCGTACCGGTACGACCTGCGCCGCTTCAACACGATCGGGTCGATCAGCTACGACCATCCGGATCCGTCCATCTTCCTGGTGCTGCAGTCACTGAGCGATACCGCCGGGGTGGACAACCTCGACTTCGTGATCTTCCCGCCACGCTGGCTGGCGATGCAGGACACCTTCCGGCCACCCTGGTTCCACCGCAACGTTGCCAGCGAGTTCATGGGCCTGATCGAGGGGGTGTATGACGCCAAGGCAGCCGGCTTCGAGCCCGGCGGCGCATCGCTGCACAACTGCATGAGCGGGCATGGGCCGGACGCGGCCACCTTCGAGAAGGCGAGCGCTGCCGATACCACCACACCGGCACACGTGACCGGCACGATGGCGTTCATGTTTGAGACGCGGGCGCTCATCCGCCCGACCGCGTACGCGCTGAAGAGCCGGCTGCTGCAGGATGACTACGACAAGGCCTGGCAGGGGCTGAAGAGTCACTTCACGCCCGGCGCGCCGCCCGCGGCGCGGCGCCGCGCCCGGCGATGAGCCAGTCCGCGGCGATCAATGCCACGCACGACCCGGCACTGCGCAGCTGGGTGCCCTCGGCCAATGGGCCCGGCACGGACTTCCCCATCCAGAACCTGCCGTTTGCCGCCTTCCGCCGCCGCGGCACGGCGGAGGCATACCGCGGCGGCGTGGCGATCGGGTCGCAGGTGCTGGACCTGGGCGCGCTGCACGCGTACGCCCCCTTCAGCGGCGTCGCCGCCGCGGCCCTCGCTGCCTGTGCGGCGCCTGCGCTGAATGGGCTGATGGGACTGGGAGCGCCGGCTGCCACGGCGCTGCGCGCCGGCCTTTCGCGGTGCCTGCGCGAAGGGGCCACTGACGAGCCGCGGCTGCGCGGGCTGCTCGTGCCGCAGGCAGCGGCCGAGTACCGCGTGCCGGCGGACATCGGCGACTTCACCGACTTCTATGCCTCGATCCACCATGCGACCAATGTCGGGCGGCTGATGCGCCCCGACAATCCGCTGCTGCCGAACTACAAATGGCTGCCCATTGCCTACCACGGCCGCGCCTCCTCGGTGCGGGTGTCGGGCTTTTCCTTCCGCCGCCCGAGCGGCCAGCTGCTGCCGCAGGGTGTGGCGCAGCCGTTCCTCGGGCCTTCACGCCGCCTGGACTACGAACTCGAGGTGGGCGCGTTCGTCGGCAGCGCGAATGAGCTCGGCACCCGCGTGCCCCTCGCCCAGGCCGAGGAGCACCTGTTCGGGCTGTGTCTCCTCAATGACTGGTCGGCGCGTGACATCCAGGGCTTCGAGTACCAGCCCCTGGGACCCTTCCTCGCCAAGAACTTCGCCACCACCGTCTCCCCGTGGGTCGTGACGCTCGAGGCCCTGGCCCCGTTCCGTGCCCCGTTCGTGCGCCCGGCGCAGGAGCCCGCGCCGCTCGGCTACCTCGACGGGGAGGCCAACCGCGCCGGCGGGGCGATCGACATCACGCTGGAGGCGTGGCTGGAGTCAGCGCAGATGCGCGCCGCCGGCGTGCCGGCGCAGCGCCTGTCGCAGTCGAACTTCCGCGACTCCTGGTGGACGCTCGCGCAGATGCTCACGCACCACACGGTGAACGGCTGCAACCTCATGCCCGGGGACCTGATCGGCACGGGCACGCAGTCCGGGCCGCAGCCCGGGCAGGCTGGCTCGCTGCTGGAACTCAGCGCCGGGGGCAAGCAGCCGATCGCGCTGCCGGCCGGCGAGCAGCGCACCTTCCTGGAGGATGGTGACCGGGTCATCCTGCGCGGCTGGTGCGAGCGCGCCGGCTACGCGCGCATCGGCTTCGGCGAGGCCAGCGGCACGGTGCTGCCGGCCACCCCGCTCGCGGCTTCCTGATACGCTTCCGGCCGCGTGAAGAACTTCCGCTATTACGACCTGATCCTCGGCGCCTACGTGTGCGTGCTGCTGTGCGCCAACCTCATCGGCCCGGCGAAGCTCTCGACCGTCCAGGTGCCGGTGCTCGGCCCGGTCACCTTCCTCGCCGGCGTGCTGTTCTTCCCGATCTCCTACCTGTTTGGCGACATCCTCACCGAGGTGTACGGCTACGCCCGTGACCGGCGCGTGGTGTGGAGCGGCTTCGGGGCGCTGGTGTTCGCGGCCATCATGGCCGCGGTGGTGGTGCACCTGCCGCCGGCGGAGTTCTGGCGCGACAAGCAGCCCGCGGTCGAGCAGATCTTCGGCAACACCCCACGCATCATCTGTGCCTCGATCATCGCCTTCTGGTGCGGCTCCTTCGTCAACAGCTACGTGCTGGCGAAGATGAAGATCTGGACGCAGGGGCGCTGGCTGTGGACGCGCCTCATCGGCTCGACGCTGTGCGGGGAGCTGGTGGATTCGGGGCTGTTCATGGGCATCGCCTTCGCCGGCATCTGGCCCACCGACAAGCTCCTGGCGGCGACCTTCACCCAGTACCTGCTCAAGTCCGGCTGGGAAATGATCGCCACGCCGCTCACCTACCGTGTGGTCGCCTTCCTCAAGCGCGCCGAGCACGAGGACTACTACGACCGCCACACCGACTTCACGCCGTTCTCGCTGAAGACCTGAGGGCGCAAGAAAAGGCAGGAGCGCTGGCTGCGCTCCCGCCTGTTCGGCAGCGGCCCTATGGCTTGCCGATCTGCTTGCTGACCTGGTTCTCCTGCTGATTGAGCGCGCGCTGCTCGGTCTTGGTGATGTGGCCGCCGTTGGAGCTGGCCATGGTGCGCTCCTCCTGGCGGATCGCGTGGTCCTGCGAATGCAGCTGCTGCGCCTGGGCCTTGCTGATCTGGCCGCTCTTCACTTCGTTGTGGATGCGCGCGTCCTGGTTGGCGAGGCGACCATTCACCTCGGTGCGGCGCGGATGATCCTTCTGCCACTGCGTCTCATCGGCGAGCGCGGAGCTGCAAAAGCCGGTGAGCGCGGCGGACAGTGCGGCGATGCTCAGCAAGCTATGGACGGACTTGGTCATGGATCTCTCCTGCATGTGCCCAATCGGGCGGGGTATCGCGCCGGAAACGCCGGCCTCGTGGGCGTGACAACGTCGCAGCGCGGCGCGCGGCTGACACGCGTGACGAAAAGTTCATGCACCGGGCAGAATGTGATGCGGCTCACAGCTGCGGAAGAGGCGGGGTCGTGGGTGCGAAAGTCCGAAACTGATGCAAGAAGCGCAGGAAACGGAATGAGGGGCCCGCTGCGGGCGGGAGATGATGCGCGTGTTATGCAAAGTGAGCGGCCGATGACGTGGGTGCGCGCGGGCAGCGCGGGACCGCTGCTCCTGGCGCTCGCCGCGGCCGCGCCCGCGGCGGCAGTGGAGCTGCAGTCGCGCGAGGACGCCTGGTGGACCGGCCCGATGCTCGCAGCCTCCGGGGCGAGCCTGCCGCAGGGGCACGCCCTGATTGAGCCCTACCTGTTCAACGTCGTCACCAACGCGCGCTTCGACCCCGACGGCAACCGTCATGCGGCACCCACGGATAACACCCTGGGCTCACTCACCTACATGCTCTATGGACTGACCGACCGCGTGACGGTCGGGATGATTCCGCGGTTCTTCTACGACCTGCCGCCGGTGGGTGCGAGCAGCTCCGGGATCGGCGTGGGCGATCTGACGCTGCAGGCCGGCTACGGTCTCACCCAGTTCCAGGATGGCCACCGCGTGCCCTCGATCTCGCTGGTGATCGACGAGACGCTGCCGACGGGGCGCTATGACCGGCTGGCCCGGCCGAGCGACGGCGTGGGCGCCGGCGCCTACGCCACCGGATTCTCCGTGTATTCCCAGCAGTATTTCTGGATGCCCAACGGGCGCATTCTGCGCGGCCGTCTCGATCTCACCTACACGGTGTCCTCCACCGTGTCACTCACCGACCAGAGCGTGTACGGCACGCCGGCGGGCTTCCGCGGTCATGCCACGCCGGGGGATTCGGCCACCATCGACGCCTCGGCCGAGTACAGCCTGACGCGCGAGTGGGTGCTCGCGCTCGATGTCGTCTACCAGCACAACGACAGCACGCACCTTAACGGCACGCAGCCGGGCGGGCAGATCAGCGCCGACTCCGGATCTTCCTGGTCGGTCGGTCTTGCCCCGGCCATCGAGTACAACTGGAGCGCACGGGCCGGGGTGCTGCTCGGGGTGCGCATCATCCAGATAGGCCGCAACACCTCCGCCAGCATCACACCCGCCGTCGCCGTAAACCTGGTGTTCTAGGGGTCTGCGGGAACGTCGCCCGAAGCGCTTAAGCTGAACGGCAGGTGAATGGGCCCGAATCCGGCCCCCGGCGATGAAAAAGGCCCGCCGCGCCCCCATCCTTATGTCAGCCGCACGGCGATTACTGCGTTTTAATGCCTGTAGCCTTGAACGTGGGCGTGCCCCGGGCGTCTAATCGATAGCACGGGAATTTGTTCGCAAAGAACCGGGTTGAACCGAAGTGAGGAGCCTGTGAAAAGCCTAAGCGCGCGACTTGTTATTCGGATCGTCGGAGCGCTGGTGCTCGGCGTTGCGGTAGCCGCGGCGCCGGTTTATGCGCAGCACGCCTCGACCGGCGGCCATCCGGGCGGCGGCGCCTCCTTCGGCGGCCACGGCGGTGCCCCGATGGGCGGCCACTTCATGGGTGCGCCGCACGCCTCGGTGGGCATGCCCCGCTACGGCGGCGGCCACGTCGGCCCCGGCGCCTACTACCACGGCGGCACGTACCACGCCGGCGGCTATCCGGCTCACTACGGCACCACTTACCACGGCGCCGCGTACTACCACGGCGGCACCTACTATCACGGCGGCGGCTACAACCACGGCGGCTACTACAACGGCAGCGCCTACTACCACGGCGGTCACTACTGGGGCGGCGGTTACTGGCACGGCGCCTACTGGCCGCATTGCTACTACTACCCCGGCTATGCCTGGTTCCTGCCGGTGCTGCCGCTGGGCTACGCCACGTTCTGGTGGGGCGGCTATCCGTACTACTACTACAACAACCTCTATTACACCTATGACTCCGGCTATAACGGCTACGTCGTGACCGACCCGCCGCCGGCGACCGGTGGCAGCAATGCCACCTTCGAGAACCCCGGTGGTGATGACGGCTCGGTGGACGGTGCGGTGACCGCCGCTCCGCCGCCGGTGAGTGCGGCCCCGGCCGGCTCGGCGGGCGGCGCCGCTGGCGATGTGTACGTGTACCCGCGCAACGGTCAGAGCGAGCAGCAGACGAGCACCGACAAGTACGAGTGCCACAGCTGGGCGGTGAACCAGTCAGGCTATGATCCGACGCGGGCGGGGCAGGGTGGAACCGTGGCCGACTACCGCCGCGCGATGACCGCGTGCCTGGACGGGCGCGGCTACAGCGCACGCTGAGCCGGCGACGAGCGGAAAGAAGCGCGGGGTGGCAGCACCCCGCGCTTTTTTTATTGGCCGACCTGCCTCGCCGGGGCGAACCCACCCGGCTGGGTCGCGCTCTGGATGAGCACCGTCGCGCTCGTGGCATCGGCTACGGCGATGTCGGGCCGGCCGTCGCCATTGAGGTCCCCGAGCGCTACGCCCAGCGGCTGCCCGAAGCCGCTGTAGTTGGTCGCGGCCAGCAGCGCGCCCGGGTGCGCCGGGTCATGCAGCAGCACCGAGACGCTGCCGGTGCTGCCGGGGGCCAGGTTCGCGAGCACCACGTCGTTCGCCCCCGCGGTGGTCAGCGGGCCGACGACCACGTCGATCGAGCCACCGGGGGAAGGATAGGTCACCGGCGCGAGGAAGGTGCCGGCGTGCGCCGGGTCCTGCAGCAGCACCGACACGCCGGCACTGCTGCCATCGGAATAGCCGAAGTTGGCAACCACCAGGTCCAAGAGCCCGTCGCCGTCCATGTCCGCTGCCTTCACCGCCTGCGGCGCGAAGCCGGCGTCCAAGCGCACCGGGGTGAGGTAGGTGCCCGGCGCGGCGGCGACCTGGAAGAAGACGTAGGCGCCGCCGTTGCCAAAGGAGTCGGAGCCGGCGGCGACGATGTCCACCGCGCCGTCACCGTTCAAGTCCGCCAGCGTCACCGAACTGGCGCTGGTGGCCGTGGGCAGTGCGACCGGGGCGAGGAACTGTCCCGGGTGCGCCGGGTCCTGCAGCAGGTAGATCACGCTGCCGTTCAGATCCGCCAGTACCAGGTCCGGCAGCCCGTCGCCGTTGATGTCGCCGATGACCACCTGGTTGGGTGCGCCGCCGGTGGGTACGTCGACCGCCGCCATGAAGGTGCCGGGGGTCGCCCCGTGCAGGTAGACCGAGACGCTGCCAAAGACATTGGCCACGACCATGTCGAGGGCGCCCGCGCCGGTCAGGTCCGCGACCGCCATGCTGGAGGGATCCAGGTTGGTGGTCGGGTACTGCACGCCGGTCTGGAAGGTCCCGGGGGAGGCGGCGGAGTTGAGGATCACGTTGGCAAAGCCCGGGTTGTCCGGATAGCCCTGGTTGAGCGTGGTGGCGACCAGCAGGTCCGGGGCGCCATCGCCGTTGACGTCCGCGATCGCGACCGAGTTCGGCACATTGACCGGGGCGAAGTAGAAGTTCGAGTCGCCGCCGCAGCTGGCCAGCATTCCCGCCGCGGCGAGCGCGCCGGCAGTGAGCGAGCAGCGGGAAGAACGCAGTGCCATCAAGAATGCGGGGATCTTCACGAGTGACTCCCTTTAAGTACCCACTACGACTCCAGCCGCAGCAACGCCGGGCGCCCGGCACGGTTGACAGGCCTTCTGCGCCTGTGGCCCTCCAGGCTAAGGGTACACTCAGCCTGCACGATCAGCACGGGGGGGCAGGAGTGAGTACGTCACAGTCGGTGGTGTTCCTGTTCGACGTCGACAACACGCTGTTCGACAACGACGCGCTGCAGGCGCAGCTGACCGCCTACCTGACGGCGAGCTTCGGCGCGGGGGCCTGTGCGCGTTACTGGGCGCTGTTCGAGCAGCTGCGCGGCGCGTGCGGCTATGCGGACTACCTGGGGGCGCTGGAGCGGCTGCGGCTGGAGACTCCGTCCGATCCGCGGCTGCTGCGCGCGGCCTTCTTCTTCCTGGACTACCCCTATGCCCGCGGCGTGTATCCGGGGGCGCTGGCAGCGCTTCAGCGCTGCGCGGGCCTGGGCACCACGGTCATCCTCTCCGACGGGGACGCGGTCCTGCAGCCGCTGAAGGTGCGTGCCGCGGGGCTGTGGGAGGCAGTCGGCGGACGGGTGCTGATCTACGTGCACAAGGAACAGATGCTGGAGGATGTCGCGCGGCACTACCCGGCGGCGCACTACGTGCTGGTGGATGACAAGGTGCGCATCCTCGGTGCCGTCAAGCAGGCCTGGGGCGAGCGACTGACGAGCGTGTTTCCGCGGCAGGGTCACTATGCCTTCGATGCGGCGGAGCTGGCGCGCCACGCTCCCCCGGACGTGACGGTGGCGAACATCGCGGCGCTGGCGAGCGCGCCGCTCGGCCTGTTTTCTGGCGCGCCTGGCGCGCAGAAGGTACGCTAAGCCTCGACAGGGAAGGGTGGGCCAGATGTCATCCGAGCGGCCATGGCTTGAGCAGTTGCACGCCGGCAGCGAGGCGCTGCAGGGGGTGCTGAGCGCGGTGCTCGAGGCCGAGCGCCACTACGCCCCGCCGGCCTCGCCCCTGGAGCGCCTGCGGCAGATCACCACCAGTCCCGAGTGGGCCTGGTTGCAGCCCCTGTACCGGCTGATCGCCGACATCGACCACGCGCTGGCATCCGCTCAGGAGCTGCCCGTGGATGAGGCCGCCGCCATCGGCGCGCATGCGCGCGAGCTGCTCAGCGGCGGCGCGGTGCCGGCCGAGCAGGCCTTCCTCGACCACTACCGGGCGCTGCTGCAGAGCGACCCGGCGGTGACGATGGCGCATGCGGCGGCGCTGCGCACCCTGCAGGCGCTGCCGCCGGAAACCACGAACGAGTCAGAGCGACTGCACGCCCGCCACCAGTGGAATGAGCGGCGGCGGTTCCTGCGCCTGGAAACTCCCGGGCGCGGCGCCTCTTAAGGAGAACGAGTCATGACCATCAGCGGCATCCCGCAATCCCACGTGGACCTTCTGACCAAGAAGGGCCTGGCGCACCTGGTGACGCTGCTGCCGGACGGCAAGCCGCAGTCCACGCCGGTGTGGGTGGACTTCGACGGCAAGCACGTGCTCATCAACACCGCAGTGGGGCGGCTGAAGGACAAGAACATGCAGCGCGACCCGCGCGTGGCCTTCTCGATCACCGACCCGGAGAACCCCTACCGCTACCTCGAGGTGCGCGGCCGGGTGGTCGAGCGCACCACGGCCGGCGCCGACCAGCACATCGATGCGCTGGCCAAGCGCTACCTGGGGCAGGACAAGTATCCGTTCAGGCAGCCCGGCGAGGAGCGCGTGATCTTCAAGGTGCAGCCGGAGCGCTCCAGCTCCATGTGAGCGGCGCCGGCGGCCGCTGCCGGCAGGTCAGGGGATGTTCTGCGTGTAGTAGAGCTTCGGGCGGATCTGCAGCTCGCGGCGCGCGTAGTCGATGATCAGCACGTCGAACGAGCCGAGCAGGTCCATGCCGATGGTCAGGGCCGGCTCATCCGTCAGTCCCCAGTGCTGGAACAGGTACATGTCACCGAAGGTGATCTTGATGCCGCGCACGGTGAGCGTGTCGCTGAACTGGATGTTGGGAGCCATCAGGTAAGCCCCCGACTGCACATCGAGGGTGACGCCGATGATGTCCTGCTGCGCGGTGCCGTTGGGCATGCGGCGCATCAGCGCATCGCGCAGCTTGAGGTTGGCGACCGTGCCCTGCGCACCGGTGTCGATGATCGCCTTCGCACGCACGTTGCCGACGCGCACGTCGGCGACCAGCAGCCCGTTCAGCATGCGCAGCGGCACGGCGGCGAAGTCGCGCGGCGGGGACTCGCCGTGCGAGCGCGTGATGGTCAGGCGGTCGTTGGTGAAGTCGGCCAGGATGCGCTTGTCGGCCAGCCCCGCGATGCCCAGCACGCCCTGGGCGCCGCCGAACACGTCTGAGAGCACCGGCAGGTCGGTGGAGCCGATGTAAAGCTCGCCGACTTCCATGTGGTTCACGTGCACGGTCGGCACGATCGCCGTACCGGTGAAGCCGGTGACGCGGATGTTGCTCTGGCTGGTGGGTTCCGAGTCCATCAGCTGCGCGGTGCGTGCGGTGATGGCGGCCTGCGTCGCCCCGGTATCGAGCACCATGCGGTACGGACCCTTGCCATCGATCATCACCGGGGCCCAGATGCGGCCGATGCGATCCCGGCGCGTGGGAGCTGCGTACTTCGGCTCGGTGGTCTCGACGATGATCTCGGTGAGCTCTTCCTGGACGGCAGGATCGACCGAGGGGGTGGTGGCGGTCGGCACGAGGGCGCCGACCCCCAGCGGGACCAGCAGCGCGGCCCCGAGGAAGATGCCACACATCAGCACAGGGTGATGACGAAGCACCGGTGCAGTAGACCACGGCTGCGCGCCGGGCTCCAGTTCACCCGTCTCATTTCCCGGGCCGACCGGCCAGGCGGCGAGGCCGCCCGTTCCGTGCCGTTGGCTGACCGCCATTTGCGTAATCCTGCAGGGGTACGGCAGCGAATTGCGCTTGCGCCGGGGCCACGGGAATCTTAATCTCGTAAAGGAAGGCTCAGGGGCAGGGGGATCGTGATGAAACGAGCAATCGCGTGCGGCATGGCCGCGGGCCTGATGGTTTCCTTCGCGGCGCGGGCCGCCGATGAGTCGGGGCTCGCGCTCCAGGAAGTCACCGTCACCGCCCAGCGCGTGGCCGAGAACCTGCAGACCACCCCGATCTCGATGACCGCCCTGAGCGGGGACTTCCTGGAGAAGTTCGACCTGCCGCGGGTGACATCGCTCGACATGGTCACCCCGAACCTCACCTTCAGTTCCGGGACCGGCGGCAGCAGCGGCCAGGTGAGCGCCTTCATCCGTGGCGTCGGCCAGTTCGACTTCCTGCTCACCACCGATCCGGCGGTGGGACTGTACGTCGATGGGGTATACCTCGCGCGTACCTTCGGCACCAACCTGGAGCTGAATGACATCGAGCGCGTGGAGGTGCTGCGCGGCCCGCAGGGCACGCTGTTCGGCAAGAACAACATCGGCGGCGCCATCAACATCACCACCCTCACCCCCACCGGCAGCGGCAAGACCGACTTCCGCGCCAGCTACGGCAACTACAACTCCTGGGCCCTCGATGCCTATACCGACCTGCGCCTGACCGACACCCTCGCGCTCGGCATCTCGCTCATGGGGCGCAAGTCCGACGGCTGGCAGGACCGCCCGCTCGGGGACAACGGCGGCAAGGAGGAGCGCGGCGGCGGGCGTGCGAACCTCGCCTGGACCCCCAGCGACAGCTTCACCTCCAGGCTGAGCGCGGAGTTCACCGCGCAGACCCAGCCGAGCAGCCCGAACGTCATGATCGCCTACGATCCCTCCCAGGCGGTCGCCCCGTTCCAGCCGCTGTTCAATGCCCTGGTGGCCCCCTGCTGCACGCCGCCCACCAACATCGACAGGAGCGGCGCGGAGGGCCCGCTGGTGCGCGATGACCTGCACGGCATGGCCACCAGCTGGACCAATGACTGGAAGCTCACCGGGGGAGTGGACCTGAAGTCGATCACCGCCTACCGCTACACCGATGCGGTCTTCGGCCGCGACGGCGACAACTCCTACGTCAACTACAACGGCGACATCCACGACGAGCACGACAACACCTTCACCCAGGAGCTGCAGGCCAGCGGCAAGTGGTCGCAGCTGAAGTGGGTGGCGGGGGCCTACTACCTGGACGAGCGCACGCGTGACCAGACGAACCTGGTCACCGCCCAGGGGCTGTTCGATGCACTTACCGCGCTGGGCCCGGCGAACCCGCTGTACGTGTACCGCTACGCGCTGGACTTCAACCTCGCCTACGACAACCGCCAGACCACCACGGACTACGCCGGCTACCTGAATCTCGACTGGGCCTTCAACGAGCGCCTGTCGCTGCAGGCCGGCGTGCGCTACACGGACGAGACCAAGGACTTCTCGCAGTCGGTGATGAACGATCAGGGCAAGACCCTCTTCCTGCCCGTCAATCCGTTCACGGGCGCGACCGACACCAGCAATACCTCGGTGCCCAGCCCGGCCTGCAGCAACCTGCAGGCCGAGGGCACCTACTTCACCTGCAAGACCAGCTCCAAGGAGTGGTCACCGCGGGCGAGCCTGAACTTCCAGTGGACCGACAACGTGTTCGAGTACCTGCAGTGGAGCCGCGGCTTCCGCAGCGGCGGCATCAACGGCCGCCCGACCACGGTCTCGCAGATCCAGGACTACAAGCCCGAGCACCTGGACAGCTGGGAGCTGGGCGTGAAGAGCATGTTCTTCGACCACCGCCTGCGCTGGAACAACGCGGTGTTCTACGACAAGTACAAGGACATCCAGGTGCTGCTCACCGAGGGCACGACGATCATCGTGCAGAACGCCGCCGAGGCGACCGTGTACGGGCTGGAGTCGGACCTGCAGGCGGCGATCACGAGTCAGTGGAGCGTGCAGGGGAGCCTCGGCTATGCGCACAACGAGTACAACGACTGGCACGACAGCTTGGGCGACTACACCTGGCGCAAGCTGCAGAACGCGCCCGAGTGGACGGCCAACATCTCCAGCGCCTACGAGCAGCACATCGCCAGCGGTGCGGGGCTGCGCTTCACCGTGAATGTCGGCTTCCAGAGCTGGCAGTACCTGGACGGCGCCAACAGCGCGGTGCTGCGCGCCCCCTCGCGCACCCTGGTCGATGCGGGACTCTTCTACCTGCCGCCCAGCGGCAAGTGGGACGTCGGCGTCGAGGGCAAGAACCTCACCGATGACCGGGTGCTCAACTCCGGCTACAACGGGCTGGCGTTCTTCGGCTACGCGGAGGGCACCTACAACCCGCCGCGCCGCTACTGGCTGACCTTCCACTTCCACGTCAACTAGGCGCCGGCAAGCTAATTCGCACCGGGCGTGCACTGCAGGCGGTGCACGCCCGGTGCGGGTACCCCATATGCATGATGCCCGCCCCCACCGGGGAACGAGTAGGCTTACCAGAGGCGCTGCACTTGAAAGACCTGCGGGGGATCGACCGATATGGGACTGAAGGCTAACCGCGTCGTGCTGGTCACCGGCGCCAGCCGCGGCATCGGCCGCGGCGTGGCGCTCGCGCTCGCTGCCCCGGGCACGACCGTCTACATCACCGGACGCACCACCAAGACCGGCACCGCGCCCTTGCCGGGCACCATCCATGACGCGGCCGACGAGGTCAGCCGGCGCGGCGGCAAGGGCATCGCGGTCGCCTGCGACCACGCCGACGATGCCCAGGTCGCCGCGCTGTTCGCGCAGATCAGGCGCGACTCCGGCCGGCTCGACCTGCTGGTGAACAATGCCACGGCGATCCCGGATGCGCTGGTGATGCCCGGCGGCTTCTGGGAAAAGCCCCTGGCGATGCAGGCGATCCTGGACGTGGGCCTGCGCTCGCACTACGTCGCCAGCTGGCACGCCGCGCAGCTGATGGTGCCGCAGCGCGAGGGCCTGATCGCGATGGTCTCTTCCCCCGGGGCGCGCTGCTACCTGCACGGGCCGGCCTACGGGGCCGGCAAGGCCGGCATCGACAAGATGTCGGCGGACATGTGGCAGGACCTGAAGAAGTACAACGTGGCCACCGTGTCGCTGTGGGCCGGGATCACCCTCACCGAGCGCTCCGAGATCGCCATCAGGGAGCACCCGGGCGAGTACGAGGCGGTGATGGCGAACGCGGTGCACCCGGAGTTCCTCGGGCGCGTGCTCGATGCTCTGATGAAGGACCCGAAGCTCAGCGAGCGTGCCGGCAGGACCTGGTACGCCGCCGAGCTGGCCGAGGATCTCGGGGTGCAGGACGTGGACGGCCGCCAGCCGCCCTCGGATGCCGCCTTCCTGGGCGAGCCGGCGCAGGTGTCCGGCGCGGTGATCGGCGGTTAGGTTCTAGGAGACTCCCATGGCTGAGATCGATGAACTGCGCGCCCGCGTCCAGCGCCTCGAGGACACCGAGGCGATCCGGCGCCTGAAGGCGCGCTACCTCAATGCCTGCGATTCTCAGCAGCCCGAGAGCGCCCGCGACTGCTTTGCCGAAGGGGCCATCGTCATCGACATGGGGCACGTCGGGGTGCTCAACTCGCGCGAGCAGTTCTTCGAGATCTACAAGACTTTCGGCTGCCTGCCCAACATCCTTGACATGCACCACGGCACCAACTCGGAGATCGAGTTCAGCGACGACACCCACGCGCGCGCGCTGTGGGCGCTCGAGTACCGCAACTTCAACACCGAGGCGAAGACGGTGACCTTCGTGAGCCTGATCTACCACGATGAGTACGCCAAGATCGCCGGGGCGTGGAAGATCGTCAAGTCGCGCTCGGAGTTCAAGACCGCCCTGCACTGCAGCTACGGCGAGGGCGCGCTCAAGTCCCTGCTGGTCGGAAAATCCGTGGCCGGTGCGGTCAGTTTCGAGAAGTAGGAGCTGCCCATGCCATACCCGCGCGCCGAAGTCGATGCTGCGATCCGCGGACTCGCCGAGGCTTTCAAGGAGGCGCAGCGCACCAACAAGTGGTCCTGGATCGCCGACAAGTTCTACCACCAGGACTGCACCTACACCTGCCCCTACGCCGGGGCCTTCCCGGTCATCGCCCACAACCGCGACGAGATCCGCGCCACGCACTACGGGCGGGACATGGATGTCGGCTCGGGGTGGGAGGGCTGGAGCTTCCCGATCCTGAACTGGGCGATCGATGGCGACCAGATCATCAGCCACTGGGTGAACCGCGGACCGGGCAAGCGAGCCGACGGCAGCTACTACGAGACCCACGGGGTCTCGTTCATCACCTACGGCGGTGACGGCAAGTTCTCCTCGCAGTACGACCTGTTCGATCTTGCCCACCAGATGCACCTGTGCGATGAGCTCGACGCGGCGGGACTGCTCAATCCGAAGCTCAAGGCCGAGTGGGTGGCACCTGCCAAGAAGCGCCTCATCGAGATGCTCAACAAGGGATCCGCGCCATGACGACCAAGAACTTTCCGGAGGGTGCTGCGCTGGTGATCGGCGGCAGCGGTGGGGTGGGGCAGGCGGTGTGCCGCGAGTTCGTGCGCGCCGGCACCGCGGTGGCCATCACCTACAACAAGAAGCGCGAGGTCGCCGAGAAGCTCGCCGCGGAGCTGCGCGGCATGGGCGGCAAGGCCAGCGTGCACCAGCTGACCATCGGTGATGCCCAGCGCGTCGAGGCGGTGGTCGCCGAAGCTGCCGCCGAGCACCGGCGCCTGCACACCATCGTGGTGGGCGCGGGCACCTTCGCCCAGCAGCTGCTGCTGTCGGAGATGCCGCGCGAGTTGTGGCAGACGGTGATGGAGCAGGACGTGAACGGCTTCTTCAACGTCATGCGCGCGAGCTTGCCGCGCCTGAAGGAGTGGGGCGGGGGCTCGCTGGTGCACCTCGGATCCGCCGGGCACCTGAGCTGGCCGGAGCGCGACGGCATCTCGGTGGCGCCCAAGGCGGCGATCGAGGCACTGATCACCGGCATCGCGCGCGAGGAGGGCCGGCACAAGATCCGCGCCAACACCGTGCTGCTCGGGGTCATCGAGGCGGGCATGTTCCTGGAGCTCACCAAGCAGGGCGTGTTCGATGAGGCCTGGGTGAAGGAAGTGCACAAGAACCTGGCGCTCAAGCGCTGGGGCAAGCCCGAGGAAGTCGGGCACGCGGTGGTGTTCCTGGCCTCCGACAAGGCGCTCTACGTCACCGGGCAGCGCATCGCCGTGGCCGGCGGCTACGGGCTGTAGGCGATGACCGCCGCGGACTACTTTGCGATCCAGAACCTGGTCCACAGCTACTGCCATCGCATCGATCGCGGGGACTTTGCCGGCGTCGGTGAGCTGTTCCGGCACGCGGCCATCATCGTGCCGGCTGCCACCGAGCCGGTGCGCGGCGTGCAGGCCATCCATGACATGTACGCGAAGTTCACGCGCCGCTACCCGGACGGCAATACGCCCAGGACCGCGCACGTGACCAGCAACCTCATCATCGAGGCGGACGGGGCCGACGCGGCGCGCTCCCAGTCCTACTTCCTGGTGCACCAGGCCACCGAGGCCCTGCCGCTGCAGCCGATCATCGGCGGCCGCTACTTCGACCGCTTCGCGCGTGTGGCCGGCAGCTGGCGCTTCACCGAGCGGCGCATCGAGATCGACCTGGTGGGGAACCTGAGCGCCCACATGCTGCAGGCGATCGCCCCGGACAGCGGTCCCGCCTGAGGCTCCCGCGCCGTGGCGGCGGCGCCACGGGACTGCGCAATCCCTGCAACCCGGCGCGGCGCGCGCGCGGGCTAGCATCCGCGGATGCGCAACCTCGCCCTGCTCCTGCTGCTCGCCGCCGGCGCCAGCACTGCGGCCCCGCCGCCGAGCCTGCAGTCAGCGGTGCGCACCCTGCAGGGCGGCGATCCGGCCACGGCGCGAACGATGCTCGAGGCGCTCACCCGCCAGGACCCGAAGTCGGCGCCCGCCTGGCGCGCCCTGGGCAACGCCTGCCAGCAGCTGCACGAGCCGCGGCGCGCCCTCGAGGCCTACCGGCGCGCGCTCGCGCTGGAGCCGGACTCCCCGCAGGTCTTCTACAGCCTGGGCGCGACCTACGCTGGCCTTCACGATGCCACGCACGCCTTCGAGTGGCTCGGCCGGGCGCGCGCCAGCCGGCGCTACGACCTGACGCAGGCCACCCAGGATAAGAGCCTCGAGTGGCTCAGGGGCGATCCGCGCTTCGCGCAGCTGCTGCCCACGCCCGAGGACTTCGCGCAGCCGTTCGTGGAGCCGGTGACGATCCTGCGCGAGTGGCGCGGGGAGGCGGCCAATGACCAGTTCGGCTGGATCGCGCGCAACATCGGCGATGTCGATGGGGACGGCATTGCCGATGTCGTCATTTCCGCGCCGACCCACGGTGCCGGCGGCAATGCCGGCAAGGTGTACGTGTACTCCAGCGGCACGGGCGCCTTGCTGTGGAGTGCGGACGGGCGTCCCGGGGAGCAGCTGGGCACCGGCGTCGAGGCCGCCGGGGATACCAACCACGACGGCATCCCCGACGTGGTCGCCAGCGGTCCGGGCGCCGGCGGCATCGCGCGGGTCTACTCCGGCCGCGACGGGCGCGTGCTGCACGAGTTCCATGCCCCACGCGCGGAGGAGAGCTTTGGCAACCACGTCTCCGGGGCCGGGGACCTCGATGGCGACGGTTACGCCGACATCATCGTCGGCAGCCCGGGCAAGGACGGTGAGCACCAGAGTCCCGGGCATGCCTACGTCTACTCGGGCAAGACCGGTGCGCTGCTGTTGACGCTGAACGGCGAACGCGACGGTGACCAGTTCGGCAGCACCGTGGCCGGCTACGCCGACGGGCGGCAGCACTTGCTGCTCGTGGGCGCCCCACTGGCCGGCGCGGCACATCACGGCCGGGTGTACGTTTACGGCGGCAGCGCTCTTGCGCTCAAGTTCACCCTCGAGGCGGATGCGACCGGCAACGCACTCGGGCTGATGTTCGTGTCAGCTCCCGGGGACATGGACGGGGACGGGGTGAGTGAGGTGTTCGCCTCCGACTGGTCCAACGATGCGCAGGGGCTGTCCACCGGGCGCGTGTACCTGTACTCCGGTCGCACCGGGCGGATGCTGTACACCTTCACCGGGGAGCATGCGGGGGATGGCTTCGGCACCAGCGCCTCGGTCGCCGGCGATGTCGACGGCGATGGTCGCGCGGACCTGATCGTCGGCGCCTGGCAGTACGGCCAGGCGGCGGTCTCGGGAGGCCGCGCCTACCTGTATTCCGGGCGGGACGGGCACCTGATGAAGACCTTCACCTGCCGCACCCCCGGGGACACCTTCGGCTTCGACGCCGCGGGCCTGGGCGATGTGAACCGCGACGGCACCCGCGCGCTGCTGATTACCTCCGGGTGGAGCGGGGTGAATGGCTTTCATTCCGGGCGGGTCTTCGTGGTGGCCAGCGGGCTGCCCGCGCGGCTTACTCCCTAACCGCAGCGCGCGCGCAGGGTACGCGCCGAGGCGCCGTGCGCCGCGCGCAGCTGCCGGAACAGCGTCGTGCGGCTCTCGATGCCCACGCGGGCGGCGATGTCTGCCACCGGGGCGGTGCTCTCGCGCAGCAGGCGCACCGCGGCGCGCAAGCGGCGCTGCCTCAGGTAAGCCACCGGCGTGCACGCGTGCACCGAGCTGAACAAGCGCAGGCAGTGATACGGTGAGAGGTGCGCGGCGGCGGCGATCTCGGCCAGGCCGATCGGGCGGCGGTAGTTGCTGTGGATGAAATCGATGCACAGCCCCAGGCGCCGGAAGATCTCCCGGCGCGTGCTGCCTCGCGCCGCCGGCACGCGCTCCATCGCGGCGCGGTCGCTCGCCTGCAGGGACTGCATGCGCCCGAGCAGGAAGTACAGCTGCTCCTCGTACCAGGCCTCATCGTCGAGCCCGGATTCGACGTGACGCCGTATGTAGCGCAGCACCGGGCTCACGAGGGCGTCGTGGGCGCGTAAGGATTCGCCGAAGCCGCCGGCGAGCGTGCCGGCCGGCTCGGCGAGCAGCGCGGCAGGCGGGAGCACATGGCAGCGGGCCACCTCGCCGGCCATGTCCGGCCGGAAGAAGATGGCAAACGAGGTCACCGGCGTGGGGCTGTCCAGCCGGCTGCCGTAGGTGCGCCCGTCGTTGAGGATCATGAACGTGTCATCGTCGACGGCGACGCGCCGCCCGTCGATGAAGTATTCCTCGCAGCCGCCCCAGGCCGCCTTGATGGACAGGCGCTGCTCGAAGGGCGGCATCGCAACCTTTTGGGTGCGCGCCCAGACGATGCAGTTCTCGCGGCCCCAGCGCGCGTAGAACCAGCGCCGGAACGGCTCGTGAGCGATCGCCGGCATCTGCCGCAGGATCATGGGGTCATCCGGGTGTACACCCGTGGCATCTTATCGGGGCGCGCGGGCTGGCGCTGCGGGGTGCCCGGGGATTTGCGGCCGGGCGGCGCGGCGGGGCGATGAATCTAGGGCGCGCGCAGGCCCCCGCTGATGAAGGCGACCAGGTCGCGCTGGAACTGCTCCAGCTGTGCGCGGCTGGGCACCCCGGCAGTTGCACGGGTGCCCAGGTGGACCTCCAGGGCGTTGGCGAGGGCGTGCTGGGCCAGGTCCGCGGCGAACAGCCAGCGCCGGGTGAGGAGGCCGGCATCCAGCTGCGGCAGGGCGCGGCGCAGCAGCGGCCGGAACAGCGCCACGCTGTCATCCAGGGTCTTCGCCAGGTAGGGCGAGCGGTCGAACGACAGGCGTACCAGGAAGCGCAGCTGTGCCACGCTCTCGCTGAAATTCTCCAGCATCCCGGCCGTGAGGGGATGGACCAGTGCCTCGACGATCGCCTCGACCTGCGGAGGATCCTCGGCTTCCAGCGCGGCCACCATGCTGGCACGCTGGCGGAACATGGCCGGCTGGGCGCGCTGCAACAGCGCCCTGACGAGCCCGTCGCGGGTGCCGAAGTGGTAGTGCAGGGCCGCGACGCTGTAGCCGGCCTCGGTGTTGATGGTGCGCAGCGAGACTGCGTCGATGCCACGCTCGGCGAACAGCCGCTCGGCCGCGTTCATGATCGCCCCGCGTGCGGACTCCTCCGCGCGGCCCTTCGGGGAGGATGCTTGACTTTTCCCGGCCACGAATCGAGACTAGAACTTATCACTTGATAAGTCAATGCTGCCGCGGAGACCGTCTGCATGAATGAGCTTGTTTATGGCCGCTAAGAGCGCAGCTGTCGCTGTGGCTGCGCCGGACCTGACGCACCTGCAGCGCCTGGAGGCCGAGAGCATCCACATCCTGCGCGAGGTGGTCGCCGAGTGCGAGCGCCCGGTGATGCTCTACTCGATCGGCAAGGACAGTGCCGTGATGCTGCACCTGGCGATGAAGGCCTTCTTTCCCGCCGTGCCGCCGTTCCCGCTGCTGCACGTCGACACCACCTGGAAGTTCCGGGCGATGTACGAGTTCCGCGACGCGATGGCCAAGAAGCTCGGCATGGACCTGCTGGTGCACGTGAACCAGGAGGGCCTGGCCCAGGGCATCGGGCCGTTCACGCATGGCTCGCAGGTGCACACGGATGTCATGAAGACCCAGGGGCTCAAGCAGGCCCTGGACAAGTACGGCTTCGATGCCGCCTTCGGTGGCGCGCGGCGCGACGAGGAGAAGAGCCGGGCCAAGGAGCGCATCTTTTCGTTCCGCTCCGCGCAGCACCGCTGGGACCCGAAGCAGCAGCGCCCGGAGCTGTGGTCGCTCTACAACACCCGCAAGCGTCCCGGGGAGAGCCTGCGGGTGTTCCCGCTGTCCAACTGGACCGAGCTGGACGTGTGGCAGTACATCTGGCTGGAGAACATCCCCATCGTGCCGCTGTACCTGTCGGCGCTGCGCCCGGTGGTGGAGCGCGACGGCGCGCTCATCATGGTCGATGATGAGCGCATGCCGCTGAAGCCGGGCGAGAAGCCGATGATGAAGAAGGTGCGCTTCCGCACGCTGGGCTGCTATCCGCTCACCGGGGCGGTCGAGAGCGATGCGGACACACTCCCGGCGATCATCCAGGAGATGCTGCTGACGCGCACCTCCGAGCGCCAGGGGCGCGTCATCGACCACGATGCCGCCGCCTCCATGGAGAAGAAGAAGCAGGAGGGGTACTTCTGATGGCCCACCAGTCCGAGCTCATCGCCAGCGACATCGGCGCTTACCTGCGCGCCCACGAGCACAAGAGCCTGCTGCGCTTCATCACCTGCGGCTCGGTCGATGACGGCAAGTCCACTCTCATCGGCCGCCTGCTGTACGAGTCGAAGATGATCTTCGACGACCAGCTGGCCGCGCTCGAGGCGGACTCGAAGAAAGTCGGCACGCGCGGCGGCGAGCTGGACTTCGCGCTGCTGGTGGATGGCCTGGCCGCCGAGCGCGAGCAGGGCATCACCATCGACGTCGCCTACCGCTTCTTCTCCACCGACCGCCGCAAGTTCATCGTGGCCGACACCCCGGGGCACGAGCAGTACACGCGCAACATGATCACCGGCGCCTCGACCGCGGACCTCGCCGTCATCCTCATCGATGCGCGCAAGGGGGTGCTGACGCAGTCGCGGCGCCACAGCTTCCTGGTGAGCCTGGTCGGCATCCCGCGCATCGTCCTCGCCGTCAACAAGATGGACCTGGTCGGCTATTCGCAGGCCGCCTTCGACGCCATCGTCGCTGACTACCGCGCCTTTGCCGCGCGCATTGGCCTCACCGACATCACCGCCATCCCGCTCTCGGCGGTCTACGGCGACAACATCATCGAGCACGGCCCGAACACGCCCTGGTACGGCGGGCCGACGCTCATGCAGCACCTGGAGGGCGTGCCGGTCGGCGACAAGATCGCCGCCCAGCCGTTCCGCCTGCCGGTGCAGTGGGTGAACCGCCCGAACATGGACTTCCGCGGCTTTGCCGGGCAGATCGCCGGCGGCACGGTCAGCCGGGGCGACCGCATCCGCGTGCTGCCCTCCGGGCGGGAGAGCACGGTGGCGCGCATCGTCACCGCGGACGGGGACCTCGAGCGCGCCGTCGCCGGGCAGTCAGTCACCCTGACGCTGTCCAGCGAGGTGGATGTCAGCCGTGGCGATGTGATCGCCGCCGGCGATGCGCCGCCCCAGGTGGCCAGCCAGTTCGAGGCGACCATCGTGTGGATGCACGACGAGCCGATGCTGCAGGGCCGGGCCTACCTGATGAAGACCGGCACGCGCACCGTGACCGCGACCATCGCCCCGCTGAAGCACAAGATCAACGTCAACACCCTCGAGCAGCTGCCCGCCGAGCGCCTCGAGCTCAACGACATCGGCGTGTGCGAGCTCGAGCTCGACCGGCCCATCCCCTTCGAAAGCTACGCCGACAACCATACCCTCGGGGGCTTCATCCTCATCGACCGCCTGAGCAACAGCACCGTCGGCGCGGGGGCCATCAACTTTGCATTGCGCCGCTCGCAGAACGTGCACTGGCAGGCGCTGGACGTGGACAAGCAGGTGCGCGCGCGCCAGAAGGGCCAGCGTGCCTGCGTGCTGTGGCTCACCGGCCTGTCCGGGGCCGGCAAGTCCACCATCGCCAACCGCATCGAGAAGCTGCTCACCGCGCAGGGCCGCCACACCTACCTGCTCGACGGTGACAACGTGCGCCACGGGCTGAACAAGGACCTGGGCTTCACCGCCCAGGACCGCGTGGAGAACATCCGCCGCGTGGCGGAGGTCTCCCGGCTGATGGTCGACGCCGGACTCATCGTGCTGGTGTCCTTCATCTCCCCGTTCCGCTCCGAGCGCCGCATGGCGCGGGAGCTGTTCAGCGACGGGGAGTTCCTCGAGGTCTTCATCGACACCCCGCTCGCGGAGGCCGAGCGGCGCGACGTGAAGGGGCTGTACAAGAAGGCGCGGCGCGGGGAGCTGAAGAACTTCACCGGCATCGATTCGCCCTACGAGGCCCCCGAGACCCCGGAGCTGCGCATCGACACCACCGCGATGAGCCCCGACCAGGCCGCCGAGCACATCGTGCAGCGCCTGCTGGAGCTGAAGGTGATCCCGGGTCTATGAGCGCGGCCTCCCCGAAGCTTCTGGCCGAAGTCGCCGGCATCGCGCGCGCGGCGGCGGCCGAGATTCTCAAGGTGTACGCCGCGGACGATGCCGGCACCACGCTCAAGGACGATCATTCGCCGCTCACCCAGGCGGACCTGGCTGCGCACCGCGTCATCGCCACCGCCTTAGGCCGCCTCACACCGGATATCCCGATGCTGTCCGAGGAGGCCGCCGACATCCCCTACGCGCAGCGCGCCACCTGGCGGCGCTACTGGCTGGTCGACCCCCTGGATGGCACCAAGGAGTTCCTCTCGCGCAACGGCCAGTTCACGGTGAACATCGCCCTCATCGAAGATCACATCCCGGCACTGGGCGTGGTGCATGTCCCGGTCACCGATACCAGCTACCAGGGGCTGGTCGGTGCCGGGGCCTGGTGCCAGCGCCCCGGCGCTGCCGCCCAGCCGATCCGCGTGAGCGCGGTGAGTGCCTCTCCGGTGCGGGTCGTGGGCAGCCGCTCGCATCGTGGCGATTCGCTCGATACCTTCCTCGCGCGCCTGGGGCCCCATGAAATGGTCCCCATGGGCAGCTCACTGAAGTTCTGCATGGTGGCGGAGGGGGCGGCGGATGTGTACCCGCGCCTGGGGCCGACGAGCGAGTGGGATACGGCAGCCGCGCACGCGGTGGTCGCCGCCGCGGGCGGCCGCGTCAGGACGCTCGAGGGCACGCCTTTGCGCTACAACATGCACGAAGGGATCCTCAATCCCTTCTTCCTGGTCAGCGGCCCGGAGGATCGCGACTGGCTTGCACTTCTGGGTGCAACTTTCGATGATTTGCGTAATACGAAGGCTGTCTTGTAGCGAATTCTGCTTGCACGAGCGGCCTGGTAGGCATAACCTCGCAATTCCGGCCGCGAAATGACCGACCCCGTCATTGCCGCCGGTAAGGTCGCCGCCGAGCGCTCACTCTATACATCTTCATTGGCCGAATACCTATGACAGTCAGATCCCTTGGCTACGTGGTGGTCGAAGCAACCGACGTGGGTGCGTGGCGCAAGTTCGCCCTGGACACCCTCGGCCTGATGGAAGGTCCACCGGGGCCTGACGGCAGCCTGCGGCTGCGCATCGACGAGCGCCCCTTCCGCATTGCCGTGGTGCCGGGCAAGAAGGACCGTTTCGTCAGCTGCGGCTGGGAATTCAAGGATGCGGCGGAGCTGGCCGCAGCGATCGCCACCCTGCGCGGCGCAGGCGTCGCGGTGCGCGATGGCACCGAGGCCGAGGCGCTCAACCGCGCCGTGCGGCAGATCGCCTACTGCGCCGATCCGGCCGGCAACCAGCTGGAGCTCTTTCACGGACGCACCTACGACTACACCCCGTTCGCATCCGCGCGCGGGCTGTCCGGCTTCGTGGCCGGGGAGCTGGGCATGGGCCATGCGGTGCTGCCCGCGCCGCAGCTCTCCGTGACGCGCGCGTTCTACGAGCGCTTAGGATTCGCCGACACCGACGAGATGTGGCTGGCGATGAGCCCCAACCCGGCAGATCCGAAGCTCGGCATCCACTTCATGCACGCCGCCTGCCGGCGCCACCACAGCCTTGCGCTGGTCGGCATGCCCGCCCCGTCGGGGGCGGTGCACATCATGCTCGAGGCGCGCACGCTCGATGACGTGGGCTACGCGCTCGACCGCTGCATGGCCAGCGGCGCGCGCATCTCCTCAACGCTCGGCAAGCATTCGAACGACTTCATGGTCTCCTTCTACGTGCAGACCCCGGGCGGCTTCGACCTGGAGTTCGGCTGTGACGGCATCCAGCCGGACTGGTCCACGTGGGTGCCCACCCAGAGCGTCATCGGCGATCTGTGGGGCCACCGCTGGTCACCGCCGCCCGGCTAGGGCGCAGCCACATGCTCGACAAGACACTGAGCGCGAGTGCGGTGGTGGCCGCCCTTGAGGACGGCATGACCCTCGGCATCGGCGGCTGGGGCCCGCGGCGCAAGCCCATGGCCCTGGTGCGCGCGATCCTGCGCTCCAGCCTCAAGGACCTGACGATCGTCGCCTACGGCGGCCCGGACGTGGGCATGCTGTGCGCGGCCGGCAAGGTGCGCCGGCTGTACTACGGCTTCGTCTCGCTGGATGCGATCCCGGTGGAACCCTGGTTCCGCCGTGCCCGCGAGACCGGCAGCATCGAGGCCCACGAACTGGACGAGGGCCTGCTGCAGTGGGGCCTGCGGGCCGCAGCGATGCGCGTGCCGTTCCTGCCGACGCGCGTGGGCCTCGCCACCGATGTCATGAAGGTGAACCCCGACTTCCGCACCGTGCAGTCCCCGTACGCCGACGGCGAGGTGCTGCTGGCGATGCCGGCGCTGAACCTCGATGCGGCCCTCATCCACGTGGATCGCGCCGACCGGCTGGGCAACGTGCAGACCTTGGGGCCCGACCCTTACTTCGACGAGCAGTTCGCGCGCGCCGCGGCGCGCACCTATGTCACCTGCGAGGAGTTGAGCGAGCGGCTGGATCTTGAGCACAGTGCCGATGCGCGCTACAACATCGTCGAGCGCAGCTACGTCACCGGCGTGGTGCCGGCGCGCTTTGGCGCACACCCGACCTCCAACCCGCCCGCCTACGGCTGGGACATGGAACACCTGAAGGCCTATGCCGGCCTGGCCACCGAGGCGGGCGGCTGGGAGCGCTACGTGAGTGACTTCGTCGCGCTGCCCGAGCCGGAGTACCTGGAGCGCGTCGGCGGGGCTGCGCGTCTGGCCGCGCTGCCGCCGCCGGTGTTCTGACCATGAGCGACGACTACACACTGGCGGAGCTTCTGGTCGTTGCCGCCTCCGAGGCGTGGCGCGGCAACGGCGAGGTGCTGGCCTCGGGTATCGGCATCGTGCCGCGCCTGGGCGCGGGCCTTGCCAAGCTCACCCATTCGCCCGAGCTGATGATGACCGACGCGGAGGCGTACCTGGTGGAGGAGCCAGTGCCGCTGGGACCGCGCGGCGCCTATCAGCCCAGGTTCTCCGGCTACATGTCCTTCGCGCGCGTGTTCGACTGCGTGTGGGGCGGCAAGCGGCACGTCATGATCGGCCCGATCCAGATCGACCGCTTCGGCCAGACCAACCTGTCCGGCATCGGCGATCCGTTCAAGCCCAAGGTGCAGATGCTGGGCATGCGCGGCCTGCCCGGCAACAGCATCTCGCACCTGAACTCGATGTTCGTGCCCAACCACGGGCCGCGGGTATTCGTGGCCGGCGAGGTCGACGTGGTGGGCGGGGTGGGCTACAACCCGGCGCGCTGGCCCAAGGGCGCGAATGACAAGCACGTGGACCTGCGGCTGATCGTCACCGACCTGTGTGTCATGGACTTCGGTGCAGCCGACCATGCGGTGCGCGTGCGTTCGCTGCACCCCGGGGTGACGCTGGAGCAGGTGCAGGCGGCGACCGGCTTTCCGCTGCAGGCCGCAAGCCCGCTGCCCACGACACCCGGACCGAGCAGCGAGCAGCTGGCGATCATCCGCAAGCTGGATCCCCACAACCTGCGGGCCACGGTCATCAAGGGCAACCCGTCCGCCTTCGCGCCGCGCACCCCGGCCAAGCCCTCGTGAGTGATCCGCTGCACACGATCCTGTGCGAGCGGCTGGGCTGCCGCTACCCGATCATCCAGACCGCGATGGGCTGGGTGGCAAGACCGGAGCTGGTGGCCGCCACCTGCAATGCCGGCGGCTTCGGCTTCCTCGCCGCCGCGGTCCTGGCTGCCGAGGAAGTCGGGCCCGCGATCGATCGCGTGCGCTCGATGACGGATGCGCCCTTCGGCGTGAACTTCCACATGTTCCAGCCCGGCGCCGAGCGCATCGTCGAGACC
The DNA here is from genome assembly GCA_963741745.1 of uncultured Pseudomonadota bacterium. GTDB lineage: Bacteria > Pseudomonadota > Gammaproteobacteria > Steroidobacterales > Steroidobacteraceae > 13-2-20CM-66-19. The sequence continues at coordinate 202,394 of CAVUJF010000002.1, read as the reverse complement.
ATCATCGATCGCAAGGTGACGGCGGTGAGCTTCGGGCGCGGCCCTGACAAGAAGATGATCGCGCGCTTCCGCGACGCCGGCATCGCCTGCATCCCTACCGTGGGGGCGGTGAAGCATGCCAGGAAGATGGTCGAGCTCGGCGTCGACATGCTCACCGTGCAGGGCGGGGAGGGCGGCGGGCACACCGGCTCGGTGGCCAGCACCGTGCTGCTGCCGCAGGTGCTGGACACGGTGAAGGTGCCGGTGATCGCCGCCGGCGGCTTTGCCGATGGCCGCGGCCTGGCCGCCGCCCTGGCCTACGGCGCGCAGGGCATCGCCATGGGCACGCGCTTCCTGATGACCCGCGACTGCCCGGTGCCCGAGGCTACCAAGCAGCGCTACACCCAGGCCGGCACCGATGACATCCTGGTCACCACCAAGGTCGACGGCATGCCGCAGCGCATGATCCGCAACGAGACCCTGGCGCGCATCGAGAAGGCAGGTCCCGCGCGCATGCTGTGGCTGGCCCTCTCGAGCGCGTGGCAGATGAAGCGCCTCACCGGGGCGAGCGTCGCCGAGATGCTGTCCGCGGCGCGCCAGATGGGCCATGCCAGCGACATGAGCCTCGGGCAGTCCCTGATGGCCGCTATCGCGCCGGTGATGTTCCAGCGCTCGATGATCGCCGGCCAGCCGCAGAACGGCCTGCTCGCCACCGGGCTGGTGGCCGGGCGCTTGGGTGACCTGCCCAGCTGCGAGGAGCTGATCCAGTCCATCATGCGCGATGCGCGGGCACGGCTTGCGGTGCTGCGCGGCGACGCGCCGGCCGTCTAGGGCTTGCACCTATCCGCATTGGCAGGAGCGAATCATGGCCACCCGTACTGAAGTTCGCGGACACATCGGCGAGCTGATCCTCGACCACCCGCCGGTCAATGCGCTCGACACCCAGGCGTGGAACGAGCTGCCCGGGCTGATCGAGGCGCTGGGCAGCGACCCGCAGGTGCGCTGCGTGCTGGTGCGCGCGGAGGGCAAGGGCTTCTGCGCCGGGGTCGACATCAAGGAGATGCAGCAGCACCCGGAGCGCATCGTGGACCTGAACCGCGGCAACTTCCGCACCTTCCGCGCCGTGCGCGGCTGCGAGGTGCCGGTGGTGACCGCCGTGCACGGCTTCGTCATCGGCGGCGGGATCGGCATCTGCGGGGCGAGCGATGTGGTCATCGCCGCCGAGGACGCCTACTTCTCGCTCCCGGAAGTCGACCGCGGCGCGATGGGCGGGGCCTCGCACCTCTTGCGCATGTTCCCGCTGCACAAGGTGCGTGCGGCCTTCTTCACCGGGGGCAGGATCCCGGCGGCCGAGGCCTTCCGGCTGGGGGCGGCGGAGAAGCTGGTGCCGGCGGCACGGCTGGTGGAGGAGGCACGCGAATTTGCCGGGATCATCGCCGCCAAGAGCCGCCGGGCGCTGGTGCTGGCCAAGGAGGCCCTGAACGGGCTGGAGCCGCGCGACGTCGACCATGGCTACCGCTTCGAGCAGGGGTTCACGCTGGAGATGTACCTGCACGAGGACTCGCAGAAGGCGCGCGACGCCTTCGTCAAAGACAAGAACACGGCGAAGTTCTAGACCTGCCCGCCATGGCACTCCAGTTGCAGTTCACGCCCGAGCAGCAGCGCTTCCGCGCCGAGGTGCGCGCGTGGATGCAGGCGCACGTGCCGGCCACCCCATTGCAGACGCTCGAGAGCGCGGCCGGCTTCGCGCAGCACCGCAAGTGGGAGCGCACGCTGGCATCGGGCAACTGGGGCATGATCACCTGGCCGAAGGAGTACGGCGGGCGCGGCGCGAACCTCATCGACTGGCTGATCTTCGAGGAGGAGTACTACCGCGCCAGTGCGCCGCTGCGCGTGAACCAGAACGGCATCTTCCTGCTCGGGCCGACGCTCATGGAGTTCGGGACGCCGGAGCAGAAGGCGCGCTTCCTGCCGAAGATGGCCTCGGGGGAGGAGATCTGGGCCCAGGGCTGGTCCGAACCCCAGGCCGGCTCCGATCTTGCGGCCCTGCGCGCCACCGCGGTGCGCGACGGCGAGCACTACGTGCTGCGCGGCCACAAGATCTGGTCCTCGCGGGCGGCCTTCGCCGACTGGTGCTTCTGCATCTTCCGCACGCAGGCCGGCGCGGAGCGTCACCGGGGCCTGAGCTTCGTGCTCGTGCCCCTGAAGCACCCGGGCGTGCGGGTGCGCGGCATCCGCCAGATCCACGGGGAACCGGGCTTCGCGGAGGTGTTCTTCGAGGACGCGCGCGTGCCGGTGGCCAACCGCCTGGGCGAGGAGGGCGCCGGCTGGCACATCGCGATGGCCACCGCCGGTTTCGAGCGCGGGCTGATGCTGCGCAGCCCCGCGCGCTTCCAGGTCGCCGCACAGCGCCTGGTGCAGCTGTGGCGCAGCCACGCGGAGCACGCGGATCCGGCCCTGGGCGCCCGCGTCGGGCAGGCCTGGATGGATGCGCAGGCCTACGCCCTGAACACCTACCGCACCGCGAGCCGCCTGATGGCCGGGGGCAGCATCGGGGTCGAGGCGAGCCTGAACAAGATCTTCTGGTCCGAGCTCGACCTGGAGCTGCATCGCACGGCCATGAGCCTCATGGGGGCACACGCGGAGCTTCTGGCCACCGCCCCCGACTGCACCGACCCCGCCTGGCTCGAGGGCTTCATCTTCTCCCTCGCCGGCCCCATCTACGCAGGGACCAACGAGATCCAGCGCAACCTCATCGCCGAGCGGCTGCTCGGCCTGCCGCGCGGCTGAATTCATGGACTTCACCTTCACCGAAGAGCAGCAGATGATGGCGGGCGCGTTCCGCGAGCTCGCCGCGGACATCTGCGCCCCGCAGGTCCTGCGCGCGCTCTTCGATGGGCGCGACGACCAGGCCGAGTCGCGCTGGACACGCCTGGCCGAGATGGGACTGTTCGGCGTGCTGGCTGCCGAGTCCGACGGGGGCCTGGGACTCACCGATGCCCACTTCGTGCTGCTGGCCGAGGAGGCCGGGCGCGCGGCACTGCCCGAGCCGCTGGCGGACCAGGCCGGCGTGGCGCTGCCGGCCTTGCGCACGCTCTCGTCCCACCCGCAGGTCGCGGCGTTGCTGCCGCAGCTGGCCGCAGGATCCGCGCGCATCGCGGTGGTCCACCCGAGTAACCCGTATGCCTGGTCGCCCCCCGCGCTGACGCACTGGCTTGCCTGCGACACCGAGGCGGTCTACCTGCTCGCGGCCGCAGACGTCCAGACAGTGGCGCAGCCCTCGGTCGATGCCGGGCGCTGTCTGCTGCGCCCGGCCGCGCTGCCCCCGGGGGCCCATCCGATCGTGCGCGATGGCGCGGCGGCCGAGCTGGCCGAGCGGCTGCTCAACCGGGGCGCGCTGTATGCGGCCGCGCAGGGGCTCGGGGTCGCCGAGCGTATGCTCACGATCAGTGTCGAGTACGCCAAGGAGCGTCACCAGTTCGGCAAGCCGATCGGCTCGTACCAGGCGATCAAGCACCACCTGGCCAGCGTGGCCGTGAAGCTCGAGTTCGCCCGTGCCGCGGTGTACGCGGCGGTGGCCCACGTACAGGACCTGGGAGCGCGCTCGCTGGCGGCGGTCTCGCAGGCGAAGCTCGCCGCCACGGATGCCGCGGACCTGGCGGCGCGCACGGCGATCCAGGTGCATGGCGCGATGGGCTACTCCTGGGAAGTCGACCTGCATTTCTACATGAAGCGCGCCTGGGCGCTCAGCGGCTGCCTGGGGCGATCGCAGCTTCCACGCGCGCTGCATCCAGACGCTGGTCTGCGGGGAAGCCTTCCCCTTAGGGCCCGACCAGACATTCGAACGCACTGCCTAAAGGATCCAAGCGATGAGTAACGAGGCCTTCATTATCGGCGCCGTGCGCAGCCCCACCGGCAAGAAGAAGGGGACGCTGGCGGGCATGCACGCCGCGGACCTGGGCGCGCACGCCATCAAGGCCCTCATCGAGCGCACCGGGGTGGACCCAGGCGCGGTCGATGACGTGGTCTTCGGCTGCGTCGACCAGCTCGGTACCCAGGCCGGTGACATCGCCCGCACCTGCTGGCTGGTCGCAGGCTTCCCGGACCACGTGCCCGGGACCACGGTCGACCGCCAGTGCGGCTCCTCGCAGCAGGCGGTGCACTTTGCCGCGCAGGCGGTCATGAGCGGCACGCAGGACCTGGTCGTGGCCGGGGGCGTGCAGACCATGAACCAGATCCCGATCGGGGCGGCGATGGTGGCCGGGCGCGAGCTCGGCATGCCCGACCCCTTCAGTGGCTCCCCCGGCTGGCGCGCGCGCTATGGCACCCAGGAGGTCTCGCAGTTCCGCGCCGCGGAGATGATCGCCGCGAAGTGGAACCTGAGCCGCCGGGTGATGGAGGAGTTCGCGCTCGAGAGCAACCGCCGCGCCATCGAGGCGATCGCCAAGGGCTACGCCACGCGCGAGATCGCCCCGCTCAACGGGCTGACGCAGGACGAGACCCCGCGCGCGGGCACGACGCTGGAGAAGATGGCGACGCTCACGCCGTTGACCCCGGACGGGCGCATCACGGCCGCCGTGTCCAGCCAGATCGCCGACGGCTCGGCGGCGCTGCTGATCGCCTCGGCCGCCGCCGTGCGCCGCCACAACCTGAAGCCGCGCGCCCGCATCCACCACATCTCGGTGCGGGCGGCGGACCCGGTGTGGATGCTGACCGCGCCGATCCCGGCGACCCAGCACGCCCTCGCCAGGGCGGGCATGAAGCTTACCGACATCGACCTGGTCGAGATCAACGAGGCCTTCGCCTCGGTGGTGCTCGCCTGGAGCCACGACCTGGACGCGGACATGTCGCGCGTCAACGTCAACGGCGGGGCGATCGCCCTCGGTCACCCGCTGGGGGCTAGCGGTGCCAAGCTCATGACGACCCTGCTGCACGAACTGGAGCGCCGCGGCGGCCGCTACGGCCTGCAGACCATGTGCGAAGGCGGCGGCCAGGCCAACGTCACCATCATCGAGAGGCTGTAAGGACATGGGCGGGCTGTGCGCAGGACGGGTCGTGATCATCACCGGGGCGGGGCGGGGCCTCGGGCGCTCCTATGCGCTGGCCTTCGCGCGCGAGGGCGCGAAGGTGGTCGTCAATGACCTGGGCGCCACGCTCGCCGGGCTCGGGCGCGATGCCGCCACCGCGCAGGCGGTGGTGGATGAGATCCGCGCCGCCGGCGGCGAGGCGGTGGCCAACGGCGATGACGTCTCCGACTGGGACAGCGCCGGCCGCATCGTCGGCACCGCGATCGAGCACTTCGGCGGCCTCGACGTGGTGGTCAACAACGCCGGCGTGGTGCGCGACCGCATGTTCGTCAGCGCCACGGTCGAGGAGTGGGATGCCACCATGCGGGTGCACCTGCGCGGGCACTTCTGTGTGGCGCGCCACGCGGTGGACTACTGGCGCAGCAGCGCCAAGCAGGGCAAGCCCGTGGACGCGCGCATCATCAACACTTCCTCGGGCGCGGGGCTGAACGGCAGCATGGCGCAGAGCGCCTATTCGGCGGCCAAGGCCGGCATCGCCACCCTCACCCTGGTGCAGGCCGCCGAGCTGGCGCGCTATGGCATCACGGCCAACGCCCTGGCGCCGGCGGCGCGCACGCGCATGACCGAGCAGGCGTTCGCGGAGCGGATGAAGCGCCCGGCAACCGGCTTCGACGTGCAGGACCCGGACAATATCGCCCCGACCGTGGTGTGGCTCGGCAGCGCCGAGTCGCGCGAGGTCACCGGCTGCGTCTTCGAGCTCGAGGGAGGCAAGATCATGATCGACCGGGGCTGGAGCGACGGCCCGTCCATCGACAAGCACGCCCGCTGGGAGCCGGCCGAGGTCGGTGCCGCGGTGCACAAGCTGCTCGCCGAGCGTCCCACGCCCAAGAAGGTCTACGGCACGTGAGCACCCAGCCCACGCCTCCCGCCTATCCCGCGCCGCGCGACCTGCTGCGCGGGCGCACCGTGCTGGTGACCGCCGCGGCGGGCACCGGGATCGGGTTCGCCACCGCCAAGCGCGCCCTCGAGGAGGGCGCGCGCGTGTTCGTCAGCGACATCCACGAGCGGCGCCTCGCCGAGGCGGTCGAGCGGCTGCGCGCGATCAACCCGGACCAGGTGGACGGCAAGCTGTGCGACGTCACGCGCGAGGCCGACGTGCAGGCGCTGGTGCGCGCGGCCATCGCCACCATGGGCCGCGTGGACGTGCTGGTGAACAACGCGGGCCTCGGTGGTTCGGCCGCCGTGACCGAGATGACGGACGAGCAGTGGCTGAAGGTCATCGACGTCTCGCTCACCAGCGTGTTCCGCATGACCCGGGCAATCCTGCCGCACATGTACGCCAACCAGGCCGGCGCCATCGTCAACAACGCCTCCGTGCTCGGCTGGCGCGCGCAGGCGCTGCAGTCGCACTACGCGGCGGCCAAGGCCGGCGTCATGGCCTTCACGCGCTGCGCGGCGATCGAGGCCGCCGAACATGGCGTGCGCATCAACGCGGTGGCCCCGAGCATCGCCATGCACGCCTTCCTCAACCGCGTGACCAGCGATGCGCTGCTCACCGAGCTCAAGAGCCGCGAGGCCTTCGGGCGCACGGCCGAGACCTGGGAGATCGCCAACGTCATCGTGTTCCTGGCGAGCGACCTGGCCAGTTACATGACCGGGGAGATCGTCTCGGTCTCCAGCCAGCGCGCCTGATGGTGCAGAAGGACAAGCCGATGACCGGTGCCGTGTTTCGTTCCCCGCAGGAATACCAGGCCGCCGTGGGGCGCACGTTCGGCCCGACCGACTGGCTGAGGGTGGAGCAGGGGCGCATCGACCTGTTCGCCGAGGCGACCGGGGATCACCAGTGGATCCACGTCGACACCGAGCGAGCCAAGAGCGGCCCCTTCGGCGCCACGGTCGCCCACGGCTACCTCTCCTTGAGCCTGGTGAACTACTTCCTCCCGGACCTGGTGCGCGGGGAGGGCATGAAGCACGGGGTCAACTACGGCTGCGACCGGGTGCGCTTCCCGGCGGCGCTCAGGGTCGGCACGCGTGTGCGCGGCCGCGCCGAGATCCTCGGCGTCGAGGACTTAGGCGGCGGAGCGGTGCAGGTGAAGATCCGCGTGACCATCGAGGCGGAGGGGAGCGAGAAGCCGGTGTGCGTCGCTGACACCTTAAGCCGACTGTATTTCTGAAGGAGCTCGACTGTGCGTGAAGCCGTGATTGTCTCTACCGCCCGCACCCCCATCGGCAAGGCCTTCCGCGGTGCCTTCAACGACACCGAGGCGCCGGTACTCTCCGGTCATGCAGTGCGCGAGGCGGTGCGCCGCGCGGGCATCGAGGGTGGCGAGGTCGAGGACCTGGTGCTCGGCTGCGCGACCCAGCAAGGTTCGCAGGGCTACAACATCGGCCGCCTGACCGTGGTCACCGGCGGGCTGCCGCAGGAAGTGGCGGGCATGAGCCTCGACCGCAAGTGCGCCTCGGGGCTCATGGCGATCGCCACCGCCGCGAAACAGGTGGTGATGGATGGCATGGACGTGGTCGTGGCCGGGGGTGTGGAGTCGATCAGCCTCACGCAGAACAAGCACATGAACACCTACCGCGCGCGCTCGGAGGCGGTGCTCGCCGCCTCCACGCACATGTACATGGCGATGATCGAGACCGCCGAGGTGGTCGCCCGGCGCTACCAGGTCAGCCGCGACGCGCAGGACCGCTACGCGCTGCAGAGCCAGCAGCGGGTGGCGGCCGCCTACGCCGCCGGGCGTTTCGAGGCGGAGATCGTGCCGCTGCCCAGCCGCAAGCTCGTCATCGACAAGGCCAGCGGCGAAAGCCGCCACGAGGAGACGCTGCTGAAGCAGGACGAGGGCTACCGCGCCGACACCACACTCGCAGGACTCGCCAAGCTCGAGCCGGTGTTCGCCGACGGGGAGATCGTCAAGAAAGGCGAGAACGTCACCGCCGGCAACGCCTCGCAACTCTCCGACGGCGCCAGCGCGGTGGTCGTCATGGAGGCCGCACGCGCCGCGCAGCGCAACCTGAAGCCCTTAGGGGCCTACCGCGGGGTGGCCGTGGCCGGCTGTGCGCCGGAGGAGATGGGGATCGGGCCGGTGTTCGCGGTGCCGAAGCTGCTGGCGCGGCACGGTCTCAAGGTCGATGACATCGGGCTGTGGGAGCTCAACGAGGCCTTCGCCGTGCAGGCGCTGTACTGCCGCGACCGCCTCGGCATCGACCACGAGAAGTTCAACGTCGACGGCGGGGCGATCGCCATCGGCCACCCCTACGGCATGAGCGGTGCGCGCCTGGTCGGGCATGCGCTGCTGGAGGGCAAGCGCCGCGGCGTGCGCTGGGTCGTGGTCACGATGTGCATCGCGGGCGGCATGGGTGCGGCCGGCCTGTTCGAGGTCTACTGAGGTGGGCGGGCACGGCGCGCAGCGGGGGCAAAGCTGAGATGGCAACCGAGACGTACGAGCTGGATGACATCGACCGGCAGATCATCGCGGCGCTGAAGGCCGACGGGCGCGCCACCAACCAGCGCATCGCCCGCAGCCTGAAGATCTCCCCTGCGACCGTGGGCGCGCGGATCCGCCGCCTGGAGAACGTGAACGCCATGCGCGTGGTCGCGGTCACCGACTTCTCCGCGCTGGGCTACAAGGTGCTCATGGCCGTCGGCATCGAGGTGCAGGGGCGCCCGGCGGAGGCGGTGGCCCAGGAGCTGGCGGCCATCGAGGAGGTGTTCGCCGTGCACCTGGTCACCGGCGCGCGCGACATCGAGATCCTGGTGGCGCTGCATGACCTGGAGGAGCTGGAGACCTTCCTGGTGCGCGACATCGGCAACATCCGCGGCATCCGCGCGCTCTCCACCGGCATCGCCGCCGATGTCATCAAGTACGACTTCGACCGGGCGCAGATCGCATGAAGACGGTGCTGCCGAGCATGGACGATCTGGACCGCCGCATCGTCGACCTGCTCACCGTGGACGCGCGGGTCTCCAACCGCCAGATCGCCGCCCAGCTCGGGGTCACCGAGGGCACCATCCGCGGGCGCATCAACCGCCTGGAGGATGGCGGGGCGATCCGCCTCACCGCGGTGACCAACGTCGCCTTCGCCGGCTCCCCGAAGGTGGTGCTGATCGGCATCCTCGCCCAGCACGGGGAACTGCGCGCGGTGAGCCAGAAGATCGCCGCCATGCCCGAGATCGGCTGCGTCATCCTCATGCTCGGGCGCTTCGACATCCTGGCGGTCGGGCTCTTCGCCGCCCTCGAGGACATCGTCGAGGTGGCGAACAACCGCATCCTGGCCCTGCCCGGGGTACGCCACGTGGAGACTTCCATCGCGGTGAAGACGCTCAAGTACGACTATCGCGCCGCCAAGATCACGCGGGTGCGGCCCAGCACCGCCAAGCCACGGCCCGCCTGAAGCGCGCGCGCCAGGAGAGGACCATGACTGACATGCCGGCCAACCAGAGACGCGCCTTTACGCCCCTTACGATCGGGCCGCTCACCCTGCGCAACCGCTTCATCAAGTCGGCCACCAACGAGGGCAGCGCCCGGGGCGGCACCGCCTCCAAGCGCCTGGTGCAGTTCCACGAGGCGATCGCCGCCGGCGGGGTCGGCATGACGACCGTCGCCTACTGCGCCGTCGCCCGCGACGGCCGTACCTTCGTCGACCAGGTCACCCTGGATGCCGCGCAGGTGCCGCACCTGAAGGTGCTGACCGAGGCGGTGCACCGCCACGGTGCGGCCGCCTCCGCGCAGATCACCCACGGGGGCTGCTTCACCTTCGTGCCGCCCCAGGACAGCCCGCGCCCGCTGTCCGCCAGCGGCGGGTTCAACAAGGTCGGCATCATGAGCGGCCAGTGGCTGCGCCAGGCCATGACCCCCGCCGACATGGAGCGCGTCGCCGGGGAATTCGTGCGCGGGGCTAAGCTCGCACGCGAGGCCGGCTTCGATGCCGTCGAGCTCCACATGGGCCACGGCTACCTGCTCAGCCAGTTCCTCTCGCCGCTGTACAACCGCCGCCGCGATGCCTACGGCGGGGATGTGCGCGGTCGTGCGCGCTTTCCGGTGCAGGTGCTCGAGCGCGTGCTGGATGCGGTCGGCAAGCAGATGGCCGTGGTGTGCAAGATCAGCGTCACCGAGGGCACGCGCGGGGGCAACACGGCCGAGGACGGGGCGCAGATCGCCCAGCTGCTGGAGGCCGCCGGCGCGCACCTGCTGGTCTTGAGCGCCGGGCTCAACATCGAGTCGATCACCACCATGTTCGGCTCCTCCTTCCCCAAGGAGAACCGCACCAAGGTCGCAAACCCGGTGGTGGCCCTCGCCATGCTCATCCAGCAGTTCACGGAGCCGAAGAACGTCCAGTTCCACGAGCTGTACCAATTGGAGAACTCGCGCAAGGCGCGCGCCGCCACGAAGATGCCGCTCGCCTACCTCGGGGGGGTGAAGAGCCTCGCCAACGTCGGTGCGCTCATGGACGAGGGCTTCGATGCCATTACCCTCGGGCGGGTGCTCATCCACCAGGCGGACCTGGTCGATGCCTTCGCCAGCGGGCGCGTGCAGGTCTCCGGCTGCACCGCCTGCAACCGCTGCGTCGCCATGATGTACACCCCCGGGGGCACCTCGTGCGTGCTGGGGACCCCGGGGGATGCGGTGCTCAATGCGACCCCGGCCGCCTCGTGAGCGATGCGCTCCAGATGCTGCTCGCCGAGCGTGACATCGCCCGCGCGCTGGCCGGGTTCGCGCGCGCCATGGACGCGCGCGACTGGGGCGCGCTCGATGCGCTCATCGCTGCAGATGCCGCGGCGGACTTCGGCACCGGCGAGGTGTGCGGGCGCGCGGCCATCGTCGGGGTGATGCGCTCTTTCCTGGATGACTGCGGGCCCACCCAGCACCTGCTGGGGAACCTGACCGTCGAGGTCGATGCCGGCGGCGCCGCGGCGCGCAGCCGCTGCTACGTGAGCGACCTGCACCTGGGGACCGGGGCGAACGCCGCGCTCACCTTCCAGACCCTGGGCGAGTACCAGGACAGCTGGGCGTGCCGCGAGGGGCGCTGGTGGCTGACGCGGCGGGTGAAGTCAAACCGCGCACACCTGGGCTCCTTCGCGGTGCTCGGCCCCGGACCTGCCGGCTGGAGCCCGCGGTGAGGCTAGCCCTGCAGGATGTCGCCGGGGCCGAAGTAGGCCTTCATGCTGGTGAACTTGCCGGCCTCGTTGAAGGTCATGACGTCGATGACCCGCACGGTGACCGGGCCGATTTTGGCGCTGAAGGCCATCGCCGCGGCATTGCCGTGGCTGCCGCGCACCGGGGCATCGAGACTCAGTTTCGCGCCGGTGGCCACGGAGTGGGTGTAGAAGGCGCCGATCTCGGCCGCCCCGCGCTTCAGCGGCGAGCCCACCGGGTCCTCCACGGTGGCATCCGCGGCGTACAGCGCGACAATGCTCGCGACGTTGCCGCTGTTGAAGGCGTCGATATAGGCCTGCATCGCGGCCTTCATGGTCTCTTGGCTCGGCATGGGGGACTCCGTCATTTTCGGGCCGGCACAGCATACCCGCCCGGGTGTGCCTGTCGTGATCGTTCATTTGGGCGACGTGGCCGGCAGGCCCGCAAGTGCACACTGGCTTTTCAGGGGCAATGCTCCACGAGGGGGTTACTTGGCTGAGGCACGCGACTTAAGCGTCGATGTCCTGGTCGTGGGATCGGGGAACGGGGCGCTCACGGGGGCACTGTGCGCCTACGAGATGGGCGTCAAGGATGTCCTGGTGGTGGAGAAGAGCGCCCTGTACGGTGGTACCAGCGCAACCTCCGGCGGCGGCATCTGGATCCCCTGCAGCCGAGCGGCGCAGGAGGCCGGCGCCCGGGACAGCTACGAGGAGGCGCTGCAGTACGTGCAGGGCTCGACCCCGGCCGGCGCGGTGCCGGCAGGGATGCAGGAGACCTACCTCCGGGAAGGCCCGCGGATGCTGGACTTCCTGCAGGCGCGCACCCGCGTGCGCTACGAGTCCCTCGCGCACTACCCGGACTACTGGTCGAACCTGCCGGGGGCCAAGCACGGCCACCGCTCGCTCGAGCCGGCGCCGGTGGCCCGCAGCGTGCTCAAGGCCGATGCCAGCAACCTGCGCGACACGCACCACATGATGTGGATGTTCGACCGCATCGCGATGACCCAGGTCGATGCGCAGGTGCTGATGGCGCAGCTGCCCGGCTGGAAGGGCCTGGCGGCGCGGCGCATCTGGGATCACGTGAGTGATGTCGGCTGGGCGCTCACCCACAAGCGCTCGCGGCGCATCGCCTGCGGCTGCGCCGGGATCGCGCGGCTGCGCTGGTCGATGCACGACCGCAACATGCCGCTGTGGCTTAAGTCGCAGATGACCGAGCTGCTCACCGACGACGCCGGGCGCGTCACCGGGGCGAAGATCACCCGCGACGGCGCCACGCACGTGGTGCGCGCGCGCCGCGCGGTGGTGCTCGCCGCCGGCGGCTTCGAGCACAACCAGCAGATGCGCGAGCAGTACCTGCCGCAGCCGACCGATGCGCGCTGGAGCGCCGCGGCCGGCACCAACACCGGCGATGCGCACCGTGCCGCCATGGCCATCGGGGCGGCGACCCGGCTGATGGACGGCGGCTGGTGGTGTTCCTCGATCACCGCCCCGGACGATCCGGTGCCGCGGCTGGCGATCATGGACAAGTCCTACCCGGGCAACATCGTGGTGACGCGCCGCGGCCGGCGCATCGCCAACGAGTCGCAGAACTACATCACCTACCAGCTCGAGTTCTACCGCCGGCACACGCCCGAGGATCCGCAGGCACCCTCGTGGATGATCTTCGATGCGCGCTCGCGGCAGATGTACTTCAACGGCCCGCTGTGGCCGGCGCGCTTCCGCCCCGACAAGCGCCTGCCGAAGAACTACTTCACCTCCGGCTTCCTGACCCGCGCCAACTCGATCCGCGAGCTCGCCACCCAGGCCGGCATCGATGCGGAGGGTCTGCAGAAGACCGTCAGCGCCATGAACGAGTACGCGCGCACCGGCAAGGACTTGGAGCACGGGCGCGGGGATGCCGAGTACGACCGCTACTATGCCGACCCGCGCATCAAGCCCAACCCGTGCCTGGCGCCGATCGTCGAGGCACCGTTCTACGCCATGCGCATCGACCCGGGCGACTTCGGCACCCACGGGGGGCTGGTCACCAACACCGACGCCCAGGTGCTGCGCGCCGATGGCTCGGCGGTGCCCGGGCTGTATGCGGTCGGCAACTGCGCGGCCGCGATCCTGCCGACCTACCCGGGACCCGGCTCGACCCTGGGTCCGGCCATGACCTTTGCCTGGCAGGCCGCCAAGCACTTCACGGGGAGCCCGCAATGATTGCCGACCAGTTGCTGGATCCTGCCCGGCTGATCGCGGATGCGCGCGCGGAAACCGGCCTGACGCTCTTCGACGAGCCGGATATCGAGGAGCCGCTCGAGCGCCTCACGCGCGCGCTGCGCACCGAGGCGCAGCTGAACGATGTCGGCGTGCACACCTGGAAGGCGCGCATCCACAACACCCTGGTGGCGCGCCTGCGCGCCCGCGACTGGTTCGCCAAGAAGCCGGAGATCCTGGAGGAGAAGCTGCCGCCGCCGATCGTGATCCTGGGGCTGGCGCGCACCGGCACCACGCTCCTGCACCGCCTGCTGCAGACCGACCCGCGCATCTACGCGGCCGCCTGGTGGGAGGTGCGCTTCCCGGTGCCGGCGAGCGATGACGTCAGGGGTGACCAGCGCATCGCCGCCGCCAAGGCCGAGGTGGCCGGCATCCTCGCCGCGATGCCCGAGCTGGCTTCCATCCACCCCTGGGATGCGATGGGGGCGGACGAGGACATCATGCTCATCGATGCCACGCTCATGAGCACCACGGCCGAGTCACTCGCCTGCATCCCCAGCTACCGCAACTGGATCCACTCCCAGGACCTGCGCCCGGCGTATGCGTACCTGCTGCGCCTGCTGAAGTTCCTGCAGTGGCAGAAGAAGCAGCGCGGCCAGCAGGCGCTGTACTGGTCGCTGAAGACCCCGATGCACCTGGGCTACGTCGAGGTGATCGCCGAGCAGATGCCCAACGCGGTGTTCGTGCAGACGCACCGCGACCCGATTGCCACCATTCCCTCGTTCGCCAGCTTCGTGCACATGCTGTGGGCGATGGGCAGCGACAAGCCCGATGCGCGGGAGGGCGCGCGCCAGTGGTCGCAGACCCTGGAGGAACACCTGAACCACTGCATGGACATGCGCGAGCGCCTGCCCAACCGCTTCATCGACGTCGACTTCCGCGACACGGTGGGGGACCCGGTGAAGGTGGTCGAGCGCATCTACCAGGAGATCGGCCTGCCGGTGACCGAGCAGACGCGCGCCGGCATCAACGCCTACATGGCCACCAACCCGCGCGAGGGGCGGCCCAAGCACGAGTACACGCTCGAGGAGTTCGGCTTCACGCGGGCCGAGCTCGAGCGGCGCTTCAAGCGCTACCGCGAGAAACACATCCTTCCATTCACCTGAGTCGTAAGGGGCTTCGAAAATGTTACTCAAAGACAAGGTCATCATCGTTTCCGGCATCGGCCCGGGGCTCGGAGTGAAGCTGGCCGTGGAGGCCGCGCGCGAGGGCGCGCGCGGCGTGGCCATCAGCGCGCGCACCGCCGAGAAGCTCGACGACGCCGAGAAGCGCATCAAGGAGGCCAATCCCGCCTGCAAGGTGCTGAAGGTCGTCACCGACATCCGCGATGCCGGCCAGTGCAAGCGCCTGGCGGAGGCTGCCAACAAGGAGTTCGGGCGCATCGACGGACTGGCCAACAGCGCCTTCCAGTGGGGCGCGCAGGGCACGGCGGATGGCTCCGACCTCAACGCCTGGCGGGAGATCATGGAGACCAACGTCATCGGCACGATGAACATGACCCAGGCCGTGGTGCCGATCATGAAGGCACAAGGCGGCGGGGCGATCGTCAACATCAGCTCGATGGCCAGCGTGAAGCCGCACACCGGGGAGGCCGGCTATGCGGCGACCAAGGGGGCGATCAACGTGGCGAGCAAGTACCTGGCGATCGAGCTCGGCGCCAGCAACATCCGCGTGAACGTGGCGCGCATGGGCTGGATGCTCGGGGTGCCGGTGCAGGGCTTCGTGTCCTACGATGCCAAGCAGAAGGGCGTGCCGGAGAAGTCCTACTACGACGCCATCTCGGCCAATATCGCGCTGCGGCGGCTGGTGACCGACACCGAGTGCGCCCGCGCGGCGCTGTTCCTGCTGTCGGACTACGCCTCGGGTGTCACCGGCGCGGTGCTCGATGCCAACGGCGGTGAATACCTGACGATGTGATCCCGGGGATGGGGAATCGGCCGCCTCAGGCGGCCGATTCCGCCTCTTCCAGCCGCCCGGGCATGCCGGTCACCCGGTGCTGCACGCCCTCGACCTGCTTGAGGAATTCCTGCTTGCGGGCGCGCTGGTTGTAGAACTGCTTGTACCAGATGCGCGACTTGTGGAACGGGCCGTCGCCGGGGACCTGCAGGATCTGGATCGCGGCGCGCTTGTTCGCCCACACGTCAAAGTCCTGCGCGAAGGCGAGCCTGGCGGCCTCCTGGTAGGCGGCCGCGTCCACGATCTCCTGCGCGGTCGGGCGCTCGTACCGCGACTTCACCAGGAGCGCGTGCCACACCTTGATCACCCCGTCATCGACCATGGTGTGGCCGATGAAGATGATCGACTCGCCCATGCCCATCATCTTCGACAGCAGGAAGCCGGGGCCGTGGTAGGTGGTGTCGGTGGTGAGGATCGGGCTCACGCCGTCGGGGGTCACGAGCGTGCGGTGGCCGCCGCCCTGCAGCTGCGTGGCCAGGTGGCCGTTGAACTCGTTGCGGTAGTACTTCACCTCCGAGCCGTGCACCGGATTCAAGTGCGAGCAGTCGGCGATGTTGTCGATGACCTCCTGGCCGTGGCAGCTGAGGGTGCCCAGGTGGTCGAACTTCCAGCGGATCCACTGCGGGTCGTCCCATTCCTTCAGCGACGGCGCCTCCCATTCCGGCTCCCCGCCCTCGGCGTCGTGCCACACGAAGATCGCCCCCAGGCTCTCGACCACCGGCCAGCTGCGCACGCAGGCGGCCTTGGGGATCGGCGCCTTGCTGTAGGGGATGTCGTTGCACTTGCCGTCCGGGCCGAAACGCCAGGCGTGGTAGGGGCAGCGGATCGAGTCGCCCTCGATCTGCCCGTCGCGCACCACGTAGGAAGAGTCGTTGCGCGCCATGTTGGTGCCCATGTGCGGGCAGAAGGCATCCAGCAGCACCACCTTGCCGCTCTTGCCGCGGTACAGGGCAAACTCCTGGCCGAAGAAGCGCACCGGCAGCACCTTGTCCTTCAGCTCGCTGGCTTCGGCGACCATGAACCAGCCGCGCGGGAAGGTGAACTCGCCGAGTCCGTAGTCCTTGGTCAATGCCATCTCAGTGACTCCTCGCCAATGCAGCCAAGAACGCTACCAGATCGCGATTTCGACGCAACCGACTGAATCCCTTAGTCCATTCGGACTGCCTGCAGGCGCCTTCCAGGGCCTCCCGGAGGGCTCAGGCGGGGCTATTTGGCCAGCATGGCCATGTGGGCCGGCACGTTGTGCTGGAAGCAGGGTTGCTCGACCCGCTCGGTGAAGCGCCAGCCCGCAGGCGTGCGGACATATTTATCGACGTACCACAGCCCCAGGAACATCACCTGCGTACCGCCTTCGGGCAGCGGGGTGTTCATGGGGTTGATGCACAGGGTGCGCCCGGTGGCGGTGTCGCCCTTGACCGTGACCGCGATGTTCCCGACCAGGTGGCAGTAGCCCGGGAATTTCGGCAGCACCTCGGCCAGCCACTGCTTGATCTGCGGGTAGCGCCCGTCGATGCCGCCCAGGGCGCGGTAGTCGATATAGGCGTCCGGGGTGAACACCTGGTCAAGATCATCCCAGTGACCCGAATCGATGGCGTTGGCGTAAGTCACCGACAGCTGCTCGAGTTCGACGCGGTCCGAGAGTTCCTGCAGGCTGAGCATGGGCAAGTCCTTGGGGATTCGTGGAAAGGTTTAGCGGGAGCGGGAGGCGGGCATCTGCGTCAGGTGCTGCGGCACGTTGTGCTGGATGCAGCCCTCCTGCACGCGCCGGGTCATGCGCCAGCCGGCGGCGGTGCGGATGAGTTCGTCCGCGTACCACATGGCGAGGAACATGACCTGGCTGCCTCCTTGCGGCAGGGGCACCTCGACCGGGTTCAGGCACAGCGTGCGCGCCCGGGCGCGGTCGCCCTCGACCGTGACGGCGATGTTGCCCACCAGGTGGCACACGTGCGGGAAGGCCCCCGTCGCCGGCGGCAGCCACTGGCGGATCTTCGCGTAGCTGCCGTCGATGCCGCCGGTGGCCCGGTAGTCGATGTAGGCATCGGCGGTGAAGATCTCGTCCAGCCATTCGAAGGAGCGCGTATCGAGCGCATTGGCGTAGCGCACGATCAGGTCGCGGATCGCGAAGCGGTCGGACAGCTGGTTCAGGTTCACCCGGGCAGCCTCGTCCCGGGACCCCCGGGAGGCATCTCCAGGAATTCCACGATGAGTGGGTCCCCGGGGCGCTCCAGGTACGCAAAGGTCGTGTCCGCGCACCAGCGCTTGTACCAGATGGGCATGTAGCCTAAGGGGGCGATGCGCTTGATCCAGCCGTCGGCATCCTCCACGCGGTACTGCAGGTGGTGCATGCCCTCGCGGCCCTGCTCGATGAACTCGCGGTGCGGACTGTCACCGGCAACCCACTGGATGAGCTCGATCTCCAGCGGACCGCTGTGGCCGATGGCCACCTTGAGCGTGGCATCGGCGGTGCGGCCGCGGTAGGTGGCCGCCGGCACCGAGCCGTCCAGCGGGCTCCACGGTCCGTAGAGGCTGCCGTACCGGGCCATCGATGCCTCGATGTCGCGGACCACGAAGCCGATCTGCGCCACCGGCGGCAGCCCGAGGGAGCCGAGCGAGGGGGAGTTGTTCATGCGAGCCTCACAGGTTCAGGCAGTACGGGCCAAGGGTGTCGCGGCGCCGGCGGCCGCCACGCTGCGGCCCACGCGCCGCCCGGAGAAGATGCAGTCCGCGTAGGCCAGGCCGCTCACGTAGACGTTCGAGCAGATGCCCACCGCGGTGCGCCCGGCCGCGTACAGGCCCGGGATGGGGCTGCCGTCCTCGCGCTGCACGAGCCCCGTGGCTTCCTCGACCTTCAGTCCCCCGAGGGTCAGCATCGGCATGGGGAAGTAGCGGCTGTGCACGGAGATGTCGAGCGCATGGAAGGGCGCGGTGGTCAGGGCGCTCATCTCCTCGGCGCCCTTGCCCACGACATCGGGAATCTCCCCGCGCGCGGCGCGGTTGTAGGCCTCCACCGTCTGGGCAAGTCCCTGCGGGTCGATGCCCATGGCTTGCGCGAGTGCCGCAGGCGTCGCGGCGGTCTTGCGGTTCATCAGGAGATTCAGCCGCGCGACCTGGCGCTGGTACTTGACCACATCCGCCCCGCGGGCGATCTGCTTGAGGCTCTCGCGGTACAGGGTCTCGTCGATGATGAGGTAGGCCGCGCCGTCGGGGCTGTGCGCCACCGCATCCCCGAGGGTCGAGCCGTACACGCCCTCGTGGCAGATGCGCGCGCCGTGCTTGTTGACGACGATGCCGCGCGGCCAGGCCGCGGGCGGATTGATCATGCACCAGCCGGTGACGCGGTCCATCGAGCCCACCGCGCCGCCGGCGCTCTGGCCGAGGCGGATGCCGCTGCCGGTGTCCCCGAGGGTGCCATTGGGCAGTCCGCGCACGTAGAGCGGGGCGTAGTGCTCGACCATCGCGGAGTTGAGGATGAAGCCGCCGGCGCTCAGGACCACCCCGCGCCGCGCGCGGATGAAGCGCGTGACGCGCTCCTCGGCCTCGATGCGACCGGCGGCCGCCAGGTAGCGGCGCGCCAGGCCGATGGTCACCGCGGCGAGCGGGATCACCGGCGGCAGCAGTTCCAGCAGCCAGTTGGCGCGGGCGGTGTAGCGGGCGAAACGCCGCGCGGCCGCGCTGCCAGCCGGGATCGACAGCGCCTTCACGCCCACCACCGCGCCGCGCCGGTCCAGCACCAGCTGGCGCACCTCGGTGTACTTGTCGAAGCGCACGCCGGCCTTGACGGCGGCCGCGGCCAGCGGTTTCCAGATGCCCCAGCCCAGGCCCCAGGCCTTGCCCTTGTTGTAGACCGCGGTGCGGTGCCCGCGCGCGGCCGGCTTCGCGCGCGCGGCGTAGGCGGGCACCAGGGAGTTGTCCGGGTGGTAGAGGTGGTAGCGCAGCGGCGGGTAGGAGACCTTCTTCTTGAAGACGCCCGCGCCGTTGAGCAATGCGCCGTGCGCGAGCAGCCAGTCGAGGGTGGGCACCGAGTCCTCGCAGAACTTGCGCAGCGTCGCCTCGGAGACGATGCCGTTGGTCTCGATCGCCAGGTACTTGTACATCTCCTCGGCGCTGTCGGCCTCGCCGGCATCGCGCTGCGGCTTGGTACCGCCACCGGCGTAGTACACGCCGCCGTTGGCGGCCGAGGAACCACCGCCCTCGTAGCGGTCCAGCGCGATGACGCTCACGCCGCGCTCGATGGCCTCGAGCGCGGCGGCCACTCCTGCACCGCCGAAGCCTGCGACCACCAGGTCCGCCGCATCGTCCCAGTGCTGACTCTCGGCATCCTCGATCACCAGGGGTGCTTCGACCGGGGAGGCCCACAGCGGATGACTGGGATCCATGATGCTAGTCCGTATGAGTGAGGCGGGTGTGCGGGGCGCTTTTGATTGTGGCGCGGGTGCTTACGATCCTCAATCGATCACTCAGGGGAGAAGGCGAGCAGCAGGTTGCCTGGCTGGCGCATCGAGCCGGAGATCACGAACAGCATGCCGTGCGCGATCACCTGGCCGCCGTAGTCGATGGCGCCACCGTGGCCCTTCACGCCATTGACCGAGTCGAAGGTTGCGCCCGTGTCGAAGTCCCAGATGATCTTGCCGTCGCTGGCGTTGTAGGCACGGATGCGCCCGTCCATCGCCCCGGCAAACACGACCCCGGGCAGCATGGCGACCCCGGCCAGCAGCGAGTGCGCGCAGTTGACCGCTCCCCAGGCGCAGGGGGACTCGGGCGTCGGGGTCTTCCACAGGATCTCCCCGGTGAGCGGGCTCAGGGCATACAGGACCCCGGGGCCTTTCTGCTCCTCGAGACTGTACTCGGAGGTGGCGAAGTAGGCGCGCTCGCCGTCGTTGGCCGGTCCCCACAGGATCCCCCCGTTGTTGGTGCCCACGGCCAGCGGCCGCTCCCACAGGATGTTGCCGTGCGCCTGTGCATCGAAGCCGAAGGCCGTGCCGGACTTCGCCCCCGCCACCAGCAGTTCCCGGTCCTGAACGTGCATGAGCATCGGCGAGCTGGAGAAGTCGAAATCAGGGCCCAGCGGGGCGGGGCAGTTGCCCACCGGCTGGCCCTTGCACAGGAAGATCCAGGCATCGTTCTTGAGCACCTGCCGCGTCCACACGCGCTTACCGTCCGAGCGGCGCAGCGCGAGGATGGCGTCCGTCGAGTCGCTCGCGACGCTGGTGTAGGAGTCCCCGGTGCCGACATAGATCAGCCCGCGCTTCGCATCGATGGTGGGCGCGGAGAAGATCGAGCCACCGGCAGGACCCATGAACTGCTTGCCGCTGGCCGCCTTGGCGGCGGCCGCCGGGCGGCGGATGGTGTACGACTGCCACAGGATCCTGCCGCTGCCGGCGTTCACGGCCACGAGGCTGCCGCGGAACGTGCAGCAGGCGTACTTCGGGTCGGCGGCGGCGACTTCCTCGAAGGAGCTCACGCCCGCGTACAGCACGCCCGAGTACAGCTGCGGGGTGCCTACCAGGCGTGCGATCGGGTGGCTGTCCAGGCGCTGTGTCCACAGCGGCTTGCCGTCGCGCGCATCGACCGCGTGCAGGATGCCCTTGTCATCGCCGAACCAGGCGGCGATGTGCTCCTGATGATCCTGCGACTGGGCGGCAGTGAGCTTGCCCACCACGATGCCGGTGCGTACCAGGGCGCCGGCGTAGTAACTCCAGTAGGTGCAGCCGGTATCGGCATTGAGCGCGAACACGCGCGCGCCGGTGCCGCCTGCGATCACCATGTCGCCGATGACCGCCGGCTGGCCGAAGGCGGCGCGCCCCGGAAAGGCGAAGGTCCAGCGCAGCTTCAGGTGCGGGACCTGCGCGGCGCTTAACCCGCCGTCGGGCTGGTAGCGGGAGCTGGTCAGATCGCGCCCCCAGTTGCGCCAGTCGTGCGGCGTGAGTTGCGGGGCAGCCGGCGTTGCGCAGGGATTGGCGTCGGCTGCGGCGCGCGGTGCGGGCTCTTTGTTGGTGAGGTAGACGGCCACGGCGTGGACCTGGTCCGCGGTGAGGCCGCTGGCCTGCACCCGCATCACGCCCAAAGTGAGCGTGTCGATGACATCCTCCGCAGTGCGCGTGGTCGCGATCAGGACCTTGGGTGGAATACGGTCCTGAGCGTGGTCGTGGCAGGCCGCGCAGCGGGATGCGTAGATCCCCGCACCCTCGGAGGTCGCGGTGGTCTGCGCGGCCGGGGCGTCGGTGGCCCCTGCGGCAGGCCCGCACGCGGATGAGATCACCATCAGGCAGAGGAAGGTGGAGACGCCTAGCTTCATTTTTCGGGTGTCCTTAAAAAGCCGCGCGGGCCTCTCGGCCCGCGCGCGCTTGTCAACCCGATCGATCATACCCGGGCGAGCCTGCATGTCGAGCGTGCATTGCCAGGGCACCACGGTGCGCAGAGCCGCAATGAAGGTACCGGACGGCCTCCTCGTCCAAACGAGGGATTTTGTACGCACCGTTCATACGGCCGGCGCGTGCAATTGCAGCGCGCTGCCGCGGGTATGCCACGGATGAATTCGCCCCGGTTTGCGCGGTGGGCGCGCGAGGATTCCCCTACACTCCCCGGCGCGCGACAATTAGCGTACTCGCAGTATCAAAAATCGCTTTGGAGAAATGATGAAGGCAGTCCAGGTGCTCTCCCATGGCCGCCCCGGTGAAGTGGTGCGCGTCAGCGAAGTCGCGGTGCCGGAACCGGGTCCCGGGGAAGTGCGTATCGCGGTGAGCGCGGCCTCGCTGA
The DNA here is from genome assembly GCA_963741745.1 of uncultured Pseudomonadota bacterium. Lineage (GTDB taxonomy): Bacteria > Pseudomonadota > Gammaproteobacteria > Steroidobacterales > Steroidobacteraceae > 13-2-20CM-66-19. The sequence continues at coordinate 180,281 of CAVUJF010000002.1, read as the reverse complement.
ACTTCGGCGACGGCCCGCGGGCCCTCGGTGGCGTGGCGATGGCGATGCTCAAGCCGCCCTTCACCCTGGGGATGGACGTGTGCGGCCGCGTCGAGGCCGCAGGCGCAGGCGGCGAGACGTGGGTTGGCCGGCGCGTGGTGGCGATGACCAAGATGGCGCTCGGCGGCATGGCCGAGAAGGCCATCGCGCCGGTGACCGGCCTGTTCGATGCCCCGCCGGAGCTCGAGGATGCCGCGGCGGCGGGGTTCCTGCTGCCTTACCACGTGAGTTACCTCGGCCTGCACGTGCGTGCGCACCTGCAGGCGGGCGAGGCGGTCCTCGTCACCGGGGCCGCCAGCGGTGTCGGCACGGCCGCCGTGCAGCTGGCCGCCGCGGCCGGCGCGAAGGTCATCGCCCTGGCCGGCGGTGCGCAGAAGACTGCCTACTGCCGGGCGCAGGGGGCGGCGGCGACCATCGACCACCAGAAGGATGACCTGTTCGATGCGGTCATGCGGCACACGGGCGGACACGGTGCGGACGTGGCCTTTGACTTGGTCGGCGGGGAGCTCACCGACCAGATCTGGACCTGCATGGCACTCGAGGGACGCTACCTGCCGGTGGGCTTCAACGACGACCCCCAGGGCGGTTTCACGGGGCGCGCGCTGCGCAAGGTATCGATCGGTAACTTCTCGGTGCTGGGCGTGATGCTCGCCTACGGGGTGCCGGTGGGTCCGATGCGGCGCATGGGCATGAACTTCTTCCCGCCCGAGACCGGGACCCGGGTGCATGGGGCGCTGCGCGAGCTGATCGCCCAAGGCAAGATCCACCCGGTGGTCACGCGCCGCATCCGCATGAGTGAGGTGGCCGCGGTGCTCGAGGACCACCTCGCACGGCGCACCAGCGGGCGTACCGTCGTCGACATCGCTGCAGGCTAAGGGGCGCGCGCATGCAGATCCGAAGTGACGCGCTGCTGGCGGCTGCCTGTGCGCAGACCGGCCTTGAGGACTTTGGCAGCGACACGTTCCGCGAGGGACTGGCGGTGTTGTGCGAGTCCGCCTCCGGGGAGGCACAGCTGAATGCCATCGGCTCGATGGCCGCCCCCGGGATGATCCTCGCCTGCCTTGCGAACCGCCTCAAGGTCACCGACTGGGTGAAGCGCCACCCGCAAGTGCTGCGCGAGAAGATCGAGGCCCCCTTGGTCGTGGTGGGGATGTTCCGCGCCGGCACCACCTTCCTCACCTACCTCCTGGAGAAGGACCCGCGCCACCGCCCGCTGCTGCGCTGGGAGGCCGGCGACAGCGTGCCGCCGCCGACACCGGCGACGCGTACCACCGATCCGCGCATCGCGGCCTCGCGCGCGGCGATGGCGATGCTGGACCAGATCAACCCGCGGGTGCGCATGGTGCAGAGCGAGGAGCCCGACGGGCCCACCGAGTGCATCGCCGTCCTCAACCAGGACTTCAAGAGCCTGCTGTGGGAGGCCCTCGCCAACGTGCCCTCTTACGGCAGGTGGCTGCAGACAACCGATCATGCGTCCGCCTACGCCTGGCACCGCCGCGTGCTGCAGGTGCTGCAGAGCGGCGGAGTGCGCGGACGCTGGTCGCTGAAGAGCCCGCACCACGCGCTGCACCTGGACGCGCTCACCGCCACCTACCCGGATGCGCGCCTGGTGCTGATGCACCGCGACCCGGCCGTGCTGTGCGCCTCGGTGTGCAGCCTCATCACGACCCTGACCGGCACGTTCTCGGACGCCGACCACCAGCGCTACATCGCCGCGCACTGGAGCGACATGCTGGCGCGCTCGGTGGCGGCGGTGGATGCGTTCCGCGCCGCCAATCCGCGCGTGCAGATCGTCGACGTGCACTATGCGGACCTGGTGCGCGATCCGATCGCGACCCTGCGGCGCGTCTATGGCGCCTTCGGCGAGGAACTGGACGGCCCGGCGCTTGCGGCGATGACTGCGCACGTCGAGTCGCACCCGCAGGGGCGCTTCGGCCGCCACCGCTACGACCTGAAGGCGTTCGGGCTGGACGGCGCGGCGATTGCCGAGCGCTTCCGCGGCTACGTGCAGCGTTACGACATCCCGCTGGAGTCAGCCGCGGACTGAACGCGCGCTCGCGGCTTGCGTAGCGGTTTTCACGGCGCAAAAAAACGCGCGGACCCTTCGGTCCGCGCGTTCTTCCTTCCCTTGCGGGTGAGGGGCGGCTAGAAGCCGTACTCCAGTTCCACGCCCACCTGCGCCTTGGGGGCCCAGGCACTGGCGGCATAGTAGTAGCCGGTCTGCGGAATCGGCCCCGCGGCGCCAAGGACCGGGATGTAGGGTGCCGCACCCCCGCCGATCGTGTGCTGCAGGTAGTTGGCATTGAACAGGTTCTTCGCCCACAGCGAGGCCCGCATGGACTTCTTGCTGCCGTGGTTATCGAAGTTCCAGGTGAGCTTGCCGTCAACCACGCCGAAGGCCCCGATCGAGTAGTACTCCGCGGAACCGGGCACATTCACCCCGGTCGGCGCGGTGTCGTACTGACGTCCCTGATAGCGGTAGTTGAGGTACAGCTCCAGGCTGCCACCTTCCGCGTGCAGCATCGTCCAGTCGAGGTTCGCGTTCAGTATGTTGTTCGGCGCATACGGTACGCGGAACAGCGAGGCAACGTTGTCACCCACATGGTACGGGGAGGCCGGGTTGGTGGCCGGATCGAAGATCGTGCCGGCCAGGGCATTCACCGTCTTCATGTTGGTCGACAGCACCGTGTCGTTGATGCCGAGGATGAGGTCCGGGTTGAATGCGAACAGGAACTCGAACTCCGCCCCATCCACGGTGGCGGAGCCGGCGTTGTAGGACTGCACCACCGCCAGGTTCGCCGGGTCGACGTTGAACTGCAGCTGCATGTCGCTGAACTTGCTGTGGAACACTGCCATGTTGGCGCGCACCCGCTTGTCGGCCCAGTAGGACTTCAGTCCCAGCTCGTAGGTGGTGACATTCTCGGGTTGGAATGTCTGCCCAAAAGCGCCATACGGGGCGGCCTCGCTGGAACCACCCGCCTTGTAACCGGTGGCGATACGCAGGTAGCTGTTGACATCCGGGCTCATCGTCCAGGCCAGCGTGCCGGCAGGATTGAACTTGCTGAAGTTCAGGCTGTTGGCGCCGTTGTCGGGGACAGGGAAGCTGATGTCGTATGGGAAGCCCGAGGCGTAGGTCGGCGGCAGGGGTACGTAGGCTGCTCCGGTCTGGTTCAGATACCGCGTTGCACTGCGGTCATCCTTGGTATAGCGGCCGCCCAAGGTAAGTGCGAGCGGATCGCTGATGTGCCAGGTCACCTGAGCGTAGGCGGCCTTGGATTTCGCCTCCGCCGTTACGTAGCGCGTCGTGTCCAGGGTAAGCACCGGGATCGGCGGCCCACCAAAGGCCGACGGATACGTCTTTGGCTCGTTGATCGTGCCGAACTCGGCGTGGTTGGCGTTCTCCTGGAAGTAGTACAGGCCGAACACGTAATCGAAGGAGTGCGCGATCGAGCCGACCAGCTGGAACTCCTGGGTCACCTCGTTGCTCTGCACCACATCGTCGCTCGTGAAATTGGTGATGCCACCATAGGCGACACTGGCGGGAGTGGGATCCGTGAAGCCACCGTTGTAGTCCTGGTAGAAGCGCGAATCGAGCCCGCGGTAGTAGGTCAGCGAGCGGAAGTTGGTGGTGTCGTTGATCTTGAAGTTCAGCGTCAGGCCGTCGGAGTTGAACTTCGCGACGCTCGGGTGCATGTTGATCGGCTCCCAGGTCCGGCTCGCCAGACCGTCCGCCGGCACGTTGTAGCCGGGGATCAGCCCGTTGAGGGCCGGGTCCTGATAGTAGATCGGGGTCGAGGAGAGCTGGCCCCACTCGAAGAAGTAGTCGGCCGTGAAGATCCCGCCGGTGTCCCAGCGCAGCGAGGCGCGCGCGCCTCTCTGGTCCTCGCGGTTGAAGTCGGTGCCGCCGTAGTTATCGACGTTGCCGGCGAGGTTGCTGTAGAGCAGCGTGAGCTTGCTGGACAGTCCGCCGGCGACCTTCGGCAGATTGGCGGTCGCGAGCGCACGCACGTAGTTGCGCTGACCGATGTCGAGGCTGGCTTTCACGTCCGCCTCGCCGGTGGGCTTCTGGCTGATGATGTTGACGGCACCGCCGGTGGTGTTGCGTCCGTACAGAGTGCCCTGCGGACCGCGCAGCACTTCCACGCGCTCCACGTCGGCCAGATCGAAGGTCTCCGCCTGCGGACGCGCGATGTAGAAGCCGTCTTCATAGAGCCCGACCGAGCCGTCCTGGGTGATCTGGTTGGCATCCGCGACGCCCTGGCCGCGCATGTACAGGATCAGCGTGTTGCTGGAACTCGGGTACGGGGTGAAGTTGATGCTGGTGGACTGCCTGGCCACACCCGCAAAGTCAGTGACGCCTGCCTTGCTCAGGTCCTCGGCCGAGATCGCCGTGATCGCGATCGGAGTGGTTTGCAGGTTCTCGGTGCGCCGCTCTGCGGTGACCACCACTTCCTGGATGCCTGCAGAAGTTTGTTCCTGCGCGAGCGCGAGTCGCGCATCGACGAGCAGGAATCCAGTCACGACCATCAGCGCGCCGATGCGGCGCGAACCGGACTTCACCATACGATCCCCCTAAAATAGTAATCAGCGTACCGATAATGACCCGCCTCCCGGTGCTTGTCGAGAGCGCGTTGCGGTCGCGCAACGTAAAATCTGCCCGCTCCGGCGCATGGGGGGCATCTCGTCCGAACGAGGGATTGCCGGGAAGGGCATCTGGCTATGATCAATGGCCTTTCGCGCTCACGCCGGGCTGGGGGATTTCGATGGGATACAGAGTACCGGGGACCCCGGGGAGCCGCTGGGCTGTTGCTATTCTGCTGCCGCTGCTGGGGTGCTGCGCGCGCACCACGCCGGTTGACTACAGCGGGCCTACGGCCGGGTGGGCCTCCTGGGGCGGCAATGAAGGGGGCATGCGCTACACGCCGGCGACCCAGATCACCCCGGACAACGTCAGGCACCTGAAAGTCGCCTGGACCTACCGGATCGGCGAGCCGAGCCTGCTGCCTGAACATCCGACCAACCCGGCGGACATCCCGGGCCTTTTGGCCCAGGGCATCACGCCCGAGCTCAGGCGCATGCCGGCTCTGGAGGCGACGCCCATCCTGGCCGAGGGGCGGTTGTACCTGTGCTCGAGCACCAACCGCGTGGTGGCGCTGGATCCTGAGACCGGGCGCGAGCGGTGGTCCTTCGACCCGCACTTGGATGCCACCGGGGGGGTGCTGGTGCTGTGCCGCGGCGTGAGCTACTACCACGACCCCAGCGCTGCCGCCGGCAGCGCCTGCGCCAGCCGCATCTTCACCGGCACCCAGGACGCGCGCCTGATCGCTCTCGATGCGAAAGACGGCAGGCCCTGCGCGGACTTCGGCACCGCCGGCACGGTGGACCTCAAGGAGCACCTGGGCCCCATGCGCCCGGGTGACTACGGGGTGACCGTGCCGCCGGCGATCATCGGCGACCGGGTCATCGTCGGCGGCCGCATCACCGAGGACATGCGCACCGACATGCCCGCCGGCGTCGTGCGTGCCTTCGATGCGCGCAGCGGGGCGCTGCTGTGGGCGTGGAACTCGGTGCCGCCGCAGGCCGCGGGCGTGACGGCGGACGGAACCTACCGCCGCTCGACCGCCAACGCCTGGTCGGTGTTCTCCGTCGACTCGCAGCGCAACCTGGTGTTCATCCCGACCGGCAATGCCCAGGTCGGCCTCTACGGCACCACCCGCGACAGCGACGGGCGCGACTACTACGCCGCCTCCGTGGTGGCCCTCGATGCGGCCAGCGGCCGCGTGGTGTGGCACTTCCAGACCGTGCACCACGACATCTGGGACTACGACGTGCCCTCGCAGCCGGTGCTGTTCGACTTCCCGACCGCCCACGGCCCGGTGGCCGCGGTCGCCCAGCCCACCAAGCAGGGCTACCTCTTCATCCTCAACCGCGAGACCGGCGAGCCCCTGGTGCCGGTCGAGGAACGCCCGGCGCCGCAAGCCTGGGCCGTCGAGGGCGAGCACCTGGCGCCCACCCAGCCGGTGCCGGTGAACGACACCTATGTCCTGCAGCGCCCGAAGTTCACCGAGGATGACATGTGGGGCTTCACGCCCTGGGACCGGGCCCAGTGCCGCGACCTGTTCCGCAGCCACAACTACGAGGGCGCCTTCAGCGCGCCCTCGCTCAAGGGCACCATCACCTACCCGGACAACCTCGGGGTGATGAACTGGGGCAGTGCGGCCATCGACCCGGTGCGCAACCTCTTGGTCATCAACACCAGCCACGTGGCCACGGTGGCGCAGCTGGTGCCGCGCACGCAGGCGGATGCGCGCTTTGCCAAGGGCGAGTGGCTGCTGGCCCAGGCGGGTACGCCGTACGCGGCACAATGGACCGCGATGCTCTCGCCGTGGGGCGCGCCGTGCAACAAGCCGCCATGGGGTGAGCTGGTGGCGATCGATCTGAAGAACGGCAAGCGCCTGTGGCAGGTGCCGCTGGGCACGACGCGCGACCTGGCCCCGTTCCCCCTGTGGATGAAGATCGGCACGCCCAACATCGGCGGCCCGCTGGTGACCGCCTCAGGGCTCACCTTCATCGGGGCGGCGACCGATGACTTCCTGCGCGCCTTCGACAATGCCACCGGCGAGGAGTTGTGGAAGGGCCGCCTGCCGGCCGGGCCGCAGGCGACGCCGATGACCTACCGGCTCAGCCCGCAGGGCAAGCAGTTCGTGGTGATCGCCGCCGGCGGCCACAAGTACATGCGCACCAAGCTCGGCGACTACCTGGTGGCCTTCAGCTTGTGAGCGTGTAGTCGGCAAGGTTCGGCGCGCGCGTCCACTTCCAGTAATCCGCCAGTCGCCACGGCGAGGTGGTGACCACGCGCCCCGAGCGGTTGCGGTACCAGCTGTCGGCGGCCGGGTGTGACCAGACCAGCGTCTCGAGCTCGGCGATCAGCCGGCGCGTGTAGTCCTCGTACACCGCGGGCTTCACGTCCATCGCCCTGGCGCCGCGCTCCAGCAGGGCCTGGATGCAGGCGGTGGTGTAGCGCACCTGGCACTCGGAGTGGAAGATGATGCTGCCGGCGTGGGCCAGGTTGGTGGCCGGCCCGTACAGGCAGAACAGGTTCGGGAAGTCCGGCACCGTGATGCCGAGGTAGGCACGCGGCTCATCGCCCCACACCGCGCCCAGGTTCTTCCCGCCCTTGCCGATCACCTCGATGGGCCAGAGGAACTTGGTGGCATAGAAGCCGGTGGCGTAGACGATGACGTCCACGTCGTAGCGCCCGTTGCTGGCGATGATGCCGTTCTCATCGATGCGCGTGACCCCTTCGCTCACCAGCTCCACGTTCGGCTGCTGCAGGGCGCGCAGCCAGCTGCCGTTGTCCTGCAGCATGCGCTTGCCCATGAAGGGGAACTTCGGGGTGACCTTCTCCAGCAGCTCCATGTTGCCGTTGACCTGGTACTTCATGTACTCGACCAGGTTGGCGCGGTACTGGTCGTTGAGCGCGTTCACCGCGCGCTCCGGGTGCGGGAAGTTCTTGTCGATGCGGATCGCCGGCAGGATCCCGTCGCTGCCCGGGTAGAAGATCAGGAAGCGGAACCAGCGTGCGTAGTAGGGCACGTGCTCAACCAGCCAGCGGAACTGGCTGCTGACTGCGTCGTGGTACAGCGGGTTCGGCAGCATCCACGGCGCCGAGCGCTGGAACACGTACAGTTTGGCGGCGATCTTGGCCACCTCCGGCACCAGCTGGAAGGCGCTCGCGCCCGAGCCGACCACGGCCACGCGCTTGCCGGTCAGGTCCAGCGTCGGGTCCCACTCGGCCGAGTGCACCTGCACGCCCTTGAACTTCTCGCGGCCGGCGATCTCCGGGATGCGCGGCCGGTTCAGCTGGCCGACGGCGCTCACCAGCGCATTGACGCGCATCTTGCGTGGCGCCCCGCCGGTGTTGCTCTTGAGCTCCACGTCCCACACGGCGCTCTTCTCGTCGTACTTCGCCGAGGTCAGCTCGGTGTTGTAGCGGATGTAGGGCTCCAGGCCGTGGCGCTTGACGAAGTGCCGGAAGTACTCGAGCAGCTCGTCGCGGCGCGAGAAGTACTCGCTCCACGGGTATGGCTCGAAGGAGTAGGAGTAGAAGTGGTTGGCGATGTCGACGCGGCAGCCCGGATACCGGTTCTCGTACCAGGTGCCGCCGACCGAGTCGTTCTTCTCCACCACCGTGAAAGGGATACCGGCCTCCTTCAGGCGCAATGCCTGCAACAGGCCCGACATGCCGGCGCCGATCACCAGCACGTGGAACTTCTCGCGCGTCGCGGCCGGCACCTCGCGCGTCCAGCGCGGCGCGCGTGAGTCGTTGCCATCGAGGGCCAGCTCCTCCTGCATCATGGGCACGTACTCATCGCCGACGCGCTCGCCGACCATGAAGTTCATCATTTCCTGCACGAGCGCGGCATCGGGCTGCTTGGGCAGCGTGCAGCCGCGGTCGCGGTAGTCCTTGAGTGCCTGCAGCGCCAGCGCGCGCACGGTTGCCTGGTCCGCCTCGCTCAGGCCACCCTGGAAGCCGCCCATCATGACGACCTTGGGGCGGATGGCCCCGCGCAGCAGGCTGGTGTCCCCGGTGAGGTGGATGAGCGACATCATCAGCGTCGGGATGCTCGCACCCTCGAGCTGCTGGGCGATGAACTCGTCGCTCTCGGTGATCGGCTTCTCGGCCGGCTGCAGGTGCTCGCTCATCGTGCGCTCTTTATCCACAGGTGCAAACGGTGCCCAAGATACTCGCTGTGCGCGCCAGCGCCCATCGGCGGTTGCTCGTAGTCCAGTACGACGAGGCGGCCTGGCGCGCGGCGCGTACCCGGCCGCTCGCGCCTGCTCAGTCACTGACCTCGCCGCTGTCGATCACCGGTGCCTGCGCGAGGGCGGCGCGGCCGCCGCTGCGCAGCGCCGCCAGCTTCACCCGGTAGGCCTGCACCTTCGGCGGCGGCGCCTGGATCAGGATCAGCCGCAGGCTCATGCCGCCGTGGACATGGCCGCCCGGGTCGATCCAGTTGCCGCCGATGCCCGGGTCGGCATCGGCGATCACCACCCACACCGAGCCGTCGGGCTCGAGGGTGCAGCGGTACTTGGTGATGTGCCCCTGGCCGTCCTCGTAGTTGTCGAGGTTCTCCTGCCACAGGTTGCACAGCTGGAAGATCCAGTAGTCGCACTCGGGCGGGGTGAAGCGCAGCACCAGCGCCTCGTCGTGGGCCTTGGCCCAGGTGCCGAAGCCGTGGTGGCGGTCCGGTACGCCGCCGTTGCTCAGGTACAGCGCGCGGCTGAAGCGGATGCTGTTGGGGCGCTTGGACAGGTTGTCCTGCCACCACGAGCGCACCAGCTCAAGGTAGGCGAGCACCAGCTGCCCGCTCTTGGCGAGCTGCGTGGACAGGTGCGCGGGGCTCAGCTCTTCCGGCTGCGGGTGATCCAGGCGCTCGATGCGCATCACCGGCGCCGCCTCCCGGGTGCGGTCGTGGTAGACGATGCGGATCAGCAGTCCGACGCAGTCCGGCTCGATCTTCAGCCAGTTGCGCCCATCCGCCGGGCCCTCGCGGCTCACCAGCACCTGGAAGTTGCCCTGCGCATCGAAGTCGATCGCCTGGCTCTGCAGCATCGCGGTGGTGCGCAGCAGCGCCGGGTTGCAGTCCTTGAGGCCCGCGAAGCCGCGCGGCGCCCAGTTGGACGCGCCCGCATCCTGCGGCTGCAGCGCCGACCAGGAGGCCATGACGAAGTAGGGCGCGGTGCCGCGGTTGCCGCGGATCACGTAGGCATGGCTGCCATCGACGAACTCGGCGAGCAGGTGATCCTGGTCGGGCGACTGGAAGTTGATGGACTGGTGCCAGGGCGCATCGCGCAGGCGCGGGCGCTGCGGTTCGCAGTTCTCGACGAAGCGCTCGAGCCCGTTGCGCGTCAGGCGCGTGAGGAAGCGGTACCACTCGGCGCGGTCCAGGTCCGTCGGCTCATCGCCGAAGCGCTCGATGGCGCGCCCCGCCACGCGCAGCACGTCGCAGAAATCCTCCCAGGCCTGGCCTGACAGGAGCCGCTGCGCGCTTTGCTGCTTGACCGCTGACTGATCGCTCATGATTGCAGGCTTCCTTCCGTGCAAAGTGGTTCCCGTCACGGGGCGCTCCATGCTACCCCGAACCGGGGATACCGGTGGCCGCCTGCCCGGGTTCAGAATGAAGCATGAGTGCCAACAAAGCGGCGCTGGGCGCCGTCGTCGTCGGGACCGGCTTCGGTGTGTTCACGCACCTGCGCGCCTTGCGCAACGCCGGCATCGAGGTGCGTGCGCTGGTCGGGCGCGATCCTGCCAAGACGCAGTCGCGCGCCAAGCTCCTGGGCGTGCCGCGCGCCTGCAGCTCGCTTGCCGAGGCCCTCGCCGACAAGGGTGTGCACATCGTCACCGTCGCCACGCCGCCCTCCACCCACGCCGCACTGGTGCACGAGGCAGTCGATGCCGGCAAGCACATCCTGTGCGAGAAGCCCTTTGCCATGAATCTTGCCGAGGCCCGCGGCATGTTGAGCGCCGCCGAGCGCGCCAGGGTCGTGCACGTGCTGGGCGTCGAGTTCCGCTTTGCCACCGCGCACGAGCTGCTGCGCCGCACGATCGCCTCGGGGGCCATCGGCCAGCCGCGCCAGGCGCTGTTCGCCTGGCTCGTTCCCTTCCTGTCGCATCCGGGCGCGCAGACCCCGGACTGGTGGGAGGATGCGGCGCGCGGCGGCGGGTTCCTGGGCGCCTGGGGCTCGCACCTGGTCGACCAGGTGCGCGTCACGCTCGGGGAATTCGCGCAGGTGAGCGCGCGGCTGCAGACGCTCTCGGGCAAGCCCGGCATGACCGCCGATGACACTTTCTCCGCGCAGTTCCGCCTGGTGAACGGGCTCGAGGGCGTGTTCGTCGAGTCGATGGCCGCCCCCGGGGACTTCTACGGCATCGTGCGCATCTCCGGCAGCGAGGGGGCGGTGTGGATCGAGGGCGTGGCGGGGGAGGAGCTGTGGCTTGCCGACCGGCTGGGCAACAAGCAGCGCGTGCCGGTGCCCGCAGAACTGGTGCTGCCACCCCCGGTGCCATTCCCGCACGCGGAGCTGATGCAGACCGCTTACGAGCAGGCGCACGCCTTCGGCACCGACCTGGCCCCGTACACGCGCCTGGTGGAGCGCATGAAGGCGCGCATCGAGGGACACGAGGGCGTCGACTCGCCACCGCTGGCGACCTTCCACGATGGCGTGGCCGGGCAGGCGGTGATCGATGCGATGCGCCAGTCCGCGCAGCAGACGCGCTGGGTCAGCATCGAGAAGACTTGAGCGCTACCTGAGTGATACCGCGTTGTAACCGCGGCCGCGTTCATCGCGGCCGCGATCCACGGTAGAGTAATCCGGCGGAACGCGAGTGACTCGCGCCCCGCCACGAACAACCCGGACGCGCACGCCGCACCTTTCAGTGCGCGGCGCGGCCGCTTCGCGCTAAGGAGAGGGACCATGGCAGAGAATGATGTCGTCAGCAGAGTCGTCAGCGGAGCCACCTGGGCGCAGTTCTGCGACGCGCTGAAGGCGGCGGGCCAGGAGGTGCTGCGCCCGGAGACGCCCGCCACGGAGCTGGACCGTGCCGAAGGGTGGCGCTACCTCACGCGCCTGACGCGCGTGGCGCTGGAGATGATGCTCGAGTTCGGTGACCCGGACTTCCCGGTGTTCTACCAGGCCTCCAACACGACGCTGAAGATCGGCGGCGACAACCCCGACAACGTCTACTGGAACGCAACCATCGCCGGGGACCGCGAGTACCGCCTGCGCGGCACGCGCGGCACGGTGAAGTACCTCTCCTTCGCCACCAAGGCCAACCGCTACGCGGTGGACGGCACGCTCGCCTCCACCGGTGAGCTGGACGCGCCGAACCTCAAGGTCAATGCCGACGGCACCTTCGAGGTGCTGGTCAGCGCCAAGCGCCAGAGCGGCAACTGGCTGCCGATGTCGGCCGACTCCACCATGCTCCTGGTGCGCAACACCCTGCTCGACCGCAAGACCGAGACCCCGGCGATCATGAGCATCGAGCGCCTGGGCGGGCCGTCGAAGCCGCCGGCCCTGACGGCTGCGCGCATCGAGCGGGCGCTGCTTTCGAGCGCGGCCTTCGTGAAGGGGACGGCACATACCTTTGCCGACTGGGTGCAGGGCTTCAAGGCGAACCCGAACACGCTGGCCACCATCGACCAGACGATGTTCTTCAAGGCCGGCGGGGATCCGAACATCTTCTACCTGCACGGCTACTGGGCGCTCCAGCCCGACGAGGCGCTGGTGATCGAGGTGCAGCCCCCGGAGTGCGAGTTCTGGAACTTCCAGCTCGACAACTACTGGATGGAGTCGCTCGATTACCGCTACGCGCCGGTGTGGGTGAACAGCCATACCGCCAAGTACAACCCCGACGGCTCGGCCACGATCACCATCGCGCGCGAGAACCGCGGCTTCAGCAACTGGATGGACACCGACGGGCACACCACCGGGAGCATGCTCCTGCGCTGGACGCGCGCGAAGTCGCACCCGGTGCCCGCGGTGCGCGTGGTCAAGCTCGACAAGGCCGCGGCCGCCTGAGGGTGGGCGCGCCCGGCATCCTGCGCACCGACGAGGCGCGCTTCGCGGGGCTGGACTTCCCGTACCTGCCGCGTTACGTCGACCTGCACGATGCGCGCTGGGGCGCGCTGCGCATGGCGGCGGTCGATGAGGGCCCGCGCGCTGCTCCCGTGGCGCTGCTGCTGCACGGGGAGCCCACCTGGGGGTACCTGTACCGGCACATCATCCCGCGGGTCGTGGCGGCCGGCTTTCGCGCGGTGGCGCCGGACTACATCGGCTTCGGCCGCTCGGACAAGCTCGCCCAGCGCCATGACTACAGCTACGCGGGCTTTGTCGGCTGGCTGCGCGAGTTCATCGAGGCGCTGGATCTTTCACGCATCACGCTGGTGTGCCAGGACTGGGGCGGGCCGATCGGCTTAAGCGTGCTCGCGCAACTGCCGCAACGCTTCGCCGCGGTGCTGGCCGCCAACACGCTGTTGCCCAACTGCCAGGCGCCGCCGCTGGGGGTCGCCGGCTGGCCCGGGGAGACCATCGCGAACTGGGCCGCGTACGCGGCCGCGGCCGAGGACCTGCCGGTGAGCGGGATCATCGCCGGGGTGTCGCGCCGGCCGCTGACTGAAGTGGCGCAGCGCGCCTACGATGCACCGTTTCCGGATGCCTCCTACAAGGCCGCGGCGCTCGCGTTCCCGCCGCTCATCCCGCTCCGCGCCGACATGCCCGGCATCGCCGAGAACCGCCGTGTGTGGGAATTCCTGGAGCAGTTCGAGCGCCCGTTCGTCACCGCCTTCAGCGACAGCGATCCTACGACCGCACCGTGGGCGGAGGTCTTCCGGCGGCGGGTGCCCGGGGCCGCCGGGCAGGTGCACCCGGTGATCGCCGGCGCCGGGCACTTCCTGCAGGAAGATGCCGGGGAGGCGCTCGCGGAGGTGCTGGTCGGGCTGCTGCGGCGCACCTTCCCCCAGGGGTGAGGCGCGCCGCAGGCGTTCAGTCCCTCACCTGACGTAGAACTGGCTGAAGTACTTGCGCCACTTCAGGATCTCCCCGTCCCCGTCGCACAGCAGTGGCTGCTCGCGGTAGCGCTTGTTGTTCCACACGATCATGTCGACGGACTCGAAGCCGGCCTGGGCATCGACGCCCTGGCCGATCTGCTCCTGCAGCATGTTGGCGGCGAGGGTCGCCTCGGGGGTGCCCGGGGTGTACTTCTTGTGGGTCAGTCCCATGCGCATGATGGTGCGGCAGTTGTTGATCGGCTGCGGGTAGCTGACCATCGTGGTCACGACCGTGCCCTTGGTGAAGCGCACCACCTGCAGCCCGGGGCCGGTCTGCTCGATGATGATGTAGCCGTTGGCCATGTTCACGTGCCAGCGGTGGCCGTCCGCGCGGCAGGTGCCGGTGGGGATCACCGGTACGTGGTGCAGGAAGTGCAGGTGTGCGAAGTCGATGCCGTTCTCGCCGAGTTCCTGGATGAAGGTGTTGACCGGCCACTCGCCGCGCTGCGGCGCGATGCAGTCGGCATCGTAAAGCTCGGGCACCTGGGGCACTTCCCACATGGGCGCTGCGCCCTTGGGGTGGTACCAGGCCCAGACGATGCCGTTGTTCTCGGTGATCGGCAGCGCCTTGAGGATCGCCTGGCGCTTGGTGATCGGCGGCATGATCTTCGCGTAGGGGATCTTGGTGCAGAACCCCTGGGCGTTATAGGACCAGTGGTGGAACGGGCAGCGCAGCGAGTCGCCCACCACCTTGCCGCCGTGCCCCAGGTGCGCACCCAGGTGCGGGCAGTAGGGGTCGACGACGCCGGCCTCGCCGGTCTCGGCGCGGAACAGCACCCACTCCTGGCCGAAGCACTCGATGTTGCGGTGTTCCCCGGCCTTCAGGTCCTCGCTGTAGCTGACCCAGAACCAGCCGTACGGCACCGGCAGCGGGCTGCGCTCGAGGCCGTCACTGGTGGACAGCGGGGTGCGGTCGCCGGCATCGCCCGAGACCTCTTTCATGACACTGCTCATCGCTTGGCTCCTTGGGAATTTCTAGGAAGGGCGCGGGATCAGGCGATCACCGGCGCCCCCGGCTGGCTCATGTAATAAGGACCGATGCTCATGCCGCCGTCCACGGTGATCTCGGCGCCACACATGTACGAGGCATCCTCGCTGGCGAGGAAGAGGGAGACGCGCGCGACCTCCTCGGGCTGGCCGACGCGCCCGATCGGCACGCCCTTGTAGAACTTGCGGGTGGCCTCGGCCATCTCCGGCGTCTGACCGGCGCGCGTGGTCATCGGCGTCTGGATGCCGCCCGGGTGGATGGAGTTCACGCGCACCCCGCGCGGCCCGAGCTCCATCGCCGCCACCTTGGTGAGCCCGCGCATGCCCCACTTGCTCGCCGAGTAGGCGCTGACCGCGTTGGAGCCCTTCAGGCCATCGATCGAGGAGACGTTGATGATCGAGCCGCCGCCGCGCTCGATGATCTTCGGGGCCACGGCCTTGATGCCGAGGAAGCAGCCGACCAGGTTGATGCCCAGCACGCGCTCGAAGTCCTGTTTGCTGGTGTCCATGATGCCGCGCATCATGAGGATGCCGGCGTTGTTGACCAGCACGTCCACGCCGCCGAACTGGCTCACGGTCGCCTCGAGCACCTGGGCCCAGCCCGGCTCGCTGGCGACGTCGTGGTGCACGAACAGTGCCGCCTTGCCGAGTTCCTGGGCCAGCGCCTGTCCTTCGGCATCCTGCACGTCCGTGAGCACCACGCGGGCGCCCTCGGCGACGAACAGGCGGGCGGTGGCCGCTCCCATGCCGCGGGCGGCGCCGGTGATGATGGCTGTCTTATTCGCGAGTCGATTCACGTGTGCGTGCGCCTGTAACAACGGTACCGCGGGTTCCCAAATTACCACGCGGCCCGGCCCGGGGCGAATCCGCCCGGCGGCGGGCGAGCGGTGCCGACTAGGCCATTTGAGGGGTAAAACGCGCCGCCGGATAAATCGAAACCGGCAGTACATTAATTGACGGTCGCGGCAGCGGCGCGCAGAATAATGCGCGCTGCGAGGGGATCCGCGCGGCATCCCCCACCAGGCCCGCTGCACGCCAGGAGACTCATGTCATGAACGCCGTTGTTGCCCCCGACGAACGCCTCGTCTCCGCCGATTCGCACGTCCATTTCACCGACGACTGGGTGAAGGCCCGCCTGCCGCAGCGCCTGCACGTGGTCTGGGACAACGCCGCCAAGAAGCAGGCCGCATTCGAGGCGACCGAGCTGCGCAAGGGGCAGAAGCAGCTGGCGCTGGAGGACTTCGTGGACCCTGAGGCCTCGCAGGACCCCGGTCACTTCGAGCCGCACGCCAAGCTCAAGGCCATGGACCGCGACGGCGTGCAGGCCGAGGTCATTTTCCCCGAGGTCGGGGGCGCCAAGTACTGCACCCCGGGCCTGATGGGCGAGGACTGGAAGGAAGTTCTCTCCGGTTACAACGACAGCATGGCGGATTTCGCCTCGGTCGACCCGCTGCGCCTCCTGTCCGCCTACCAGATCCAGCTGTACGACATCGACTTCGCGGTGAAGGAAGTGCGCCGCCTCGCCAAGCGCGGTGCGCGCTGCGTGCAGATCACCCCGTTCCCGACCGAGTTCGGGCTGCCGGACGTGTTCGACAAGCGCTATGACCCGCTGTGGGCCGAGCTCGGGGACCTAGGGATCACCGTGCTCAACCACCTGGACGTGAAGGCCTCGCTCTGGGACGTGTTCCGCCGCGACCCGACGCCGCAGAAGGGCATCTTCACGGCCATGCCGGCGTTCGCGCTCGCCGAGCCCCTGATGTTCTGGATCCTCACCGGCACGCTCGAGCGCTTCCCCAAGCTGCGCGTGATCCTCGTCGAGCCGGGCCTGGGCTGGCTGCCGTTCTTCTTCGAGACCGTGCTCGACCCGCGCATGACGCAGCACTACGAGTTCCCGGGCGTGAAGATGCTGCCGAGCGAGTACTTCAAGCGCCAGATGGGCGCCACGTTCATGTACGAGCCGCAGGGCCTGGGGGCGGCCTACCGCTACTTCGGACCGGACTGCCTGTACTGGTCGACCGATTTTCCGCACCCGGCCACCTGCTGGCCGAACTCGCGCAAGGTCATCGCTGACCAGTTCGGCAAGGCCGGCATCCCGGAGAAGGACCGCGCCAAGATCCTCAGCGGCAACGCGCTGCGCGTCTTCGGTCTCCCGTCCTGAGTCCGCCAGTGCCGGGCGTACTGGACGCAGTCCGCGTCCTGGACCTGTCATGGGGCGTCGCCGGTCCGATGGCGACGATGCTCCTGGCAGACCAGGGCGCGCAGGTCACCAAGATCGAGCCGCCCTCCGGAGACCCGTTCCGGGGGGAGCTCGGCTACAAGGTCTGGCAGCGCGGCAAGCGCAGCGCCGTGCTCGATCTTAAGGATCCGGCCGACAAGGCCAGCTTCCTCGCACTGGCCGCGCAGGCCGACGTGCTGGTGGAGAGCTTCTCCCCCGGCGTGACCGCACGGTTGGGCATCGACTACGCGCGCCTGTCGCAGGTGAACCCGCGGCTGATCTACTGCTCGATCACCGCGTACGGGCGCGACAACAAGCATTCCGAGCGGCCCGGCTATGATGCGCTGGTGGCCGCGCGCGCCGGCCTGCAGTGGGAGCAGCGCGGCTGGCCCGAAGGGGCCATCAACCACATGGCCGGGGTGAGCGACCCGTTCGCCGACATCGAGATCCCGTACGAGTGGCTGCAGGGTGCGCCGCGCCCGGGCCCGCTGTACCCGGCTTCCTACTGGCCGAGCCTCGGGGCCTTCTTCACCGCCAGCACCGCCATCAGCGCCGCACTGCGCGCGCGCGAGGTCACCGGCCGCGGCCAGTGGGTCGAGACCTCGCTGCTGCAGGGGGCGATGGCCTGCGGCAGCGGTGTGTGGCAGCGCGCCGAGAAGATCGACGTACCGATGTTCAACAGCTGGATCCTCGGCTCGCGCTCGCCCAAGGGGCACTTCGAGTGCGCCGACGGGCGCTGGATCCACAACTGGGTCCCGAATCCGCGCTTCCTCCTGACCGCCTCCGCCGGCGACACGCTCAACTCGAGCCCGGATCTGAAGGCGCAGAACGACCCGGACCGCTTCGGCACCGGTCCCGAGGAGCTGCTGGTGATGATGCATTACCAGCCGCTGCTGGCCGAGGCGGTGAAGAAGTTCCCCGCCCAGCAATGGGTGGAAGCCGCGGCGGTGGCCGGCATGACCATCCAGGAGGTGCGCACGCCCGAGGAGGCGCTCACCGACCCGCTGTTGCTCAAGGACGGCTGCGTTACCGAGATCAACGACCCGGAGCTGGGCCCGATCCGCCAGGTCGGCGTGGTGTACCGCATGAGTGCCCACGGCCACGCGGTCGGCCAGCCGGCGGCGCGCGTGGGCGAGCACACCGCGCAGGTGAAAGCCGAGGCGGCCGCGGCCGCCCAGGCGCCACCCCCGGCGGCGAAGAGCGGCCGCCCGCTGAAGGCCCCGCTCGAGGGCATCACGGTGCTCGACCTGGGACTTGCGATCGCAGGTCCCTACGGCACGCAGATCCTGTCCGACCTCGGCGCGACGGTCATCAAGGTCAACGCGCTCTACGACACCTACTGGCACTCCAACCACATCGCCTACATGGCCAACCGCGGCAAGCGCAGCATTGCGCTGGACCTGAAGGACCCGCGGGCGATGAAGGTGCTGCTGCAGCTGGTCGAGAAGGCCGACGTCGTGCAGCACAACATGCGCTACGAGGCCGCCGAGCGCCTGAAGATCGACTACCAGAGCCTGAAGGCCATCAACCCGAAGCTGATCTACTGCCACACGCGCGGCTTCGAGACCGGGCCGCGCGCCGGCCTGCCCGGCAACGACCAGACCGGGGCGTGCCTGGCGGGCGTGCAGTACGAGGACGGTGGCATGTCCAGGGGCGGCAAGCCGCTGTGGTCCTTCACCAGCCTGGGTGACACCGGCAACGGCTTCCTGTCGGCGATCTCGATCCTGCAGGCGCTGTATCACCGTGACCGCACCGGCGAGGGCCAGTTCTGCGACACCTCGATCGTGAACGCGCAGCTGCTGAATACCTCCTACGCGGTCGCCCGCCCCGATGGCACCGGCTTCGAGCGGCCGCGCATCGATGGCATGCAGCTCGGCCGCAGCGCCACCAACCGCCTGTACGAAACCCGCGAGGGCTGGCTGTGCCTGGTGATCCCGGGTGAGCAGCAGTGGCAGCGCTTTGCCCAGGCGATGGGCATCGCTGCGGATGCGCGCTTCGCCAGCGCCGCCGCGCGCGCTGCTAACGATGCCGCGCTGGTGCGGCTGCTGGAGCCGAAGTTCAAGGCGCGCACGGCGGCCGAGTGGTTCACGCAGCTGGACAAGGCCGGCGTGCCCTGCGAGGTCTCGGACCCGAAGTTCTCCTTAGGGGTGCACGAGGACCCTGAGTTCAGGAAGCGCGGCTGGGTGGTCGAGTACCCGCATCCCTTCGTCGGCAAGCTCAACCAGATTGGCCTGCTGTTCGATTTCTCGGACACCCCGGGCCGCGTGCAGGGGCCGCCGCTGATCGTCGGCCAGCACAGCCGCGAGATCCTCGCCGAGCTCGGCTACAGCCCCGAGCAGATCGAGGCGATGTGCAAGGACTGCGTACTGGCCTGGAGTCTCGCCGAAGGTCATCGCAAGGTGCGCAGCCCCTGGCAGCCGCAGGCCCCCGCGGCCGCGGCGGAGAAGAAGTAAATGTCGAACGATCCGCACATTCCCCCGGCCCCCACGCGGCCGGACCCGGTATTCACTCCCGATGCGATCTTCTTCTGGGAGGGCGCCGCCCGGGGCGAGCTGCTCGGCCAGCGCTGCAGCGACTGCAGGAAGCTCACGCACCCGCCGCGGCCGATGTGCCCGGCCTGCCACAGCGTCAAGCGCGAGATCGTGAAGCTCAGCGGCCGCGGCAAGGTCGCCAGCTGGGTGATCCCGCGCCACCCGGCCCCGCTCGGGTTCGCCGAGGCGCCGATCGTGGCGCTGATCGAGCTGGAAGAGGGGATCCGCCTGGTGTCCAACGTGATCGACGTGAGTCCCGATGCGGTGCGCGGTGGCCTTGCGGTCGAGGTGCGCTTCGCGCCCACCCGCGGCGGCAAGGCGGTGCCGGTGTTCGCGCCTGCCCAGGGGCGTGCGCGTGGGTAAGTTCGCCGCCATCGCCGGCATCGGCCAGACCGAATTCTCCAAGAACTCCGGCCGCAGCGAGCTGCAGCTGGCTGCCGAGGCCTCCAAGGCCGCGCTCGATGACGCCGGGATCGACCCGGCGGACGTCGACGGCATGATCACCTTCACGATCGATAACAGCGACGAGATCGGGCTCACGCGCTGCCTCGGGGTGAAGGACCTGGGCTGGACCACGCGTATCCCCGGCGGCGGGGCGGCCTCGGTCGCCACCGTCCACCAGGCGGCCGCCGCGGTGACCTCGGGTGCCTGTGAGGTCGTGGTCATCTGGCGCGCCATGAACGAGCGCTCGCAGTACCGCTTCGGGCAGCCGATGGCGCCGGCGGGCGGCGGGCTGGTGAACGTGGCCGGCAACGGCACCGGTTCCTTGCTGTGGTGCATGCCCTTTGGCGCGCAGACGCCGGCCAGCTGGGCGGCGCTCTCGGCCGGGCACTACATGGAGCGCTACGGCGTCACCAACCGCGACTTAGGCTACGTCTCGGTGGCGCAGCGCAGGCATGCGGCCACCAACCCGCTCGCCTGGTTCTACGGCAAGCCGATCACGCTCGAGGACCACCAGGCCTCCAAGTGGATCGTCGAGCCGGTGCTGCGCCTGCTGGACTGCTGCCAGGAAAGCGACGGCGGCGTGGCGCTCGTCATCACCAGCTTGGAGCGGGCGCGGGACCTGAAGCACAAGCCGATCCGCATCGTATCTTCCGCGCAGTCGATCCCCACGGAGGTGGAGGTGATCTCCAACTACTACCATGCGGACCTCGACGTGATGCCCGAAGCCTTGGGCGTCGCCCGGCGCCTGTACGGGCGCTCGGGGCTCTCCCCTGCGGACATGCAGCTGGCGATGATCTACGACGCCTTTACCCCGCAGGTGCTGGTGCAGCTGGAGGCCTTCGGCTTCTGCAAGCCCGGGGAGGCGAAGGACTTCGTGAAGGGCGGCAATATCGAGCTCGGCGGCGCGCTGCCGGTGAACACCAATGGCGGCCTGATCGGCGAGGCGTACATCCACGGGATGAACAACATCACCGAGGCGGTGCGCCAGCTGCGTGGCACCGCGAGCAACCAGGTCGCCAACCTGACCAACGCGCTGGTATCGTGCGGCATGGCCGGCGCAATCCTGTCCAACAGCTGAACGACCCCTATGAGAGTCCTGAAACCCGGGCTGCGCCTGAAGAGCGCCGTGTGCACCACCGAGGTCATGGTGATCCGCTCGCCGGGGGCTGCGGCGCTGATCACCTGCGGCGGCGCCGAGATGCTCGCCGTCACCGAGAGCGCCCCTGCCGGAGCGGCGCTGGATGCCGCGCACGCGCACGGCTCGCTGATCGGCAAGCGCTACGTGGATGCGGCCGAGGCGCTCGAGCTTCTGTGCACCAGGGGCGGCGAGGGCTCGCTCAGCGTCGACGGCCAGGCGCTGGGGATCAAGCAGGCCAAGGCACTGCCGTCCTCGGACTGATGCCGTGAACTTCGCGATGCTGCTGGACATGGCAGCGGATGCCTTCGGCGAGCGCATCGCGGTCAGCTGCGGTGACCGCAGCTTGAGCTACGCCGAACTGCGGGCCGCCGCGCGCGCCGCGGCGCCGCACCTGGCCGAAGGTGGCTACGCCCACGCCGCGCTGCTGGACACCAACGGACTGGCCGCACCGGTGGCGCTGTTCGCCGCCGCCTACGCCGGGGTTCCCTACGTGCCGCTCAACTACCGCCTCACCAGCGGCGAGCTCGAGGAACTCCTGGCGCGCGTCGCGCCCGCCTGGCTGGTCTCGCAGCCTGAGCACCTGGCGCGCCTGAGGCTGCCCGCGGGGATCGCCAGTGCGGATGCGCGGCAGCTGCTGCAGCCGGCGGCGGCCATCGCGGCGGCCGAGCCGCCCGATGAGCCGGGGGCGGTGGCGATACAGCTCTTTACCAGCGGTACGACCGCGACACCGAAGGCCGCGGTGCTGCGCCACGACCACCTCATGTCCTACATCCTGGGCACGGTGGAGTTCGGAGCCGCGGGGGAGGAGGAGGCCGCGCTGGTCGCCGTGCCGCCGTACCACATCGCCGGCATCTCGGCGGTGCTGAGCTCGACCTACGGCGCGCGCCGCCTCGTGATGCTGCCGAGCTTCGAGCCGGGCGAGTGGCTGCGGCTTGTGGCGCAGGAGCGGATCACGCACGCCTTCCTGGTGCCGACCATGCTGGTGCGGATCATGGAGCACCTCGAGCGGCACCCGGCCGGCCCCTTCCCGGCGCTGCGTGCCATTGCCTATGGCGGCGGCAAGATGCCGCTTGCGGTCATCGAGCGGGCGCTGGCGGCCTTCCCGGGGGTCGACTTCACCAACGCCTACGGTCTTACCGAGACCAGTGCGACCGTGTGCCTGCTCGGCCCCGAGGAGCACCGCGCGGCCGCGGCCAGCACCGATCCGGCCGTGCGCCGGCGCATCGGCTCGGTCGGCAGGCCGCTGCCGGCGGTGGAGCTTCAGGTGCGCGATGCCAGCGGTGCGGTGCTCGGCGCGCAGCAGTCCGGGTTCGTGTTCGTGCGCGGGCCGCAGGTCGCCGGGGAGTACCGCGGCGTGGGGAGCCTGCTGGACGCGCAGGGCTTTTTCCCGACCCAGGACCGCGGCTGGGTGGATGCCGAAGGGTACCTGTTCCTCGAGGGCCGGGCGGATGATGTGATCGTGCGCGGCGGCGAGAACATCTCCCCGGGAGAAGTGGAGGAGGCGCTGCTCGCGCACCCGGCGGTCGCCGATGCGGTGGTGGTGGCCATCCCGAGCGAGCAGTGGGGCGAGGCGGTCGGGGCGGCCGTGGTGCTCAGGCCCGGCGCGCAGGTGCCGGCCGGGGCGCTGCAGCAGTGGGTGCGTGAGCGGCTGCGCTCCTCGCGCGTGCCCGAGCGCATCAGCTTCGTCAGCGAGCTGCCCTACAACGAGATGGGCAAGGTGCTGCGGCGCGTGGTGCGCGCCAGCATGGCGCCGCCGGCCTAGAACGAACGGGCGATCAGCTCCTTCATGATCTCGTTCGTGCCGCCGTAGATGCGCGGCACGCGCGCATCCGCGTACATGCGCGCCACCAGGTACTCGCTCATGTAGCCGTAGCCGCCGTGCAGCTGCACGCATTCATCGAGCACCTTGTGCGCCATGTCCGTCGCCCACCACTTGGACATCGATGCGGTGGCATCGTCCAGCGCACCCTGCAGCTGCTGCTGGATGCAGGCGTCGATGAAGGTGCGCGCCACGCGGGTGATGGTGGCGATCTCGGCGAGCTTGAAGCGCGTGTTCTGGAACTCCATGAGGGTCTTGCCGAAGGCCTGGCGGGACTTGGCGTAGGCGAGGGTCGCCGCCAGCGCACCCTCCATGGTGGCCGCCGCCTGCACCGCGACGATCAGCCGTTCGTAGGGCAGGTCGCTCATCAGCTGCGCGAAGCCGCGCCCCTCCGTGCCGCCGAGCAGGCGATCGGCCGGCACGCGCACGGCATCGAAGAACAGCTCGCTGGTGTCCTGGGCGTGCATGCCGATCTTGTCGAGGAAGCGGCCGACGCGAAAGCCCTTGAGGTCCTTGGTCTCCACGATGAGGATCGAGGTGCCCTTGGCACCCTGGGTCGCATCGGTCTTCACCACCAGCATCACCAGGCCGGCGAGGTAGCCGTTGGTGATGAAGATCTTCGAGCCGTTCACGAGGTACTCATCGCCGCGGCGCTCGGCGCGCGTGCGGATGCCCTGCAGGTCAGAGCCCGCGCCCGGCTCGGTCATGCCGATCGCCCCGACCAGCTCGCCGCTGGCGAGCTGCGGCAGGTATTTCGCCTTCTGCGCCTCGGTGCCGTGGTTGAGCAGGTAGTGCGCGGCAATGCTGTGCACGCCCTGGCCGAAGCCGGTGATGCCGCGCCGCGCGAGCTCCTCGTACAGCACGACTTCGTGGCGGAAGTCCCCGCCGGCGCCGCCGTACTGGGTGGGGATGTCCGCGCACAGCAAGCCGAGCTCACCGGCCTTGCGCCAGATCCCGTGCCCGACGTTGTGCTCGGCGCGCCAGCGCGCATCGTTGGGCAGCATGTCGGACTCGATGAAGCGCGCCACCGCCGCGCGGTGCATCGCCAGCTCCTCGTCCATCCAGCTCGAGACGAATTCCTTCATCGCTGCTCCTCAGTCTACGGTTCCTGCCACGCCTGCGTAGCCTCGACGAACCACTCCGGCTTGCCCGCAGTCCAGGTCTCGCCCCACAGGTTCGAGCCGCCGTTCACGTGCAGGGTCTGGCCGGTGATGAACTCACCGCCCGGCCCGCCCACGAACAACGCCGCCTCGGCGACCTCCCAGGGACTGCCGGCGCGGCGCAGCGGGCTGGCCTGGGCGTAGCGGCGCGGAATGTCGGCAGGATAGACCGCCCAGCCCTCCGAGACGATCGCCCCGGGGGCGATGCAGTTGACGCGGATCTGAAGCGGCGCCCACTCCACCGCGACCGATTCGCTCAGGGCCACGATGCCGGCGCGCGCCGCACAGGTGTGCGCCACCTGGTGCAGGCCGCGCGCGGAGACCACGATGCTGACGATGCTGCCGCCGCTGCCCGCGGCGCGCCACTGCCGCGCCACGCTCTGCATCATGTTGAAGGTGCCGTTCAGGTTGGTGTCGATCACCGCGCGCCAGCCCTTCTCGCTGAAGTCCATCGCCGCCTGCGGGAACTGGCCGCCGGCGCTGTTGACCACCAGGTCCACCCTGCCGAGCCGGTCGAACAGGTCCGCGAACAGCGTATCGACCGCGGCGCGCTGGCGGATGTCGAGCTCGGCGCATTCCGCGCGCAGGCCAGCCTGCTCAAGCCCGACCACGACCCGCGCCAGCTTCTCCCGGGTGCGCCCGCACAGCACCACGTGCGCGCCCAGGCGGGCGGCCAGCCACGCCGTGGCGCGGCCAATGCCGCTGCCCGCCCCGGAGACGACCACGGTGCGGCCCTTGAAAAGTCCCGCGGCGAGCGTGCTGGGGTGCTTCGCCAGGTCTGCATCGCTCAGGATCCCGGCCGGGGGCTGCGGCGCGTTCATGCGGAGCCTCTCCTAGTCGAGCCTGCCGATGAGCTCGCCGCTGATGATGAGCTTGCGCACCTCGGTGGTGCCCGCGCCGATCTCCAGCAGCTTGATCGAGCGGTACAGGCGGTTGATCTCGGTTTCCCAGATGTAGCCGCTGCCGCCGTGGATCTGCACCGCATCCGAGAGCACGCGGTTCATCGACTCTGCGGCGTACATGACCGAGGCGGCGGTGAGGGCGTGGATGTGGCCGCGGCCGCCGCCGCCGACCTCGAGGTCGTTCGCGGCGCTGAGCACCCGGTAGGTGAAGGTGCGCATGGTCTCCACGGCCACGTACATCTCCGCCAGCCTCGCCTGCACCATCTGGAACTGCGCGATCTTCTTGCCGAACTGCTCGCGCGTCTTGGCGTACTCGAGCGACAGCTCCAGCGCCCGCTCGGCGATGCCCAAGCACAGGGGCGCGATCATCGCCCGCTCCAGGTCGAGGCCGCTCATCACCACCGCGACCCCGCCGTTCTCGGCACCGACCAGGTTGGCAGCCGGCACCTTGCAGTCGCTGAAGGCGAGCTCCGCGGTCTGGCTGCCGCGGAAGCCCATCTTGGTGAGCTTCTGCGCCACCTTGAAGCCCGGGAAGTCCTTCTCGACGATGAACGCGGAGATGCCCTGCGGGCCGCGCTCCGGGGCGGTCTTGGCGTACACCAGGAGCACATCGGCCACCGGACCGTTGGTGATGTAGAGCTTCGAGCCATTGAGCAGGTAGTGCTCGCCGTGGCGGCGGGCGGTGGTGCGCATCGAGCCCAGGGCATCGGAGCCTGCGCCCGGCTCGGTCAGTCCCAGCGCCCCGACGTGCTTACCCGAGCACAGGCCGGGGAGGTAGCGCCGGCGCTGCTCCTCGTTGGCGTTGCGGTAGATGTTGTTGACGCACAGGTTGTCGTGCGCGACCCAGGCCAGCCCGAGCGCGTGGTTCCAGCGCGAGATCGCCTGCAGCACGAGGCCGCTGGTGAACAAGTCAGCGCCCGCGCCGCCGTAGGCCTGCGGCACCGTGGCGCCGAGGTAACCCTGAGCCCCGAGCCTGGCGAAGGCCTCCGCGGGCCACCATTCCTCGGCGTCCATGCGCGCGGCGAGCGGGTACAGCTCCAGGCGTGCGTATTCATCGGCCCCGTCCAGGGTGGCCTGCTGCTCGGGGGAGAGCTCGAAGGCGGGTGCCGGGGGTGCCGTGGGGTCGGGCATGCTGGGTTTCCGGGCGGAAGACGGTTGTTCCGCAGACTAATGAGTAATGCTCACTCTGTCTATAAACGGGCCCGAATAATTGACATCCCACGCCAAGTGAGGTGGACTCATTAGATGGCGGGAGCACTACGCATAGGCTGTGGCTGCGGCTTCTGGGGCGACAGCGCCCAGGGGCCCGCCCAGCTGGTGAGGCACGGGAACATCGACGTCCTGGTGCTCGACTACCTCTCCGAGATCACCCTGTCGCTGCTGGCGCGCGCCCGGCGCCGTCGCCCCGAACTGGGCTACACGCCGGATTTCATCAGCGAGGTGATGCGCCCGCTCGCCAGCGAGATCGCCGCCCGCGGCATCAAGGTCGTGGCCAATGCCGGCGGCGTCAACCCGCAGGCCTGCCGGGACGCACTGCAGAAGGTGCTCGGTGAGCTCGGTGTGCGCCTCAAGATCGCCGTGGTGCTGGGGGATGACATCAGCGCACAGCTGCCCGCGCTGCGTGCCGCCGGAGTGCGGGACCTGGAAAGCGGGGGCGCGCTGCCGGCCGAGATCACCAGCGCGAATGCCTACCTCGGCGCCTGGCCGATCGCGCAGGCACTCGCGGGCGGGGCGGACATCGTCATCACCGGCCGCTGCGCGGATAGTTCCATGGCACTGGCGCCGCTGATCCACGCCTTTGGCTGGCAGCCCGATGACTACGACCGGCTGGCGATGGGCAGTCTCGCCGGTCACATCATCGAGTGCGGCCCGCAGGCCACCGGCGGCATCTTCACCGACTGGCGCGCGAGCGCTGCCAACTGGGATGACATCGGTTACCCGATCGTCGAATGCGCCCCCGATGGCAGCTTCGTGGTGAGCAAGGCGCCGGCCACCGGAGGGCTGGTGAGCCCGGCGACGGTGGCCGAGCAGATCACCTACGAAGTGCACGACCCGGGGTGTTACCTGCTGCCTGACGTGGTGTGTGATTTCCGCGCCGTGCGGCTGGAGGATCTGGGGGCGGACCGGGTGCGCGTGAGCGGGGCGCGCGGGCGGGCGGCGACTGCGACCTACAAGGCGAGCCTGACCTACGCCGACGGGTTCCGTGCCACGGCCACCCTGATGATCGTGGGTGCACAGGCGGTAGCGAAGGCGCAGGCCGTGGGCGCGGCCATCCTGAAACGCACCCGGCGCCTGTTCCGCGAACGCGGCTGGGATGACTATCGCGCCGTCAGCATCGAGGTGCTCGGCGCGGAATCGATGTACGGGCCGCATGCGCGCACGCGCGACAGCCGCGAGGTCATCCTCAAGATCGCCGTGGCGCACGCACAGGAGGCGCCGCTCGAGCTCTTTACGCGCGAGATCTTCCCCTCCGCCACCTCGATGGCCCAGGGCATCACCGGCTTTGCCGGCGGGCGGCCGGGCGTGCAGCCGGTGGTGCGGCTGGCCTCCTGCCTGGTGCCGAAATCCAGCGTGCCCGTCACCATCGAGATGAACGGCTCGGCAGTGCCGGCGCGCGCGCGCGACTCCAGCTGCGCTGGCGCACCGGCGCCAGCCGCCGTCGCGGATGCAGGCGTCGCCCCGGCGCCGGAGCCACGCGCGGCGGGCCCGCAGGTCGAGGTGCCCCTGGTGCGCCTGGCCCACGGACGCAGCGGCGACAAGGGCGACACCGCCAACATCGGCGTGCTGGCGCGTCGCCCGCAGTTCGTGCCGCTGCTGGCAGCGCAGCTCTCCGCGCCCGCGGTGCGTGCCTACCTGGCCCACCTGGTCGACGGGGAGGTCGAGCGCTACGACTGGCCGGGCCTGGGCGGCTGGAACTTCGTGCTGCACCGGGCGCTCGGCGGCGGCGGCACCGCCTCGCTGCGCTACGACCCGCAGGGCAAGAGCTACGCGCAGATCCTGATGGACATGCCGGTGCGCGTGCCCGCGGCATGGCTTGAGGACGAACACTTCCTGGGGGCTGCGCCATGAAGGTCTCCACCCGGGGCAGCCGGCGCCGCGAGCGCCTGCCGCGCGATGAACGCGTCGCGGAGATCATGCGCGCCGCGCGCCAGGTCTTCTGCAGCAAGGGTTTCGAGGCCGCATCCACCGCCGAGATCGCCGAGCGGGCCGGGGTGGTGGAGGGCACGCTGTACCGCTACTTCCCCACCAAGCGCGACCTGCTCATCAAGGTCGTCGAGGCGTTCTACGAGGACATCTTCTCCGACTACGAGGCGCAGCTGCAGGGGGTGCGCGGCACCTGGAACCGCCTGCGGTTCATGATCTGGAAGCACCTGAGCGTCATGCACAAGGACCCGGACATGTGCCGACTCATCGTGCATGAGCTGCGCCCGTGGCCGCAGTACCGGCAGTCGAGCATCTTCACCCTCAACCAGCGCTACACCCAGAGCACGCTCGCCGTGGTGCGCGAGGGCATCGCCAGCGGCGAGTTCCGCGACGACGTGCCCCTGCGGATCGTACGCGACATGATCTTCGGCGGCGCCGAGCACCACACCTGGGCACACCTGCGCGACGAGGGCGAGTTCTCTCCCGATGCCGCCGCCGATGCCATCACCAACATGATCTACCAGGGCCTGGAGCGCGGTGGGCGCGGCAAGGCTGCGGCCGTGGATACTTCCGTGCACCGGCTCGAGCGCGCCGTGCAGCGCCTCGAGGGCCTTACCGACAAGCGGCGCCGCGGCCGGGGGAACGGCTGATGCTGCGGCGCGTGCTCATCGCCAACCGCGGCGAGATCGCCTGCCGCATCATGCGCACCCTCCAGGGGCTCGGCATCGGCAGCGTGGCCGTCTACCACCACGAGGATCGCGCCGCCCCCTACGTGCAGATGGCGGACCAGGCCGTGATGCTCGAGGCGGACGTGCCCACGGCCGCCTACCTCGACCAGGGGCAGCTGCTCGAGGCCGCGCGGCGCGCCGCGGCCGATGCGGTGCACCCCGGCTACGGCTTCCTGTCGGAGAACGCCGCCTTCGCCGAGCACGTGACCGAGGCGGGCCTGACCTTCATAGGACCTGAAGCGCAGACGATTCGCCTGATGGGCGACAAGATCCGCGCGCGCGCCTTTGCCGCCGAGCACGGGGTGCCGGTGGCCCCGAGCGTGATCGAGGAGGACGCCGCGCGCTTTGCCGCGCGCGCGCTGGCCATCGGCTTCCCGCTGCTGATCAAGGCCGCCGCCGGGGGCGGCGGCAAGGGCATGCGGATCGTGCGCAGTGCGGCCGAGCTCACCGGGAACCTGGCCACGGCCGCCGCCGAGGCGCAGCGCTACTTCGGCGACGGCCGCATCTACGCGGAGCGCTATATCGAGCGGCCGCGCCACATCGAGGTGCAGGTGCTCGGTGACAGCCATGGCAACGTCGTGCACCTGTTCGAGCGCGAGTGCTCCGTGCAGCGCCGCTACCAGAAGATCATCGAGGAGTCCCCGGCACCGAACCTGCCGCCCGCGGTGCGCACGGCGATGTGCGCTGCCGCCGTGCGGCTGGCGCGCGCGGCGCGCTATCGCAACGCCGGCACGGTGGAATTCGTCCTGGCGCCGGACGGGGAGTTCTATTTCCTGGAGATGAACACGCGCCTGCAGGTCGAGCACCCGGTCACCGAGTGCGTGACGGGCCTGGACCTGGTGGCCGAGCAGCTGCGCATCGCCGCCGGCGAGCGCTTGTCGTTTACCCAGGAGTCGCTGCGGCCGCACGGCCATGCCATCGAGTGCCGCATCTGTGCCGAGGAGCCTGAGCACGGGTTCCGCCCGGCCGTGGGGCGCATCGGGGTACTGGAGGCGCCGCAGGGTGCGAACGTGCGCTTTGACGGCGGGATACGCGTGGGGCAGGCGGTCACGCCGGCCTTCGACTCGATGCTGGCGAAGCTCATCGTGCACGGGGCCAGCCGGGCCGAGGCCGCAGGCCGCCTCGAGTCCGCCCTGGCGGACCTCACGCTGCTCGGCGTACCGACCAACATCGACTACCTGCGCAGGGTCGTCACGCACCCGCAGTTCCTGGCAGGCCAGCTGCACACCGGCTTCCTCACCGAGCACGCCGCGGAGCTCAAGCCCGTGGCCCGGCCCACCGAGGCGGCCGTCGCGGCGCTGGCCGCACTGCTCAGCGAGCCGCAGTTCCGGCAGGCCGTCTTCGCAGTTCCCGAGCCGCACGCCACCATCGGCCCCTGGCGCAACTGACATGACGCACCGCCTGCAGGTCGATGGACAGGACACCGAGGTGCAGATCCTTGCGCATCGCCCGCACTTGCGCGTGCGGGTCGGTGCCGCAGAGCACGTGGTGCAGGCGCCGGATGCCGGCGGCGAGCAGTTCAGCATCACGGTCGACGGGATTGCCTACCGCGGCTGGCGCTGCCGCGCCGGTGATGAGCTGCAGGTGCGCCTCCACGGGCGCACCTACACGGTGCACTTCGTCACTCGCCAGCACGCCGCCGCCGGTGCCGAGGGGCAGGAAGAGATCAGGGCGAGCATGCCCGGGGTGGTGGTGGCCGTGCACGCCGCCGCCGGGCAGGCGGTGACGGGCGGCGACAAGCTGCTGACGCTGGAGAGCATGAAGCTGCAGATGACCATCGTCGCCTCGCACCCGGGCATGGTCGCCGAGGTGCACGTGCAACCGGAGGCCGTATTCGAGCGCGGTGCGCTGCTCGTGTCCTTTGCCAGGCAGGAGACTCCCACGACATGAAGCGCCTCGAGTCGGCCGTGCAGACCAGCTCCGCGGAATTCCGCCGCCGCTATGCCCACAACAAGGCGCTCGCCGGCCAGTTGCGCCAGCGCCAGCAGGCGGCCCGCCACGAGCGCCCGGCGCGCGATCTTGAGCGGCTGGCCAGGCAGGGCAAGCTGCTGCCGCGGCAACGCCTGGAGCGGCTGCTCGACCCGGGCACGCCGTTCCTGGAGCTGTCGAGCCTGGCGGCGAACATGGCCTACGGCGGCGAGTCACCCGGGGCAAGCTGCCTGACCGGCATCGGCGTGGTCGCCGGGCGCGAGGTGATGATCCACGCGGATGACCCGACGGTGAAGGGCGGGGCCTGGTACCCGCTCACCATCAAGAAGATCGTGCGCGCGCTCGACATCGCGGTCGAGAACCAGCTGCCGATGGTGCACCTGTGCGATTCCGCCGGTGGCCAGCTGCAGCTGCAGTCGGCGCTGTTCCCCGACCGCTACATGGCCGGCCGCATCTTCCGCAACCAGTGCATGCTCAGCAAGATGGGCGTCAAGCAGCTCGCCCTGGTATTCGGCCATTGCACTGCAGGCGGGGCCTATGTGCCGGCGCTCAGTGACTACAACGTCATCGTGCGCGGCACGGGTGCGGTGTTCCTGGGCGGCCCGCCGCTGGTGAAGGCCGCCACCGGGGAGGTGGTCTCCGCGGATGAGCTCGGCGGTGCGGACCTGCACACCCGCATCAGCGGCACCTGCGACTACCCGGCCGCCGATGAGGACGAGGCGATCGCCATCGGCCGCGAGATCGTCGCGCAGTGGGAGCAGAAGCCGAAGTGGCGCAGCCCCGACCAGGCGATCGAGGCGCCGCAGCTGGACCCGGATGACCTGTACGGGATCATCCCGGATGACATCAAGCAGACCTTCGAAATGCGCGAGGTGATCGGGCGCATCGTCGACGGCAGCCGCTTCCACGAGTACAAGCCCGACTACGGCACCACGCTGGTGTGCGGGTTCGCGCACCTGTGGGGCTACCGCGTCGGCGTCCTCGGCAACAACGGCATCCTGTTCAACGACAGCGCCATCAAGGGTGCGCACTTCATCGAGCTGTGCAACCAGAACAACACCCCGCTGCTGTTCCTGCAGAACATCACCGGTTACATGGTGGGCCGCGAGTACGAGAAGAACGGCATCACCAAGGACGGGGCCAAGATGATCATGGCCCAGTCCTGCAGCCACGTGCCGAAGCTCACGGTGATGTGCCATGGCTCCTTCGGGGCCGGCAACTACGGGATGTGCGGCCGCGCCTTCGACGGGCGTTTCCTGTTCGGCTGGCCGAACCACCAGATCGCGGTGATGGGCGGGGAGCAGGCGGCCGGCACGCTTGCGGAGGTGAAGCTGCGCCAGATGCAGCGCACCGGCGCGGCGGCCGATCCGGCGCTGATCCGCCAGCTGCGCGAGGACACCCTCAGGGCCTACGAGGAACAGACGTCCGCGTATTACTCGACCTCGGAACTGTGGGACGACGGCATCCTGGATCCGCTCGACACGCGCAACGCACTGGGGGTCGCGCTGTCGGTGGCGATGAACGTGCCGCAGGGCATGAGCGGCAACGGCGTATTCCGGTTCTGAGCCGCGGTGCGCGCTCGCGCCCCTGCCGCGTCAGTGCCGATCGTTGCCGGGCACGATATGCGGCACCGCTGGCGCAGCAGCCCCGGGCGCTGCGCCCAATGCATTGAGCAGCGCGGTGATGAGGATCCGCGCTTCACCCAAGGCCGCGGCGGCCTTGGGATTGTGCAGCTCCTCGACGCCGCTCTGGATCTCCGTGAGCCACACGGCCCCGCGCGCGGTATCGCGCCGGTCGCCCACGAACATGTCCATGAGGTCATCGACCCGCCGCGCAGCCGGTTCCAGCCGGTCACGGTCAATGCGGTCCTCCTTGAAGTGCACGAGCAGGTCGCGCGCCTGCGTGAGCCGCGCGCGCAGCGTTCGCAGCTGCGCCCTGATCTCAGCGTGTTCCGCCCGGGATAAGCCTGTACTGGGCATGGATATTCTCCGAGCACGTCAGCCGGTTGCGCTGGTGCCGGTTCAAACGATTGAGGAGGTCACCGGAACCTAGAGCTCCTCCCATGGAGTGAGCTGCGGTCGGATCCTAAAGCTCATATTACAGAGAAGCCTCGTCGCGATGGGATCGTGGATCCACCACCTCATCGATATCCCGTACCCCCAGGCGGCTGCCGGCCGGCAACGGATGCGGGGGCGGCCGGCGCACCTGAGCCGGCTACTTCCCCTTCCACACCGGCGCCCGCTTCTCGGCGAAGGCACGCGGGCCCTCCTGCGCGTCCTCGCTCAGGTAGACCGGCTCGAACAGCCGGTCGCCGGCGCGCAGTGCCTCGGTGCGCCCGGTCTCGGTGGCCGCATAGACCAGCGCGCGGCAGGCGCGCACCGTCAGCGGCGCGTTGGCGGCGATGCGCAGGGCGAGCTCCAGGCTGCGCGGGATCAGCTGCTCGGCAGGCACCACATGGTTGACGTAGCCGAGCTCGCGCATGCGCGTGGCGCTCATCGGTTCCCCGGTCAGCAGCAGTTCCATCACGATACGCTGGGGCAGCATGTGCACCAGCGGTGCGGCCCAGGGCGTGCCGCGGCCCACCCGGGCCTCGGTGATCGCGAAGGTGGCGTGCTCGGCGGCCACGCACAGGTCGCACATCTGCGCGAACAGCCACCCGCCGGCCATCGCCATGCCGTTCACCGCCGCGATGGTCGGCTTGGACACCTGGACCGAGTCTCCCAGGATCGGAATGAAACCGCGCGCGGGCACCTTGAGGCCGCTGGCGCTGGCTTCCTTCAGGTCCATCCCGGCACAGAAGGCGCGCTCGCCGGCACCGGTGAGGATCGCCACCAGGGCCGCCTCATCCGCCTCGAAGCGCTGCCAGGCCGCGTGCAGCCCGGCGCGCACCTCGGCGTTGATGGCATTGCGGCTCTCGGGGCGGTTGATGGTGATGAGCGCCACCGGGCCGCGCATTTCGTACAGGATCGCGTCGCTCATCGCAAAGACCTCTAGGGTTGACAGAAGCGATCGGGCACCGCTAGCGTACCAAAACGGTACCGGCGGTACCGCGAGCGGACCCACGATCGACCCGGGGAGCCTGCAGGTGCAGCCAGAGGCACCTGCCGGCGGCGAGAACCTCTTCTGAACACATCATCGAGGCTGGACGCGCGAGGGCTGCTCGAAGTGGCCCGTGCCGGGGCGGCGCATGCCCCGCTGTCACCGCTCAGTGGCACCACGCACGTGCTGGTCGATCTGGGCCCCGACACGCGGGCTGCCGCGGCCGAGCAGGCCCAGCTGTCCGCCTGGCTGCAGGCGCAGGCCTGCCCGGTGATCGGCATCGCCGCGGCCGGCGAAGGCCACGCGCTGGCGCCGTTCTGCGATGCGGTCGTGAGGCGCGGGGAAGATGCCGCGGAGCTGGTCGCCAACATCGAAGCCGCGCCGATTGCCGCCATGGTACTGGTGCAGCTGCTGCGCGCGTCCGAGGGACTGGAGATCCCGCGCGCCCTGGTCTGCGAATCCCTCGCCTACGCGACCGTGCAGGCGGGGGGGAATTCCGCCGCTGGCTCGCCCGGGACGAACGAGCGGCGCCCGCCCAGGCCGCCGCGGCCGGTGCCCCGGTGCTCATCGAGCGGCACGGTGCGCAGCTGCGGCTGCGGCTGAACCGGCCCGCGCGGCGCAACGCGCTGTCCATCGAGATGCGCGATGCGCTCGTCGAGGCGCTGGAGCTGGTCGCGCTGGATGCCTCCATCACCGAGGTGGTGATCAGCGGGGAGGGCCGCTGCTTCTGCGCCGGCGGTGACCTCGGGGAGTTCGGCAGCGCCCCGGACCCGGCCACCGGCCATGCAGTGCGCTCCACGCGCTCGGTGCCGCAGCTTCTGGCCCGCTGCGCGCCGCGTCTGAAGTTCCACGTCCATGGTGCCGCGGTGGGGGCCGGCATGGAGATGGCCGCTTTCGGCGCCTGCGTCGAGGCCACGCCGGAGACCTTCTTCCACCTGCCCGAGATCCGCTTCGGGCTGATCCCGGGCTCCGGGGGCTGTGTGAGCATTGCGCGGCGCATCGGCCGCCTGCGCACCGGCTTTCTTGCCCTGTCGGCGCGGCGCCTGGATGCCCACACCGCGTGCGCCTGGGGGCTGGTGGACAGGCTGGTGGAGGCGGCGGTGCCGCCATTGAGTGCGCAGGCATGAGCGGTGCTTGCGCCGCCGCGCGTTTGATCGTGAGACAGTTCAACATCTAGGTCCGCACAGCGCGGGCGAGGAGAAGATCGGTGCAGGACGTTACAGCACGGTTTGCGCAGCTGCGTAAGGGCAGCCGCGTACTGGCGCAGACCACCGGCGCGCAGCGCGCCGCCAGACTCCGGGGCATGCTCGCGGCGGTGCTCGCCAACAAGCAGCGCTTCTACGACGCGGCGCATACCGAGATGAAGGCCTGCGACCTGGATGTCGCCGCCCAGCTGGTCATGGTCAAGAGCGAGGCCGACTTCGTTGCCAAGCACGTGACCGCCTGGATGAAGCCGCGCAAGGTGCGCAA
This sequence comes from uncultured Pseudomonadota bacterium, assembly GCA_963741745.1. Lineage (GTDB taxonomy): Bacteria > Pseudomonadota > Gammaproteobacteria > Steroidobacterales > Steroidobacteraceae > 13-2-20CM-66-19. The sequence continues at coordinate 145,126 of CAVUJF010000002.1, read as the reverse complement.
CTCCGCCGCGACCATGGGCAAGAGGTGCTACATCCTCTATGAGCCCAAGGGCGTGGTGCTCAACCTGTCGACCTGGAACGCGCCGATCGCCATTGCACTGGTGCCGGCGATCGCGGCGATCTCGGCGGGCAACGCCTTCGCGCTCAAGCCCTCCGAGCTGGCCCCGCACAGCGCCCGGGTCCTGAAGGAGGTCCTGGAGGCGGCCATGCCACCGGACGAGTTCGCGGTATTCGAGGGCGGCCCGGAGGTCGCCCAGCAGCTGCTCACCCAGCCCTTCAACCACATCTACTACACCGGCGGGCAAAGGGTCGGGCGCTTGGTGATGAAGGCGGCAGCGGAGAATTTCGCCGCGGTGACGCTCGAGATGGGGGGCAAGAACCCGGCCATCGTGGATGCCTCGGCAGCGATCGACAACGCCGCCCGCAAGATCGCCTGGGGCCGGGTGGCCAACGCCGGCCAGGTGTGCGTGGCGCCGGACTACGTGCTGGTCCACGAATCGGTGTACGAGAAGTTCGTCGCCGCGCTGGTGGCCGCCATGGGCGCCATGTACAACGCCGACGGCGCCGGCTTTGAGAAGTCCGCCGAGCTGATGCGCATCATCAATGACCAGCACTTCAACCGCGTCTCGCGCCTGCTGCAGGATGCGCGCGAGAAGGGTGGCAAGTTCGCCACCGGCGGCCAGACGCGCGCCGAAGACCGCTTCGTGGCCCCGACGGTGATCACCAACGTGAGCGAGGACATGCTGGTGATGCAGGAGGAGATCTTCGCGCCGATCCTGCCGGTCATCCCGTTCCGCGAGAAGAGCGAGGCGCTCGAGATCATCGAGCGGCGCACCAAGCCGCTCGCCCTATATATCTACGCCAGGGAGCGCGCGGCGATCGACTATTTCCTCGCCCACACCAGCGCCGGCAGCACGGTGGTGAACCACAACCTGATCCAGTCGGGCACCAACCCGCGCCTGCCCTTTGGCGGGGTCAACCACTCGGGCATCGGGCGCGTGGGCGGGGAGACGGGCTTCATGGAGATGTCCAACCCGCGCTCGGTGGTCGAGCAGCCCCTCGGCCTGCTCGATCTGACCTTCAACCTGCCGCCGTACTCGAAGACCTACCGCAAGCTCATCGAGAAGGCGATCAAGGCGTAGCAGCGCGCAGGCGCCGCCACGGGCCTTCAGTGGCGGATGCCCTTGACGCGCACCTTGAACTTCATGCTCGGCCCCGGGGTCGGCAGCACCTTGGTCTCGAGCATGTAGTCCGGGGACTCGAGCTCCAGGTCCAGCTTGTAGAACAGGCGTGCCATGGATAGGGCCATCTGCACCTCGGCGAGGGTCTTGCCCAGGCAGGTGTGCGTGCCGCGGCCGTACGGGGAGTAGACGCCGGGCTTCAGGTGCTCGGCGCGCGGCTTGGCGTAGCGGTCGATGTCGAACTTCTCCGGGTTCGGGTAGTACTCCTCCATGTAGTGCGGCACGGCGGTCGCGACATACAGCAGCTCGCCCTCGCGGATCTGGTAGCCGAGGAAGGCGAAGTCACGCGTCGCGGTGCGCATCTGCGCGACGGCGATCGTGTAGACCCGCATGGCCTCCATGATGGCCCCATCGATGTTCGGTAGTTCGTTGCGCACGTCGGCTTCGTCGATGCTGCCCTTGGCGAACAGGGCATCCGCATCGGCCTGCACGCGCTTGAGCACCTCGGGGTTCTTCAGCACCGCGTAGATGAACCCGGAGACGGTGTTCGCCACCGTATCGAGGCCGGCCACGAACGGCCCGGTGAGGCTCAGGATCAGGTCGCTGCGCGGGATGAGGTCCGGGTCGCGCGCATGCGCCTCCATGACATCGTCCACGAGGTTGCGGCGCGCGGGATCACGATCGGCCTTGCCGGCCTCGTACTGGGCGATCATGCGCCGCCCCAGTTCAGAGACGCGGCTCTTGGCGTACTTGTAGCGCGGGTCCTTGAGCATCCACTTCGGGCGCTGGCGCGTCACCAGGATGTTCAGGATGTAGAGGATCGTGGTGCGGATGTCCTTCACGTACTCGCGCGGGGAGGTGCCGGTGAGCATCGCCCCGAGCTGCTCGGTGACGATGTACTGCATGTTCTGCACGACCGGCACCAGCTGCCCGACCGGCCAGTCGCGCGCGATCACCTTGTCGGTGATCTCGACGAGCTCGTCGTAGCGGCCCTTGAGCGATTCCTTCGAGTAGCCGTGCTTCATGACGGCACGCAGCTTCTGGTGGGTCTCCCCGTCCGAGCCGGTGAGGGTGCGCGAGGCACCCCACTCATCGACCAGGCCCTGCCAGAATTCCTTCGAGCGCAGCGAGTCGCGACCCTCGCGCGTGCCCATGAAGTTGGCGGCCTCGGCGCCGGCCATCACGGTGTAGGTGTTCTTCATCACCTTCAGCTTGAAGACCGGCCCGTACTTGCGATAGCACTCGTAGAAGAACCGGCCCGGATCCTTCGCCATGTCCAGCGCGTTGCCGAGGAAGGGCAGACCCTTCACCAGCGGCGGCTCCTTCAGTGGTGCCTTGAGCGGTTCCTTGAGAGCTTCGGATGCAACCGTGGCCATGCAAGCCTCACGATAAAGCCGTGGATAGGGCGGGTTTCCCGATGGTATACGCATTGCGATGAATACGGAACCACCGGTACCTATTGGACCCCGCCGGCGCCGGTATGCGATAGTTTCCGCAGCCTAGAGCACGCCTGATTCGGGGATGAAATGACCAGCCAGCTTCCTGTCACCGCATCCCAGGCGAAGCGTAAACCCGGCCGTCCGCGCAGCAAGCGTTCCGAGGAGGCCATTATCCGGGCCACGACCTTCCTGCTGGCCGATGAGCGCTACGCGGACATCACGGTCAGCAAGGTGGCCGCGCGGGCGCGGGCGAGCAAGTCGACGATCTACCGGCGCTGGCCCACCAAGGAACACCTGGTGATCGAGGCCTTCAACCGCTGGCCGGCGCTTACCGCGCACGACCGTGGCGACGTTATGTCGGACCTGCTCGGGCTGTACCGGCAGTTCCTGCGCATCCTGCACAAGCCCCCCTCCAATGCGATCATGCCGACGCTGGTGGCGGAGCGGGCGCACAACCCGGCGCTGGCGGCGGTGTTCGACCCGCTGATGCGCCGCCGGGGCGACCCGGTGCGCCTGGTGCTGCAGCGTGCGATCGAGCGCGGCGAACTGCCCCGTACCACCAACGTCGAGATGGTGGTCGATGCCCTCATGGGGGTGACGGTGCTGCGGATGTACTTCATCCCCGGGGACCTGGGAATTCCCGCAATCCGCGAGTACCTCACGGTGCTGCTGCGCGGTCTTGGCGCCCGCGGTTACTGACCCCCTGGCCACGCAGTCCTGGAGCTGGGGTATCGGGTGAGTGCAGTGGCTCCGCTTGCGCGGAGGATCGATATCGGCGAGCCGCTGCCCGGCGAGGGTCGCTTGAGCATCACCGCCAGCGTCCACCTGCCGGCACGGATCCCTGAGCGGCCCACCGCCCTGTATTGCCTGCCCGGTGGGGCCATGTCCCGCGGCTACTTTGACCTGCAGGCCGAGGGCAACTTCAGCTTCGCCGCGGCCCTGAATGCACGCGGCTACATCGTCGTCACCCTCGATCCGCTGGGCATTGGCGACAGCTCCCGGCCCAAGGACGGGTACCAGCTCACCCCCGAGATCCTCGCGCGCGGCAACGCCGCCGCGGTCGCGGCTATCCACGCGGAACTGGTCTCCGGCGATCTGGCGGGCCGGCCGCTGGGGGCGGTGCGCGCCATCGGTGTCGGGCATTCGATGGGCGCGATGCTCACCGGTGTCCAGCAGGCGCAGCACGCCAGCTACGAGGGCCTGATGCTCTTCGGCTTCGGCACCAAGGGGCTGGTGGTCGCACTGTCGGAGGAAGAGAAGCGCTTCGCCGGGGACCCCGCGGGCACCCGCGCGAACCTGGTGCGCCTGGCGCGCCTGCGCAGCCCCGATCCCTATCCCCCCGTGCCGCGCACCCAGCAAGGCCGGGACCTGTTCGCCGGGGCAACCGCCGACCGCCGCGGTGTCGAGGCCCTGAACCGCGTGCGCGCCGAACTGCTGCTGACCGCGGGCCTATATTCCATGATACCCGGCAGCGTCCTTCCGGAGTGTGCGCGGATCACGGTGCCGCTGCTGCTGGCGCTCGGCGATCGCGACATGGCAGGCCCGCCGCACGAGGTGCCTGCCAGCTACCCGGGCAGCAGCGACATCACGCTGCTGGTGCTGCCCTCGACCGGGCATGCGCACTTCCTGTTCGACTCGCGTCATCACCTGTTCGACCGCGCAGCCACTTGGTGCGAGGCGATCCGCACGGAGTAGAGGATGGCGACCGAGTCCTGTGCAACCGACTACGCGAACGGGTTGTTGGCACAGCTTGGCGCCACCTTGGTACTCCCGCCGCAGCCGGAAAGCCACCCGGCGCTGCGCTGGGCGCAAAGTGGTGCCATGGCACTGACCGGCTACCCGCAAGATCCGCCGCAGATGTGCCCCGTGCCTCTGGCGTCCTACGCGGACGGCATCATCGCCGCCCTGCAGGCGCTGCGGCCCGGTTCCGGGGTCGCTTCGATCGAGGGCGCCTGCCTGCTGAGCGAGCGGGCCGCCCTGACCGGCTACACGCGCGGGGGAGACGTCTCCGCGGGCGGCAGCTGCCGGTTGCTGCAGTGTGAGGACGGGTGGCTCGCCCTGAACCTCGCCCGTGCCAGCGACTGGGATCTATTGCCGGCGTGGCTCGAGGGCGGCGACATCACCGGCTGGGGCGGCGTGGCCGCCGCACTGCGTACACGCGCCGTGCAGGAGTGCGTCAGCCGCGGCAGGCTTCTCGGTCTTGCCCTGGCAGAGATGCGGCCCCGCAGCGATCAGCCGCCGCAGTGGTGCCGGGAGGACTATCGACTCGGCGCTGCAGCGGCTCCCACGCCAGGCATTGCACCCCTCGTGGTCGATCTGTCCTCACTGTGGGCCGGGCCGTTATGCACGCACATGCTGCAGCTGATGGGGGCGCAGGTCATCAAGGTGGAGAGCGCCAGCCGCCCTGACGGCATGCGCAACGCGGGGGACGGATTCTTCGACCTGCTCAACGCCGGCAAGGCGAGCGTCGCGCTCGATCTGGCTCAGCCGGAGGGTCGCGCGCAGCTGCGCACGTTGCTATGCACTGCGGACATCGTGGTGGAGGCCTCGCGGCCCCGTGCGCTGCGCCAGCTCGGCATCCATGCCGAGCAGATCATGGGCGAGAACCCGGGACTCACCTGGATCAGCATCACAGGCCACGGGCGTACCGGGCCAGAGGCTGACTGGATTGCGTTCGGCGATGACGGTGCGGTAGCCGGGGGTCTTTCGCAGGTGCTCTGGAATGCGAGCGGGCGCGCCATGTTTTGTGCCGATGCCGTCGCTGATCCGATCACCGGGCTGCACGCTGCGCTGGCTGCGTGGGTGGGCTATCAGCGCGGCGGCGGTCGCCTGTTCTCGCTCGCCCTGTCGGAGGTCGTGGCTTACGGAATCCAGTTCGCCGACATCGCCGATGCACAGGCAGCCAGCGCTCGCGCTCAGGAGTGGGCGGCGCGCGTCGATGCGGCGGATGTCGCCAGTCCGCGGGCCCGCGAGACTCCAGCGAGGGCGCGCGAGTTCGGGGCGGACACCACGGCAGTGCTTGCTACCCGGCGAGTGAGCTGCAGTCGGGACGGCGCCGCGTCCCAGTCCGAACTACCGTGACGTGGCCGCCGCGCGCTTGCCGGCCTCGCGACCGAAGAAGGACGCATCGGCGAGCGAGAGGCCCGAGCTGTAACCCTCGCCCCAGCGCGGCAATCCGCAGGTGGTGCGACCGGCGGCAAACAGCCCCCCGATGACCTTGCGGTCGGCGTCGACCACTTCCCCGGTCGGCAGGGTGTCAAGGCCGCCGAGGGTAAAGGAGGCATAGAAGCAGTGGTCGATGCGGCAGTCGATGGCGACGAACGGCGGCTCGTTGAGGGGCTTCAGCCACTTGCGCGCCTTGTGGAACAGCGGATCGGTGCCCTCCGCGGCGTAGTGGTTGTACAGCCGTACGGTGGCGGCCAGCGAGTCCACCGGCAGCTGCAGCTCGCGCTCCACTTCCTCCCAGGTCTCACCCGCGGCGCCGATCTCCATCTTGGCAAGCTGCTGCATCTCCCCCATGGCATAGGTCGCATGGTCCTGGAGCAACCAGATGCGGTCCCCGCTCTGGTGCATGATGTAGTTGGACACCCGGCCGTGATAGCAGTCCTCGTTGATGAAGCGCTGTCCCTGGCTGTTGACGAATATTCCCTTCACCAGCGAGCCGGGCGGATACCAGGGAATGGTCGCGAACCCTTCGCTCATGTTCATCATCGCCCCACCGATGCTGGCGCCGAGCAGGATCCCGGAACCATCATCCACCGTGCCGAGCGGAAACTGGGAACGCAGCAGGAACGGGGCGTGCTGCCTGACCATCCCGCGGTTCATCACGAAGCCGCCGGCGCACAGCGCCACCGCGCGCCGTGCGCGGGCAAAGCGCTCCTGGCCGTCGATCCGCAGCACCAGCCCATGCGCCTCGCGCGCGCCGTCGGCAATCAGTGCCTGCGCGCGCGCGTTGTAGATGACCTGCACGCCGGCCTCGATGACGCGCTGCGTGAGTACATCCATGACATAACGGCCGCCACCCATGCCGAGGAACTTCGGGCAGTGGCCACGCGGGGCCGGGCGGGCCTGCTCTGAGAACGGCCATGCCTCCTCGCTGCCGGACCAGATCAGGCAGTCATCCGTTGCCGGCTCGATGCAGCGCTCGGCGATGAAGGAGTTCTTGTACTCCACGCCCTGCGCCTGGAGCCATCCGAAGTGCCCGAGCGAGCCGTCCGCATACAGGCGTGCCTTGGCGGCATCGGCGTTAGGGCCGCCCACCATCACCAGGTAACGGTACAGATCCTCGGTGGCATCCTCGAAGCCGGCGGCACGCTGGATCGGCGTGCCGCCGCCGCCGCCCATGTAGATCTCGCCCCCGGACAGGGCCGAGGTGCCGCCGCTGCCGGCGGCGCATTCCACCAGAAGCACCCGCGCACCGGCGCGGGCCGCCTCGAGCGCCGTGCACGCCCCGGCCGCGCCGAAGCCCAGGACGATCACGTCCGCCTCGTAGTCCCAGCGCGGGACCTTGTCGAGTGATGCCGGGCGGCTTTGCGAATAGCGGAGCGGTTCGGTCACGGCGGGTACTCTGTTTCGGCGATGTATCCGCACAAGGATAAGGTAGATTCGGCTGCGGATGCAGCCTGTAGCATGGGCGCAGTTCGTGCCCGGCCGGTCTCAAGAGGGGAATTCTCATGTCGCTACGCCTGGAAGACATCGAACTCATCAAGCGCCTGAAGTACAAGTACTGGCGCGGCATCGACACCGGCGACATCGCCCTCGTGCGCGACCTTATGACCGAGGACATGAAGGTCGACTACAAGGGCGGCACGTACCGCTGGCAGATGAGCGGGCGCGAGAACATCCTCGCGGCCATCGCCGCGTCCTTCAACGCCAACGGCGTGGGGTGCCACACCGGCCACCACGGCGAGATCGACGTGCTGACCGATACCACCGCCACGGGCATCTGGTACCTGACGGACATCTTCATCAACCTCAAGGACAAGGTGAAGACCACCGGCAGCGCACTGTACCGCGACAAGTATGTAAAGAGTGGCGGCCAGTGGCGCATCTCCGAGTCCACCTACGAGCGCGTCTACGAGCAGGTGGAGAGCTTCACCGAGCCGCCGAATCTCACCGCGCACTGGCTGGCGCGCGTGCCGCCCCCGGCGCCCGCGGGAGCCAAGTAATGGCCAAGCTTTCAGGCAAGGTCGCACTCGTCACCGGTGCCGGCCAGGGCGTCGGCCAGGGCATCGCGTTCGCGCTCGCCGCCGCCGGCGCCACGGTGGCGGTCACCGGCCGCACGGAATCGAAGCTTGCCGAGACGCTCAAGACCCTCACCGGCCGCGGCGGCAAGGGCATGGCGATCGTGTGCGACGTCTTCAAGGCCGAGGACATCACGCGCACGGTTGCGCGCACCGTGGAAGCCCTGGGCGGCATCGACATCCTGGTGAACAACGCCTACGACGGGGCGTTCGGACCGCTGTTGTCGCTGGACGACGATGCCTTCATGCGCGGCATCCACGCCGGCCCCCTGGCCTCGTTCCGCTTCATGCGCGCCTGCCACCCGCACCTGAAGGCCCGCGGCGGCGGCAACATCGTGAACCTCATCACCTCCGCGGCCGTGCGCTGGGATTCCTCCAACTACGGCGCCTACGCGGTGGCCAAGCAGGGGGTGCGCGCGCTGACGCGTGCGGCGGCCAGCGAGTGGGGACCGGACAGGATCCGCGTGAACAACATTGCGCCCTTGGCCGCATCCCCGGCGCTGGCTAACTGGATCAAGCACGACCCGGAAGCCAAGACCTTCTTCCAGACCGTGGCGCTCAAGCGGGTCGGGGACTGCGAGGTGGACATCGGCCGTGCGGTGGTGGCCCTGGTGAGCCCGGAGATGGATTACCTGACCGGCGCCACGCTGCCGCTGGATGGCGGCCAGGCCAATTTCGGGTAGCGGCGTGCCGGGGCGGCGCTGCCTCAGAGCGCAGGATCCTTGCCCTCGTACAGCCGGTATTCGCTGGTGGCAATGACATCGATGCGGTCGAAGTCGATGAACTTGGCGCAGCTGTCCATCATGAGCTTCTGGTGGCGCTGGTGACGCGGCTCGTCCCCGACCGCATCGTAAAAGGCCTGCGAATCGCGCATGGCCTCGGGCGGGAAACATTCCTCGACGATGCCGCGGAAGGGCGGCGCCGCATCCGTCAGGGGCATGACCACCACGTTGTGCACGTAGAGGAAGTTCGCCTGGGTCGCGATCCCGACCGGGGTGTGCTCCTGGAACCAGACCTTGCGCCAGGCCTCGTAGGTCAGCCGCGGCGGCACCTGCAGGAAAGTCACCTGGCTGAACCCGTAGGTGCGCTCCCCGGCGCGCGGCCGATGGCGCACGTTGGGCAGAATCGTGGACTCGGCCACCTCGTAGCCGGCGATGCGTGCGAAGCTTTCGGCGAGGAGCTTCTCCACCGGTTCGCGGCGGTACGCGCTGGTGAGCCAGAACGAGACCAGCCCGTCGGGCACCGGCTTGCTGTTGTGCAGGCTGAAGTTGACCAGGGTGCCGGTCAGGTCAGGGAAGTCCGCCACATTCAGCTGCACGCGCTCGGCGCCGAGTGCGCCGATGCGCGGGGCGAGATCCCGCAGGAAGCGCTGCCGCAGGGTGTCGGCGCCCTCATTGCCACGCCAGAATGCATACAACAGCTTTTCCATGGTCGCGTCCGAATGGCCCGTGCCGCACACTCAAGTCTAGCCGCAAACCGCCGCCCGCCGCATGCGGCACGTGACCCACAAGCCATGCTCGGGGAGCCTTAAGATGAAGACACAGTCCTTCGGCCCGATCCGCCAGGTCGCCTGGGTGGTGCGCAACCTCGAGGACAGCGTGCACAACTGGATGCGGGTGAGCGGGGTGGGGCCGTGGACCGTGTTCCGCAATGTCGCCATGGCCGGTACGCTCGACGGGCAGGCGGCGAAGGTGCGCATGCACGTGGCGCTGGGCTACCAGGGGGACATGGAGATCGAGCTGATCGAGGACCTGGGCGCCGGCGCCTCGCCCTACTGCGGTCCGGCCGGGGAGCCGCTCGTGGGCATGCACCACGTGGCCTGGTTCAGCGATGATGTCGCATCCGACGTGGCGCGCGGCACGGCCCGGGGCATGCAGGTGAGGTTCGCGGCCGCCAACGAGGTGACCCGCGTGGCCTACCTGTCGGACCCGCGCGAGCCGAAGCTGCTGTTCGAGTTCATCGAGATGAACGAGGTGATGCGCGCCGGCTTCGCCGCCCGGCTGGAGGCCTCGCGCACCTGGCAGGGGGACAATCCCCTGCAGGTCATCGATCTTGGCGGTTGACCAGCAAGGAACACTCATGGGTACGTGGGCGAATGTCAGCTACAACTACCGCGGCGCGCAGGTCCTGGTGACCGGTGGCACCTCGGGCATCGGTGCCGGGATTGCCGCCGCCTACCGCGATGCCGGGGCCGAGGTCACCATCACCGGCACGCGCAAGGCCGCCAGCGAGTACGCCGAGGACTTGAAGGGCTTCCGCTACCTGCAGCTGAGCCTCACCGACGACGCGCAGATTGCATCCGTTGCCGCGGCAGTGCCGCAGCTCGACATCCTGGTGAACAACGCCGGGGCGAACTTCATGATGCAGAATGAGTACGACCCGGAGATCTTCGAGAAAGGGGTGCGCGTGAACCTCACCAGCGCGTACCGCATGTCGCATGCCCTCAAGGGGAAGCTTGCGCAGAGCAAGCTTCCAGGGGGTGCGAGCATCATCGGCATTGCCTCACTCACCTCGTATTTCGCGGTGGAAGTGGTGCCGGCCTACGGCGCCGCCAAGGCGGGCCTGGTGCAGCTGATCAAGGGCCTGGGGCTGGCATGGGCGAAAGACAATATCCGTGCGAACGCGGTTGCCGCCGGCATCACCGAGAGCCGCATGACCGCGCAGATGCTGAGCATGCCGGAGATGATGGCGCCGGTGCTGGCGCGCACGCCGCTCGGCCGGCCGGGCAAGCCCATTGACGTCGCAGGTGCCGTGCTGTTTCTCACCAGCGCCAGTGCCAGCTACATCACCGGCCAGACGCTGCTGGTCGATGGCGGCTACTCGATCGTGGGCTAGCGCCGTGGCTCAGGACATCCGCATCGATGACCTGGCGCAGCCGCGCCTGGATGAGGCGCAGCGCGGCGCGCTGGCCTGGGGCGAATCGCAGCCGGTGGAGCTGACGGTGGAAGCGGTGCTCGGCGCGGCGCGCGCGCGCACGGGCCTCACGGACTTCGGGCCGGATGATTTTCTCGAGCGCCTGGCGCTCCTGTGCAGCGAGTGGGACGCGGACAAGGCGCTGACCGGGCTGCACCGCGGGGTGCTGTTCGGCTACCTGTCGCGCCATGCGAGCAACCGCCTGCTCATCCACGACACGCTCAGGCGCCACCCGGAGATCCTGCAGGAAAAGATCGACCGGCCGGTGATCGTCACCGGCCTGCCACGCTCGGGCACCACCCACCTGGTGAACCTCCTGGCCGCGGATGCGCGCTTCCACTCGCTGCCCCTGTGGGAGTCCTACGAGCCGGTGCCGCTGCCCGGGGAAGCCGCGCTGCCCGATGGCACCGATCCGCGCTATGCGCGCTGCGCGGCCGCGTGGGAGGGCATGAAGCAGGTGACCCCGCTGCTGGCCTCCATGCACCCGATGGAGCCGGATCACATCCACGAGGAACTCGAGCTGATGGGGCCGGACTTCGCCTCGTACAACTACGAGTGGCTGAGCATGTCCCCGCGCTGGGGTGCGCACTATGCCGCCACGGACCAGACCCCGCACTACCACTACCTGAAGCGCGTGCTGCAGCTGCTGCAGTGGCAACGCGGCCAGAGCGGCAAGCGCTGGGTGCTCAAGTGCCCGCAGCACCTGGAGCAGCTGCCGGCGCTGCTCAAGGTTTTCCCGGATGCGATCGTGGTGTTCACGCACCGCGACCCGGTGGCGGTGATCCAGTCGACGCTGACCATGAATGCCTACACGCAGCGCATCCAGCGCCCGCAGGTGGAGATGCAGTGGCTGCGCGATTACTGGGTGGCGCGCATCGAGCGGCTGCTGCGCGCCTGCGTGCGTGACCGCAGCCTCGCGCCCGAGGCGCGCAGCGTCGACTGCCCGTTCCACGTGTTCATGCGCGACCCGTGGCGCATCCTCGAGCAGGTGTACGCGAAGGCGCAGCTGCCGCTGACACCCGCAGCCCGCGCCGCACTCACGCACTTCCTCGACGCCCACCCGCGCGGCAAGGCCGGGCAGGTGATCTACGACCTCAGGGGCGACTTCGGGGTGGACCCGGCGCAGCTGCGCGAGCGGTTCGGGTTCTACTTCGCACGCTTCGAGGTGCGGCCCGAGACGGACGGCTGAGGATCAGCCGCCCAGCTGGGCGACGCTGCGCAGGATGGCACGCACCAGGCGTGCCTGCCGGTCGATGCCGGTCTTGGAGAAGGTCGAGCGCAGGTGCGCGCGCGCGGTGTTGAGGGTGATGCCCAGATCGCTCGCGGCCTCCTGCAGGCTGCGGCCGTTGGCCAGGCACAGCGCCAGCTGGGCCTCCTTGTGGGTGAGCTCGAACAGCTTGCGGATGGTCTCCACCGGCGGCGGGCTCTGGGAATTCTCCTCGACGCTGATGAACACCGCGACCGCCGGGGAGACGTTGAACTCATCCGCCTCGACCGAGCCGGCCGTCGGCCGGATCATCATGCCGTAGTGACCGGCCCCCGAGGGGCGGCGGGCGCGCAGCACCTCGACGATGCCGGGCTTCGCGGCGCGCCCGACGGCGATGGAGCGGGCGATGGCATCGCGCAGGCGCTGCGCATCGGCCGGGTGGGTCAGGACCAGCGTGTCGTTGGCGAGGCTGATGCCGTCCTGGCGCTGCAGGATGTCGCGCGCCAGGGCGTTGGTGTGGATCACGTGGCCGGTGGCATCCAGGATCATCGTGGCGAGCGTGAGGTGGTCCATCGCGTCGGCGTAGATGGCGCGCTCCATCTTGGTGGCATCGAGCGCCGCGTGCGTGCGCATCGCGATGTCGAAGTGCGGCACCAGCGATTCCACGAAGCGCTTCTCGGCCGTGGTGAAGTTGCCCGCGTGGCGGCCGCGGGTGACGCGCAGGCGCGCGTACAGCCGGTCGCCGTCGTGCAGGTCGACACCCAGGTTGTAGATCGCATCCCAGGGGACCAGGTACTCGGTGAAGAAGCGGCTGCGCTCGAGCTGCTCGACCGGCACGAACTCGTGCATGGTGATGACCTGCTTCTCCGGCAGGTTCACGAACGGGTCGAGCGGGAAGTAGCGGTGGTACTGACCGAGCACCTCATCGCTGCCGCCCCAGGAGTACAGAAGGCCAGCCTCGGCGACGTGCGGTGAGCGCAGGATCAAGGTCGCCGCCCCCTTGAGGCGCCGGCCCAGCCCCTCGAGGAATTCGCGCCAGCGCTTCGGGTTGATCGCCCCCTCGTGCAGCAGCAGGGTCAGGCGCTCGCGCAGGTCCGACGTGCCGGGCTCCGCAGCGCTCGGGGCAGCCGGAGTGATGGGGCGGGCGGTGGAACGGGTGGCGGCGGGACGACTCATGGGCGTGTTCTGCGGGGCGCTTGGGCGCGCCTGTGGCCTATTAATAAAGAGTACTCTATATGTGTGATGCCGACCACGGTGGGTCTGCAGTTAGGCTTAAGGGCTAAGTGACCTAGATACTGCCTGAGGAGTTCCATGACACGTCTGGCCGGCAAGGTTGCCATCGTGACGGGTGCGGCGCGCGGACTGGGCGCGCACATCAGCCAGCAGCTGCACGCGCAAGGAGCGCAGGTGGTGCTCGCGGACGTGCGCGACGAGGAGGGCGTCGCCCTGGCGAAGTCCCTCGGCGAGCGCGCCCACTATGTCCACCTGGACGTGTCGAGCGAGTCGGAATGGGCGCAGGCACTGGCCGAGGCACGCCAGCGCTTCGGCCCGGTCACGATCCTCGTCAACAACGCCGGTATCTACCGCACCCGCGCCACGGTCGAGCAGAGCGTCGAGGAATACCTGCAGATCATCCGCATCAACCAGCTCGGCACCTTCCTGGGCATGCGCACCTGCTTTGCGCAGATGCGCGATGCCGGCGGTGGTTCGATCGTCAACATCGCCTCGACCGCCGGCATCGAGGGCGTGCCGCTGGCGCTGGCCTACACCGCGAGCAAGCACGCGGTGGTCGGCATGACCAAGGCCGCGGCGCTCGAGTTCGGGCCCGCCAAGGTGCGCGTCAACGTGGTGTGCCCCGGGGCGATGCTCACGCCCTTGCTGGTGGAGTCGCTGAACGTTCCCCTGAGTGCCCTGAGCACGGCCCCGTTCGCCAACTCACCGATGGGCCGCATGGGCGACCCGTCCGAGATCGCCCCGACCGTGGTGTTCCTGGCCAGCGATGCCTCCTCCTACACCACGGGCAGCGAGTTCGTGGTCGATGGCGGGCTCACCGCCGGCGTCAAGATGCCGCCGCAGTAGGCGGCGCCTTTTCCGGCAACACGCATGACCGCCGCTACCGCCGTGGCCGCCATCGAGGGCTGGTACACCCTGGATGACCCGCCGCACCTGATCGGTTCGCGTTGCCTGACCTGCGGGACCTATTTCTTCCCGCGCCAGGGCTCCTTCTGCCGCAACCCGGCGTGCGCGGGCGTGACCTTCGAGGCGGTGAAGTTGAGCCGCACCGGCAGGGTGTGGTCGTACACCAACGCCTGCTACCAGCCGCCGCCCCCGTTCGTCGCTGCCGTGCCCTTCGTGCCCTTCGCGATCGCCGCGGTGGAGCTGGCCGCCGAGCGCATGATCGTGCTCGGCCAGGTGAGCGCGGGGACCGAGGTCGCCGACCTTGCCGTGGGCATGGAGATGGAGCTGGTGCTCGAGCCGCTGTACACGGAGGGCACTCAGGAGAAGCTCATCTGGAAGTGGAAACCCATGCGGGGCGCGAAGTGAGCCGCGAGGTCGCGGTGCTTGGCGTCGGCATGCACCCGTGGGGCAAGTGGGGCCGCAACTTCGTCGAGTACGGGGTGCATGCCGCGCGCGCGGCGCTCAAGGACGCCGGCGTGCCCTGGCCGGAGGTGCAGTTCATCTCCGGCGCGGCCACGATGCGCTGCGGCTACCCGGGCTATGTGGCCGGGGCGACCTTCGCGCAGGCCTTGGGCTGGCAGGGCGCCCAGGTGAACACCTCGTATGCGGCCTGCGCCTCCGGTTCGCAGGCCCTCGCCGCGGCGCGGGCGCAGATCCTCTCCGGCGGCTGCGATGTCGCCCTGGTCGTCGGCGCCGATACCACGCCCAAGGGGTTCCTGGCACCGGCCGCCGGCTACCGCCCGGAGGACCCGGACTGGGTGCGCTTCCACCTGGGGATCACCAACCCCACGTACTTCGCCCTCTATGCACGGCGGCGCATGGACCTCTACGGTGCCACCGTCGATGACTTCACCGCCGTGAAGCTCAAGAACGCGGCCCAGGGCGCGGAAAACCCCAACGCCCGCTACCGCAAGCGCTTCACCGCCGAGGAGGTCAACACCTCGGCGATGGTGGCCGATCCGCTGCGCCTGCTGCACGTGTGCGCAACGTCCGACGGTGGCGCGGCCATCGTGCTGTCGAGCCTGGAGTACGCGCGCCGCCGCGGCGCCACCTCGGCGCCGCGCATCGCCGCGATCTCCACCGTCACGCCGCGTTTTGCCAGCACCGAGGTGGAGATGCCCGACATCGCCACCGACTCTGCCGCGGCGGCCGATGGCCATTCCTTCCGTGCCTCGCTGGCCGCCAGGGCGTACGAGGAGGCCGGCATCGGGCCGGAGGAGCTCTCGCTCGCGGAAGTCTACGACCTGGCCGCCTCGATGGAGCTGGACTGGTACGAGTACCTCGGCCTGTGCAAGACGGGCGAGGCGGAGGGCTTGCTGCGCAGTGGCGCGACGCGCTTAGGCGGGCGCATCCCGGTCAATCCCAGCGGTGGCCTGGCCTGCTTCGGCGAGGCGGTGCCGGCGCAGGCGCTGGCGCAGGTGTGCGAGCTGGTATGGCAGCTGCGCGGGCAGGCCGGCGCCCGGCAGGTGCCCGATGCCCGCGTCGGCATCACGGCCAACCAGGGCCTCTTCGGGCACGGCTCGGCCGTGCTGGTGAAGCGCTAGGCCGTCAGGGCCGTGTGCAGGTCCGCGCCGAGATCGGCGAGGGCGTGGTTCGCCACCGGGGTGAGGTAGGGCATGCTCGCGAAGCCGTGGATCATGCCGAGGTAGCGCCGGCCGGTGACCTCGACGCCCGCCGCACGCAGCCGGTCGGCGTATTCCTCGCCTTCATCGCGCAGCGGATCGTACTCGGCGCTGATCAGGCTGGCGGCCGGCAGGCCGCTTAAGTTGCCCTTGCCGGGCGCGGCCAGGGGATTGGTCAGGTCCGCCTTTGATTGCAGGTACTGCTTCCAGAACCACAGCATGCCCTCGCGCGAGAGCAGGTAGCCTTCCGCGAACGCCCGCTGCGAGGCGCTGCCGCAGGCAGGATCCACGCACGGGTAGATGAGCCCCTGGCAGCGCAGCGCGGGACCCTGGCGGTCGCGCGCCAGGATCGCCGTCGCGGTGGCAAGGTTGCCGCCGGCGCTGTCGCCGGCCACGGCCAGCCGGGTGGCGTCGATGCCGAGCTCCGCGCCCCGGGTTGCCAGGTTCTTCAATGCCGCATAGCAATCCTCGAGCGGCCCCGGGAAGGGGGTCTCGGGGGCGAGGCGGTAGTCCACCGAGGCCACCGCGCAGCCGGAGTAGTTGGCGAGCAGGCGGCAGGTGTCGTCGTACATCTCCAGGGTACAGATGACGAAACCGCCGCCGTGGTAGTAGAGGATCAGCGGCAGCTCGCGCGAGGCCGAGGGGCGGTACAGCCGTACGCGCCGCGGGCCCTGGGCGCCCGGGACCGTGAGCTCAGTGACCGCATGGATCGGCGGGGCGAGCACCGGAGCGGGGTTCTGCGCGACCAGGGCGCGCAGGCCGGCGGGGCCGAGCTCCTCGTGCGGTGCATGCGTGGCGAGCGGGGAATCGAGGAAAGCCTGAACTCTGGGATCGACTGCCATGGGAGCTCCGCGAGTGCGCTCAGGCGCTTTTCTTGGCGCGCGCCATGTTGATGGCGAGGTCCTCGATCATGTCCTCCTGGCCGCCGACGGTCTTCAGCCGCCCGAGCTCCACCAGGATGTCGGCCGAGGAGACCCCGTACTTGGCGCCGGCGCGCTTGGCGAACAGCAGGAACGAGGAGTAGACCCCCGCGTAGCCCAGGATCAGCGCGTCGCGGTCGATGCGGATCGGGTGATCCATCATCGGCACCACCAGGTCCTCCGCCACGTCCATCAGCCTGAAGACATCGACGCCGGTGTGGATCCCCATGCGCGTGGCCACGGCGTTGAAGACCTCGAGCGGGGTGTTGCCGGCACCGGCACCCAGGCCTGCCGCCGAGCCATCGATACGCACCGCTCCGGCCTCGATGGCGGCGAGCGAGTTGGCGATCCCCATGGCCATGTTGTGGTGGCCGTGAAAGCCGATCTCGGTCCCGGGCTTCAGCGCCGCGCGCAGCGCCGTGATCCGTGCGCTCACGTCATCGGGGAGCATGTAGCCGGCCGAGTCGGTGCAGTAGATGCAGTTGGCGCCGTAGCTCTCCATGAGCTGGCCCTGCCGCGCCAGTTCCTGCGGCTCGACCATGTGCGCCATCATGAGGAAGCCGACGGTGTCGAGCCCGAGCTTGCGCGCCTGGGAGATATGCTGCTCGGAGACGTCCGCCTCGGTGCAGTGCGTGGCCACGCGGATGGTGGCGACGCCGCAGTCGTGCGCGAGCTTCAGGTGCTCGACCGTGCCGATGCCCGGCAAGAGCAGGGCGGAGACCTTGGCGCGCTTGAGCTTGGGGATCACCGCGCGCAGGTATTCCTCGTCGCTGTGCGCCGGGAAGCCGTAGTTGACCGAGGCCCCACCCAGGCCGTCCCCGTGCGTGACCTCGATGAGCGGCACGCCGGCGGCATCGAGTCCCGTGGCGACCGCGACCATCTGCGCGAGCGAGATCTGGTGCTGCTTCGGGTGCATGCCATCGCGCAGGCACATGTCGTGCAGCACGATCTTCCTGCCTTTAAGGTTCATGAGGCCCTCTTTGCCGCTTCAAAGCGCCCGCCGGAGATCTCCTCGGCGATCAGCTCGCCGGTGCGCAGGGCGGCTGCGGTCATGATGTCGAGGTTGCCGGCGTACTTGGGCAGGTAATCACCCAGCCCGGCAACCTCGAGGTAGGTGGACACCCGCTTGCCATCGAACACCGGGCCGTTCTTGAGCTGGTAACCGGGCACGTACTTCTGCACCTCGGCGATCATCGCCAGGATCGAGGCGCGGATGGCCGCCTGGTCCGGCTCCGCTTCCGTCAGGCAGTGCACCACGTCGCGCATGATCAGCGGCGGCTCGGCGGGATTTAAGATGATGATGGCCTTGCCGCGCTTGGCGCCGCCGACCTTCTCGATGCCGCTGGCCGTGGTGCGGGTGAACTCATCGATGTTCTTGCGCGTGCCCGGACCGGCCGAGCGCGAGGCCACCGTCGCCACGATCTCCGCATAGGCCACCGCCTGCACGCGCGCCACCGCGGCCACGATCGGGATGGTCGCCTGGCCGCCGCAGCTGACCATGTTGACGTTCATCTCGCCCTTGCCCACGTGCTCGGAGAGATTCACCGAGGGCACGCAGTAAGGACCGATGGCAGCCGGGGTGAGGTCGATCACCACCACCCCGTGCTCCTTGAGCTTGCGGGCGTTCTCCGGGTGCACGTAGGCGCTGGTGGCGTCAAAGGCGATGCGGATGCCGTCCTTCTTCAGGTGCGGCAGCAGGCCGTCGACGCCGGCGGCGGTGGTGGACAGTCCCTGCTCGCGCGCCTTGGCAAGTCCGTCGGAGGCCGCGTCGATCCCGACCATCCAGGTGGGCTCGATCCAGCGGCTGCGCAGCGCCTTGTACATGAGGTCGGTGCCGATGTTGCCCGAGCCGATGAGCGCGGCCTTTATCTTTGCCATTGTGGTCGGTCTACCGTGAGGCTAGATGAAGAACTCCTGCACGTTCTCACCGACGTACAGGGCGCCGAGCGAGGTGCCGATGATGACAGGATCGTTGGCCACGTGGGCGCGCGCGGCATTGATGTCGAGCCAGTAGCGCACCACCGGGCTGTCCATGTAGATGGCGCGCCCGCCCAAAAGCGGCATCAGCTCATCGCACAGCAGCGCACAGCGCCGTGCCACCTGCGAGGATTCGAAGCGGTAGCGGATACGGTCCTGGATCGGGATCTCCTCGCCGGCGTTGATGCGCTTCATCATCTCATCGAAGCTCTGGTAGAGGACGGTCTTCATCTCGAGGATTGCCGACTGCGTGCGCGCGGCGGCGTTCAGCGCGAACGGGTCCAGTTTGGTCGACTTGCCGGTGTTGGTGGAGACGCGCTTGGCGGCGATGCCGATGAAGGCGTTGAGGGCCCCCTGCAGCGCGCCGATGGCCGCGCTGGAGACCGCACGCACGAACACCTGCGCCCAGGGCAGGCGGTACAGCGGGGCGGTGTTCTGCAGCTGGCCCGGGTTCTTGCACAGGAAACCATCGACTGCCTTGTGGGTGCGGTGCTCGGGCACGAAGGCCTTGTCGACGATGATGCCGTGGCTGCCGGTGGCCTGCAGGCCGAACACGTTCCAGTCGTGCACGATCTGGTAGTCGCTGCGCGGCAGCAGGAAGGTGCGCATCTCCGGCGGGCCGCCGGCCTCGAGGGGCGGGATGAGCGAGCCCAGAAAGACCCACTGGCAGTGATCGCAGCCGCTGGAGAAACCCCAGCGCCCCGAGATGCGGAAGCCGCCCTCGACGCGTTCGATCTTGCCGACCGGCTGGTAGGAGGAGGAGATCAGCGTCGAGTCGTCCTTGCTCCACACGTCCGCCTGCGCCTTGGCATCGAACAGCCCGAGCTGGAACGGGTGCACGCCGATCACCCCGTAGATCCATGCGGTGGACATGCACCCTTCCGCAAGCGTGGTCTGGATGTCGTAGAACACCTGCGGATCGTGCTCGTAGCCGCCGTAGCGCTTGGGCTGCAGCACGCGGAAGAACCCGGCCTCCTGCATCTCGCGGATGGTTTCCGCCGGCACCGAGCGTGCCGCGACGGCCGCCTCCGAGCGTGCCTTGAGTGCCGGGATCATGGCGCGTGCGCGCCCGACGAGGGTTTCTCTGCTGGGGATCGCGGTGACGACCGCGGCGGGACTGGCCATTAGGGACCTCCGGCAATAGATTGGGAGAATCAGATCCGATTCCCGGCGAAAACGAAATATACCCGCCGGTCTCTGCTGGTACAACCATTCTCGTACTTTATAGGCTATCGAACTACGCATCTCGTAGTGTAAAATCGTACAAAACCGGAGATTGCGGTGACGCAGGGCGCCTCAGCTGCGTATTCCGCCTCTACAGCCTGCCCAAGGAGCGACCATGTCCCAGGAACGCCCGTCCACGCCCCCGTTCGGCCGCACCGTCACTCTGAAGCAAGGCTACGAGATGCACTATCTCGAGCACGGCAGCGGACCGCCGGTGGTGTTCGTGCACGGCAGTGGCCCGGGCGTGAATGCGTACAGCAACTTCTTCCCGAACTATCGCGAGATCGCCGCCGCGGGCTACCGCGCGGTGCTGCCGGACATGATCGGCTTCGGCTGGTCCTCCAAGCCCACCGGGATCGACTACACGCTCGAGCTGTTCGTCTCCACGCTCGGGGAGTTCCTCGAGCAGATGGGGATCAAGCGCTGCGTGCTGCTGGGCAACTCCCTGGGCGGGGCGATCTCGATGAAATACGCCATTGACCACCCCGAGCGCGTCGAGCGCCTGGTGGTCATGGGCCCCGGTGGCATCGAGTCGCGCGAGACCTACTTCAAGATGCCCGGCATCCAGAAGATGGTCTCCCAGTTCGTCGGCAGCGGCTTTGACAAGGAGGGGCTGCGCGGCCTGCTCGGCCTGCTCGCCTACGACCCGAAGTTCGTCACCGACGAGCTGGTGCAGCAGCGCTGGAACATCCTGCAGACCCAGCCGAAGGATGTGCTCTCGCGCATGGCGATCCCCGATCTCACCCCGGAGCTCGGCAAGATCCGCTGCCCGCTGCTGGGGTTCTGGGGCGTCGAGGACCAGTTCTGCCCCTCCAGCGGCAACGAGAAGATCCTGCGGGCGGTGCCCGAGAGCCGCTTCATCATGTACTCGCGCTGCGGCCACTGGGCAATGATCGAGCGTGCCGAGGAATTCAACCGCTATGTCATCGAGTTCCTCCAAAGCTGAGCCGGGCGCCCGCGGCGCCCTGCACGAGTCCCTCGCGGAGGAGCTCTACCAGGCGCTCGTGCAGCGCCGCACGGTCGCCCCCCTGCGCTCGCGCAACCTCGGGCTCGAGATCGACGACGCCTACGCGATCTCCCTCGGCATCCTCGCGCGGCGCCAGCGCGCCGGCGAGCGCGTGATCGGCAAGAAGATCGGCGTCACGAGTGCTGCCGTGCAGAATATGCTCGGCGTGCACCAGCCGGACTTCGGCTTCCTCACCGACCGCATGCACGTGCCCGACGGCGGCACCGTGGTGATCCGGGACACCCTGATCCAGCCGCGCGCGGAGGCCGAAATCGCCCTCATCCTGAACAGCGACCTGCGCGGTCCCGGGGTCACGCCCGCGCAGGTGCTCAGCGCCACCGGCGCGATTGCCCCGTGCTTCGAGGTCGTCGACTCGCGCATCAGCAACTGGGACATCCGCATCGTCGACACCGTGGCCGACAACGCCTCGTGCGGTGTGTTCGTGCTGGGGGCCGCGCGCGTGGATCCGCGCGGCCTGGACCTGGCGGCGCTGAAGGTGCGCGTGTGGAAGAACGAGCAGCCGCTGTCGGAGGGGCTGGGTTCTGCGGTGCAGGGCTCCCCGCTCGCCTCGGTGGCCTGGCTCGCCAATACCCTGGGAACCTACGGGGTGGAGCTCAATGCCGGCGACATCATCCTCTCCGGGTCGCTGGTGCCGCTGGAACCGGCCCGTCCGCAGGATCACTTCCGGCTGCAGCTCGAGGGCGTCGGCTCAGCGAGCATCGCCTTCGCGTAGTGCGAACTTCTGCACCTTGCCGGCCGCGTTCAGCGGCAGCTGCGTGACGATCTGCAACTGGCGCGGCACCTTGTAGTTGGCCATGTTGCTGCGCGACCAGGCGAGCAGCTCCTCCGCGCTCGCCGCCTGCCCGGGGCGCAGCACCACGAAGGCCTTGCCGACCTCCCCGAGACGCTCGTCCGGGATGCCGATGACCGCGGCCTGCCCGATGGCCGGGTGCTCGGCGAGCAGGCGCTCGATCTCGGCCGGGTAGCAGTTGAAGCCGCCGACGATGAAGACATCCTTCATGCGGTCGGTGATGCGCAGGTAGCCGCGCTCATCGAGCACCCCGACATCACCGGTGTGCAGCCAGCCGTCAGCGTCGATGGCCTCGGCGGTGGCCGCCGGGTCCTCGAAGTAGCCGAGCATCACGTTGTAGCCGCGCACCTGGACCTCGCCGGCCTCCCCGGCGGGCACGCTCGCCCCGTGCTCGTCCGCGCAGCGCACCTCGACGCCGGGGATCGGCACCCCGCAGCGGGTGGCCACGGTCTCATCGTCCGCATCGTGCGGGCACACGGTGACCACGCCGGTCGACTCGGTGAGCCCGTAGGCGGTGAGCACGCTCTTGAACTTCAGCTCCGTGCGCATACGCGTGATCAGCGCCGGCGGCACGCTCGCGGCCCCGGTCACCGCGAGCCGCAGCGACGAGAGGTCGCGCCGCGCGAGGCTCTCGTGCGCGAGCAGGCTCTGGTAGATCGTCGGTGGCCCGGGCAGCACGCTGATGCGCTCGCGCTCGATGCAGTCCAGCGCGCGTCCGGCATCAAAGACCGCCAGCGGGTAGAGCGTCGCGCCCTGCAGCAGGCAGGCGAGCCAGCCGGCCTTGTAGCCGAAGCTGTGGAAGAAGGGGTTCACGCCCAGGTAGCGGTCGCCCTGCCGGAGTCCCACCACCTCGCTCCAGGTGCGGAACACGCGCACGTCCTGCTCATGGGTGCTCAGCACGCCCTTGGGCTGCCCGGTGGTGCCGGAGGTGAAGAGGATGTCGGCGATGTCGCTGCCGGCGACCCGGCCGTGGGCTGCCGCGGCCTGCGCGCGGGTCACCGCCGCACCGCCGGCGAGGAACTCGGCCCAGGACTGCGTGCCGGGGGCGGCGGCAGCCTCGCCCAGCAGCACGGTGCGCTCCAGCTGCGGCAGCGATTCACCGCTGAGCAGCGCCGGGTAGCGCGTGCCGAGGAACTCATCGACCGTGACGAGCACGCGTGCGCCGCTGCGGCGCAGGATGAAGCCGGCCTCCTTGCCCTTCAGGCGCGTGTTCAAGGGCACGAGCACCCCGCCGCAGCCCAGCACACCCAGGGCCGCCACCACCCACTGCGCGCTGTTGGGCGCCCAGATGCCCACCCGGTCACCGGGACGGATGCCGCAGGCGATGCAGGCGGCGGTGGCGGCGAGTGCCTGGTCCTGCAGCTGGCGGAAAGTCAGTTTCTGGTCGCCGTCGATGATGGCCGCTGCATCGGTGAAGCGCTGCGCGGCGCGCGCCAACACGCGCGGGATGCTCGGGGGTATCTCGTCATGCATCGCTTGAAAATATCAAACCAGCCCGTACGATGCGAGAATGATGAAACCCACGGCTGAGATCCGCCTTCCGGGGGCCGTGGTACTGGTGACCGGCGGCGCACGCGGCATCGGTGCCGGCATCGCCACCGGCTTCCTGTCCGCGGGCGCGACGGTCATCGTCTGCGGACGCAGCGCGGTGCCGGGCGCCACGCTTCCCGAGGGCGCTGGCCGGCGCGCCGAGTTCATCACCTGCGACGTGCGCGACGCGCCGGCGGTCGCGGCCATGTATGCGCAGATCAGCACCACCCATGGGCGCCTGGACGTGCTGGTGAACAACGCCGGCGGCAGCCCGCCCGGGGAGCTGGCCAGCGCGCCCGCGCGCCTCATCGAGCGCATCATCCAGCTGAACCTGATCGCCCCGCTGGTGTGCTCGCAGGGCGCCAACGCACTCATGCAGAACCAGGCCGAGGGCGGCTGCATCATCAACATCGGCAGCGTCGCGGGGGATCGCCCGGCGCCGAGCACCGTGGCCTACGGGGCCGCCAAGGCCGGCCTGCTGCATGCCACGCAGAGCCTGGCGATGGAGTGGGGGCCCAAGGTGCGCGTCAACGGTATCATCACCGGCTTCGTGGCCACCGAGAACGCGGTCGAGCATTACGGGGGCGAGGAGGGCATCCGGCGCATCAGCCAGATGTTTCCCCTGAAGCGCTTGGCGGACCCGGCGGACGTCGCCGACGCGTGCCTGTACCTGGCCTCACCGCTGGCCCGGTACGTCAGCGGCGCGCTGCTGGCGGTGCACGGGGGCGGCGAGTGGCCGCTGTTCCTGCACCTGGCGAAGTCCGCGCTGTGAGTGCCGCGCGCGGCAAGGTCGCTCTGGTTACCGGTGCCAGCCGCGGCGCCGGCAAGGGCATCGCGCTCGCCCTCGGGGCCGCCGGGATGACGGTGTACGTGACGGGGCGCTCGAGCACCACGAGTCTCGGCCGGCTGCGCGATGTCGCCTTGCCCGGCACCGTGCTGGAGACCGCAGCGGCGGTGAGCCAGCTCGGCGGCAGGGGCATCGCGGTGGCCTGCGATCACCACGACGATGCGGCGGTGGAGGCGGTGTTCCGCCGCGTGGCCGCCGAGTCCGGGCGGCTGGACATCCTGGTCAACAATGCCGCCAGCATCCACGACGCGCTCATCGACCCGGGTGGTTTCTGGGAGAAGCCGCTGGCACTGGTGGACATCCTCGACGTGGGGTTGCGCTCGGCCTACGTGGCCAGCTACTTCGCCGCCCCGCTGATGGTGGCCGCGAAGCGGGGGCTCATCGCCTTCACCTCCTCCTTCGGCGCCAGCTGCTACATGCACGGCCCCGCCTACGGGGCGCAGAAGGTCGGGCTCGACAAGTTCGCCGCCGACATGGCGGTGGATCTTAAGCCGCATGGCGTCGCCTGCGTCTCGCTGTGGCTCGGCCCGCAGCTGACCGAGCGCACGGCGGTCGCCGGCCGCAGCCGCCCGGACCAGTACGAGGCCTTCCTGCGCACGGGCGAGACGCCGCAGTTCAACGGGCGCATCATCCAGGCGCTTGCGGACGATCCCGAGCTGATGAGTCTGAGCGGGCAGACGTTCATCTCGGCCGAGCTGGCGCAGCGCTACGGCATCACCGAGGAGGGCGGGCGCGTGCCGCCTTCCTACCGGGACATGCTCGGGGCGCCGCGCATGCCGCACCCGGCCAAGGTGATGTAGGCAGCCTGAGGACTGACCCTTCGTGACGACCCACTCATTTACCCAGCGGCAGCTGCGCGATGCCTTCGGGGAATTCGCCACCGGCGTCACGGTGGTGACCGCGGTGCGCCCGGACGGGGAGCCGGTGGGCGTCACCGCCAATTCCTTCAGCTCCGTGTCACTGGAGCCGCCGCTGCTGCTGTGGTGCCTGGCGAACAGCAGCAGCGGGGTCACCGCCTTCTCCCCCGGGGCGCACTTTGCCGTGCACGTGCTGTCGCGCGAGCAGCGCGAGCTCGCGCTGCACTTCGCCAGGCGCACGGCGGATAAGTTCGAGGTCGACCTGCACTGGCGCGCCAACCCGCACCCGCCGCACCTGGATGGCGCCCTGTGCCGCTTCGACTGCCGCGTGCATGCGGTGCATCCGGGCGGCGATCACCAGGTCATCATCGGCGAGGTGCTCGCGCTCACGCGCGGCGCGGGGCATCCGCTGGCTTTCCACGCCGGCCACTTCGGCCACTTCAGCGCCGATCGCGGCTCACCGAAGATCGACGTCTGGGACGGCGCCAACGACGGTTGGTTCTAGGCGCTTCCCGGGTCCGCGCACGGCGGATAGCTCGTATAGCCCTCGGCCCCGGGGGTGTAGAGGGTCTTGCGGTCAAAGTGCGCCAGCGGCAGGGCGCGCGCAAAGCGCGTCACCAGGTCAGGGTTGGCGATGAAGGCGCGCGCGAAGGAGATCGCGGCCGCAGCCCCGGAGGCGACCGCCGCATTCCCCGATGCAAAGTCGAAGCCATCGTTGAGGATCCGCGGCCCGGGGAAGCACGCCTGTGCCAGTGCGAACGCATCGATCGCCGCATCCGGCGAGCGGATGACGTGCAGGTAGGCGAGGTTCATGGGCGCCACGGTGCGCAGCAGCGTCTCGTAGGTCGCGACCGGATCCTCGTCATGCAGGTCGTTGAAGCGATTGCCGGGACAGATGCGCAGGCCGACGCTCCCCGGGCCCCACACTTCGCTCAAGGTTTCCAGCACCTCCACGGCGAAGCGCAGCCGCTTGTGAAGCGTGCCCCCGTAGGCATCGTGGCGCTGGTTGGTGCCGGTGGACAGGAACTGCATGGGCAGGTAGCCGGAGGCGGCGTGCAGCTCGACCCCGTCGAAGCCGGCCAGCTGTGCGGCGCGTGCCGACTGGGCGTACTCGCCGATGGTCGCCTGGATGCCCGCGGGTGCGAGCTCCTCCGGGGTGTCGAACTCCACCATGCCGGCCGCGTCCGTGAAGATATGGCCGTGAGCACGCACGGCCGAAGGTGCGACCGTACGGGCGTCCGGGTCCTTGTTGTGGCGGCTCGCGATGCGCCCGCAGTGCATCATCTGCAGCACGATCGTGCCGCCACGCTCATGCACCGCTGCGGTGACGCTCCGCCAGCCCTCCAGCTGCGCCTCGGTGTACAGGCCCGGGGTTCGCGCGTAGCCCTTGCCGTGCTTACTCGGCTGCGTGCCCTCGGTGATGATGAGCCCGGCGCCGGCGCGTGCGCCGTAGTACGCCGCGGCCAGCTCCCCCGGCGCATCGCCGGCGCCGGCGCGGTTGCGCGTCATCGGGGCCATGACGATGCGGTTGCGCAGCACCAGGTCGCCGAGGGCTACGGGGTGCAACAGCGCCCGCCCGCCGGCGGCGGTCTCAGCGGACACGGATCTTCGGATCCGGCGCGCCGCGGCGCATGGTGGTGAGGAACTCCCCGAGCGGGGCGGGCGCGGCGACTTCAGCTTCCCCGGCGGGCGGGTTGGCCCAGAAGCTCTTCCACGAGGGCCACAGGTCATGCCAGCTGCCCTCGTACGGCTCGCGTCCCGGCCAGCGCATCTTGCGCGCCCCGGTGGGCGGGCGGTTGAGGTCGGTAGCGTACCAGTAGCACGGCAGGCGGCGGCGGAAGTACCAGCGCCCACCGATGCGCTCGTAGTCATCCCAGTAGAGCATCTGCATGATCACCCACTCGTCGCCGGTCTCGTGCTCGTTCTTGGAGTACACGACCCCGTGGGCATGGTCCGCGTCGGTGAACTCGATGACGTGGCCGCCGATGTGATGGGAGGTGCCGGTGAACTGCTCGCGCAGCATCGAGTCCACCCAGCTCTTCAGGTGCTTGCGCCCGATGCGCTCGCGGCCGACGCGGATGTCCGGGGCAAACAGGTTCACGTGGGCGTCCACGTCGCGCATGTCCAGCGAGAGCGAGTACTTCGCCACCAGCATGCGGATCTCCTCGATCGACTCCAGGCGGTCGATGCGCGCAGCGAGCCCCCGCGCGGTGCGGGAGGCGGCGCTGCCGGTGCTGCGCTGCGCGCCCCGGACGGCGGTACGTTTGCGCTTCATGCGGGCCTTCTTCCTAGGGGGCGGGGACATACAGCTCCACGGCCTTGCCGCCATCGACGCAAATGCACGTGCCGGTGATATAGGAGGCCTCGTCCGAGGCCAGGAACAGCGCCAGCGCTGCGACCTCGGCCGGCTCGCCGAAGCGGCGCATGGGCACCGCCGCGGCGATCTTCTCGCCCCAGGCAGTCGCGGGGCCGGCAAAGCCTGCGAGCGTGGCCGGCGTGTTGATGACTCCGGGGGCGATGACGTTGGCGCGCACGTTGTGCGGGCCGCCCTCGATGGCCGTCTGGCGCGTGAAGTGGATCAGTGCGGCCTTGGCGGCCCCGTAGGCGGACATGCCGCTCATCGCCAGCAGCCCGCTCACCGAGGCCACGTTGATGATCGAGCCGCCGCGACGGGGCACCATCACCTTCAGCGCGGCCTGGGTGGCCGCAAAGGCGGCATCGACGTTCACCTGGAAGTCCTTCCGGAAGGTGGCCATGGCCATCTCGGTGATCGGTGCGTAGGCGACCGAGGGTGCATTGTTGACCAGGATATCCAGGCCATGGGTGGCCGCCGTCTGGCTCACATAAGTGGCCAGGCGTTCGTGGTCCGCGACATCCAGCGCTGCGGTGGTGACCCTCGCCCCCTGTGCGCGCAACTTCCCCGCGAGCGCCGCGAGCGGACCTGGCGTGCGGGCGCACAGCGCCACATGCGCCCCCTCGCGCGCGAAGCGTTCGGCGATCGCCGCCCCGATTCCCTGGCTGGCCCCGGTGATGAGGGCCACCTTGCCGGAAAGCCGCACGCTACATCCGGCCGATGACCGTGTCGCCGAAGCGGCGCAGGCCGTCCAGCTGCGCTGCGAGCGGCGTGGACGGGTCAAAGCCCCAGGGCGCCACGCAGGCATCCGTCACGCCCAGTTCCCCCAGGCGCTTGAAGTCCGCGGGCGTCTGCGCGGCGACATCGAAGCCGTGGATCTCGAAGTCCTTGCGGTCGTGCGTACCGTGCGCCTGGCGCAGCTCGTGCAGCTGCCTGAGGAGCGACTTCAGGGTCTCGAGGTCGGTGTTGGCGGCGATCCAGCCGTCCCCCAGGCGCGCCGCGCGGGTGAGCGCGGGCTTGGAATGACCGCCGATGAGGATCGGTACCGGCCGGGCGGGCACGGGGAACATCTTCATCAGGCCAAAGTCGTAGTTCTCGCTGTGGTACTCGAAGTACTTGCCGGTCATCGCGCCGCGCAGGATCGCGATGCACTCGTCCATCAGGCGGCCGCGCTTGGCGAAGTCGACGCCGTTGAAGGTGAAGTCCTCCTTCCAGGGACTCAGGCCGGCCCCGAGCAGGATGCGCTCCCCGCTCAGGACGGCCAGCGAGGAGAGCGCCTTGGCCAGTACCAGCGGCTGGCGGGTGGGAACCTTCATGACGCTCGGGTAGAAGCGGATCTTGTGCGTGACCGCGGCCATCCAGCTCATCGACACGATCGGCTCGATGAAGGGCATGGCCTCGATGTAGCCGCGGATCACCTGGGTGTCGGTGTAGGGATACTCCGAGTCGGTGTGCTGGGGAAAGAAGAAGCTGTCGGGCATGCCGATCGAGCTGAAACCGGCCTGCTCGGCGACCTGGGCGATCTGCTGGAAGTCCGGGTAGCGGGCGAAGCCCAGCTGCAGGGTGAAACGCATGCAAGTCTCCGCAGGATGAGGCCGGGGGAGTTAATACTACAGGGGCCGGCCGCTCGTCCTACCACGCTTTGGGTAACATCGGCGGGCCGCGGGCGTGCGGCGGGGGCGAGGGAATAAACGCGCGATGCGCACAGTCTCCAGCTACAGCCGGGTACGGTGGTGCGCCGTGGGGCGGGGACGCGGTCGAATCCATGGGTGACAGGCGGGACAGATTCGAGGCGCAGGTGCTGGTGCACCTGGATGCCGCCTACCGGTATGCGCGCTGGCTGTGCGGCTCGCCCGCGGACGCGGACGATGTGGTGCAGGAGGCGGTACTGCGGGCCTTCCGCGGCTTCGACGGGCTCAAGGGGGATGCCAAGGCCTGGCTGCTGACGATCGTGCGCAACTGCCAGGCGACGGCGGCAAGACAGCGCCAGCGCCGCGGCTTCGTGCCGCTGCCGGAGGAACATGACGTGGAAGAGGGCAGCGCGATGATCGCCACGGCACCGGGGCCCGAGGGCATCGCCATCGGCGAGGACGAAGGCCGCAACCTCGAGCGCCTGCTGCAAGGCCTCCCGGACACGCATCGGGAGGTCCTGGTGCTGCGGGAGATCGAGGAGTTGGACTATCGGCAGATCGCGGAAGTCACCAACGTACCCATCGGCACGGTCATGTCGCGGCTGGCCCGCGCGCGCGCCGCCCTGAAGGCGCAGTGGGCGGCCCGCACCGCCGGAGGCGCCATGATGTGCCCTGAACGAGAGCGCCTGCAGGCGTACTTCGACGCGAGCTGGATGCGGCCGGGGTGGCGCAGCTCGAGCAGCACCTCGCCACGTGCGCGGACTGCCGCGCGGAGCTGGCCGCGCTTGAAGCCGGCCGCGGCGCACTGCGCGCGCACTTTGCCGCCGAGCGTGCGCCGCAGCCGCTGCGGGCGGGCATCCAGCGCGCGCTGGATGCCGAGGAGCAGCAGTCGCGGCCGACCCGCACGCGTGCCGCTGGCGCACGCGGCCGTTCTGGCTCGGCATGCTCGGCGGCGTCGGAGGTTCGGCGGTGGCCGCGGCGCTGGCGTTCCTGCTGCTGTTCGCCCCGCAGGCCGACTCTCCTGGATCAGCTGGTGGATGCGCACGTGCACTCCCTCATCCCCGGCCACCTGATCGGCGTGGTCTCGACCGACCGGCACACGGTCAAGCCCTGGTTCGCCGGCCGCGCCGATGTCTCCCCGGTCGTGGTCGATTTCGCCGACCAGGGCTACCGCCTCGTCGGCGGGCGCACCGATGCCATCCGCCGGCAGCGCGCGGCGGTGGTGGTCTACCAGCACGGGGCGCACTTCATCAACGTGTTCAGCTGGAGGAGCCCGGGCGGTGAGCCCCCGGCCGACACCACCCGCCGCGGCTACCACCTGGCGTTCTGGAAGACCGGGGACCTGATGTACTGCGCGGTCTCGGATACCGGCTGGGCGGAACTGCAGGGCCTGGAGCAGCTGCTCAAGTCCGCGGGCGAGCGCGAGCTGCACCCTTAGGATTTTTTCCGGCGCCGGAATAACCGCGCGCCGCGGCGCAGTCTTTCTCCTGTACCTACACAGGAGATGACCGATGGCGGATTCAAGACTGCACTCGCGGCGCAGCGCGCTCAAGTGCATGGCCTTTGGCGGGGCCGGCACGCTGTTCGCGGTGGCCGGCGGGGTGTTCACGCCGATCGATCTGGCCGTGGCGGCGGCGAACCCGGCGCGTGCTCACGCGCGCCGGCAAGCCGCTGTTCGTGCAGATCAGCGACACCCACATCGGCTTCAACAAGGAGGCCAACCCGGATGTCAGCGGCACGCTCGGGCAGAGCATCGACCTGGTGAACGCGATGAGCGAGCAGCCCGCGCTCATCATCCATACCGGCGACATCACCCACCTGTCGCGGCCGGCCGAGTTCGACACCGCGCAGCAGCTGTTCTCGCGCCTGCGCACCACCGAGATGCACACCGTGCCCGGGGAGCACGACACCAGCGATGCCGGGGTCAGCGAGTACTTCAGCCGCTTCGGCAAGGCCTCCGACAACCGCGGCTACTACAGCTTCGACCACGGCGGGGTGCATTTCGTGGGCGCTGATCAACGTGCTGCAGTTCAAGCCCGGCGGCCTCGGCACGCTCGGCGCGCGAGCAGCTCGCCTGGGTCGCGGCGGACCTGAAGGGCCGCTCCGCCAGCACCCCGGTCGTGGTGTTCGCGCACATGCCGCTGTGGACGATCTACGAGCCCTGGGGCTGGGGAACCGGGGATGCCGGGGCGCTCATGGCGCAGCTGAAGCGCTTCGGCTCGGTCACCGTGCTGAACGGGCACATCCACCAGATCGTGCAGAAGGTCGAGGGCAACATCACCTTCCACACGGCCCGCTCCACCGCCTACCCGCAGCCGGCGGCGGGCGTGGGCAACGGTCCCGGGCCCCTCAAGGTCCCGGCGGACCAGCTGGCGCAGATGCTCGGCATCACCAGCGTCACCCAGGCCAAACACCACGCACTCACCTTATCGGACGCGACACTCGCATGAGAATCACAGCCGCCCTCTGCAGCGCCGCATTCCTCGCCACCCTGATCGCCTGTGAGCCGCTGCGCGCCGCGCAGCCCTCCCAGGTGCTCATCAAGGACTTCATGTTCGTGCCCACCACGCTCACCGTGAAGGCCGGCACGACGGTCACCTGGGCGAACAAGGACGAGGAGCCCCACACGGTGTACAGCGACAGCGGGCTGTTCCGCTCCAACGCGATGGACACCGGGGAGGCCTTCAGCTTCAGGTTCGACAAGCCCGGCACCTACCACTTCCTGTGCACGATCCATCCGCGCATGGTGGGCACGATCATCGTCGAATAGGCATTGCCGCCCGGCCGCAGGCAAGTGGCCGGGCGCCCTGCGGCGGCTGCGCGCGCCGGGTGCGGGCTATGTGTCCGGCCTCCCGAAATATTTATACTAGAGTCTATCTTAGTATGCCGCGGGCACCGGAAGGGCGGTCATGCAGTTTGCCCATAGCGAGGAGCAGCTGGCGATCCGCGACGCTGCGCGCGCGTTCCTCGCCGAGCACGCAAGCCCGGAGCGCGTGCGCGCCGCGCTGGCCCTGCCCGGTGGCTATGACGCCAGGCTCTGGCAGCAGATGGCCGGCGAGCTCGGCTGGGCCGGTCTGGCCATCCCCGAGCACTTCGGCGGTGCGGGCCTGGGCTGGGTGGAGCTGTGCATCCTGCAGGAGGAGCAGGGGCGGCGGCTGGTGGCCTCGCCCTTCTTCAGCACCGTGGCACTGGCGGCCTCCCTGGTGCGCGGGGCCGGCAGCCCGGCGCAGTGCGCGGACCTGCTGGGGCGCATCGCCGCAGGTAAGGCGCAGGTGGCCTGCGCGCTCACCGGGCCGGCGGGGCACGCGGGCGTGGACGGGGTGACGGTGGAGCTCTCCGCCGGCACCGCTGGCGGGTTCGTGCTGCAGGGCACGAGTGATTTCGTGATCCACGCGGACAGCGCCGATACGCTCCTGGTGCTCGCGCGCAGCCCCGGGTCGCGCGGGGAGGGCGGGCTTTCCATCGTCGTCATTCCCGCGCAGTCCCCGGGAGTGACGATCACCCCGCACGTCATGCTCGATCTCACCCGCCCCATGTCGCGCGTGCGCCTGGACGGTGTGGCCGTCGCGGGTGAGGCGCTGCTCGGGGCTCCCGGAACAGCGGGCGCGGCCATCCAGAAAGCCCTGCAGCGGGCGCAGATCGCGCTCGCCGCCGAGGCGCTCGGTGGCGCTGAGCGCGTGCTCGAGATGAGCGTGGAGTACGTCAAGCAGCGCGAGCAGTTCGGCCGCCCGGTGGGCAGCTTCCAGGCCATCAAGCACCGCCTGGCGGACATGATGGTCGAGGTGGAGGCCGCCCGCTCGGCCTCCTGGTACGCGGCGTGCGTGGCCGATGAACAGGATGCCGAGCTGGCCGAGGCCGCCGCGATCGCCAAGAGCTACTGCTGCGATGCCTTCTACGATTGCGCCGCCAATGCCATCCAGCTGCACGGCGGCATCGGCTTCACCTGGGAGCACGAGGCCCACCTGTACTTCAAGCGCGCGCGGGCGAGCGCGACGCTGCTCGGCAGCCCCGCCTGGCAGCGCGAGCAGCTGGTGCGCGTGCTGGGCATGGGTGCATCCGCCGTGCCGGTATTCTGAAGGGGCCGCGATGAGACTGGGATTCACCAAAGCAGAGGAGCGCTTCCGCAACGATGCCGCCGACTGGCTGGAAGGCCAGCTCAGCGGGCCGTTCAGGGACGTGCGTGGCGTCACCAGCATGAGCGGCATGCTCGAGCGGCGCATGGAGTGGGAGCGCGCCCTGGGGGCGGCGCGCTGGAGCTGCATCGGCTGGCCGGATGAGTACGGCGGCCGCGACGCGACGCTCGCCGAGCAGGTCCTCTTCGCCGAGGAGTACGCACGCGCGCGCGCCCCCGGGCGCATCGGGCACATGGGCATCGAGCTGGCCGGCCCCACCATCCTCGCCTTCGGCAGCGAGGCGCAGAAGCAGCGCTTCCTGTTGCCCATCGCCCGCGGCGAGGAGTTCTGGTGCCAGGGCTACAGCGAGCCCAATGCCGGCTCGGACCTGGCCAACGTGCGCACGCGCGCAGCGCTTGTCGACGGCCCGCAGGGGCGCGAGTGGGTGCTCAACGGCCAGAAGGTGTGGACCTCGCTGGCACAGTTCGCCGACTGGGCCTTCGTCGTGTGCCGCACGGAGGAAGGCTCGCGCGGCCACCGCGGCCTGTCCTATCTGCTGGTGCCGATGCGCCAGCCGGGGGTGACCATCCGCCCCATCCGCCAGCTCACCGGCGAGGCGGAATTCAACGAGACCTTCTTCGCCGATGCGCGCACCGCCGCTGCGAACGTGGTCGGGGCCCCCGGGGAGGGCTGGAAGGTGGCCATGGGAACCTTAGCCTTCGAGCGCGGCGTCTCCACGCTCGGCCAGCAAATGAACTTCCGCAACGAGCTCGAGGCCATCGTTGCCGCGGCGCGCGGCAACGGCCTGCTCGCCGACCCGCTCATCCGCCAGCGCCTGGCGCACGCGCACATCGGCTTAAAGCTCATGCGCTACAGCGCGCTGCGCATGCTCTCGAACGCCCAGGCCGGCAGGCTCTCCAACGAGGCCTACACCTACAAGATCTTCTGGGCGAGCTGGCGCAAGAAGCTCGGGGAGCTCGCGGTCGATGTGCTCGGACCGGCCGGGGAGATCGCCCGCGCGCCCTACGAGTGGGAGCTGCCGCAGCAGGTGTTCCTGGGCTCGCGCGCCGACACGATCTACGGTGGCACCAACCAGATCCAGCGCAACATCATCGCCGAGCGTGCCCTCGGGCTGCCCAAAGAGCCGCGCGGCACCTAAGCGATGCGCGCCGCACCCCAGTCACCGCCACAGCCGCAGGCTCGCCCGGGCCCCTCGCGCCGCGAGGACGGCAAGGCCAAGGTGCGCGCGGGCATCCTGGCCGCGGCGCGCCGCCTGTTCGCGCGCCAGGGCGTGGCCGCGAGCACCATGGACGACATCGCGCGGGTGGCCGGGGTTTCGCGCCCCACGGTGTTCAACTATTTCCCCTCCAAGAACCTGTTGCTGGCAGCCCTGGTGCATGAGATGGAGGCGCGCTTCCTCAAGCTGATCGAGGCGCAGTTCGATGAGCCGGGCACGGCGGCGCAGCGCCTCGCGGCCGTCTTCGGCTGGACGGCTTCCAGGGTCGAGGAGAGCGCGGAGCTGTCGCGCGTGCTGATCGGCGCCTCCGAGACCACCTTCGGGGCGGCGCCCGATTCCGCGGTGCGCACCGAGCGCACGCACCAGGCCTTCACGCGGGTCCTGGACCAGGGCAGGCGCGAGGGCAACGTGCGGCGCGATGTCCCCACCGAGGTGCTGGCGGAGATCGTCGGCGGCACCTACGCCGGGATCCTGCACGCCTGGCGGGTCGGCACGCGCTACCCGCTGCGGCGCCGGCTGGATGCGGCGGCGGAAACCCTGGCGGAGCTGATTGCGGCCACCCCGCGCGCCGGCCGGCGGGACGGCACGCGGTGAGCATCGAGCCGATGGCGTGGCTGGCGCCGGATCCGGGCACGGCGGTGGATGCCGCCTGCGACCTGCGCTGGATCCGCCTGCCGGTGCCCGGTCCGCTCGGTCACATCAATGTCTGGCTGGCCCCCGGGCAACGCCACCGCGTGCTCATCGACACGGGCATGAACCAGCCGGATACCCATGCCGCCTGGGAGTCACTCGGGGTCAGTGAGCGCCTGGACCAGGAGCTCGAGGCGATACTGGTCACGCATCACCACCCTGACCACTTCGGCATGGCCGCGCACCTGGCGAGGCGTTACGCGGTGCCGGTGCGCATGAGTGCAGCGGCGCGCCGCGCCGCGCAGGGCTCGCTTGAGGACACCGTCGGTGGCGGCGGCGCGGCGCTGGCCGAGTACCGCGACACCTGGGGCGTCGACTTCGCGGATCTGCTGGCGCGGGCCAGGGCCGCCGGTGTGTTCGCCAAGCTCACCAGCGGCTTGCCCGCCCAAGGCACGCCCATTGCCGAGGGCGAGCGCATCGCGGAGCTGCGCGACCCGTGGCAGGCGTCGCTGCACTTCGGGCACGCCGAGGGTCACGTGTGCCTCCACTGGAGCCAAGGGGCGCTGATGATCAGCGGCGACCAGTTGCTGCCGAGCATCTCGAGCAACATCAGCCTCTACCCGGGGGCCGGCTCACAGGATCCGCTCGCCGACTTCTTTGCCTCCCTCGAGCGCCTCGCCTCGCTCGCGCCCGAGACCATCGTGCTGCCGGCCCACGGCCAGCCGTTCCGTGGCGCCGCCACGCGCGCGCGGCAGTTGCGCGCCGGGCACGACCGGCGCCTGGCACAGGTGCTGGAGTTCTGCCGGGAACCGCGCGGCACCGCAGCCATCGTGGGCGAGCTGTTCGGGGCGCGCAATCTCGAGGGCTGGAACAGCCTGCTCGCCTACGGGGAGACCCTGGCGCACGTGCGCTACCTGCACAGCCGCGCGGCGCTCACGCGCCTGGCCGGTGGCGGCCAGGTCCACTGGCTGCGCGCCTAGGCCGATAGCGATGCACACCGATCCACGTTCACCATCACTGCGAGTGAAGCCATGAGTGACCCACGCGTTGAGCGCCTCATCGACGAAGCGGCCCTGCGGCGCACGGCGGAGCTGTATGCCCAGGGGGCCGACCGGCGCGACAAGGCCCTGTGGGCCTCGATCATGACGGAAGACTGCGTGATCGAGGCGCCGGGGATCGAGCTCAAGGGGCGCACGCAGATCGTGGCGGCGCTCGACATCATGGCGCAGCTGTACGCCTCGACCCAGCACCGCGTCCACAACCAGGTGGTCACCCTCGAGGGCGACAGCGCCCGGGGGGAGACCTACTCGGTCGCCGATCATCTGACCGTGGCCGACGGTCGCACCACCGTCCTCACCTGGGCGATCCGCTACCAGGATCGCTGGCGGCGCGAGGCCGGGCAGTGGCGCTTCGCGCACCGGGCCCTGGTACTGGACTGGACCGACACGCGGGTGCTGGCGCCCTAGGACGTGCGGGCAAGCACCCGCGCCATCACCACGGCATCGTCGCCGCGAGTCACGATCTTCCACCCGAGTCTTGCGTAGTACGCCTCCTGGTCGGTGGTCAGCAGGTAGACCGATCCGGCGGCGCAGGCGGCAGCCCGCGCGAGTGCGGCCTCGATGAGAGCGGCGCCCACGCCACGCCGGCGGGCGGCGGGAATGACGTAGAGCGCGGCCAGCCACGGCGACATCGCGGCCCAGGGCTCGGTGCCCACGTCGTGGGCGAGAACCGAGACGGTCCCCACCGGATGCTGCCCGGAGGTGGCGAGCAGGGTCAGCGGCAGCGGCGCCAGGGTCAGGCCCTCGCGCAGCATCGCGCACAGCGTGCCCACGCCGGCACCGGGCACCTGCGACCACCACTGCCCGTAGATCCACTGCGCGACGGTGGGCAGGTGCTCGGGGCGTGCGGCGAGTGCTTCAATGGTCAGGTCCACGGGATATGGCGCGGTGCGGCCTTTAGAACTTGAAGGTCGACAGCAGCAGGCTGGTCTCGGTCTGCGAGATGCCCTCGATGAGGCGGATGCGCGCCAGCACCCGGTCGAAGCCCTCCAGGCTGTCGGCGCGCAGTTCGGCGACGATGTCCCAGCGCCCGTTGGTGCTGTAGAGCGCGGTGACCGCCGGCTCGCCACGCATGGCGCGGATCACCCCGTCGACCTGGTTGCCCTCGACCGCCACGGTCATGAAGGCGCGCATGCGCTGCTCTTCTATATCCGGCTTCAGCCGTACCGTGTAACCGACGATGGTGCCCGCGGCCGATAGCCGTGCCATGCGGTTCTGGACCGTGCCGCGGGAGACCCCCAGCGCCTTGGCCAGGGAAGCGACCGAGGCCCGGGCGTTGCTGCGCAGCAGCCCGATCAGCTGGCGGTCGGTGTCATCCATGGGGCGCTCCTGATTGGTGCATCATGACCTGTCAGTTTGACAACATATCCTGTCATTGTGATCTGTAAGCTGCAAGATATGGGCATATTTCTGGCTATATTTTAGTCCGGCGCCCGGTGACCATAGTGATCCCCGCCGGGCCGCCGGTTTGGCCGGCGGGTCTTACGGAGCCTGAGCCCATGGTCGATTTCATCGGAATTGAGCGCATCCAGGAACTTGTCGCCCGGCGTGGCGCCGCGCGGTTCATCGAGGAGCTGGCCCGGGAGATCGAGGTGGATTTCCTGCGCTGGGACGCTTTCGACAAGTCGGCCCGCCATGCCTGCCATTCCCCGGTCGGGGTCATTGAGCTGATGCCGGCCTCCGATGGGCGGCTGTACGCGTTCAAGTACGTCAACGGTCACCCGCAGAACACCGCTGTGGGCCTGCTCACCGTCACCGCCTTCGGCGTGCTGGCGGATGTCGAGACCGGTTATCCGCTCTTGCTCTCGGAGCTGACCCTCACCACGGCGCTGCGCACCGCGGCCACCTCGGCGCTGGCCGCGCAGCGCATGGCCCGTCCCGGCTGCCGCGTGCTGGCGATGATCGGCAACGGCGCGCAGAGCGAGTTCCAGATCATCGCCTTCCACCACATGCTCGGCATCCGCGAGGTGCGCCTGTACGACACCGATGCGCGCGCCACCGACAAGCTCGAGCGCAACCTCGCGCTGCTGCGCCTCGCCGGGCTGAACGTGGTGCGCTGCGGTTCCACGGCCGAGGCGGTGCGCGGTGCCGACATCATCACCACGGTCACGGCCGACAAGCGCAACGCCACCATCCTCACGGCGGAGATGATCGTCCCGGGTGTGCATCTGAACGCGGTCGGCGGGGACTGCCCGGGCAAGACCGAGCTCGAGCGGCGCATCCTCGAGCGTAGCGACGCGCGCGTGGTGGTGGAGTTCGAGCCGCAGTCGCGTATCGAGGGTGAGATCCAGCAGATGCCGGCGGGCTTTGCGGTGACCGAGCTCACCCGCGTGCTCAGCGGTGCCGCCCCGGGCCGCGCCCGCGCGGACGAGGTGACCATCTTCGACTCGGTGGGCTTTGCCCTCGAGGACTTCTCGTCCCTGCGCTATCTGCTGCGCATCCACCAGGAGGAGCGCGGCCAGAGGGCGCAGGTCGACCTGGTGCCGGACCTGGATGACCCGAAGAACCTGTTCGCGCTGTTGGTGGCCCCGCCGCAG
Organism: uncultured Pseudomonadota bacterium; assembly: GCA_963741745.1. Lineage (GTDB taxonomy): Bacteria > Pseudomonadota > Gammaproteobacteria > Steroidobacterales > Steroidobacteraceae > 13-2-20CM-66-19. The sequence continues at coordinate 106,614 of CAVUJF010000002.1, read as the reverse complement.
GGCGTCGCCGCGCGCAGCGGAGTACTGGCATGAGGCCGCCGCGCACGGTGGCCCTGATCGGCGCGCCCACGGACATCGGCGCCGCCGACCGCGGCGCCTCGATGGGGCCTGAGGCGCTGCGCGTGGCCGGCATCCAGGGCGCCCTGCGCGGGCGCGACCTGGAGGTCCATGATCTTGGCAACCTGAACGGACCAGCCAACCCCTGGCAGCCCCCCGTGGACGGCTATCGCCACCTGTCGGAGGCGGTGCGCTGGAACCACCTGGTGCACGAGAGCGTGTACGGGCAGCTCAAGCTCGGTCGGCTGCCGGTGCTCCTGGGCGGGGACCACTCGCTTGCCATCGGTTCGATCAGCGCCGTGGCACGCCACTGCCGCGAGCAGGGCCAGAAGCTGCGCGTGCTGTGGCTGGACGCGCACGCGGACTTCAACACCAGCCTGCTGTCCCCGAGCGGCAACGTCCACGGCATGCCGGTGGCCTGCCTGTGCGGGTTCGGGCCCGAGGGCCTGACTTCCATCGGCGGGCACACGCCTGCGATCGAACCTTCCTGGGTGCGCCAGATCGGCATCCGCAGCGTGGACGAGGGCGAGAAGCGCTTCGTGCACGCGCAGGGGCTGGATGTCTTCGACATGCGCCATGTCGATGAGATGGGCATGCGCCAGACGCTCGAGCAGGCGCTCGCCGGCCTGGACAGCGACACGCACCTGCACGTGAGTTTCGACGTCGACTTCCTCGATCCGGAGATCGCCCCGGGTGTGGGCACGCAGGTCCCGGGCGGCCCGACCTACCGCGAAGCGCAGCTGTGCATGGAGATGATCGCCGACACGCGCCGTCTGGGTTCACTGGATGTGGCCGAGCTCAACCCGGCCTTCGATGTCCACAACCGCACCGCGGTGCTGGCCGTCGACCTGATCGAATCCCTGTTCGGCAAGAGCACGCTGGTGCGGCGCCCCGTGTGGGGGCGCCCGGCCGAGCGCCGCCCCGCCGCCGGCCGCCGCGCGCGCGACACCACGCACGAGCATTGAAGGCGCAGCAGCCTCGCTTCAGCCGGCAGCCGGCACCTTCAGCATGTGCACGCTGAAGCCCGGCTGCCATTTTCCCTTGACCTGGAACTCGGTGACGACGTCGTAGGCGGCATCGCCTGAGCGCTGCCAGCGGCTGCGGTAGGTCTGCTCCTGGCCGTCCTGCGCGTAGTGCGTCGGCGGGAACACCAGCGTCTCACCCTCGCCGGTGACGGTACCGCGGCTGAAGCCGCCGTCACTCTCGATGTACAGGTACTGCAGCTGCCCGGCTGCGGCATCCCACAGGTAGATCGACTCGCCCTGATCATCCGGCTTGCCCCCGCCGCGGCGCACGACGTGCTGGTCGCGCACGAACTTGCCGCCGTAGACCCAGCTGAAGCAATGCTCATCGGTCACCTGGCCGCCGGGAAAGCTCCCGCGCCAGCAGTGACCCACCAGGTACGCCAGCGGCTGGTAGGGGGAGGGCGCCGGCTCGGCGGCACCGCAGAAGCCGACGCCGGCCAGGACCGCACCGAGGCAACGATATCGGGTGAGGGTGTTCATTATCGCTCCCGTTTGCCGTGAGGGGTTTTCGCCGCGCTGCCAGGCGTAGGCTCCGCCGCGCGCAGCAGTTGCAAGACGTAGGCGCGCAGCTGCCGCACCGCACCGTCGAAACTCTCGATCTGCCGGTAGGTGCGCGCCTGCATCACGCCCCCTTCCATGGTCGTGAGCACGAAGGCGGCGAGCTCGCGGCGGTCCAGCTCCGCGGGCAGGCGCCCGCCGGCCGCGTTCAGGCACTCCTCGATGGCGTCGGTCCAGGCACTGAAGTTCGCCGCGAGGCGCTCGCGCACCGCCAGGTCCGGCTCGTGCAGCTCCAGCGCGAGGCTGCCGATCGGGCAGCCGTAGGTGCACTCGGTGTCGGTGAGCGAGCGGCGGTAGCGCTCGAGCAGGGCAAAGATGCGCTCGATGGGGTCGGTCACGCCGCGCCAGGCAGGTTCCAAGAGCATCTCGCGGATGCCGGCGAGGTAGAGGTCCAGGACCGCCAGCAGCAGGTCCTGCTTGCCGGGGAAGAAGTGGTAGAGGCTGCCACTGTTCACCTTGGCCCCATGCAGCACATCGGCGATGCTGGTCGAGCCGTAGCCCTTTTCCCAGAACAGCCGCATCGCCGTCAGCACCAGCCGCGTGCGCGTGCCGGGCGGGGCGCGCTTAACTTGAGTAGTCATTCAAGTGGATGCTAATCCGACTTGAATGATCAGTCAACTCAGCCCGTCGCGCCGCCTCAGGCGCCCACCGCGCGCCGCAGTGCCGCGCGTGCCAGCAGGCGCGTGGAGTCCAGCGTGGGCAGGGGCGAGTTTTCATCGTTCATCAGCAGCGGGATCTCCGTGCAGCCGAGCACCACCGCATCGCAGCCCGCCGCCTGCAGGCGCCGGAACACCTGCTGGAAGTAGGCTTGCGAGCGCTCCAGCATCACTCCGCGCACCAGCTCGTCAAAGATGATCCGGTTGATCTCGGTCTTCTCCGTCGCGAGCGGCCGCAGGTACTCGAGGCCGGCGGCGGCGAGCTTGTGCGGGTACACCTCGCTGTCGGTGAGGTAGCGCGTGCCGGTGATGCCGATCCTGCGGAAGCCGCGCGCGCGGGCCTCCTGCGCCACCACCTCGGCGATGTGCAGCCAGGGCAGCGGTGAGCGCGCGAGCAGGCCGGGCAGGGCCTGGTGAATCGTGTTGTCCGGGCAGATCAAAAAATCCGCGCCCGCGCGCGCCAGCTTGCCGGCCGAGGAGAGCATCAGTTCCCCGACGCCCGCCCAGTCATCACGATCGATGCACTGCATGTAGCGGGCAAGCGCATGGCCGTGCAGCGAGACTTCCGGGTGGTCATGCGCGCCCAGGTACTGCGCGCCCTCCAGGCACAGCGTGCGATAGCACAGGGCGGCTCCTTCGGCCGAACAGGCGACAATGCCGATGTGCTGCGTCATGAGCGGGCATTGTACGCGCCGCCCCCACATGGTCGTAGCGCAGGCTCTGGCATACTCACGCAGGCCTGCCCGCGCTCCAGGAGTCCCGATGTCGATCCGCACACTGCTCATCGGGGGCGCGACGCTCAGCCTCGTCTGTATCGTCGCTGCCGCGGCAGACGCAGTCTCAGATACCGCCGTCGTCGCGCGCCTCACGCGCGAGCGTGACGCCTTTATCAGCCGGGCGGATCAGGAAGGTTACCGGGTATGCCCGGCTCCGAGAATCGAACTCTCCGATCCCGGGTCCTTTGGCCGCTTCGATCCCGAGAGCAATGCCGTGGTCGTGGCCACCTGGTCGCGGCTCACCGCGGAGCAGCGCCAGCGCTTCGCGAGCCTCGCTGAACATACCGGCGGTCGGCACAGCGCCCAGTCAATGTTCGAGGACGGTACCTACGGCTGGGTCTTCGTGCATGAACTCGGGCACTGGTGGCAGGGCTGCAGGCAGCTCACCCGCGCGCACTCCTACGGGGAGGAGGCCGGAGCCAACCGCATCGCGCTGGCATTCTGGCGCATGCAGGATCCGGCGTTGGCGGCGCGGATGCTGGAGACCTTCAGCTACCTGCGGGCAGGGATCCCCAGCCCGGTTCCGGCCGGCCTGCCCAAGCAGCAGTACCTCGATGACCACTACCTGAGCATTGCGCAAAGCCGCGACTACACCTGGTACCAGGCCGACATGGTGCTGGAGCTGGCGACGGAGTCACCGCGGCCCTCGTTTCACAAGGCGCTCTCGCAGCCCTTGTATCCCTGGTAGCGCGGCCGCTGCGCCCGATCCCAGGCACGCTTTGGGGGTCAGCGGTGGTGGCGCCCTGGGTGTGTTTCATGTTGAGGCAGCTCGTCCGAAATAGACGCCCACGGCAGCTTCGACCTCGTCCATGCGTGCATCTCAGGCTTCGGCACGTCGCCATCATCTAGCGCGCCAAGAGGTATTCCACGAAACTGCGGGCGGCCGTCAGGCTCGTACCAGAGCGGAGAGCCGCAGGATGTGCAGAACACCCGCAGCCCGCCGCCGGAGGCGTATTTCGTTACACCACGCTGGCCCGCGAGAATCGTTAATTCATCAGTGTGCACAAGACCCCAGGCCGCGTACGCGGTACCCGAGAACTTGCGGCAATTGCTGCAATGGCAGTAGCGGGCGCTGTGTATGCGACCGCTGATCTCGTAGACGACCGTCCCGCACATGCAACTACCCCTGATCATGATGCGCTCCTGCCACTTCAGGGCGGCTATGCGGTGGCTTCGACAATATGGACATTGGCGATCCAGTTGCGCTTCCTGCGTGCGATGCGCGTCCCCAGATCCTCGTCCGCAAAATCCGCTGCGGAGCGGTGCAGCCGTGATGGATCGAAATTCGCAAATGTATTGACATTGACCACGGCGTATACGTGCGTGTCCAGTTCGCAGGTGACGAATGGCACGACGCCGCAGCGAGAGCACACATGGAACTGCGCAGTCTTGGTTCCGAAGCTGTATGCGGATACGAGGGCCGCATTACGGACGTTGACCACCAGAGCGGAGTCGGCGTTTGATGTCCACACCCCGCCGTGCTGCAGGCAGAAGGAGCAAGCGCACGCGCGCGCAGGGATGTTTGCCCCATCAAGCGGCCAATCGAGCGAAAAAGTAATGTTTCCACAGTGACAGCCGCCGCTTATAAGCATCTGGACCCTCCGTACCTAGCTGGCCGGCCTGCCGAACCCGCAATCCGCGATGAACACGCCGACATTCACCTCACGCTCAGCGCGTCCGATAGCAAGCGCAGCCCCGATGTGACCGGCGAACATGTTGGCTCCTATTTCACCGAACAGGTTCCAACGTCGAGCTTGCGCGGCCACCGACCAGCCGCGTCCCGGGTGCTGCGCGTACAATAATCTGGGGGTGTACGGCGCGCCACTTCGCCTGTCACGGCCGGTCGCAGCGTTGGCTATGCGCCGAGTTTGTAAGCCTGCGCACGGTCGCTAGCTACAGGTCGGATGGCTTCGCTGCGCCGCCGCAGCAGCCGCCGCCGGACTGTTGGATCGGCGGGCACTTTACCGATCCGTAGGAGCAAAATACGCAGCAATCCCCCGCCTTTGGGCGAAGCAGCGCGTGGCAGCTAACGCATTCATGGAAGTAGACACATGCGTCCAGCGGCATGAGTTCCGTGGTTGTGGCACCGCAGTTGGGGCACGTTAGATCGGACTGGAGAACTAAGGGCTGCAGCATGCGCGGGCGCCTGAAGTTGAGCGATCTGTACTCGGTCCTCAAGATTAGGAAGTTACTGATAACCGCACGTCTCCTGCTCGCCGCAGCAGCACGACACCCAATAGGTAGGGCATTAACCAGGGAATCGCAGGAATGCCGGCAATCACGCCCGGCCTCGTATACCACGGGGCGGTATGGCTGGAGATTTCCGGGTAATCGATGCCTCTCATGATGATAAGCAGCATCATGATCGCGCTCACCGCTATATAGACGCACGCAGCGCCTCCGCGAAGCAGCTTGGTCCGCCAAAGAGCGGCTGCGAAGAACAGCGTCGCCGCATATGTTGTAACGCACGCCACGAATTCCAGCGCGCTATAGAAGTTGTCGAGAAACATCGGCAGGGGTGTCTTATCGCCGCGCATCAAAGTAGCGACCTGGGCAAGGCTGAAGCTGAGGCAACCAAGGTAGGCCGCTCCGGCGGGCAAAGCGGCCCCGAAACCAACGGTCGAATAGAAGCGCTCGCCGGCCTCGTGCAGGGCTCCCGTCAAAACGACAAACGCAATGCTCACGAGGATTGAATCCCACAAGAGAACCAGAAACCGCATGTAGTTCTCCGGTAGCGTGGCCTGAAACGGCGGACCAATTCCAACCCACAAAAGCGAGACGATTGCCGACGGCAGTATCAGCAGGAATCCGGCCAATGCGATTTGTCGCGGTCCACTTTCCTTGAGACGCATTACGTCCCGACCAACGATCCAGACAGAGATCGCAATGGCCGTAAACATGGCGAAACCGACAGGCTGATATACACCCGAAACCCTAAGTGGGCGTGCGGCAACGAGCAGAAGATTGAGGAAGGGAAACACGCAGAGGAATACGTAACCGATACGGCGGGCACTTTGATTCATAGCAGGTTTCCTTGGTTGAACCGGCCGCGCTCATCTCGAACGAAGCTCGTCGATCGGATATATCGCACATTAGACAACAAAGGGTCAGACCCGGAATGTCGCAGAACTCAGTGCGCGGCACCACCCCCGCGGGCCGCGTTGCGGCTACTGGGGTGACCCTCTTGGGTGGGTGCGGCGGAAACCACTGAGCGCAGCACCGGCGCGCCAGGTTACGAGTAGCGCCCCTGCCGCCCACAGCAGCGCATAGATCCACCACATGCGCATGGCGTCCGCACCGCTGAAGAAGCGCAATACATACCCGGCGCCCACCGCGTTAACAATGCTATGCAGCAACATGGTGAGGAACCGGCCAGCGGGCCCAATCCTGCGGTCCGGGGCGGGGTGCCCCGAAAGCCAGATTCAGCGCCAGCGCCAAGAACACGAGGACGAGCGGCAGCAACACCACAACGGCGTACCAGCGCCAATTGACCTGCACGCGCACGATGCGAAGCAAGACCCGCTTAAGGCCCGGCCAGCCTCCGGCGCTACCTGCCACGAGCAGCGCTGCCGAGTGCGGCTCTTGCGGTGACTCCCGCAACGGTCAGCGCCGGTGAGCATTTCACCGTGAGCTGGAGTTCCGATTACGCCAGCGACTGCGGGGCCGCCGGGGCACCCGGGGATGTCGGCTGGCAGGGATCGCAGACCGCCTCCGGTTCGCGCGACTTCGCCTCCTGGATGGTCGGTGCTTTCACCCTGACGCTCAGCTGCCGGGGCCTGTGGGGCACGATGCCCGCGGCGACCGCGCAGGCGGCGGTCACGGTGCAGCCGCCGCCGGTGCTCGCGGTGAGCCTGAAGGCCAGCACCGCGAGGGTCGCGCTCGGGGACCGCTTCACCCTCAGCTGGAACGCGCAGAACGTCAGCAGCTGCCAGGCCAGCGGTGACGGGGCGAGCGGTGTCCCGTGGTCCGGCACGCTGCCGACCGCCGGGTCCGCAGTCGAGGCCGCCACCGTTGCCGGAACCTTCATCTATCTCATCGCCTGCGCGGTGGGCGCGCAGACCGTCGAGGCGCAGTCGACCGTCGTGGTGAGCACCCCCGCCACCGGCGGGGGCGGCGGAGCGCTCGACCTGACGCTGCTCGCGGGCCTGGGTGCGTGCCTGCGGCTGCGCGCGCGGGCGCGCCGCGGAGCGGCAATCCGCCACTGACGCTCGGTGCCCGGCGGTATCCTTGGGGATCCACAGATCCTGCAAGGAAGCCCATGAACGATCTTGCGAACTTTCCCGTCACGCGCAAGTGGCCGCCCAGGTTCCCCGAGCGCCTGCAGCTGTATTCGCTGCCCACCCCGAACGGGGTGAAGGTCTCGGTCATGCTCGAGGAGACCGGTCTGCCCTACGAGGCGCACCTGGTGAGCTTCGAGGCCAACGACCAGAACTCCCCGGAGTTCCGTGCGCTCAATCCCTACAGCAAGATCCCCGCCATCCTGGATCCCGACGGCCCGGGCGGGCGGGCGCTGCCCTTGTTCGAGTCGGGCGCGATCCTCATCTACCTGGCCGAGAAGAGCGGACAGTTCCTGCCACCGCAGCCGGCGCTGCGCTATGAGACGCTGCAGTGGCTCATGTTCCAGATGGGCGGCATTGGTCCGATGTTCGGGCAGCTCGGCTTCTTCCACCGCTTCGCCGGCCGGGAATACGAGGACAAGCGCCCGCGGGACCGCTACGTGGCCGAGGCGCGGCGCCTGCTCGGGGTGCTGAACGCGCGCCTCGCCGGGCGCCCGTGGATGATGGGCGAGGCCTACACGATCGCCGACATCGCCATCTTCCCCTGGGTGCGTCACCTCATCGGCTACTACGAGGCCGCCGAGATCGTCGGCTTCGGGGACTTCCCCCACGTGGCCGGCGCGCTCGGGCGCTTCGTGGCACGGCCCGCGGTGGTGCGCGGGGTCACGATCCCCGCGCGGCAGTAGGCACCGTGCCTGCGGGTGCGCGGCTCATGGTGAGGAGATGAGCTCCAGCGCGCGCAGCTTCGGCCCCTCCAGGTGCCCGAGGTAGATCGAGGCGTCGTAGAGCACGATGGTGAAGCCAACCAGGGCGATGATCAGCGCGATCCCCGCGCGCACGTGCCGCGCCTCGTAGGCGCGGATGGAGCTGGCGTAGGCGAGTAGCGCCAGCGTCGCGGCGATCACCACCGTGGCATCGACACTGGCGCGCTGCCAGTAGCTGCCGCCCAGGTGCAGCCACATGCCGAACTCGTCAAACGTCAGTGCCATGGCGATGCCGTACACCGCCGCCGCGACGCAGGCCGCCCGGCCGGTGGGGGCGCCGAGCAGCAGATAGCCCCCGATGGCGGCCAGCAGGAAGATCCCGTAGTTGAGGTGGTGGACGTGCGTGCCCTGCAGGAACAGGTACAGGTTCGGGATGCGGCCGGACATGATCAACAGCACCAGGGTCCGGGCGAGGATGAAGGTGATGACGAAGGCGAGCAGCGCCCAGCGCGCCAGGCGCGCGCTGGCAGGCTCGGCGACCGCGGCGGCATCCGGGGTGGTGGGCGGCATGGCGGTGATTGTAAATCAGCGACCTTGCGGGCGAGTCACTCGCCAGCGCGTGCGCGTGCGCGCAGCGCCTGCGCCATGACCTGCGGTGGTGTCTCGGCTGCGCTCACCCGCAGGCGCTGCCACACGGTCACGCCCCGCGGTGCGGCTGTTGCGGGCACCTGCGGCGCGGATTGCCACAGCCACAGCACCGCATCGAACGGGAAGGCCGCGCCCCAGGGGCGCACCAGGTCCAGCGTGACACGCGTGCACCCCGCGTCCCGGCGATCGACCAGCTGGTGAGCCCAGGCGGTCAGGTCGGCCACGACGGCCGCCGCGGTGGTACCGGGGCTCAGGCGCAGCAACCAGGCGTACTTGCTCAAGGCCGGCGACTCGGCGGTGCGCGGCGCTCCGGCCAGCAGGTATTCCTCGGCGGCGCCGCTGCGGATCTGCGGGCGATCCATGAAGCGCTCTTCGTCGGCACGCATGAGCGCGCCGACATCCGTTTCCATGAGGGCAGCCAGGCGCGCAAGGTCCTCGCTCCAGAACTCCGAGATGGTGTCGAAACCGACCTCCTCGGAATCTGCCAGGTGGTTGCGCACGTAGCGCGTGAAGGGAAAGTAGCCGATGGCGAGCGGCGCGTGGTTGTTCTCGTAGTAGCCGCGGAACTGCGCCCGGCTCAGCCCGCTGCGCCGCGGCAGGAGTGCGATGTTCTTGCTCATGGGCGGCTCCCGAACCCGGTCTGCGCCAGCAGCGCCTCGGCGGCGCTGTAGGGGTCGACCTTCAGGTCATGGACGTCGGCGACCACCGCTGCGGTGGCTGCGTGGCGCAGCGCCTCATCCAGGAGGCGCCGGGTCGCCGCCTCGCGCAGCGTCTGCGTGAACTGGTGGTAGCTGCGCAGCCCGGCCTGGCGTGCGAACTGGCCGCTGCTGCGCAGCTGTGCCGCATGGGCATCGAGTGCATCGGCCACCGCGTCGACCCCTTCGCTGCGTGCGGCCACCGTGCGCAACAGCGGTGGCCGCCAGTCGGTCGCGGCGGCCTCCTGAGTGCGCAGGTGCAACATGAGCTCGAGCTCGCGGCCGATCTGCTCGGCACCCTCCCGGTCGGCCTTGTTGAGCACGAACACGTCACCGACCTCGAGCAGGCCCGCCTTGATGGCCTGGACCTCGTCCCCCAGTCCCGGCACCATCACGATGAGGGTCGTGTGGGCGAGGGAGACGATGTCGATCTCGTCCTGGCCGACGCCGACGGTCTCCACCAGCAGCAGGTCGTACCCCATCGCATCCAGCACCACGCAGGCATCGTAGGTCGAGCGCGACAGGCCGCCGGCCTGGCCGCGGGTCCCCATCGAGCGCATGAACACGCCCTCATCCAGGGCATGACGCTGCATGCGCACGCGATCTCCGAGGATGGCGCCACCGGTGAAGGGGCTGGAGGGGTCGACCGCGATGACGCCCACGCGCCGGCCGCGGGCGCGCGCCGCGGCGATCAGTGCGCCGACCAGGGTCGACTTGCCGGCCCCCGGGGGCCCGGTGATGCCCACCAGGTGGGCGCGGCCGGTGTGCGGAAAGATCTCGCGCAGCAGCTCGCGGCCGCGCGGGTCACCGTCGTCCAGCCAGCGGATGGCGCGGGCGCCGGCGGCGACCCCGCCGCCCAGGAGTTCGCGCGCCAGGTCGCTCATGGCGGCAGGGCGGGCGCGCTGGCGGTCTCTGGGTGCGCCAGGCGTAGCTGCCACCAGTCATTCAGGTAGCGGGCGATCTCGCGCGTGTCGGTGCCCATGGTGAACACGCGCGCGACGCCGGCCTCCTCGAGCAGCGGCCGGTCCTCTTCCGGGATGACGCCGCCGACGATCAGCAGCTTGTCCGCGCCGCCGCGCTCGCGCAGCAGGCGGGCGAGGCGCGGCAGGCTGCGCGTATGTCCGGCGGACAGCGAGCTGATGCCGACCACGTCCACGTCCTCCTGGATCGCGGCACTGACGACCATCTCCGGGGTCTGCTTCAGCCCGGCAAAGATCACCTCCATGCCCGCCTCGCGCAGCGCGTGGGCGACGACGGTGATGCCGACGGTGTGGGTGTCCAGGCCGAGCTTGGCGAGCAGGATGCGCAGCGGCCGCGCGGGCTTGGCGGCCATCACCTATACCCCCGCCAGCTGCGCGTCGGGCCGGTGGACCCCGAACACGTCGCGCATGGCATTGCACAGCTCCCCGTGCGTCGCATCGGCGCGCACCGCGGCCAGGCACGGCGGCACCAGGTTCGCCCCCGTGCGCGCGGCCTCGCGCACCGCCTCGAGCAGGGACTCCACGCGGGCGTTGTCGCGGCTGGCGCGCAGCGCGCGCAGGCGCGCGACCTGCTCGCTCTCGATGTGCTCATCGAGGCGGAAGATCTTGATCTCGCGCTTCTCGTCGGGGAGCACCAGGTGGTTGACGCCGACCCACTTGCGCCGTCCCAGTTCGATCTCGCGGTTGCGCTCGTACTGCTCGCGGCCCAGGGCGCGCTGGAAGTAGCCGGTCTCGATGGCCTTCAGGGCCCCGCCCAGCTGGTCGATGCGCGCGATCTCCGCGTCCGCGGCGTCCTCCATGCGGCGGGTGAGGGACTCGACGTAGTAGGAGCCGGCGAGCGGATCGATGGTGTCCGCGACCCCGGTCTCGTGCGCCACCAGGTGCTGGATCGCAGCCCCGACCCGGATCGCCTGCTCGGCGGGCAGCGAGTGCGCCTCATCGTGCAGCGGCGTGCTCATGGTCTCCCCGGCGCCGCCGAGCGCGCACGCGGTTGCCATGATGGCGAGGCGGCCGATGTTGTTCAGCGGCTGCTGCAGGGTGAGCGCGGTGGTGGTGGGTGAGGTGAGCGTGCGGATCTTCATCGCCGCCGGGCTGGTGGCGCCATAGCGTTCCTTCATCAGGCGTGCCCACATCTTGCGGAAGGCGCGCAGCTTGCAGATGCCCTCGAAGAAGTCCATGTCCACGTTGATGACGAAATGGAAGTAGGGCGCCACCTCGTCGATGGCAAAGCCGCGGGCCAGCAGCGCGTCGATATAGGCCATGGCGATGCTGAGCGAGAAGGCCAGCTCCTGCACCGGGTTCGCCTTGGCAGGCTGCAGCTGCGCGCTGATGATCGAGATCGGTGCCCAGTTCGGGTGGTTGCGGATGATGTATTCCATGCAGTCGGTGGCCACGCGCAGGCCGTGCACCGGCGGGTAGATGTAGCGCCCGACGCAGGTGTACTCGATCAGGATGCCGTTGACGATGGTGAGCCCGAAGCTATCGAGGTCGACGCCCTTGTCCTCCAGGGCGGCGATGAGCATGGCGAGGTTCACCGGCTGCGGGGCGTTGCACACGCTCATCAGGTAGCGCAGGCGGTCGAAGGGCAGGTCGAGCGCGCGCTTGAGGTCCTGGAGCGAGTCGATCGCCAGCCCGGCGCGGCCGACCTCGCCCTCGACCAGCGGGTCATCGGAGTCGTAGCCGTTGGTGGTGGGCAGGTCGTACTCGAGGATCAGTCCCTGCAGGCCCTGCTCGAGCATGAAGCGGGCACGCTTGGACCAGTCCTCGCCGCGCCCGAAGCCGGTGACCTGGGTCATCGTCCACAGCCTGGAGCGGTGCCCGTTCGGGCTGGTGCCGCGCGTGAACGGGTACTGCCCGGGAAAGCCCAGGTCCTTCAGGTAGTCGAAGCCCACCGCGTCCAGGTCCGCGGGCGTATACAGCGGAGCCACCGGCCAGCGCAGGGCCTGGGTGCGCAGCGCCGCCTCGCGCTCGGGGTTCGCCGCGACGTAGGGCGCGCGCGTGTCCTGCTCCCAGCGCTCCTGCGCATCGCTGAGGGCCGGGTCCGTGGCGACACCGGGCGCGTCCGGTACGCTTGCGGGGGTGACGTACTTGCGCTCGGTGCTCATGGCTCTCCTCAGGGCGGCGACGATACGGCTGCAAGCCTAAACCCGCGCCGGCGCGCACGGCGCCCGCGGGCGGGATCCAGCGACCGGTTTGCGCACGTTCCGGAAACAATGAGCACGATCTGATAACCTGAGGCGATGGCAGCAGAGACACGCCGGGTGGGCGCGCCGAGCCTGGCGGAGGCGCGCGGCTATGCCTTCGTGGTGCGCGCGGCGCTGCGCGCGCCGGGGGTGGCGGTGGAGCTGTGCGACTTTCCGGAGATCCGCGGCGAGGAGTTCACCAGCACCGAGGCGCAGCCGGTGGTCAGCCTCGGGCTCTCGCCGCTGCTGCCCGGCTCCCAGGGGCGCTACCGCCCCGCTCCCGGCCGCGCCTTCGCGCGTTTCGGCCCGCTGCACTTCCGCCCCGCCGGCGTGCCGCTGCAGGTGCGCTACGGCGGCGGTCCCTTCAGCAGCATCCGCGTGCGCTTCGACCCGCGGCACTTTGCGAAGGTGACCGGCCTGCGCGGGCACTGGAGCGATGCACAGCTGGCCGCCTGCCTGGACGTGCGCCACGCGCGCATCGAGGACGCGCTGCTGCGACTGTGCGAAGAGTGCATGGCGCCGCGCGCGAGCAGCGCGCTGCTGGCCGCCGCTCTCGGCACGCTGATCCTGGTGGAGCTGGGCCGCTACCTTGAGGAAGCGCAGGACCGCGGGCAGCTGCGGCACGGGGGACTGTCAGCGCGCAACCTGCGGCGCGTCGCCGAGCACGTGGCCCTGAGCACGGCGCGCACGGATGTCGGCACGCTCGCACGGCTATGCGGCCTGAGCCGGCACCACTTCATGCGCGCCTTCCGCCTGAGCACCGGACTGACCGTGGCGAAGTACGTGGAGGCGGCACGCATCAGCCGCTCCAAGACCCTGCTGGTGGCCAGCGAGCAGCCGATCGGCGAGATTGCGCACAAGCTCGGCTTCCCCGGCGCGGCGGCCTTCGCGACGGTGTTCCGGCGCGCCACCGGGCGCACGCCGAGCGACTACCGGGGCCATCGCCGCTAGCGCACGTCTTGCGGGCGGAATCGCCGTCGGTGCAGTAGATCATCCGGCCCGGCGGCACCCGCGCCAACCGCGACGTGCGGGTGGTCGGGGTGAATTTCGGCGTCACCTTCCAGCGGCTGCGTAGAATGGCCGCATGCCACGCAAGTCTCCTGCCTGCGAAGTGACGCACCTTCCCCAGGGCCTCCCGTTGGCCGCCTGCCACGCAGTGCTCGGACTCCTCGCGCTGCTGCTGCCCGCGGTCACCGCAGGCCAGGAAATCGATGTTGACCGCGCGGACCTGTACCTGCGCGGCGGCCGGCTGCCCTCGGGCGCCTGGGGCTGCGGGTTCGCGATCCTCGCCAACCACCGCACGCGCGAAGACCCGCACGTGGAATGGGACATCAGCGTAGAACAGGTGAACAACGGCAGCCACATCACCGTGAGTGTCGCGGCCGCAAGCTACACCGTGACCCACAAGTCACGCCGTGCGCGCACGCCGGTTGCGCGGCTGAGCTTCGCCATCGATGAGGACCCGGAGCCGATCCGTGTGCGCTTCGAGGCTCCCGCGGGGGCCGACGGTGCCGTGCACGCGCAGCTGGCCACCGACGATGCGAGCCGGCTGTACGCGGCCGTGGGTGCCGGCAGCTTCATCACGCTGCAGCTGGAATCCCCAGACCGCCCACCCGAGTCGTTGCGCTTTCACTTCGCGCGCGACAGCAGCGGGCCTGCGCAGGGCGCCTTCGCCGAGCTGTGCGCGCCGGTGCCTGCCGCACCGGCGGGCACCGGCAGGTAAGCGCATTCAGCCCCGCCGTGCTGCTGCCCCTGCAGCGCACGCACCATCGCAGGCTCGTGCAGTGCCAGTGTCGCCGCCGGCGGACGAGTTGCCGCAGTGTGCGCGCCGTGCGAGTTTACTCAGATGAACAGCCCATCCTTCCGGCACACGGTGGCAGGTGTGCTCTTAGCATGGTGTGCCGTGGCCCTGGTCGCCTGCGGCGGCGGCAGCGGCGCGCCTGCCACCGGCGGCTCCGGCGGCGGTGTCACGCCACCGGTGAACCCCACCGATCCGGCCAACCCCACTGACGTGCTGACCTATAAGTACGACCTGGCGCGCACGGGCGCGAATCTCACCGAGACGGTGCTCACGCTGGCGAACGTCAACCCGAGCACTTTTGGGTTGCAGCGGGTGCTCAGCGTCGATGGCAAGGTGGACGCGCAGCCGCTGTACCTGGCGAAGCTCACGGTGCAGGGTGCCGCGCACAACGTGGTATATGTGGCCACCGAGAATGACTCGGTGTACGCCTTCGACGTGACCAGCGGCACGCAGCTGTGGCACACCTCGGTGCTGCCGGCCGGGGAGGCCCCGAGCAACCAGCCGCCCTCCTACTGCGACCAGGTGACGCCGGTGATCGGGATCACCGCCACGCCCGTCATCGACCGCAATGCCGGTCCGAGCGGCACCCTCTACCTGGTCGCCATGTCACAGGCCAGCAACGGGCAGTTTCACCAGCGCCTGCATGCCCTGGACGTGGCCACCGGCGCCGAGCTGGCCGGGAGCCCGGTGGAGATCAGTGCGAGCTACCCGATGCAGGGCGGCACCACCACCTTCGATCCGCGTCAGTACGAGGAGCGTGCCGCGCTGCTGCTGTCGCAGGGCGTGATCTACACCAGCTGGACCTCGCACTGCGACGTGGCCCCGTACTCCGGCTGGATCATCGGCTTCGACCAGCACACCCTGGCGCGCACGACGGTCCTCAACGTGGCCCCCAACAGCAGCGGCGGCGGCCCGGCGATCTGGATGAGCGGCGGCGGCCCGGCTGCCGATGCCGACGGCAGCCTGTACCTGCTCACCGCCAACGGCGCCTTCGAGACCGCCCTCGATGCCAACGGCTTCCCGAGCCAGCAGGACTACGGCAACAGCTTCCTCCGGCTGTCGGTGGCCGGCAGCGTGCTCGCCGTGGCGGACTACTTCACCATGTACAACGTCATGAGCGAGGTGTCCCAGGACCAGGACCTGGGCTCTGGCGGCATCCTGCTGCTCCCCGATGCGACCGATGCGGGCGGCGCGGTGCGCCAGCTGGCCGTGGGGGCGGGCAAGGACGGCACGCTCTACGTGGTCGAGCGCGGCCGCATGGGCAAGTTCAATGCCTCGGGTAATGGCAACTGGCAGAGCCTCGCCGGCGCCCTGGGCGGCGGCATCTGGTCGACGCCGGCGTACTTCAGCGGCACGCTGTACTACGGGCCGGTCAATAGCACGCTGCGGGCATTCAAGCTGTCGCAGGCGCTGTTCCCCGCGGCGCCCACCTCGCAGACCGCGCACAGCTTTCCGTACCCGGGCACGGCCCCTTCGGTCTCGGCGAACGGCGCGAACGATGCCATCGTGTGGGCGCACGAGAACTCCAGCCCCGGCGTGCTGCACGCCTACGACGCCACCAATCTTGCCCGCGAGCTCTACAACAGCAACCAGGCGGCCGGCAGCCGCGACCAGTTCGGCGCCGGCAACAAGTTCATCACCCCGGTCGTGGCGGACGGCAGGGTCCTCGTGGGCACCACCGGCGGGGTCGCAGTCTTCGGGCTGCTGAACTGAAGCCGCGCCGGCGCCGGCAACCCCTTGCGGCCGGGGCGCGCGCTCCCTGAAACTCCCCCTCTCGGGCGGCCACCGCGGGTGGTACCGGAAACAACAGCAAGAGGCGGAGCGGCAGAGCCGCGCCGCCCGGGGGGACAGCATGGCGCGCACCTATCTCATCATCGCAGGACTCATGTGGGTGGCATACGGGATCTACCTGCTGCTCATGCCACAGGCACTGGCGGGTACCGCGGGCGTGACCGCGACCACGCTGACCGGAGTGATCGAGCTGCGCGCCATGTACGGCGGCCTGGAGATGGCGGTCGGGGCGTTTGCGCTCAGCGCCGCGGTGCTGCCGGGAATGCTGCGCAGCGGGCTGCTCGCCATGGGCCTGGCGTGCGCCGGGCTCGGGGTGACACGACTGTTCAGTGCCGCGGCCGCCGGGGAATTCTCGACCTATACCCGCCAGGGCCTCGCCCTGGAGCTGACACTCACCGCGCTGGCACTGTGGCTGTTCTTGCGGCAGGCGCGCGCGGCGCCACGCCGGACTTGACCGGCACCGGAGTTCGTTTCAGGGTGGCAGGACGGGACGGGCAGGGCCCGGAACGCGGCAGCACATCCGGAGAGGCAAATGCAGCGAATCGTGCACACGTATCTGAAGGCACTCGAAGCCGGCGATGCCGAGCGGGCCGCCGGGCTGTTCATTCCCGACGGCTGGGTCGAGTCCCCCTTCCTGGGCCGCCTGCCGGTGCGGCAGTACATCAAGAAGGTGGCCGAATCCTCCAAGGAGACCAAGCTCACCGTGCACGACGTGCTGGTGAGCGCGGAGGGGCACCTGCGCGCGGTGGCGTACTACCAGTACGACTGGCGCCTGCGGGACGGCTCGCGCGTCTCGTTCGACTGCGCCGACGTGTTCAACTTCGATCCGAGCAGCGGACACCTGCAGTCGATCGTGCTGGTCTACGACACGCACCCGGTGCGTAACGTGGTGGAGAACACGTACCCCTAGGGTTCGCCGATCCGCGCGCGGCTCGCTAGTCGCTGTCCTCGCCGCGCGGCCGCTTCACCGGCGCCGGCGGCGTGCGCTCGGCGGCACCGCGCTGGAACAGCACGCGGCTGCGATCGGCGCGATCGACCAGGCGCCACGACAGGGCGACCGAGCGCATGCGCGGCGCCTCCGCGGGCAGGGCGCGGGCGATGGCGGAGGCCAGATCCAGCAATCCGCGCCGGCCGTCCCAGGGTCCATCGACGACCAGCGCGGTGTGCGCCCCGGGCAGCTGCACCACCAGGTCCCCGGGCTGCGGTGCCTGGCTGACCGAGCCTGCCAGGTCGGCCTGCAGCTCGTACTCGATCTCCAGCGCCGCCAGGTTCTCATCGAGTGCGTGGCGCTCGAACACCACGCCGCCCCCGCCGAGCCGGAACAGTCCCTCGAGGATCTCCCCGCGCCGTGACAGCGCATCGCCGCGGATCCCCAGCCCGGCGCTGCCGGGGGCATCTTCATCCTCACCCAGGAGGATCAGCTGACCCAGCTCGATCTCGGCGAGCCTGCGGCTCCTGAAGCGCGGGCTGGTCGCAATCAGCGGGGTCTGCGGCTGGTACATGTGAGCGGGGATTCTAGCCCGCGGGCGCCGGCAGCGCGCTTACGATCCATGGGACACCCGGCAGCGCCTGCGGCTAACATCGCGCAAGCTGGCAGACACGGCAGGCAACGCGATGAGCGCGATTTAACACATGTTCGGATTCCTCAAGCCGGCCGCGAACGCGCCGCCACTGCCGCCCGAGCAGGTCGACGCCGCGTACCGGCGCCTGCGCTGGGAAGTGTTCATCGGCATCTTCGTCGGCTATGCCGGCTATTACCTGGTGCGCAACAACCTGGCCCTGGCGATCCCGGATCTGCTGCGCACGCACCCGCACTACAGCAAGACCGGCCTCGGCAACGCGCTGAGCGCACTGGCGATCGCCTACGGGCTGTCGAAGTTCCTCATGGGATCGGTGTCCGACCGCAGCAACCCGAAGTACTTCCTGCCGCTGGGGCTGCTGCTCTCGGCCGCCATCATGGCCGGTTTCGGCCTGGTCCCGGCGGCCTACGCCTCGATGGCGGCGATCATCGTCATCATGACGCTGAACGGCTGGGTGCAGGGCATGGGCTGGCCGCCCTGCGGCAAGACCATGGTGCACTGGTTCAGCACCCGCGAGCGCGGGCTCACCGTCTCGGTCTGGAACACCGCGCACAACGTCGGCGGGGTGCTGGTGGCCACCCTGGCCGCCTGGGGCGTGTCGCTCTTCGGGCAGTGGCAGGCGACGTTCTACTTCAATGCCCTGATCGCCGCCTGCCTCGCCGTCGCGGTGCACTTCCTGCTGCAGGACACCCCGCAGTCGCGCGGCCTGCCGCCGATCGAGGCGTACAAGAACGACTACCCGCCGGGCTACTCGGAAGTGCAGGAGCGCACCGCCAGCTTCCGCGAAATCTTCTTCGACTCGGTGCTCTCGAACCGCTACCTGTGGGCGATCGCGATCGCCAATGCGTTCTGCTACTTCGTGCGCTACGGGGTGGTGAACTGGATCCCTACCTACCTGGAGACGGCCAAGGGATTCTCCTTCCAGCAGTCGAGCATCGCCTGGTCGCTGTACGAGTTCGCGGCGATCCCCGGCACCATCGCCTGCGGCTGGATCTCCGACAAGGTGTTCAAGGGCCGGCGCGCGCCGGCGACCATGCTGTTCATGGCCCTCACGCTGGTGGCGGTGGTGGTGTACTGGCTGAACCTGAAGGGGCCGCTGTGGATCGACTACGCTGCGCTCATGGCCATCGGCTTCCTGGTGTACGGGCCGATCATGATGATCGGCCTGCACTCGCTGGACCTGGTGCCCAAGAAGGCCGCAGGCACGGCGGCCGGGTTCACCGGCTTCTTCGGCTACGTGTTCGGCTCAGCGGTGGCCGGCACCGGCGTGGGCTGGATCGCTGATCACTTCGGCTGGCGCGCCGTGTTCGCCACCATGGTCCTCTGCTGCCTGCTCACGATCCTGTTCAGCGCCTTCACCCTGGGTCACCGCGCGCAGAGCGCGGCGCGCCAGGCGTAAGCGGGCTACGCGGCGTAGCCGGGGTTCACCCGGTCGAGCCGCCGCAGCAGGCCCGGCCAGGCGAGCGCGCCGCCCATGCCGCGCGTGACCTGCGTGGCCGCGGCGCGGATGCCGTTCAAGATCGGCGCGGCGATCGGGATGAGCTCGCCGCCACCGCTTTGCGCGCGCACCTGGATCGTGCAGGCCGCCTCGAACACGTACATGGCCAGGAAGGCGTCCGCCATGGAGCCTGCGGCGGTGAGCAGGCCGTGGTTGCGCAGCATGAGGAAGGTGTTCGCGCCCAGGTCGTGCACCAGGCGCGGCTGCTCCTCGGCCCGCAGCGCCACGCCCTCGTAGTCGTGGTAGGCGAGCGAGGAGAGCACGAACAGTGACTGCTGCGAGATCGGCAGCAGGCCGGCGCGCTGCGCGGCGACGGCGATGCCGTTGAGCGAGTGTACGTGCATGACGCAGGTCGCATCGGCGCGCGCGGCGTGGATGCAGCTGTGGATGGTGAAACCGGCCGGGTTGATCTCGTGCGGGCAGTCCATGACCTTGTTGCCACCGAGATCGATCTTCACCAGCGAGGAGGCGGTGATCTCCTCGAACAGCAGGCCGTAGGGGTTGATGAGGAAATGATGCTCGGGGCCGGGCACGCGCGCGGAGATGTGCGTGAACACCAGGTCGTCCCAGCCATACAGCGCCACCAGGCGGTAGGCGGCCGCCAGGTCCACGCGCGCCTGCCATTCGGCCGCGCTCACCTGGTCTTGCACGCCACCGGCATCGGCAGATTTCGCGCACATCGCTGACCTCGAGCCCTGGCCCCGCTCGCCCGGAGACGCCGGGCAGGAGGCGCAGCTTACCCACCAGGGGAGTCGATCACCAGCGGCCCCCGGGACCGTTGGCGTGGTCATGCGTGTAAGATCCCGGCGGCACCGTGCGCGCGGCCGCCCCGCGCTTTTCCTTAAGAACACTTCTCGCGAGGGGTACCAGACGCCGTATGAGTTACGTTGAGTCACAAGTCAGCGACGGAGTCGCCGTCCTGCGCCTCGACAACCCGCCGGTCAACAGCTTCGGCCTGGACCTGCGGCGGGAGCTGCTGGCCGGCATCACCGGCGCGGAGGGTGACCCGAGCATCGGCGCGATCGTGATCATCGGCTCCGGGAAGGGCTTCTCCGGCGGCGCCGACATCCGCGAATTCGGCACCGCACGATCCCTGGCGCAGCCGAACCTGCCGGCGCTGCTGCGCGCCATCGAGGACTGCCCGAAGCCGGTCGTGGCGGCGATCGACGGCATCTGCATGGGCGGCGGACTCGAGTTGGCGCTCGCCTGCCACTACCGCGTCGCGGTCCCCGGGGCGCGCCTGGCGCTGCCGGAGGTCAAGCTCGGCCTGCTGCCCGGGGCCGGGGGCACGCAGCGCCTGCCGCGCCTGGTGGGTGTCGAGACGGCGCTCAACATGATCGTCTCGGGCAGTACGGTGGGCGCTGCGGCGCTCAAGGACACCCGCCTGTTCGACCTGCTGGCCCCGGCGGACCTGCCGCTGGCCGCGGTCGAGTTCGCGAAGACTCTCATCGCCCAGAAGCGCGGGCCGCAGAAGGTGCGCGACATCCCGATCGAGATGCCCAATGCGGACGCCTTCCTGCAGTTCGCGCGCAACACGGTGAAAGCGGTGGCCGGGCCGTACCCGGCGCCGCTGGCCTGCGTCGAGGGCGTGGCGGCGGCCGTCAGGGGACCGTTCGAGGCGGGACTCCGGCGCGAGCGCGAGCTGTTTGCCGGCCTCATGGCGAGCCCGGAATCCGCCGCGCTGCGGCACATCTTCCAGGCCGAGCGCGCCGCCGGGCACATCCGGGGCGTGCCGGACTCGACCCCGCTGCGTCCCGTCAACCAGGTGGGAGTGATCGGCGCCGGCACCATGGGTGGCGGCATCACCATGGCCCTGATCAACGCCGGTGTGCCGGTCGTGCTGCTGGAGAGCACGCAGGAGGCGCTCGACCGCGGAATGAAGACCATCCGCAAGAACTACGAGGGCGCGCTGAAGAAGGGCAGGCTCACCGAGGAGGCGCTCAGGCAGCGCCTGGCCCTGATCACCCCGACGCTCGACTACCCGCCCCTGTCCGCGGTCGATCTCGTCATCGAGGCGGTCTTCGAGACCATGCAGGTCAAGGAGCAGGTGTTCCGCAAGCTGGACGCGGTGGCCAGGCCCGGGGCGATCCTCGCCTCCAACACCTCGGCGCTGGACCTGAACGTGATCGCCGGCTTCACCCAGCGGCCGCAGGATGTCGTCGGCCTGCATTTCTTCAGTCCCGCGAACCTCATGCGGCTGCTGGAGGTGGTACGCGGGGCTGCCACGGCCGCGGACGTGCTGGCCACCTCCATGGCGCTGGCGAAGCGGATCGGCAAGATCGCCGTGGTCGCCGGCGTGTGCGACGGCTTCATCGGCAACCGCATGATCGCCCGCTACTTCGATGCCGCGCACGATCTTGTGCTGTACGGGGCCTCCCCGGAGCAGGTGGACGCGGCGCTGCAGAAGTTCGGCCTGGCGATGGGGCCGTTCCGCATGGCGGACCTGGCGGGCCTGGACGTCGGCATGGACGTGCGCAAGCGCCGCGCCCGGGAGTTCCCCGACCAGGATTTCGCGGACGTCGCGGACATCCTGGTCGAGAAGGGGCGCTTCGGGCAGAAGAACGGCGCCGGCTTCTACCGCTACGAGCCGGGCGCGCGCACTGCCATCTCCGATCCGCAGGTCGCCGCGATCATCGACGGCTTCCGAGCGCAGCGCGGCTTCACGCCGCGCCGGGTCACCGACAGCGAGATCATCGAGCGCTGCATCTACGCACTGGTGAACGAGGGCGCGCGCATCGTCGCGGAGGGCATCGCCCAGCGCAGCTCCGATGTCGACATCGTGTACCTGAACGGCTACGGCTTCCCCGCCTTTCGCGGCGGGCCGATGTTCTACGCCGACCAGGTCGGCCTGCCCGAGGTGGTGCGCGCCCTGCGCCGCATGGCCGGGGAACCGGCGCGCGACCCGGCGGCCTGGCAGCCGGCGCCGCTGCTGGTGCGCCTGGCCGGGCAGGGCGGGACGTTGAGTGAGTCGGCAGGAGCATCATCGTGAGTGACGCAGTGATCGTATCCACCGCCCGCACCGGCCTCGGCAAGAGCTGGAAGGGCGCGTTCAACATGACCTACGGGGCCACCCTGGGCGCGCATGCCGTGCAGCACGCGGTCCGGCGTGCCGGCATCGACCCGGCCGAGGTCGAGGACGTGATCATGGGGTCGACCTTCGGCGAGGGCACCACCGGCGGCAACATCGCGCGCGCGATCGCCCTGCGCGCCGGGTTGCCGGTGAGCACCGCGGGACTGAGCATCAACCGCTTCTGCAGCTCCGGGCTGCAGTCCATCGCGCTGGCCGCGCAGCGCGTGATGACCGAGGGCGCACAGGTGATGGTGGCCGGGGGGCTGGAGAGCATCTCCTGCGTGCAGAACGAGAGCAACACGCACATGCTCCTTGATCCGTGGCTCAGGGAGCACAAGCCGACCCTCTACTGGTCGATGCTGCAGACCGCCGAGACGGTGGCGCAGCGCTACCACATTCCCAAGCAGGCGCAGGACGAGTACGGCGTGCGCAGCCAGCAGCGCGCCGCCGCCGCCCAGGCGGCCGGCAAGTTCAAGGACGAGATCGTGCCCATGACCACCGTCATGGGGGTCGCGGACGCGGCGACCGGGCGCATCCTCACGCGCGAGGTCACGATTGACCGCGACGAGGGCATCCGCGCCGACACCACCCTGGAAGCGGTGGCGAAGATCCGCCCGGCGCTGCCCGGCGGGGTCATCACCGCCGGCAACGCCAGCCAGTTCTCCGACGGCAGCAGTGCCTGCGTGGTAATGGACGCCAAGCTCGCCGAGCAGCGCGGACTTGAGCCGCTGGGGATCTTCCGCGGCTTTGCCATCGCCGGGTGCGAACCGGACGAGATGGGAATCGGTCCGGTCTTCGCCGTGCCACGCCTGCTCAGCCGCTGCGGCTACAAGGTCAGCGACATCGACCTGTGGGAGCTGAACGAGGCCTTTGCCTGCCAGGTGCTCTACTGCCGCGATACCCTCGGTATCCCGGACGAGAAGCTGAACGTGAACGGCGGGGCGATCGCGGTCGGCCACCCGTACGGGGTGAGCGGCGCGCGCCTGACCGGGCACGCCCTCATCGAGGGCAAGCGCCGCGGCGCGCGCCTGGTCGTGGTCACGATGTGCATCGGCGGCGGCCAGGGGGCCGCCGGGCTGTTCGAGGTGGCCTGATGAGGCTGCCAGCCTGCACCTTGGGAGTGAGTGCGTGGACCTGAGATTCACCGCACAGGAGGAGGCCTTTCGCGCCGAGGTGCGCGCCTTCCTCGCGGTCGAACTGCCCACGGCCATGCGCCAGAACATGCTGCTCGGGCGGCGGCTGCGCCGGGAAGACTTCATCGAGTGGCAGAAGATCCTCTTCCGCCACGGCTGGGGCGCGGGCATGTGGCCGCAGCGCTACGGCGGGGCGGGCTGGAGCGTGGTCCAGCAGCATATCTTTGACGAGGAATGCGCCGCCGCCGGGGCACCGGCGCAGCTGCCGTTCGCCTTGCGCATGGTGGCGCCGGTGCTGATGCGCTTCGCCACGCAGGCGCAGCAGGAGTATTTCCTGCCGAAGATCCTCTCCGGGGAGCACTGGTGGTGCCAGGGCTACTCGGAGCCCGGTGCCGGGTCGGACCTGGCCTCGCTGCGCACCAGCGCGGTGCGCGCGGGGGAACACTACGTCGTCAACGGCCAGAAGACCTGGAACACGCTCGGCCAGTATGCCGACTGGATCTTCTGCCTGGTGCGCACCAGCACCGAGGGGCGCCCGCAGCAGGGCATCTCCTTCCTGCTGATCGACATGAAGAGCCCCGGGGTGAGCGTGCGCCCGATCGTCATGGTCGACGGCGAGCACGAGATCAACGACATCTTCTTCGAGAACGTGCGGGTGCCGGTGGCCAACCTGGTGGGCGAGGAGAACCGCGGCTGGACCTATGCGAAGTTCCTGCTCGAGCACGAGCGCACCAACAACGCCGGCATCGGCAACTGCAAGCGCGAGCTCACGCGCCTGAAGCACATGGCCGCCGCGCAGCGCTCCGGCGGCCGGCCGCTCATCGAGGATCCGCGCTTCCGCGATCACATCAGCGCGGTGGAGCTGGAGCTGATGGCGCTGGAGATCACCAACCTGCGCGTGCTCTCGAAGGTGCAGAACGAGGCGGGCTCCCCGGGTCCGGAAGTTTCGCTGCTGAAGATCAAGGGGTCGCAGATCGTGCAGCGCCTGATCGAACTGCAGATGCAGGCGCTGGGACACGACGCGCTGCCGTACGTGCGCGAGGGGCTGGAGCCTGACTGGGTGCCCGGGCCGCTCCTGGCACAGCACTTCCCGGCCTATGCCCCGCCGTTGTCGGGGCGGTACTTCAACTACCGCAAGACCACGATCTATGCCGGCTCGACCGAAATACAGAAGAACATCATCAGCAAGATGATCCTGGGACTTTAGGACAAGGACGCGCGTGGACTTTCGCCACACCGATGAGCAGCTGGCCATGCAGTCGACGCTGCAGCGCTTCATGGCGCGCGACTATGGCTTCGAGCAGCGCCGGGCGCTCGCGCGCTCCGTGGCCGGCTATTCACCGCAGGCCTGGCAGCAGTACGCGGAACTTGGCCTGCTGGCGCTGCCCTTGCCCGAGGCCTGCGGCGGTCTGGGTGGCAACGGCGTGGACGTCATGGTGGTCATGGAGCAGTTCGGCCGCGGCTTGCTGCTCGAGCCGTACCTCTCCACCGTCGTGCTGTGCGCGGGCTTGCTGGCTGATGCGGCCGGCGATGCGATGAAGAAGGCGCTGCTGCCGCAGGTGGCCGCGGGCAAGTTCAAGCTGGCACTGGCCGCTTATGAGCCGGCGGCACGCTATGACCTGGGGCAGGTTGAGACCGGCGCAATCCGCAGCGCCGCCGGCTGGCAACTGTCGGGGTTCAAGGCGGTGGTGCTGGATGCGCCTTCCGCGGACGCGTTCATCGTCTCCGCCCGCGAAAGCGGCGCGGCGCAGGCTGCCTCCGGGGTGACGCTGTTCCTGGTG
Organism: uncultured Pseudomonadota bacterium; assembly: GCA_963741745.1. Lineage (GTDB taxonomy): Bacteria > Pseudomonadota > Gammaproteobacteria > Steroidobacterales > Steroidobacteraceae > 13-2-20CM-66-19. The sequence goes on along the minus strand of CAVUJF010000002.1, from coordinate 81,401 downwards.
CCGAAGGATGCCGCCGGGCTCACCGTGTCCAGCTACCCGACGCAGTCGGGCGGCCGCGCGGGGGATGTGCAGCTGGCCGGTGTGAGCGTCGGGCCGGAGGCGCTGATCGGGACGGCGGCGCAGGGGCTGGCGCCGCTGGAGAAGGCCGTGGATGGTGCGATCGCGGCGCTGTGCGCGGAGGCACTCGGGATCATCGGCGCGCTCAACCAGGCGACGCTCGCCTACCTCAAGAGCCGCAAGCAGTTCGGGGTGGCGATCGGCACCTTCCAGGCGCTGCAGCACCGCATGGCCGAGATGTACATCGCCGAGGAGCAGGCGCGCTCGATGGCGATCATCGCCGCGGTCAACGCTTGCCAGGCAGACGCGCTGGCACGCCGCCGCGCGATCTCCGGCGCCAAGGCCTACATCGGCCAGGCGGGGCGGCAGGTGGGCCAGGAAGCCGTGCAGCTGCACGGCGGCATGGGCGTGGTGGATGAGCTGATCGTCAGCCACTACTTCAAGCGCCTGACCATGATCGACCGCACCTTCGGCGATGTGGACTATCACCTGGGGCGCTTCGCGGACAGTTCCCGGCCACTTCCGGCCTGACGACGCTGCTGCGGGACCTGCGACCGCTGCGGCATCGGGAGTTTTTCCCGAATCAACATCGCTGTGATGTCGCCCCGTGAGTGAGCCGCCCCGTCCGCCTGCGAGCTGTTGTCTAACCCCGTTGGCCGGCGTACCTTCGTTTAAGGAATGGAAGTGACCGCATCCGTACAGCGGATGTGGCCACCCGATGACCGGGCATTACCACCAACCTGGGAGGCTCGACGAGCATGGGCTACCATTTCTTCCAGACCGACTTGCTCTCGCGGCGCGCACTGGCCTTCTCCGGTATCGCCGCTTTTCACATGCTGATCGCCTACCTGCTGCTCACTGCGCTGGTGCAGTCGCCGCCGCGGACCAAGGAAACGGAAACCGTGGGCTTCGTGCTGCCGTCCGACCCGCTGCAACCGCCGCCGGACACCATCGAGTTCACCCCCAACGATCCTCATGGGCCGGTCCTTGCGCCTCCTCTGGAACCGCTGGCGCCGGTCGAGAATCCTTCCTCGATGGCGGCAATTCCCGGTGATCAGCCGAGGTCCGCAGGTTCCGCGGCAGTTCCTGCAAGCCTGCCGGTCCGCGTGGTGGGCACTAACCAGCTGCCCAACAGCGCGGATTACTACCCGCCTGACATGCGGCGCCTGAATGTGCAGGGCGCCACCAACGTGCGCGTGTGCGTGGATGCGCAGGGCACGCGGCTGGGAGATCCCACGATCGAGGAGTCTTCGGGGTTTGCGCGCCTGGACGCGGGAGCGGTGAATGTCGCCAGGCACGGCCGGTATGCCCGGTCCCTGCAGGGAGATACTCCGGTGGGCAACTGCTTCCGCTTCCGGATCGCATTCAAGATCCCACAGTAGCAACGTTTGGGAAGGCTGGCGCACACCGGCGGCGTGGACTGCCGCAGCGCCTGCGCAGGCATCGCAATGGCACGTCACCGCAAGAGTTCCGCACAGCTTCTGCCGAGACGCTCACGGCACCTCCCCCGCATCGAGGGGGATAACCCCGCGCTCGAGGCCATCTGGCACATCGTGTGCGCGATCCCCCGCGGCCAGGTGTCCACCTACGGGGCCGTGGCGCGCGCGGCCGGACTCCCGGGCCGCGCACGCCAGGCCGGATTCGCCCTGCGGGTGGCGCCCGCTGAGCTGAATGTCCCGTGGCACCGGGTCGTCGGGGCCGGCGGACGCATCGTGTTCCCGCCGGCCTCGAAGTCCGCCGCGGAGCAGGCGCGGCGCCTGCGCGCCGAAGGGGTCACCGTGCGCGGCGGGCGCATCGACCCGGCCGCGCTCACCGAGCTGGAGGATGCCTAGGCCCGGGTGGCGGAGGCGCGCTCGATCTCGCCCAGCAGCTCGGTGGCGCCCCGGGGCGGGCGACGGTGGCGTGGATCGTAGCAGGGGGAGAAGACCCGCAGCAGCCGCGGCAGCGCAAAGCGCATGAACCGGGCGCGGTAGCGCCTTTCCTGCCGCAGCGACCGCGCCCGCTCCTGCGCACTCATGGCGGCACGGTCGACGGCGAGGAAGTGGTCCGCGACGCGCTTGCCGTAGCGGCCGAGGTGGCGCAGCGCATGACAGTAACCGCGGATGCGCGTGAGGTATCCGGCGCCGAGCGCGCGCAGCACGTCATAACAGACGCTGCGGTGCTCGAACTCCTCGGCCAGGTGCCATTGCCACAGCCGCACCAGGCGCTCGTCCGCACCCGCGAGCAGATCCGGGATGCGCTCGAAGAAGAACTCCGCATGGATGATGCCTAGGGATTCGAAGCCCTCGCAGTAGGCGGCATTGGCCTTGAGCGAGCCGCGCGCGAGCATGCGGGCGTAGTCGGAGTGCAGCTCGTCCTCGAGCGCTGCAAGCTGTGGGTAGGGCGCGTACAGGAGCTTGTTGAAGAGGCGGTGCTGGCGGTAGTGGTTGCCTTCCTGCGCGCAGAACAGCGCGATATCCGTGCCCAGGGGCCCCGCGCCGATCTGCTGCGCCGCCTGGCGCATCACCTTGTTCAGGTAGGTCTCCACCGCCGGCAGGCTGGTGGAGCCTGCATTGGTGATCTGCGCGAACGCGTGATCGCGTGCCCAGTGCGGCAGCGCATCCTCGAAGCTGATGCGCGGGTTGCGTGGTATCACCGCGGCGTCCCCGTCACGGTGCGGGTGAAGGCGCGCAGGTCCTCCAGCAGCAGCTCCGGCACCTCCAGCGCGGCAAAGTGCCCGCCGCGCGGCTGCAGCCTCCAGTGCACGAGGTTGAAGCGGTACTCCACCCAGGCGCGCGGGTTGCGGATCAGCTCGCGCGGGAAGATGGCGACGCCGGTGGGCACGGTGACGCGTGTCTGCGTGGCCGGCTCGTGTGCCTCGTCGTAGTAGAGTCGGATGGAGCTGCCGATGCTGTCGGTGATCCAGTAGAGGGCGACATGGTCGAGGATGGCCTGGTCGCTGACCAGGCTGCGCCCGCTGCGATCCCGGTCGCTCCAGGCCAGGTGCTTCTCGCCCAGCCACGCCAGCAGGCCGAGCGGCGAGTCGGCGAGCGCCACGGCGAGGGTCTGCGGCCGGGTGTTGTGCTGGGCGTAGTAGCCGAGGGCGTCGGCGAAGGTGCGCGCATTGTCGGTAAGCCACGCGGCTTCCTCGGGCAGCACGGCACTGCGGGCCGGGTCACCCTCCGGGGGCGGCTGTGTCGCGGCCAGGTTCAGGTGCAGCCCCAGGCAGCGCTTGGGATACAGCCGCGCGATCTGCGCCCCGACCATGCTGCCCCAGTCCCCGCCCTGCACGATGAATTGCCCGTAGCCGAGTGCGCTCATCAATGCGGCCATCACGTGGGCCATGGCGGTGGTGCTGCAGGGACTCTCGAGGCTGCGCGTGGAGAAGCCGTAGCCGGGCAGCGAGGGACACACGACGTGGAATGCCGGGCTGCCGCCGGTCAGTTCGCCCACCAGCGCGCTGAACTCCAGGAACGAACCGGGCCAGCCGTGCAGCAGCAGCACCGGCACGGCGCCCGGGTGTGGGCTGCGCTCGTGGATGAAGTGCAGGCGCGTGTCGCTCTCGAGGGTGAAGGCGGCGTGGCGGTTGATGCGCGCCTCGAAGCCCGCCCAGTCGAACCGCGCAAGTCCCGCCGCCAGCCGGCTAAGGTCAGCCTGGGGAATGCCCATCCGCCCGTGTGGATCCGCCGCGGCCGGCACGCGGTGGCTGGCGGCCAGGCGCGAGTTGAGCTGTGCGACCCGCTCGGCCGGGACGCGGAAGCGGAACGGCCGTGGGCTCATCGCAGCTTGGGGTCGATCAGCACCTTGCAGTCCCCGGGGCTGGTGCGCAGCGCCTCGAATGTCTGTGGCACTGCGGCGAGTCCGATGGTCTGGCTGTGCATGGGCCCCGGGCGGGCCTCGCCGCGCGCCAGCGCCGTGATCACGGCCTCGAAGTTGCGCTCGGTGTAGCACTGGCTGAACTGGACGCTGACCTCCTTCATGAGACCGACGATGGGCACGATGCGCTCCTCGCTGAAGCACACGCCGGCGATCACCACGCGGCCGCGGATGCCCGCGAGCTCCAGCGCCTTCTGCAGCAGTCCCGGGTTGCCGACGCACTCGATGACTACCCGCGGTGGTCCGCCGCTGATGGCCGCGCAGCGTGCCGCCACGTCCTCGCGGGCAGGATCGATCAGCGCCGTCGCGCCCACCTGCGCGGCGATGTCACGGCGGCGCGCGGCAGGCTCGCTCACCATCACGTGGCGCGCGCCGGCGAGGCGTGCAAAGAGGGTAACCCCGGCACCGATCGGGCCGGCGCCGATGACGAGCACCGACTCGCCCGGGGTGATGGCGGCGAGTTCCACGGCGTGGTGCGCCACTGCCAGCGGCTCGACCATGGCCCCGTCGGTGAAGGTGACGCCCGCGGGCAGGCGCTGCAGCATGCTGGCGCGCGCGGCGACGTACTGGGCGTATGCGCCGGGGTACTCGAGCGTCATGCCGGTGAAGCGGCCCGTGCGGCACAGCGCCGGAAGCCCCGCCACGCAGGCGTCACACTCGCGGCACGCCTGCACGGGCAGCGCGGTCACGCGGTCGCCGATCTTCCACTCCCCGCCGACACCGCGCCCGAGCTCGACGATCGTGCCGGCGAACTCGTGCCCGAGGATGACCCCCGCCGGGATGACGCCGTGCTCGGTCACGTGCAGGTCCGAGCCGCAGATGCCGGCCTGTGCGACTTCCACGATGATCTGGTCGCCCGCCGGCCGCGGGTCGGGGACCTCCTCGATGGCCAGCGGCTGGCCGCTCGTCCGGTAAATCGCAGCGCGCATCCGGTGCTCCTGGCAGATGTAGTTCCAGCCCCAGCCGATGCTACCGGAGTCCCGGTGCCGTGCGTACCGGCGCGTGCGCTGCGCGCACGGGCGGGGATTGCCGCTCGGCTGCGTCTTGGACATGATGCGCGGGCGCGGGCCCTTGCGGCCGCAGCCCACAACAATCGCCGCGCACAGCGGCCTCACATGGGGTACACGATGAGGATCCACCACGCGTCCGTTCATCTGGCAGCGTGCGTGCTGCTGGCAGCGACCTTCGCGCGCGCGCCGCTCGCGCAGGCCGAGCCGCCGGCCAAGCAGCTGGCACGCGGCAAGTACCTCGTCGGGGCCGGCGGCTGCCACGACTGCCACACACCCAAGAAGATGACACCGGCCGGCCCGGTGCCTGATCTGTCGCTGGCACTGTCCGGACAGCGCGCGCAACTCCCGGTTGCACCGGTGCCGGCCGGCGTGCTGGGCCCGGCGCCTACCCAGTGGATCGCCATGACCAATGCCGACCAGACCGCCTGGGCGGGGCCCTGGGGCATCAGCTTCTCTGCCAACCTCACCCCGGATAAGGTCACCGGACTGGGCAACTGGACGGTCGAGCAGTTCATTGCCACCGCGCGTACGGGCAGGCACCTGGGCGTCGGCCGGCCACTGCTGCCACCGATGCCGGTGCAGGGACTGGCAGTGCTCACCGACAGTGATCTCAAGGCGATGTTCGCCTACCTGCGCAGCGTGCAGGCGATCTCCAACCCCGTCCCGGCACCAATCCCGCCCCGGTAGCTGCGGCCGCGCGCAGCGCCCGATGAATTCCTCGCCCCGGAAGCGCAGGGCGGTCCAGTCCGCATCGATCGCGACCTGGCGGACGCTGTCGATGCCCCCGGGCAGGGGCGGCTTCTCAGGATCCGCACGCCTTGAAGTCCGGCGAGGGCGGCTTCGAAGGGCGCGTTCGGCACCAGGATCGCGCGCTGGTCCTTGAGGCTGGCTTGGTGAAGATGCCCGGCAGGGTGCCGCACGCTGCGCAAAGGCAGAAGCGGTGCGCCGCCGCGAGGCGGCGCACCGCGTACTTGTCCGTCAGCCGCTGGCCTTCAGCCAGCGCACCTGGCGCTCCTGCGCGGCCAGATACAGGCCCATTGCGAACGCGAAGCTGGTTAACAGGCTCATCACGAAGTACAGCCAGCAGCCGCGCAGGCCGCGGCGTGGCCCGTCGATCATGGTCCACAGCGGCAGCAGGAACACGTTCGCGGCGACCAGGTCCTGGGACACCGAGCCGGCCGCAGGATTGGTGAACAGCATCTTCGTGAAGTGCACCCAGCCGGCCTGCGCCGGGTACTCCTGCACGTAGTGGATGTTGAAGTACCAGCCGGCAGTCACCGCGCACAGCGCAATCAGGTAGTACAGCGCCTCGACCCAGGTGACACCCGCGCCCTTCCAGCCCGCGCGGTACAGGTAGCCGTTGTAGTAGAAGAACAGCACCACCGTGAGCAGGCCGAGTGCTGCATGGATCATGAGCGACATCATGGAATCTACCCCGCTGTCCGAATTGTTCTTGTGAGCCGCTGCGGCGGGCAGGCGATGCGCGCCGCGCCTGCCGAGAATACACGCGGCCGCGGCGCCCGGCAGCGCCCGGGATCCGAGGCGGCGCGGCCTAGGCCAAAGGGACTAGAACCTCAGGCCAGCAGCGGCTTCATGTCCGGGTCGCCCTTGGCCATGGGCGCCGGTAGGCGGGCCGGGCGCCGATCCTGGCGAGGTAGGCGCGGATGTTAGGCCAGGGGCCGAGGTCGCGCTTGGCGAAGGCGCGCATGGTAGTGAGCGGGCGCAGCATCATGATGTCGGCCGCGGTGAGTTCATCGCCGGCGAAGTAGTGCGCCTGACCAGACGGTCCTCCACCGGAAGGCACGCTCCGCGCGGTCGCCGAGCGCCCGGCCGATGGGGCTGTCCAGCGACAGGCCTAACATGCTGCCGATCACGCCCATCAGTTCGCTCGGCATCATCGTGCCGTTGGCGAAGTGGAACCAGAACAGGTACTCGGCGGAAGTTCGCCCCGTCCGGGCTCACCGCAAGCCGCCCTCGGCCATAGCGGGCGATGAGGTATTCGACGATCGCACCGGATTCAGCGAGCACCAGCTCCGCGCGTCGCGCTCCCTACCCGGTGCGCTTCCTGCACACTCGTGGCGCGCCCTCATAGGGAGGGAGGGTTACCCTCGCCCTGGTTGACATCAAGGGGCCATATCAGTCGACGGGGTGCCGTTCGGCCGTCCAGCGCAGCATGCCCCCGGCCAGGTTCGCCGCCTGGGTCAGGCCCGCCTTGGCCAGGAGCACCACCGCCTGCGCCGAGCGCGCGCCGCTGCGGCACACGGTGACCACCGGGACGTCGCGCGCCAGGCCGGCGGCCTGGGCGGTGAGGTGCTCCAGCGGGATCAGGCGCGCACCGCGGATGTGACCCAGGGGCCCTGCGAACTCCTCCGGCGTGCGCACGTCGATCAGCTGCACGGGCGCCTGCATCTCGGCGAAGGCCGACGGCTCGATCTCCCAGATGCCGGCCACCGTGAAGCGCAGCGGCGCCCACTTCGGGCCCGGTTCCTCCGCCACCGCATCGGCCGGGGCGCCCAGGCGCAGATTGGCCGGCAGGGCGATGTCCAGCAGCTTCGGGTGCGGCAGGTTCAGGTTCTGCATGTAGCCGACGAAGTCATCCTCGCCCACGGTGTCGGCCACGCGCGGGTTGAGCCGGTGCTCCTCGTCGACGCTGGTCACGGTGAGGCCGCGGTAGTCGTGCGCCGGGTACAGCAGGCAGTGGCGCGGCAGCGTGAAGATCTGGTCGCGGATCGAGCGGAACAGGGCGCGCGCGTCGCCTTGCTGGAAGTCGGCGCGCCCGGTGCCGCGGATCAGCAGGCAGTCCCCGGTGAAGGCGACACTCATGTCATCGAGGACGAAGGTGACGCACCCATGGGTGTGGCCCGGGGTGGCGCGCACCTGCAGGTGCCGGTCCCCGAAACCGATCCGGTCATCCGGCTGCAGCAGGCGATCTGCGCCCTGCGCGCCGGCGCGCGCCGAGACCGCGATGGGGCAGCCGAGCGCGCGTCGCAGCCACCAGGCCCCGGTGACGTGGTCGGCGTGCACGTGCGTCTCCAGCGTAGCCACGGCACGCAGGCCGAGCTCGCCCAGCAATGCCGAGTCACGCTGCCAGTGCTCGAGCACCGGGTCGATCACGAGGGCTTCGCCGGAGGTGCGGTCGCCGATGAGGTAGGTGTAGGTGGATGAGGCGGCGTCGAACAGCTGCCGCAGGATCAGCGTGCTGGCGGCGGCGGGGTGCATCAGGCGCGTGTCTGCGTGGGGTGTGGGTTCATGCGGCAAGGCTCAGGAGGTACGGCGCATTCTATCCCCGTTACGGGCCGGCCGCTGCCACCGTTGCGGTCTCGCGGATCCTGCGCGAGAAGTCCGCCGCCTTATCCGCCGCGTGGGCGCGCTCGTTGATGTGCGCGCGCTGCCGCAACTGCTCGAACGGCACGCTGGTGTCGAGCCTGCCCTTCTCGTACAGGTACTCGGGTGCGTAGCCGCTCATCAGCAGCTTCCAGGAAAATCCCGGCCGGTGCTGGTTGCCGCGGGCGTTCTGCCAGATGCCGGTAATGCAGTTGTCGGTCAGGGAGTTGTAGAACTCCGGGTGTTCCTTCAGTGAGTTGATCTTGTCGATGTAGTTCAGGAACGTGCGGCGCATGTCCGCAGGATCGCTGACCAGGTGGAACAGGTAAGTGTCCTCCACCGGGTTCTTGCGGTAGTTGGTGCGCAGCCGGATCACGTCGCGTTCGTCCGCAACGACGTAGTGCACCTCGTACTGGCGGAAGAACCCGCTGACCGTGGAGTACCCCGCGCCGTGCGGACTGCGTGCCTCGATGGAAACGGCCAGGTGCTGGCCGTCGGCGAAGCCGAAGCTGATGATGCCGTGGGCGACCGACGGGCCCATCCAGTAGATCGCGAACAGATCCACCGAGTCGAGCTTGCTGGCATCAAACGTCGCGTCGTAGTAGGCGGGCGTGAAGTCGGTCTCAGTGCGGTAGTCGAAGTTGCGGATGTTGTGCACGGTGATGAGGTTGCCCTCGATGGTGGCGTACGGCAGCACCGCCACTTCCGGGCGCCACTGGCCGTCATTGGTCGGGGCGATCTGGAACCAGCTGCCCAGCAGCACCACGAACAGCACCAGGAAGGAGCCGACCGCACGCCAGCGCCACTGCGGACGGCACAGTGCCGCCAGGGTGGCGAGGCCTGCGATGCCGAAGAGGCCGGCGAGCAGCGGACGCAGCGCATGCGACAGCGGCTCGAAGTAGGTGAGGGCGAGGACGCCCCAGGCGGTCATGCCGGCGAGCAGGATGCCCAGCAGCACCAGGCAGGTGATGGCGAGCCCGCGCGGGAGGTGGCGTTGCATGGTTCGGTGTCACGTTTTCCGCAAGCGTGCAGTCGCAGCCACCGCAGGCCGGCCTGTGCGGGGGCTGAAGTTGCCGCCGAGCATATAAGGTCGGCCGGGCGCGCACCACCTGCAGCGCCTTAAGGCAGGGCGTCAACGGCGGCGCGGGTCTGGCGGGGCAGCCGCCGCCGGTGGGATCAGAAGCGCACGACCAGCCCGAGCGAGGCCTCGCCCTGCACCAGCAGCGAGCCGGAATAGTACCCGCTGCAGCCGCCGTTGCAGGCGATGACGGAGCTGCCGCTATCGACGAAATTGAAGATGCCGCGGACGTCGGCCCGCAGGCCGACGTGCTCGTTGGCCATCCAGCGCATGCCGACCCCGAGCCCCAGGCTCGGATAGGTCTGGCTATAGGAATTCGCATCGAACACGGTGGCGCCACCGCTGGCGATGATCAGCCAGGAGAAGTTCTTGTCGCTGGTGGGCAGCGCCGCGGCCACCCCGACGTGGAAGACGTTCACGTCCATGTCGTGGATCGGCGGCGCCAGGTACTGGCCGTTGTCCAGCGTCGTGTTCTGGTGGCTGAAGTACAGTTCCAGGGCGTACGGCCCGCGCGCAAAGGGCACGTCGAGCTCGGCGCCATAGCTGGCGCTGGAGTTGAGGTTCAGCGATGGCTGGTAGCAGTAGCAGTCGTTGCCGAAGCTGCCACCGAAGCGCACGCCCACGAGCGGGGTGAGTTCCACGGCGGCCGCCGGCAGGCTCGCCCCCAGCAGCACGAGGCCCGTCAGGAGCCCGGCGAGACCGAATTTAGTGCGTCCATTCATTGCTGCGATCCTCATGGCGGTCAGGAAACATCGGGGATTCGGGGGCCGGGATGCTCGCCGCGCACGGCCAGCCGCCTGCCGGCATTAAAAGTACCCCGGGGAGTTAGTTTGCACGCGCGACCGGGGGTTCCGGAATTAAGTTTTTGACACCTGTGCGCGCAACATCGGCTGCAGTCAAGCGAGGCTAGGTGGTTGAAAATATGAGGCTTGATCGCTTGAGAACGCCGTTGCCCGCGGATGCACCCAAGTCAACGGCGCACGCTGCAATCGGTTGACGGTTGCACTGGCGCCTGCCGGCTCACCTTCGCGGCCGCCGGAGCTCAAGACGCCGTGCAGCCCTACCGGCCGGCGTAACTCACCGCCCCGTTGTTCACCACCTTAACGCACGCCGGCGACGCCGCGGGCGAGGCCCTCGGCGCTGTCGCGCTGCAGGTCGGTGTTCACCGGGCCGGTGAGGTAAACCACCTGATCCAGGGTCTGCACGCAGAGCTGGGTTCCGAACTCGCTGTGCTGCCGGAAGAGCGTCTGCACCTGCCGGGTGATCTCGGCGTCGCCCCGGCAGCCGGCTGCGCCGCACTTGGCGCGGGCCTGGGAGCAGGCGCACCCGGCCAGCGGCACGAGCAACAGGCTCAAAGATGAGGGCGCTCAGTGTCGCGGTCCGTCGGCGTCGTGGGTCCTGCATGGCGAGCCCCGGCTCCTGAGGTGCGAAATGGCGCCACGCCGATGGTGGCAAAGGCGCATGCGCCGTGATGCGCCGCGCCAAGATATGATGGCCTGATGCAGGCAGGACAACCCAGTCGCACCGCTCTGCTGGTGGCCATCCACCGGGCCGCCCACCAGGTGCTCGAGGGCGGAGTGATCTTCCCGGACCCGCTGGCGATGCGCATCCTGGGCGCGGATGCCGAGGCGCGGGTACGCGAACTGACGGACGACCCGTTCAGCCGCGCCCTGCGGCAGTACCTGGTGGTCAGGTCGAGGATCAGCGAGGACGCGCTCGCCAGCGCGGTCGAGCGTGGTACGCGCCAGCTGGTGATACTCGGGGCGGGGCTGGACACCTGCGCGTACCGGCGGCCGCCGGGAGAGCGGCTCAGGGTCTTCGAGGTGGACTTTCCGGCAACGCAGGAATGGAAGCGCTCGATGCTCGCCGCCGCCGGCATCGCGCTGCCGAAGACGCTGGTTTTCGCGCCGGTAGATTTCGAGCACCAGACACTGGCGGCAGGACTTGCCGCCGCCGGCGTCGATCGTACGCTGCCCACCTTCTTCAGCTGGCTGGGCGTGGTTCCCTATCTCACCCCCGAGGCCTTTGCCGGGACGCTGCGCTACATCGCCGGCTGGGAGAGCCGCACGCAGGTGGTGTTCGACTATGCGAACGCGCCTGCATCGCTGACCGGGGAGGCGCGTGCCCAGCACGAGGGTCTGGCCGCGCGCGTGGCGGCCGCCGGCGAGCCATTCAGGAATTTCCTGGATACCGAGGTCCTGCACCGGCAGCTGCAGGCGATGGGCTTCACGGTGGTCGAGGACCTGGGCCCCAGGCAGATCGCCGCCCGCTTTGCGCCCGAGCAGGTGCCGCACGTGCAGGAGCGCGGCGGTCACATCCTCAGAGCCGTCACCGCACCCCCCTGAGGCACCCGCGGGGCGCTGCAGCCACCGACGAGTGCCCCCGAAGCCCTTCAGCCTCCCCGCTCCAGATCGGTCGGCATTGGTTCGGCGCGCCATTGGCGGCGCTCGGCGCGCGACATGACTTCGAACGGCCTTTGCACCAGTCGCAGGTTGCGCAGGTGGTCCGCGTAGGCGCGTGCCGCCAGCTGCCGGTTGTTGATGGCAGACGCAAGGCGGCACGGGGAATGCACACGGGCCAAGGTGGCGGGTTCAGTTGGAGGCCCTACCCAACGGCAGGCGGGCGGCGCAGGATGTCAGGCGACGCCTTGTTCGGAGATCCTCATGTATCACCACGGTTATGGACCAGGCTGGATCATCGTCGCACTCGTCATGGTCGTGCCGTTCTGGCGGCTGTGCCGGCGGGTGGGTCACTCGCCCTGGCTGAGTCTGCTGATGCTCGTCCCGCTGGCGAACGTCATTCTCCTGTACTACATCGCCTTCGGCGACTGGCCCTCGCAGCGCGCTGGCACGAGCGCGGGTGCCGGACCTGCGTAGCGGAGTTTCACGGGCGCGCTCAGCCCGGGCTGCGCCGGTAGGTGGCAGACTCGAGCCAGCGTGGCTCGATCTCCACGCCCCAGCCGGGCTCTGCGGGGATGGTCACGCAGCCATCCTCGACCGCGTACGGGTCGCCGCGGAACAGGCCCTCCTGCCACGGGTAGTAGTCGGTGCCCTCGATCGACAGCTCGAGGTACTTGCCCGGGTTTGCGATCGCGCCCAGCAGATGCATGGTGCACATCGTGACCAGCGAGAGGTTGGCGCTGTGCGGCGTCACGGGCATGTTCGCCGTGGCGGCCATGCGCACGACCTCGAGCGTGCGCGCGATCCCGCCCATGTACATGACATCCGGCTGCACGATGTCGACCGCGCGCATCTCGATCATGCGTTGCCAGGTCGCCAGGTCCCAGTCCTGCTCGCCGCCGGTGACATCCAGGTCCAGCGCCTCGGCGACGCTGCGGGTCTGCTCCAGCTTCCAGTAGGGACAAGGCTCCTCGTAGTGGCTGATGCCCTCGGCCTCCAGCAGCCTGCCGACCTCGATGGCGCGGCGCGGCGAGAAGCCGCTGTTGGCGTCCACCAGCTTGGCCGCACCCGCACCGAGGGCGCGTGCCACGTGCGGGACGATCGCCTCGGTGCGCCCCGGCCACTCATCGACATCGTGGCCGCATTCGGCTCCCACCCGCCACTTGAAGGCATCAAAGCCCTTCTCATCCCGCAGCCGCACCAGCCGGGCCGCCTCCTGTTCGGGGGTAATGTCGCGGCGCATGGAGGAGGCGTACGCGCGCAGCCGCCGCGGGCGGCCGCCCAGCAGCTCCACCACCGGCTTGCCCTCCAGCCTGCCGCGCAGGTCCCACAGCGCAGTGTCCAGGCCCGCCAGGGCGCGACAGCGGTAGCTGCCGGGGAACTTGTGCTCGCGTTCCTCCACGCGCGCCACCAGGGCGTCGATGTCGAGCGCGTCCCTGCCGAGCACCCAGGGCGCTACCTGGCGGTGCAGGATCGTCGCGGTGATGTCGGCGTTGTAGGTGGAGGTCTGTCCCCAGCCGATGGCCCCGGAGTCGACGGTGACCCGGACAAAGCAGACGAACTCGTTGGTGAAGCTCTCAAGGCTGGTGATCTTCATCGAAGTACCCTCAGGCGCGCGGCGCCGAAAAGCGGGCCAGTTCCAGCCCGTGGCCACGCGCGCTGTTCTCGCGCTGCCACAGCAGCAACGCGGAAGTAAGCGCGGTGAGGCTGAGCAGGGCAAAGAACCAGATCATCGTCCCGTAGCCGGCCGGGTTGTCCGGGCCGGCGCCGGCCTTGTCCGCCAGCCAGCCGGCGATGCGGTTGGAGCCCCACAGGCCGACGTTCTGCAGCAGCGTGATCACCCCGAGCGCGGTGCCGAGCCGCCGCGGGTCCACGATGAGCGTGGTGGCCGGCCAGATGATCGCCGGCACCAGCGAGAAGCTCACGCCCATGAGCGCCGTGGACACCCAGGGCGGCAGGCCCGTCAGCGACAGGACGATGAAGGTGACCGGCAGCAGCACGGTGCCGACCGCGAGCATCAGCGCGCGATGGCCGAAGCGGTCGGCCAGCAGGCCGAACAGCGGCGTCGCGAACACCGCGGTGGCGAACACCCCGGAATTGACGCTGCCCGCCTGCTGCAGGCTGAGGCCCTTGACGTGCTGCAGGTACTCGATCGCGTAGGTCTGGCGGAACGGGAAGAACACGGCCGCGTACAGCACGTGCAGGCCGAGGATGTACCAGAACGACAGGTCGAAGCTCCACAGCGCCGCCCAGCTGAAACGCTCGGTGCGCGGCGCACGCAGGCTCGCGGCGCGCGGCAGCATCCGGTCGAGCACGAGGAAGCCGAGCGCCGCCAGCAGCCCGGCGCCGGTGATGGCTGCTCCCAGCCACAACGGCGGCTGCCAGCCGGCCTCGTACAGCGAGCGTGCCCAGGTCGGGGACTTGTCCAGCGAGTACGAGCCGACCCGCGCCAGACTCAGGAACAAGGCCGCGGCGAGTGCAATCCCGCTGCGCGAGAACCACTGCGCGACGCCGGCCATCAGGGAGATGAAGATCGCTCCCTCGCTGATGCCGAACACGAAGCGTCCCGCCCACATCAGCCCGTAGGGCGTGCCGATGGCCGTCAGCACCGCGCCGACAAAGCCGATCGCTGCCGCCCACAGGGTCACCCGTGCCGGGCCAAAACGGTCGATGAGCAAGCCGTTGAACAGCGCCAGCACGATGTTCGGCAGGCTGATGACCGCGGTGAGATCGCCGATCTGCAGCTGCGTGAAGCCGCGCTGGCGCAGCAGCAGGTCCGCAATGGGCCCGATGGCATCGGACTCGTAGTAGCTGCTGAAGATGGCAACGGCCGCAAGACCCAGCGCCACCCAGCGCAGTGGCGAGGCGGCGCGTTGTTCACTGGCGTTATCGCCGGTGACGGCGGCGGTGCTCACGGCCGCCTCGGCTGCGGGCGCGGCATCCGCTTAGGCGCCCACACCGCACAGCTGCGCTGAGATATCCCACAGGCGCTGCGCGTCAGCGTCGTTGCGTGCCTGGCGCATGAGCTTGGCGGGCCTGCACTTGTAGAAATAGGTGCCGGTGAGCTGCGCTACCTCGGGCGAGGAGGCCAGGTAGAGCATCGTCTGCGCACCCTGCTCGGGAGTGAGCGCAAAGCGCTTGGAGGTCTGCAGCAGGAAGTTCACGAACCCGCTGCCGGAGTCCCCGAAGCGCGTGGCCACGAAGCCCGGGTGGTGGCAGTTGGCGGTGACGCCGGTGCCGGCCAGGCGCCTGGCCAGCAGCCGCGTGAACAGCACGTTCATCAGCTTGGAACGGCCGTACATGCCGAAGGCCCCGTAGCTGCGGGCCGACTGCAGGTCATCGAAGTTCAGGCGCGCCGCCTTGTAGGCGTCCGAGGCGGTGCTCACGATGCGCGCGCCCGGGGTGGCCTTGAGGCGCTCCAGCAGTACCGCGGTCACCACGAAGTAGGCCATGTGGTTGGTCGCAAAGGTCCTCTCCAGGCCCTCGCGGGTGAGTTCGCGGCGGCTGAACACCGCCCCGGCGTTGTTGAGCAGCACGTCGATGCGCTTTTCGCTGTCGGCTATGGCGCCGGCGACGCGCTGCGCCTCGGCCATCAGCGACAGGTCCGCGCAGTGCAGCAGGTGCCCGGCGCCCGGGGAGAGCGCGCGCAGCTGCTGCAGCAGCTGTTCCCCGCGGGGACGGTCGCGGGCGATGAAGACGACTTTCGCGCCCTGGCGGGCGAGGGTGGTCGCGGTGACGGCCCCGATTCCCGAGGTCGCGCCGGTGATCACTACGGTCTTTCCCTGCATCGGATATTCTTTGACTGCTCTGCGGTGGTTGTCGGGACACCCGCCGGCTCGCGGCCGGCTGTTGTTCGCAAGGGCCCGGCCTGCTGCCGGCGCGCCCCGGGTGAGTCTAGCATTGCCCGATGTACGCTGATCCGTCGGAACCGAGGTGAACGATGCCCGCGCGCGCGATTTTCAAAGCCCCCACCGGCACTGCCGGGAACTGTCGCACGGGGGAACAGGAACACCCATGAAGATGATCGACCGCGAGGAAGTCGCGCGGCGGCTGACCTACGAGGTATGCATCCCGATTGTCCGGCAGGCGATGATCGCCTTCTCCCGGGGAGAGACCCGGCAGCTGCTGCGCTCCATCATCCCGCTGGCGCACGGCCATGCATTCGGTGTCATGCCCGGCGCGCTCGGACCCGAGGCCGCCTTCGGCGCCAAGCTGATCAGCGTGTATCCGGAGAATTTCTCCAAGGGACGGCAGTCGCACCAGGGCCTGGTGGTGCTGTTCGAGCCGGAAAGCGGCGCGGCGGTGTGCGTAGTGCACGCGGGGGAGATCACCGCCATCCGCACGGCGGCGGCGAGCGCGGTGGCGAGCGATGCGCTGGCGCGCGCCGATGCGCGACAGCTGGCCATCCTCGGCTACGGCGAGCAGGCGGCCACGCACGCCCGGGCGCTGCTCAAGGTGCGCCCGATCGCCGCGGCCACGGTATGGGGACGCTCGCCCCAGCGTGCGCAGGAGTTCTGCGCGCGCATGAGCGCGGAGCTGGGAATCCCGTTCCGCAGCGCGGCCACGGCCCGGGAGGCAGTTGCCGAGGCCGACATCGTCTGCACGGTGACCGCGGCCCGCGAGCCGGTGCTCAAGGGGGAGTGGGTGCGAGCCGGCACGCATCTCAACGTCGTCGGTTCCGGGGTGGCCGGACCCGCCGAGATCGACACGGACCTGGTGGTGCGCGCGCGCTTCATCGCCGACAGCCGCGAGGGGGTGCTGGCGCAGGGCGCGGAGTTCCTGCGCGCAAAGCAGGCCGGCGCGATCGGGGATGCCCACATCGCCGGTGAGATCGGCCAGGTGCTCGCCGGGCAGATTCCGGGACGCCGCGACGCCACCGAGGTCACCCTCTACAAGTCACTGGGCCATGTGGTGCAGGACCTGGCCTGCGCCTGGGCGCTTTACCGCGAGGCGACGCCGGCAGGTACAATGCAGCCTGCTGCGTTGCACGGGATAAGCGGATGAGCATTCAGGTAACGCGCGTTGCGCGCGCGCTCGGCGCCATCGTCGGTGGCATTGATCTGACCCGGGAGCTGCCGCAGCCGCAGATCGACCGCCTGGGCGAGCTGCTGATCGAGCACCAGATCCTGTTCTTCCGCGACCAGCCGGTCACCCCGCAGCAGCAGGCGCGCTTCGCCGCGCGCTTCGGCACCCTGCACGTGCATCCGATCTATCCGGTGCTGCCGGAGCTGCCGGAGATCATGCTGATCGACACGCACCCGGGGTTCCTGCCGGACAACGACAACTGGCACACCGACGTCACCTTCAGCCCGACCCCGCCGATGGCGGGCATCCTGGCCGCGAAGCGCCTGCCTTCCAGCGGCGGGGACACGCTGTGGTCGAGCAGCTCGGCGGTGTACCAGACGCTGTCGGCACCGATGCAGCGCTTCCTGGAAGGATTGACCGCGCAGCACTCGGTCGCCAAGTCCTTCCCGGCCGAGCGCTGGGCCAATGACCCGGCTACCAAGGCACGCTACGAGCGCGCGGTGGCCAAGCACCCGCCGGTGAATCACCCGGTGGTGCGCACTCACCCGGTGAGCGGCCGCAAGGGCCTGTTCGTCAACGAGGGCTTCACCACGCACATCAACGAGTTGTCGGCGCAGGAAAGCCAGGCGCTGCTGGCGTTCCTGTTCGCGCAGGCGGGGCGCCCGGAGCTGACGGTGCGCTGGAACTGGCGCGTGAATGATCTCGCCTTCTGGGACAACCGCGTCACGCAGCACTACGCGATTGCCGACTACCTGCCCGAGCGGCGCACGATGCACCGCGCCACCGTGAACGGCGACAAGCCCTACTAGGCCCCGCGCAGCTGCTGCTGCACGAAGTAGCCCAGCAGCATGGCGGCCGCGCTTGCCAGGCCGAACACCAGCGGCACGCGCTGGTCGGGGATGAAGGCCATGGCCACGACGATGCCGAGCATGGCCACGATCGCCAGGACCGTGACATAGGGATAGCCCCACATGCGCACCCGCAGGCGCTCGGGCGCCTCGCGTTCCAGGCGGGCGCGCAAGCGCAGCTCCGCCGCGGCGATCAACACGTAGACGAAGATCGCCACCGTGCCGTAGGAGTTCACCAGGAAGGCGAATACGCCCTCGGGAGAGACGTAGTTCATGACCACCGCTGCGTAGCCGAACAGCGTGCTGGTGAGGATCGCGTAGGCCGGCACACCGCGGCGGTTCAGCCGCGCCAGCGCGCGCGGCGCGTCCCCGCGGCCTGCGAGCGCCATCAGCATGCGCGAGGAGGCGAACAGACCGCTGTTGAGCGCTGACAGCACCGCCGTCAGGATCACCGCGTTCATGATGTGGGCGGCCGCCGGCACCTTGAGTGCGCGCAGCGCGCTCACGTAGGGCTGCGCGATGCCAGGGTCGTTCCACGGCAGCAGCGCCACCACGACGAAGATCGAGCCGACGTAGAAGACCAGCACGCGCGAGATCACCGACTGGGTGGCCGCGGCCACCGCCTGCTCGGGGGCGGCGGACTCGGCCGCCGCAACCGTGACGATCTCGGCCCCGAAGTAGAAGCCGGTGGCGGCGACCGCCCCGGTGAGCACCGGGCCGATGCCGTTGGGCATGAACCCGCCGTGGCTGGTCAGGTTGGCGAGCCCGCCGCTGGCGCCCGGCCACAGCCCGAGGATGAAGGCGAGGCCGACGCACAGGAACACCACGATCGCGGCAACCTTGATGGAGGCGAACCAGTACTCGGACTCGCCCCAGGAGCGCACCGACAGCAGGTTCAGCAGGCTGAACGTCACCATCAGTCCCAGGGTGAGCATCCACGGGGTGATCTCGGGGTACCAGTAGTTGACCAGCCGCGCGCCGGCCACCGCCTCGAGCGCCACCACGATGACCCAGAAGTACCAGTACATCCAGCCGGTCAGGAAGCCGGCGAGGTCCCCCAGGGCGAGGCGGTTGTACTCGTAGAAGCCGCCGATCGACGGGTACGCCGCCGCCATTTCCCCCAGCATGCGCATCACCAGCACCACGAGCGCGCCGGTCAGTGCAAAGGAGATGACCGCCGCCGGACCTGCCGCCTGGATCACGACGCCGCTGCCGACGAACAGCCCCGCCCCGATCACCCCGCCCAGGGCAATCATCTGCATGTGGCGGCGGGTCAGGGTGCGGCGCAGCCCGCTGTCGGGCGCCTCGTTCACCTCAGCAGGGGGCGCGGGCGGGGTGGGCAGGTCGGTCGGCAGTCTCATGCAAGGTCTCAGGCCTTCAGATGCGTGCCCGACAATATAGGAGTCCCGCGCCGCGCGGCGTTCCAAAGCGGTTACGGATCGCTCCAGGCGCGCGGCGCAAGCGGCCACGGGCGCCCACCCGCCGGCCGGTTAATCAATGGCTTAGCTGCAAGACATGATGTTCGCGCGCCGGCAGGCGGCAGTCCATGGCGCGCGCGGCAACGCCGCGGAGGGGCGTATTGTTCGATCAGCGACCAACACGCGCTCACACGCGCACTGACATTACAGGGGGAGTCATGAACAAAAGATTCATCGTTGCCTGGATCGTGTTGTTTGTCCTGTGGCTGCTGGGGGACTTCCTGATCCACGGCATCCTGCTGCACGCCGACTACGGGCAACTGCCGAACCTGTACCGTACCGAGGCCGACGCGCAGGGATACTTTCCTTTCATGCTGCTCACGCACCTGATCATGGCCGGCGCGTTCGTGTGGATCTTCGCGCGCGGCGTGGAGGCCAAGCCGTGGGTTGCCCAGGGCGTGCGCTTTGGCATCGCCGTCGCACTGTTGACGGTGGTGCCGATGTACCTGATCTACTACGCCGTGCAGCCGGTACCCGGCGGCCTGGTGGTGCGGCAGATCCTCTTCGCCAGCATCCTCACGGTGGTGCTCGGCGTGGTCGTCGCCTGGCAGTACCGCGCGCGCCCGGCGACCGGCTAGTCAGCGGGCGTTCGCCGCCGGTGCAGCCGGCGGCGGACTGTGGCTCTTGAAGCGGGTCCACATGTGCATCAGCAGCCGCGTGTACCCGGGGGACTTGGCGCGCGAGGGCACCAGCTTCGCGCGCACCGCCGCGGGCGGGTAGATCACCGGATCGTTTCTCACCGCCTCGGTAAGCATGGGCAGCGATGCGGTCATCACGCTGTTGGCATACATGAGCGTGTTGGTGTTCCTGGCGGCCACTTCCGGGCGCAGCAGGTAGTTGATGAACAGGTGGGCGTTGTCCGGGTGGGCCGCGCCTGCGGGTATCGCCAGCACGTCGAAGTTGCTGACCGTGCCTTCCCTGGGGATCGAGAAGGCCAGCGTGACGCTCCTGCCAGCCTCCCTGGCGCGCTCGCGCGAGGTAATGACATCCCCGGACCAGCCCAACACCAGGCACAGATCCGCGTTGGCCAGGTCCCCATAGTATTGCGCGGAATTGACGCTGCGCACGAAGGGCCGCACCGCATACAGCAGCCGCTCCACAGCGGCAAGATCCTGCGGGGATTCGCTGTTGGGGTTCTTCCCCAGATAGGCGAGCGCCGCGCCGACGACATTGATCGGCGCATCCAGCATCGCGACCCCACAGTCCTGGAAGTGCGCGAGCACGGTCGGGTCGAAGAACATCCGCCAGCTGTCCACCGGTGCATCGGCCATACGCGCGCGGATCGCGGCGACGTTGTAGCCAATGCCGGTCGTGCTCAGCCACATGTAGCCGACCGCGTACTGGTTGCCCGGATCGTAGGCGGCAAGACCGCGGGTCACCTCGGCGTCGACGTTCTTCAGGTTTGGTAGCTGGCGCTTGTCGAGCTTGCGGTACACCCCCGCCTTGATCTCATGTTCGAGGAAGTAGGCGGAAGGCACGACGACGTCGTAGCGCGAGTGCCCGGCGAGCAGCTTGGTCTCCAGGATCTCGTCCGAGTCGTACACGTCGTAGGTGACCCGGATCCCGTACTCCTTCTCGAACGCGGGGATGATGGAGGGGTCCATGTAGTCGCCCCAGTTGTACAGGTTGACCACCTTGTCCTGGGACACCGGCGCGGCATCGTGCGTGCCGCCGCTGCAGCCGGCGAGCAGCAACGCGACGCCCGTGGCAAGCGCGGTCGCGCAGCGGGCCCGGGGCGGTGCAGCGCGCAGCCGCACGACGGGACTACTCGAGCACGGCGCCATGGTCCCCCGGCAGCAGCAGTTCGCGGTGTACCTTCCACGGCGCGATGCCATCGGTCATCACGCGTTCGTGGAATTCCTGCAGCGTGTAGGCGGCGCCGCGAGCGGCCTGGTAGTCGGCGCGCAGCTTCAGTGCCGCCAGCTTGCCCAGCATGTAGCCGCCGTAGGTAGGGTCGTAGGTGCCACGCACCGCCTCGCGGCGCGCGGCAGCTGCCGGCAGGTGCGCCTCGCGCTCGAACAGCGCGGTTGCCTGGTCGAGGGTCCACTCCCCGCTATGCAGGCGGATGCCGGCGAGCAGGCGGCAGACGCGGTTCAAGGACTCCGCGAGCATCCCCAGGCGGTAGCGCGGATCGTCGGCGCGGAAGCCCTCGTCGCTGACCATCTGCTCGGCGTAGTGCGCCCAGCCGTCCTGCCCGGAGGAAGGCTGCGGGAAGGGATTCAGGCCCACCCAGATACGCCGTACCTTGCCCGGGGTTGCGCGCATGAACAGGCTGTGCACGTAGTGGCCGGGGGCGACCTCGTGGGCGCTGATGTCGGCGAGCGTGGCGTAGTTGAGCAGGCGCAGCCAGGCATCCTGGCGCTGCGGTGGCCAGTGGCTGTCCACGTCGGTGATGTAGTAGTAGCTCCTGACCGGATGCGGCTCCAGCGGCGGCGAGGAGTGCATCGATGCCAGGCCCAGATCGTAGGCCGGCGCTGCGGCTACCTCCACGTGCCGGTCCTGCGGCGCCACGCGCATCAGCTGGTGCGCATCGATGAAGGCAAACAGCTCGCCGACCACCTGGGCGGCGGCGGGCACCAGCTGCCCCGGCGCCGGATGGTTGCTCTGCACGCTCTGCCACACGCGTGCGGCTTGCTGTTGCGGATCGATGCGCGCCGCGGTCTCGCGGAACTGCGCCTGCTCGCGCGCAAGCTCGCGCTCACCGATGGCCAGCAGCCGCGGCGCCGGCAGGTCGATCAATTCCTCGGCACGGTAGCGGGCCTCGACATTACTGATACCGATCGCGTAGCTGCCGGTGGCGCGCGGCAGCACCCGGGTCTTCAGCTCTGCCTGGTAGGCAAGGAGCGCCTGGTTGGCGGCGCGGGCCGCGGCCATGAGCGGCTCGCGGACGGCCGCGTCCGTGCCCGCCGGGAACGCGAGCGGCAGGTCGTGCATGAGCAGGTCCGAGACCCCGCCCAGCATCTCGATGGCGCGCTCCACGAATACCGGCGGGGGATTGCGGAGGTTGGCGCGCGCGGCGCTGAGCAGCGCGGGCACCCGGTGCAGCTTGGCCGTGGCGCGTGCCATGCGCTCGGCCGCCGGCGCCGATTCCATCGTCACCAGGTCGTGCATGCCGTCGGAGATCGCGGCGACGTAGATCATCGGGTTGCGCTGCCAGCTGCGCACGGTGCCCAGATCCAGCAGCCAGCCGTCGATGATGCCCGTGAGGATCTCCCGGTCCACGCGCTCATCAGGACTGAGTGCTGCCGGATCCAGCGCCGCAAACTGTCCGCGGGCTGTGCGCAGCCAGCGGATCTCCGTGGCCACGGAGCCTGCGGAGAAGTCCTCCAGCTCGCCGTCGTGGCCGTGCAGGCCGTTGCCGGCGGCGATGGAGGGATGGAAATGCCCGAAGCGATCGAGGTACTGGTCCACCAGTGTGGCGAAGGCTGCGGGCGCCACCGGTGGGGGACTGGCGCCGGCGTGGAGTGACCAGGTGGCGGCCATGACAAGGAATGTAAGCCAGGCACTGCGCGCGGCCGACCGCTCAATCTCCGGGGGGCGCGTGTCTGATGCATCGGCGAATCGCACAGGGTGGCACTCCGCGGCGGCTGGGAGGCCGATTGTGCACCAGTTCGCAGGATCACGGCGCCCGTGCGCGGGCGGTGCGCGCGCGGCGGCGGCAGCGCGGACGTCCTTACGTGAACAGAGCGAGGATAGAGCGGGCGACGCGCTCCCAGGCGGCCGTCCCGGCAAGCCAGGTCGCGAAGGTCTGCATGAATATCAGGAAGGCGGTGCCCCAGAGAAAGGCCGGATGCAATCGGCGATGCCGAATGGAATCGACCATGACGACCAGCAGTACCAGCGCATCGTTGGCCGCGTGCACCTTGACGTAACTGTCGAGCAAGTCCAGCGGCAGGCGGCTGACGGCCGCTTCCGTGGCGGCGAGCGCCGCCAGGATCATCAGACGCTTGTGGACGTCGCTGCGGAACCTGTAATGCAGTCCAAGCCCCGCCAGGGTCACGAATGAAGTCAGCAGTCCCAGTACGAGTGCCAGCCCGGGCAGTGCCGGGCCTGGCATGTGATCGCCGCCGAGTTTCGCGGCGACGACGATCATGGGCAGTGCCACGAGGATAATCAGGAACAGCAGCAGGAAGCCGAGACGTCCGAGCCGACGATGCAAGTCGGTCCTGCCCGAGGCCACCAGGATGACCTGCGTGATGAACAAAGCGATCCAGGCGCTCATGAGCGCACCGTGCAGATGCACGAGTGTGGTCAGCGAGTCTTTGGGCGTGATGAATGGCCGGTAGAAGTAGGTGGGACCAAACCCGAGCACCACGACGATCCCGATGCCGATCGCGGCCGGCAGGAACAGCCGGGGATCGCGGGAATTGCGTGCCGACTCCTGCATTGCCTGCGCCAGCGACTGGAAGTTAACGTGCGTTGCCGTGCACGCGTCGCTGGCAGTATAGGGCGCATCCTGGCTGCACGGAATCGGAGAACTGGCCATGAAGGGACATACGGTCGTACCACAGGGAATCACGAGCGGGGCGGCGCTGCTGGCAACCGTGGCAGCCATGGGGCTGTTGGCCGGCTGCTGCCGCGGGACGAGCCCGGGTGATGCCACCGCTGCGGCCGGCGTTGCAGCCGCGAGCATCGCCTGGAAACAGACTTTCAATGGCGGGGACCCGGCGGCGGTCACGGCGCTGTATGCCGAGGATGCGATCCTCAGTGCGCCCGGCAAGCCGGTGGTCAGGGGCAGGGTGGCGATCGGACAGTACTTCGTGAAGACGGCCGCCGAGTTCGCAACGGCCG
Source organism: uncultured Pseudomonadota bacterium (assembly GCA_963741745.1). Classification (GTDB taxonomy): domain Bacteria; phylum Pseudomonadota; class Gammaproteobacteria; order Steroidobacterales; family Steroidobacteraceae; genus 13-2-20CM-66-19. The sequence continues at coordinate 57,536 of CAVUJF010000002.1, read as the reverse complement.
GCCTGTCCGTGGCGGATGCGCCGCTGGGTGAGCCGGTCGCCTCCGGCGACCTCGGCTACCAGTGGAAGACGTACCAGATCACCGACCGCTCCGGCGCCGTGGTCGGCTCAGGTCAGCTGCTGACGCTGTTCCGGCGCACCGCGGGCCGGTGGCTGATCGTGGGCGACACTTGGAACCCGGATGGCGCGGCCCCGGCTCCGGGTGCGCACTGAGCCGCGTCTGGCGCAGAGTGCGCGGCCAGGCTCGCGGATGGGTTGGGGTTACCCGAATCCATGACGGTGAGCGCCGCGCCGGTGTTCTCCTCCAGTAACGGCGCATCCAGAACCAGCAGCGTCGTGCCTCCCGCACAAGCCCGCGCCCACGCTGACGACGCTGCGGCGCGGGGCACTCATCGCAGTCCCCGGCCGGCGGGATCGGCATGACGGTCACGTGACATGGGGTGGCTGACGGCGTGGGTTCGGGCACGGGGAAACAGCCCTGAAGTCCAAGGAGCGCGGCGTGACGCTCGGGTCAGGCGCGGATAACAATGGGGTGACCGGCGGGCGCTTTGCGTTGCGCTTGGGTGGCCCGGTGGCCCTACGGCGTTGGCGGTGGACCCCGACAGGCTGCCGCAAAGCTGCCGGCCAAGCCCGGGCCGCCGCTGCTGAAGCCCCGTCCCCGTTCCCGCAAGGCCGGTGGGGAATGAGTTGAGACTGAGGCGTGCTTGGTAGTCGGGCGCGAGACTCTGTAGCCTGCCACTTTTTCGCCAGCACGAGGTCCGTCATGAGCACCGAGAACCGGGAGAGCAACTGGGGTTTTGCCACGCTGTCGGTGCACGGTGGCTACACGCCCGAGCCGACCACCAGGGCGGTGGCCGTGCCGATCTACCAGACCGTCGCCTACGCCTTCGACAGCGCCCAGCACGCCGCGGACCTGTTTGACCTGAAGGTGACCGGGAATATCTACAGCCGCATCATGAACCCGACGATCGACGTGCTCGAGAAGCGGCTCACCGCGCTCGAGGGCGGCATCGGGGCCCTGGCAGTGGCCTCCGGCCAGTCCGCCACCACTTACGCGATCCTCACGATCGCCGGGGCCGGGGATAACATCGTGGCCTCCAGCGCGCTTTACGGCGGGACCTACAACCTGCTCGCGCACACGCTGCCGCAGCTGGGCATCGAGACGCGCTTTGCCGACTACCGCAAGCCCGAGAGCTTCGCGCCGCTGATCGATGCGAAGACCAAGGCGGTGTATGTCGAGTCGCTCGGCAACCCGCAGGGCAACATCACCGACATTGCCGCCATCGCGCAGCTGGCACATGCGCGCGGCGTGCCGCTCATCGTCGACAACACGGTGCCGACGCCGTACCTGTGCAAGCCGTTCCAACACGGGGCCGACATCGTCGTGCACTCACTGACCAAGTATCTCGGCGGCCACGGCACGAGCATCGGCGGCATCATCGTGGATTCCGGGAAATTCCCCTGGGCACAGCACAAGCAGCGCTTCCCGCGCCTCAACGAGCCGGACGTGAGCTATCACGGCGTGGTGTACACCGAGGCACTCGGACCGGCCGCCTACATCGGCCGCGCACGCGTGGTGCCGCTGCGCAATACCGGCGCGGCGCTCTCGCCGTTCAACGCCTTCCTGGTGCTGCAGGGCATCGAGACACTCTCGCTGCGCCTTGACCGGATCAGCGACAATGCGCTCGCGGTGGCCCGGCATCTGCAAAGGCATCCCAAGGTCGCGTGGGTGAACTACGCCGGCCTGGAGGATCACCCGGACCATCGGCTGGTGAAGAAATACCTCTCCGGCAGGGCATCCGGCCTGGTGAGCTTCGGCGTCAAGGGACCGGCCGCGAAGGCCCGCGAGAGCGGCGCGCGCTTCCTTGACGCACTGCAGCTGTTCACGCGCCTGGTCAACATCGGCGACGTACGCTCACTGGCCACCCATCCTGCCTCCACCACGCACCGGCAGCTCGGCCCGGAGGAGCTCGAGAAGGCGGGTGTCACCGAGGACGCCGTCAGGCTCTCGATCGGCATCGAGGATCTCGGCGACCTCGTTGCCGATCTGGATACGGCGCTGAAGGCGGTGTGACCCTATGACTCGCTTTCTATGTGCGGCCGGCGGCCACCGACCGCTGCGCACGGCTATACGCGCCAGCGGCGCTGTTGTTCAACCGGCAGGTCGTAGCCGGCGAGGAAGCTCGTGAGCCGTTGTGCCTCGGCCGCGGCGTTGCCGGCAGCGCGGATGAGATGGCGCGGTGGCGGGGGCTCGACCCCGCGGTGACGCAGCAACGGGGCCAGGCGGCGCCAGTGCAGGCCATCGCCTGGCAGGCCCTGCAGCCCGATGGCCACCACCGCATAGCCATGGTGCGTGTACTCGGCAACCTGGTCGGCGATCACCGCCAGCAACAGGCTGTGCTCCCCCGCCGGGGGCAGCTGCAGCACCCCGTACTCTCCTGCCTCCAGCACGCGCAGCACGTCCGGGAGCGCCGCGCGCAGTTCAGCCGGCGGATTGACGAGGGCATCGGGCACCAGCGCCACGTGCCAGCCGCGCACATCGCCGCTCACGGGGCCACCGGGTCGTCGGGGCGCGCCGCGTTCGGCTGAGCATCCAGAAACTGGTCCAGGTCGCGCCGTGCGCCGGCCTCGTCAAAGCGGCCCATGTCGAGTGCCCAGCCGGTGGCCGGCACCGGTGGCAGACCCCGCCGTGCCAGTTCAGCCTCGAGTTCCTCGATCCAGACGCCACGGCGCGGCACGATCTCCCAGTCATCCTGCGGACGATTGGGCCGCCCGCCCCACTCGGGCTTGCTGGAGGTGAAGCGCACGCCGGTCGACGGGCTGCCGTCCAGGCCGATCAGGATCAGCTCGTCGCCGCGGCGCAGATACTGCTCGATCAAGGGTGCGATGGCCTGCGCCAGGCGGCGGCAGTGGGCGCGGTAGGCCGGGGTATCGTACTGCTCATACACGGCCCACCAGCGGCGCGCGCCGGCGAAGGCCAGCTCGGGGCAGGGCAGCTGCTGCAGCAGGTAGCCGCGCTCGCGCAGCGCCTGCACAACCGGGCTGACGAGGGCGGGGTAGTTGGCGCCCTGGCTGCACTTGGCATTCTGGTTGAGGAGGCAACTTGCGACCAGCGCCACCTTGCGTGGTGTGTGCTGCTCCAAAGTGGGCTCCTTTTTCGCGCGCAGATGACCGGCGCATTGTCACACGTCATTCCGGCGCGAAGCGAGCGGCACCGCGACCGTGGTGCGCAGACTTTCTGCCCGCGGGCGGAAATGCCACACTGGGGGTTACACAGTCACCGTGGGCCGCAGATGAACTTGGCACTCGAAGGGCGTCGCGCCCTGGTCACCGGGGCCTCGCGCGGGCTAGGCAGGGCGATCGCCCTGGCATTGGCGCAGGAGGGCGTGCAGGTGGTCGCGGTCGCGCGCGACCTGGAGCGCCTGCAGGAGCTTGCGGCGTCGCATCCACCGGGACGCGGTGCGATCAGCGTGCGCACCTGCGATCTCAACGACGCCGCCGCCATCGCGAGCCTCGCGGAGCCACTCGCCGGCGCCGACATCCTGGTCATCAACACCGGAGGTCCGCCGCCGGGACCGGTCGCCGACACGGCCGATGCCACCTGGACCGCGCAGTTCGAGGCAATGTTCCTCAGTGCCGTGCGCCTTGCGCGCCACGCCCTGCCAGGCATGCGCGCGCGCGGCTTCGGCCGGATCATCACGGTGGTCTCCTCCGGGGTCATTCAGCCGATCGAGAACCTGGGCATTTCAAACGCACTGCGCGCAGCCGTGGTCGGCTGGGCCAAGACCCTGGCGGCCGAGGTGGCCAGCGCCGGCATCACCGTCAACTGCGTGGCCCCGGGGCGCATTGCGACCGACCGCCTCGCTGAGCTGGATCGCGGCAAGGCCGCGCGCGAGGGAGCGACTGTCGAGGACGTGCAGCGCAGCTCCCGGGCCGGCATCCCGGCCGGTCGCTACGGCGATCCGGCGGAGTTCGCCGCGGTGGTGGCCTTCATCGCCAGCGCGCGCGCCTCCTACATGACCGGTGGCATCGTGCGTGTCGATGGCGGCCTGATCCGCAGCGTGTGACTGGCGGCTCAGGAGCCTTCGTGGCGCGCGATCCAGTGCTGCGCGATGGCGGCCCGCGAGCATAGCCAGACACCCTCGTGGCGCTGCATGTGCTCAAGCAGGCGCGCCAGCGCCCCGATCCGTCCCGGGCGGCCGATGATCCGGCCGTGCAGTCCGAGGGACAGCATGCGCGGGCGGCCTTCGGTTCCCAGGCGGTAGAGCCAGTCGAAGGCGTCACGGCAGTAGCTGAAGTACTCCTCGCCGCCTGAGAAATCGCCACCGCGCTGCAGGCGGCTGTCGTTGGTGTCGAAGGCGTAGGGCACGATCAGGTGGCGCCTGCCGGCCACCGTGGCGAAGTAGGGCAGGTCGTCGTTGTAGGCGTCGCTGTCGTAGAGGAAGCCACCGTTCTCCACCACCAGGCGGCGGGTATTGACGCTGGGGCGGCCGGTGTACCAGCCGACCGGGCGGCGCCCGATCAGCCGCGTGATGGTATCGACGTTGCGCTGCATGTCGGCACGCTCCACGGGTTCCGGTACCGACTGATAGTCGATCCAGCGCTGCCCGTGGCAGGCCACCTCGAAGCCGCTGCGGGCGATCTCCTCGGCCGCTGCGGGATTGCGCTCCAGCGCCATGCCGACGGCGAACACCGTCGCCGGCGCGCCGGCACCCTGTAGCAGCCGCATGATCTCCCAGAAGCCGACGCGGCTGCCGTATTCGAAATTGGACTCCACATTCAGCTCGCGCGCTCCGGGCAAGGGCGCGACGGCACCCAGATCCGTCAGCACCGACTCCGAATGGGCGTCCCCGTGCAGCACGCACGCCTCTGCGCCTTCTTCGTAGTTGAGCACCAGCGAGACGGCAATGCGGGCCTCCCCGGGCCAGAGGGGGTGGGGGGCGCGGCCGCCGTAGCCGACCAGGTCGCGGGGGTAGTGGTCCGGGCTCACCCGGCCTCCTGCGCGCGGCCGCCGCGCTCGGCCACGAGCCAGTCCATGTAGGCATGCAGCGCATCGCGCACCGGGCGCGGCTGCCACCCGGTGTCGGCGCCAATGCGCGACACGTCGTACGCGCCCCACATGCCATCCCGTAGCAGCGGGTCCTGCACGATATCGGCCTGCTCGGGCGGCACGACCTCGGCGTGAAAGCCCGGCACCTTCTCGGCCGCCCATGACACCAGGTCGCCGATGCTCGCGGTCTTGCCGCAGGCCACGTTGTAGGCGCTGTAGTGCAGGCGCGGCGCGCGCAGCAGCGCGGCAATCGCCGCCGCCACGTCCTCGACGTGGATGTAGTCGCCGACCGCATCGAGGGTGTTGACGCGCACGCGCTTCGCGCCCTCCAGGGCGAAATGCGCGACCCGGTTGGGGACGTGGCGGAAGTTGCGGCTCGCCGTCACGCGGTCCATGGGGCCGTAGACCGAGGACGGGCGCACCGATGCAGTCGACAGGCCGAACAGGTCACCGTAGCGCTCGGTGATCAGTTCCGAGGCCAGCTTCGAGATCCCGTAAAGGCGTCGCGGCATCACGTAACCGTCCTCCGGCAGCGGTTCGCCGGGCCGATCCGGACCGTGATGTTTGTAGACCGCCCCCGAGCTGACATAGACGAAGCGCTTGAGGTTCGGCAGCGTGCGCGCCCAGTCGAGCACGGCGACGGTGCCCATGACATTGACGTCCACGATCCGCCCGGGGCTCTCGGCCTCGGGCTCGCGCTTGGCCTCCTCCGCCGTGCCGCGCGACAGGGGCGTAACCGTGGCTCCGTGGACGATGTGCGTGACGGCGTGACCGGCCAGTGTCCCGCGCCAGGTGCCCGGCTGGGTCACGTCGGCGAGCACCACGGACAGGCGGTTCTTGAAGGGGGCGAAGTAACGCTGCGCAGCGGCGTCCAGCGGGGAGGCATCGAGCACCACCAGCCGTGCCGCAGGATCGCTTTCCAGCCAGTGGCGTGCGACCACGCTCATCACGAAACCCGTCGCGCCAGTTACCAGCAGTGTCACAGGGACTCCTTACTTCAGCAATATCAGAGGGGGAAGTTGGTGAGCAGTCCGAGCAGGGCACGCGTGCCGACCGCGAAGTCCTCGAGCGCCATGGCCTCGTCGGCATTGTGGCTGCCGTTCTCGTTGCGGACAAATATCATGGCACTCGGAACGCCGACCTTTGCAAAGACGGCCGCATCGTGACCGGCGCCGCTGGGCATCTCGAACGGCTTTTCCAGCAGGCCCAGCAGTGTTGACCGCAGGCGGGTGTCCATCAGGGCGGCGGGCGAATCGCTGGTCGTGCCCAGATCGATAGCGACGCGGTAGGTGGCGCTGATGCGTGCCGCTGCTGCGCGGGCCTCGTTCGCGACCGCTTCCATGGTCGCCTCGGACAGGCTGCGCAGGTCCAGCACGAAGCGGGTCTCGCCGGCGATCTTGCTGGGGCCGTGCAGGGCAGGATCGGTGAAGAGCTCACCGCAGGTGAGCACGAGGTCCGCGCCCGAACCTTCCTGCTGCAGCCAGACGGTCTCCATGTGATGCAGCAGCGCGACGGTCGCGGCGACTGCATCATGCCGGTAGGGGCGGTCGACGGCGCCCGAATGCGCGTACCGGCCGGTGCAGCGGGCATTGCGGAAGCGCTTGCAGCCGCGGATGCCGCTGACCACCGCCGCGGGCAATCCGCGGGCCACCAGCGTCGGGCCCTGTTCGATGTGCAGTTCCAGGTACGCCCGGATGCCGGCAGGGTCCAGCAGACGGCGGCGTTCCCGGATAGCCTCGGGATCAAAGCCCTGCTGCTTAAGGGTCGCCTCCAGCGTCTGGCCGTTATCGGACCGCGGGGTCGACAGACAGTCAGGATCCAGTAACCCGAAGGCGCCCGCGCTGCCCAGGTAGGCAACGTCGAACCAGGCGGATTCCTCGGCGCGGATTGCCATCACCGACAGGTCGAAGTCCGGCACGACCCCGGAGCGGCGCAGCGCGGACAGGGCACTCAGGCCGGCGACGACGCCGCTGGCACCATCATAGTTGCCCCCCTGCGGCACGCTGTCGAGGTGCGAGCCCATGATCACCCGCGGTGCTCTGCGATCCCGGCCCGGCAGGGTCATCGACAGGTTGCCTATGGCATCGACACGGACCTCAAGTCCGATCTGCTCCGCGGCCGAGCGGGCGATGTCATGCGCTGCCTGCTCGCCGGCTCCGTAACTGTCGCGCACGATGCCGGGTCCGCGCCGCGTGGCGCGGCTGAGGGCCGCAAACAGCTCTGCAGCAAGCGGGAGGTCAGGTTCGATGGCGGCTGCCATGCGAGCATCCTTGGGGAACGGGATAGTCAGTTGTCTCTATAATAGGAGTTCCGCACACGGAGCCGCACAAAGCATGCCGAGTCTACTCGCGGGGAAGGTGGCTGTCGTCACGGGAGCGAGCTCCGGCATCGGCCGCGCGATCGCCGTCAGCTTCGCCAGTGAGGGCGCGAGTGTCGTCGTCGCCGATCTTACCGAGGACCCCCGCGAGGGTGGCGAGTCAACCGTGCCGGTCATCACCCGGGCAGGCGGAGCTGCGGTGTTTCAGCGCGCCGACGTGGGTCGCTGGGAGGACATCGACGCGCTGGTCGGCGCCACTGTCGCACGCTTCGGTCGGCTCGATGTGATGGTCAACAACGCTGCCACCTACACCGGAACCGCGTTGCTGGAGACTGATCCGGCGCAGTGGGAGCAGGTGATGCGAGTCAACCTGACCGGCATGTTCAACGGCTGCAAGCGGGCGATACAGCAGATGCGCACGCAGGAGCCGCGCCACGAGGTACGCGGCCGGGTGATCAACCTCGGTTCCCAGCAGGGGATCGTGACCTGCCCCGGGGACCTGCCGTACGGGGTGAGCAAGGCCGGGGCGATCTACATCACCAAGCAGATCGCCGTTGACTATGCCAAGGACCTCATCGTGTGCAACTGCATCTCACCGGGGAAGATCGTCACCGGGGCACCGGGCCTGGCCAAGGATCCGGCGCGGCTGGAGAACGCACGCCGGCGCACGCCCTGGCCGCGGTTCGGACGGCCCGAGGACGTCGCCAATGCGGCAGTCTTCCTGGCAAGCGACCGGGCGACGTTCATCACCGGCTCGAATCTGATCATCGACGGCGGCTGGCTAGCGGGCTGAGCGTGGCGCTCGCCCTCCAGGCCGGTGCTTAGCCTCAGGGGCCGCGACGGGAGCGTGTGCTGCCTAGAACCAGGCGCGCACGGCCACACCGACCACGCGCGGATCGCTCGGCGTGCCCACGATGAGACCGGAATTGCCGGCCTGTACCGTCAGGTTCTGCATGTAGTTCCGGTTGAACAGGTTCTGTGCCCAGACAGAGAGTTCCCAGCCTGTGCCGGCACGCCACCCCAGGCTGGCGTTGACGAGGGTGTAGCCGTCGATCACCGTATATTTCGAGTCCGCCGGGTCCCCGTAGACGTCGGTGCGGTAGGTGAGGTCAGCCCGCAGGAAGGACTCCCCGGAAAACGAGCCGCGGTGTGTTGGCAGCCGGTATTCGCCGCCGGCGGATACCGCCGTGTGCGGGGTCCCGGACAGCGGTCTGCCGCTGAGGTCGCACACCGTGGTCGTACTGGCAATGAGCTCCAGTGGGCAGGGGCCATTCGCGTAGGAGACGTACTTGGCATTGGTCACCGCCGTGGAGGCGTAGCCGCTCAGGTGTTGCGTGACAGCGAAGGTGGCGTCGGCCTCAAAACCGCTGACGCGCACCTCTGCGATGTTGGCCAGGTAGCCGCGCAGGGCCCCGGGGGCGTTGTCCACCACGTTCGTCTGGAAGTCGTGGACCGTCGTGTCGTACACGTCCACATTCAGCAGCAGGCGGTGCTGGAGCAGGGTCATCTTCGCACCCAGCTCGGCGGTGTCGTTTCTCTCGGGCTGGATGACGGCTGTGGCCAGGGCCGGCTGGTTGGCAGCATCCAGCGGCAGACCCGACATGTTGATGCCGCCGGACTTGTGCGCAATTGCGTAGATGGCATAAGGCATCACCTGCGCGCTCAGTGTGTACGACAGCGTGAAGCGGCCCGAGGCGCCATCGTCGTTGACGGTCGCGGAATACGACTGCGGACGCAGGATGGAGAGCTTGGCCTTGATGAGCGCGGGGTCCGTGGTTGCGAGGCCGCCATACACTGTTGAATCGAAGCGGCCCTGCTTGTTCTCGACCGTGTAACGCACCCCCAGGGTCGCGGCGAGCTTGTCGGTGGCATGCCAGGTCGCCTCGCCGAACCCCGCCCAGCTGTCGGAGTGGAATCGCGTATGGCCGTCCGTACCATAACCATCGAGCAGATCGGTGGGATAGGTCGGTGGTGCTCCGAGCAGCCAGTAGGTGGCCACCGGGCCGTACTGCGTTATGGGTTCGCCGGTGATGGTCTGGGCAAACCAGTAGAGCCCGGCCACATAGTCGATCCGGTTGCGTGCCATTGGAGGCGAGGCGTACTTCCTGGCTGTACTGATCCTGGCGCGAGGGGATGTGCTGCAAGGTCTGGATCGAGAGGCTGGTGTAGTCGCGGTCGTTCGCCGCATCCCAGTTCCAGTAGCGCCACGCGGTGACGGAGGTCAGCGTCGTCGCGCCCAGGTTCCAATCAGCGATCGCGGACAGGCCGCCTTCGTTCGTGTCGACTCCGAGCGGGGCATCAATGTCTGCCAGGCGGTCATACGGATCGAGACTCGGCGGGGCGTAGCCTGCTCCCGCTGCGAGCGCCGGATACTGCCGCGCCGCTGGCTTCAGTGTGGTGCCGACCCCAAGGAACACCTGGGTACAGCAATGAGTGTCGAAGGAGCTGTAGTCCCCGATCAGCCTCAGCCGGAAGCTCTCCATGGGCGCGTACAGCAGCTGGGCCCGAAACTGCGAACTACGAAGGTTGTTGTCGGTGCCCCCGGTAGTCACGTTATCGAGCACGCCGCTGCGAACCGTGGTCGCCGCTGACAGGCGGCCCGCCAGGACATCCCTGACCAAGGGTCCGGTCAGGGAGCCTTGGGCCTGGAAATAGCCGTAATCGCCAGCGGAGATCTCGGCCGTCCCGGCGCTGTCGAAGCTTGGTGCCTGGCTGCTGATGTTGATCGCCCCGGCCGTCGTGTTCTTGCCGAACAACGTGCCCTGCGGGCCGCGCAGCACCTCAATGCGATCGAGGTCAACGAAGTCGAACGCCGCCGTGGCGGGGCGAGCGTGGTACACCTGGTCCACATAGAAGCCCACCCCGGGTTCGAGGCCGTCGTTCGACTGGGCGATCGCAAGAACGCTGCTTCCCAGGCCCCTGATCGTGAATGCGGTGTTGCGCGGATTCGGGGAGACGTAGTTCAGGCTGGGTACGAGCTGGGCGAGGTCCGCCGTATTGTTGGTGCGGGTAACCGTGAGAGTCGCCGCATCCACCACGGACAGCGAGATGGGCACGTTCTGGGGGTCTTCCCGGCGCAGTCGTGCGGTAACCGTGACCGTTTCCACCGCAGGCGTGCCCTGATCGCCCGCAGGCGCAGCGACCGGAGCATCCACGGCGGTTGCTGGCGCGCGTGCCTGCGCCATTGCCACCGAGGGTAACAGGGCAGGCATGAGAGCCCCCGCGATCAAGAGGCCGAGGGGCAGGTGTGCTTTGGGGTTCATCAGCATTGCAGAGGTACAGCGGATGATCGTTATAGTCATCTGGATATATCGTCGTTGATATCGGACAGCATGGCAAGGAGCGCCATCAGCTTCGTCGGTCTAACTGGCCGCCTAAGGGCCGGGAGCGCTGCGGCTGCCGGTGTTTCCCGCGCAAGCCGCCGCCGCGCTGTTGGGCGTCGGCCGCCGGGGAGGAGGTGTCGCGTTGGTTCGCGGGGCGATCGCCGCGAATTACACGTAGCTGAGCCACCAGTAAGTGCGCCGCGCCTTCACGGAGACCACCCACCGGCAGAGCGGGAAGAGAGCGGCGACCACGGTGATCCAGACCAGGTATACGCCGGCCAGATTCACGCCGTAGCCGTGCGGAAAGTAGCGGTAGTGCGTAAGAAACTGCGGTGCTGAAAATCCCTGTGCGACACCGAGCAGGAGGGCCAGAACGTGAATGAGGTACAGATGCGCTACGTAGAATGCAAACGGCGCACGCCCGAAGGTCACCAGGACACCCCGGACTTTCCCGCGCAGGCGCTCCGCGAACGCGCAGAAGATCGCCGCGGGCCCTAACGTCATCAGCACGTACATAAGGCTCGGCGGGTATTTCGTCGTGCTGAGGAACGACATGACGCTCGCGGTGATGCTGCCGGCGTTGGCGTGCCACCCGTGCGGGTCGCCGTAAAAGTCAAGAGACCGCATGACAACAAAGGCAGCCAGCAACGCGATTCCAAGCCGCAGCAGCCCGGCGTCGCGCTCACGCGGCGCTCGGCGAAAGAGGCCGGCCGAGGCATAGCCGAGGAACATGACGCCGATCCATGGCAGCACGGGGTAGGAGAAGTAGACCCAGAACGGGCCCACCTCAGTCACCAGTCGGGCATGCAGGGCGATCCACAGCGGCTGCCACTCGCCGGTGGTGCTTGCAGCAGGCCACACCGGGTCCAGGAGGTTGTGGCCGAGGATGATCGCCGCCCCGATTGCCAGGCACGCGCGCGGCCCCAGATATTGCGCGCCCGCCAGCGCCACCATGCTGGCGCCAATGACCCAGATGACCTGCAGGCCAACGTAGGTACGGCCACCAAGCTCGGCAATTCCCAGCGGCGCGAATGACGATGCGGTGGAGATCAGGATAACCTCTACGGCAATGAGCCACAGGCCACGCATCAGCAGGAATCGCCCCAGATCGGTCGGGGTCTTGCGCTGTGCCATCAGACCCGCGCTCACCCCGGCCAGGAAGACAAATGTTGGAGCGCAGAAGTGCGTGATCCAGCGCGTCGCAAACAGCAGCGGTCCGGTGGTCGGATCGGCCGTGGGATCCTGCATCGAACCGACCATGACATAGTCACGAACGTGGTCGAGCGCCATCAGGACAATGACCAGGCCCCGAAGGATGTCGATCGACGACATCCGGTAGGCGCGCTGATCGGGAGCAGGGGTGGGAGCGGCTTTGGCATCCCAAGCGATAGTATTCATCGGTCATCTCGGTGCTCTCGGCCGGCGCAAATCTCGCGAGCCTGGGTTGCTGTGCGCCGAGGTGCCGGCCGATCTCGCGCTTTGCAGTCTAACCACGCCGGGTCCGCGGGCGTGTTCGCGACGGGAATAAGCTGAATCAGAAATGGACGAGTTGCCATAGGCGACTCCCCGCAGCAAGCAAGACCTGTAAGTGGCGCGACGCCGCAAGTGGGTTCATGGGGGAACGTGCAGCAGGGGCGCGGACCAAGGTGAGGCGTGGGTTTGGTACAAATTGGGGAGTGCTACATGAAGAAGGCCATAATTTCCGCCGGTGCGCTGGGATCCTCGCTAGGGAGGCGATCGGGATCGTACGGCAAGATGAGAGGCGTTCCGGGCGCGGTACTCCTCGGGCTCGTGCTGTGTGCGGCGTGCGCGTGCGCGAATGCCGCTTCCGTCCCTGCGACGGTAAAGCCGTTGATGACCCGGGACCTGGTCGGCATGCCCGGCAAGGAGATATCGATGATCACCGTGGAGTACGTGCCGGGCGGGGCCTCGCTTCCGCACCGCCACGATGCACAGGTCTTTGTGTATGTGCTGGAGGGGGCAATGACGATGCAGGTGTCAGGCGGAGCGCCCGTGACGGTTCACCCCGGAGAGACCTTCTATGAAGCCCCGGAAGATATCCATCTGGTCTCGGCGAACGCGAGCCTGACCGCTCCTGCGAAGATTCTGGTCTTCATGGTCAAGGACAAAGCAAGGCCTGCATCGCGTGAGGTGACTGTCAAGCCCGCTCCGTAAGGGCGCACTTCGCTTCACCAATGGCCGAACGCGAAGGCCGCTGGCAGTTCGCGGGGGACCGTGACCGCTTGACGCTGCTGAGCCTTGCGGCTAGCGTCGGGCCGGCAACGGCGGCCTCGATCGCCGCGCCAGTCGCACACTGCAGAGGACTCAAAAATGACGATCCGGATCCGGCAACTGCTTGTTGCGCTGCTTGCCCTGGGTGGCTTGGCGCCGGGCGCCGGCGCAGCGCCACAGGCGGCTCCCGCACACTACCTGCTGGTCTGGGCGGGGGATGCCGCCCATAAAGGCAATGACTTCCTGGCCGTCATCGATGCCGATCCTTCCTCGGCCACCTACGGGCATCTGCTTAGCACGCTCCCCACCGACCAGCGGACCGTGCGGGTGCACCACACCGAGTACGTCATGCCGGCAAGCGGTATGCTGTTTGCCAACGATCATGACGCGGGCCGGACCTTCATCTTCGATGTACGCAATCCCATGCAGCCGAAGATCGTTACCTCGTTCACGGACATGGGCGGCTACATGCATCCGCATTCCTACGTGCGGCTTCCCAATGGACACGTACTTGCCACCTTTCAGCACCAGCACCACGCAGACACTGCTGCGGGCGCGGGCAAGAGCGGCGGGCTCGTGGAGATCGACGACCACGGAACGCTCGTTCGTGCCGCGAGCAATGCGGACCCGGCCTTCGCCGCGGCGCTGTTGATGCCCTACGGCCTGGTCGTGCTGCCGGGCATTGATCGGGTCGTCTCCACCAACTCCTCGATGCACGATGACGATCTCTTCAGCGGTGTGACCTATCAAATCTGGCGCCTTTCGGACCTGAAGCTGCTGAAGACCGCCAATTTCGAGGTCGGGCCCGAGCACTACGCGCACATCAGCCCCGAAGAGCCCCGTCAGGGACCAGATGGGTCGGTATTCGTGCAGACCCTCGGCTGCGGGCTGGAACGTATCACCGCCATCGATACCCTGGAGCCGCAGTCGAAGCTCGTGCATGTGTTCCCGGGAAACTGGTGCGGGGTGCCCACGGTCATAGACCACTACCTCGTGCAGAGCGTGCCGGCCGTGCATGGCTTCGTGGTCCTCGACATCGCGGTTCCGGACAAGCCGGTTGAGGTCTCGCGGCTGTCGCTGTCCGATCACTACTTCTCCCATTGGACCGCCTGGGACCCAAGGACGGAGCGATTGGTGGTCACGGCGGTTGCTACGCCGCAGGACAGAACCTACCTGCTGAAGTTCGATCGGTCGCGCGGCGTGCTGACCGTCGATGAGAACTTCCGGGATATCGACGGTCTGCCGGGCTTCAGCTTCTCCGAACGGGACTGGCCGCACGGCTGGCGAGGGGTCGGCACGCCACACGGCGCGGTGTTTTCCCGTTGAGCGCCACTGCGTATGGCATCAGCGCGCCGCAACCTCCACGGGCCTTGCGCTAACACCCCGCTAAGTCGCGCATGCGGGAGCGCGCGCAGTCGTGCTAGCCACGTATCATCCACCGTCTGCGGGCCTGCGGCATAAAAGCATCGAGCGCCGGCATCGCTGTTCAACACACGGGCTTGGTGCGTGCCGCAGCCGCCGTTCTTTCAGCCGCATGATCCGGGTTAACCCCGAAGGGCGTTAGAGTGAGTCAAGCCGCTAAGCCACATAGTCACCGCACCCACAGGTCCGGATGGTTGCGCGCGGGCGTGCTCGGCGCGAACGATGGGGTGCTGTCGATCTCGAGCCTGATGCTGGGTGTTGCAGCAGCACACGTGGGTTCCAAAGGGGTCTACGTCGCAGCATTCGCCGGACTTGCTGCCGGCGCGCTATCGATGGGAGTCGGGGAGTATGTATCGGTGAGCTCGCAGGCGGACACCGAGCGCGCTGACATCGAGCTCGAACGGCGTGCGCTGCGGCATGACTTCGCAACAGAGCGCACGGAGCTGCAGGATATCTACGTGCGGCGTGGGCTCGAACGCGACTTGGCTGCTCAGGTGGCCCATCAGCTCATGGCTCACGATGCGCTGGCGGCGCATACCCGGGATGACATTGGCATCACAGACACGCTTGCCGCGCGACCGCTGCAGGCAGCGGGGGTGTCATTCCTGAGCTTCGCCCTTGGCGGCTGTGTGCCACTGCTCGCCGGCTCGGTTGCCTTCAGGGCGGTGATCATTGCGGCGATCTCGCTGGCATTTCTGGGCGTGCTGGGCGCGCTCGCGGCGCGCGCGGGAGGGGCGTCCACGCTGCGTGGTGCAGCACGCGTATTGATTTTCGGAGCGTTCGCAATGGCCACGACAAGGGCGGTGGGCGTGCTCGTGGGCTCCGTCGTGTGATGGCCGGCGCGCTGACTTCTTTGCCGCAGAGTCGAGTGCGCTGGGTAGGGCGTGGCATGATGCGACGTATCTGCATAGTGTTCTGGTCGTTTATGCTCGGTTGTCTGCTCAGCGAGGCGCACGCCACGACCAAGGGACTGAGCCAGATCGTCACGCCCGACCTGCAACCGGAGGGGCAGTTGTCACTCAGCTTCCAGGCGCAGGCGCGGGAAATCGCCAATCCCTACCAGCTTCAGGCCGAGATCGGCATTACCTCGTGGCTGGAAGCTGCGGTGTTCCAAGGGCTGTCGCCAGGCGAGGAGATCTTTGGCACGCAGGTCGGCCTGTTGCAGCACGGACCCTGGCTATTAACCACTGGGTTCATCAACTGGTCCACGCGCGGATCAAGCCCGCAGACCTTCCTGGAGGGCGGCTACTACACCACCCACGACAAGTGGATGGCTGGTCCGATCAGGGTAAACGATCAAACGCAGCTGCTTCTTGGCTGGGCACACGATTTCGACGCCACCTGGCGTTTCCAGCTGGACTACCAGAGTGGGGCCAATAACTATTTCACGGTGGGCTTTACGTGCAACGTCACGCCGCGGTTTCAATTCAACCCCGCCGTCTACTTCCCCAACAGTAGCGCGCATTCTACGGCGGGCTACATCGTCTTCACCTACACGTTTCCCGTGTGGGAACCGAAATAGCGTGCTCGGCAGGCGCTGACCCGTCGGTCAGGATTCGGTAGCGTGAATCAGCCTGACGCCGGCAATTAACGAATCAACGCGGCCCGTCGCAGGCGCTCCGCGGTGGGTACCGCGATCGTCATGAGAGTCGCTTCAGTCGAGTCGACCTCCTGAGCGTTCGTCTTGGTGTCGAGGGTGTAGATCAGTGCCGCGCTGCGCGTGTCGTAGAGCCGCGTCACCACGTGGATCGAACTCGTGATCGCCGATAGCGGCGGCGCGGTCTGGAACTCCACGGTGGTCACCGGCATGCCATAGGCGCCGTAACCAAAGTCCGTGGCCTTGTAGTGCGAGTCACCCCGGGTGTCGTTGCTGCGGCCTTCCCGCTGGCCGGTGGACATGGAAACCAGGCGCGTCGCGAGTACCGCGTCGGCATGCACCGAGGCGACCACGCGTTCGATGTTCTCGCGGGTCAGCGGCTCCTTGGAATTCATCTGGTCGCAGCTGGAGATTGCCGTGGTGGACGCGCTCTGTAACTGGGATGCAAACGTGGATTCGAAAGCGCAGCGCAAGTTGCGATTCGGAGTGACACCGACGAGCAGCACCCGCGAAAAAGTCTGGTTGTGGGCCACGCCCTCCTGCCATGTGCCGTTCGCCGAAACCCCCGCGCATCCGGAGAGCGAGCCTGCAGAGGTCAGCAGGACCACGGACGTGAAGAACGTGTGCATGATCCGCAGTAGCTGGCGTTCGGCGGTGTTCACGGTGTGCTCGTATGGTGGGTAAGTGGATATCCAGTATACCCGCTAGACGGCGCGCAGCGACCGGATGATCTCAGCCGCTGGCGGCGCGGTGCAGTGGCTGCCCTTTGATCGTGTGCAGGCCATTGACGCGTCGCTGGTACTCCAGACGACGGGCGCGGCGATTGAAGAACTGCGAATACCAGATGCGCTCCAGGTGGAACGGCCCGTCGGCATTGGTCTGCAGGATCCTCAGTGCCGGCGCCTTGTGAGCCCAGACGTCGAAGTCCTGTGCGAACGCCTGGCGGCTGGCCTCCTGGAACGCGCGCGCCATCGGCAGGTCGTCGGGTTGCGCGTGCTGGTGCGCTGATTTGACCAACAGCGCATGCCATGCGTGCGAAACGCCATCCTCGACGGGCGTATTGGCGATCATGATGATGGACGGGTAGCGGCCAGCCATGTACGAGAGCAGATAGCCCGGACCGTGGTAGGTGGTGTCGGTGCGCAGCAGGCGATCGCCGTCCACCAAGGTGCGGTGCGGCCCGACCATGCGCTGCACGGCCTCATGGCCGTGAAACTCGTTCTCGAAGAACTCGACCCTATCCAGGCCGTGGATGGGACCGAAGTGCGCCATGTCGACGATGTTGTCGACGATCTCCTGGCCGTGGACGGGTAGGGTGCCCAAATCATCGATCTGCCAATGAACCCAGGCCGGGTCGGACCATTCCGGCAGCGCGGGTGCGGGCCACTCGGGCTCGAGCCCTTCCTCGTCGTGCCACAGCCAGATGATGCCCATGCTCTCGTGCACCGGCCAGCTGCGCACGCAGGCCGCTTTCGGAATGGGACCCCGCAGGCCTGGAATGTCATCGCACTTGCCATCCGTGCGGAAGCGCCAGCCGTGGTAGGGGCAGCGGATTGCGTCACCTTCGATGTGGTTGCCGTCGCGCACGACGTACGAGGTGGTATTGGTGCCCAGGTGGGTGCCCATGTGCGGGCAGTAGGCATCCAGCACCGCCGGGGCCCCGGTGGCCTTGCCGCGGAACAACACGAGGTCACGACGGAAGAAGCGCAGCGACAGCGGCTTGTCGGTGAGCTGCGCACTGCCGGCGATCATGAACCAGCCGCGGGGGAAGGTGAATTCTCCGAGTCCGTAGTCCTGAGTCCGTGCCATGGGTCCGCACCTTTGTAAGTACCGACAATGTGACGAGCATCGGTGTGCATTGGCCACAGCCGAAAGCCGTACTTGTACCTAATCAAATCGGGGGAGCTGCCGCCGCCTTCGGAAAACACGTATGTCGGTGGGCGCGAGCGGGAACCTAGAGTTCGCAAGCAGAGATCAAGGCATCCGCAAGGCAACAATAGGAGATCCGCGTGAGTGTCACCCCATCGGCGCAGGAACTGGTACAGCGCGCGCGTGAGCTCATTCCGACACTCGAAGTGCGTTGGGAACGGGCCAGCGCCGAGCGCCGCGTGGCCGCCGAGACCGTGGCACAGATGCAGGCGGCCGGACTGTTCCGGGTGCTGCAGCCGAAGCGCTGGGGCGGCTACGAGATGGACCCCCAAGTGTTCTACCGCATCCAGATGGCGCTCGCCGAAGGCTGTATGTCGACGGCGTGGATATACGGCGTCATCGCCGTACACAACTGGCAGCTCGCCCTCTACGACGAGCGTGCGCAGCGTGACGTGTGGGGCGAGGACAGCAGCACGCTGATCAGCTCCTCCTACATGCCGCGCGGTCGCCTGCAGCGCGTCGCCGGCGGGTTCCGGCTCTCGGGGCGCTGGGGCTTTTCCAGCGGCGTGGATCATTGCCAGTGGGCGTTTCTCGGCGCACTCGTCCCCGGCGAGGGCGGTAGCGCGGCAGAATTCCGCACCTTCCTGGTGCCGCGGTGTGACCTGAAGGTGATCGACTGCTGGGACACCATCGGTCTGCGGGGCACGGGCAGCCATGACATTGAGGTCGAGCAGGCCTTCGTCCCCGATTACCGCACGCACAAAGCCTCGGACGGCGCAGCCGGCACCAGCCCGGGCTCAGCGTCAATCCCGGCGAGCTATATCGACTGCCATTTGGCCAGATCTTCGTGCGCGCGGTATCAAGCTCGGCGCTCGGCGCGTTGCAGGGCGCGCTGCATCACTACCGCAGCTGGTGCTCCCAGCGTGTCGCGGTCAATGACGGTGCGCGCAGCGCGCAGGATCCCACGGCGCAGGAGAATGCCGCGGAGACCGCGCTCGCCATCGATGAGATGCAGCTGGTACTGGAGCGCAACTTCGAACACATGATGGGGGAGTTGCGCGGCGGCCGTGCGCTCGCATTGCGTGATCGCATCCACTACCGCACCCAGTCGGCGGCTGTTCCCGAGCGCTGCGCGGCGCTGGTCAACCGTCTGTTCTATAGCTCCGGTGCGCACGGAATGTACCGCAACTATCCGCTCACTCGCTTCTTCCTGGACATCAACTGCGGGCGTACGCACGTGGCCAACAACGTCAGCAAGATCGAGCGCAACTATGGCGGCGTGCTCCTCGGGCTGGACAACGCCGATACATTTCTTTAGATGACTGCCATGATCGACATTCGCGCGCTTGCCTACGTGGTCGTCACGCATCCTGATCCGGCGGCATGGCGCAGCTTCGGCGAACAGGTGCTCGGCACCAAGAGTGCCTACTCCCCGCGTGGCGACCTGTGGCTAAAGATGGATCAGCGCTCCTGCCGCTTCATCATTCAGCAGGCGGCGGAGGCGCGCTATCGTGCCTCCGGATGGGAAGTCGCGAATGCCGAAGCGTTCAGCACGGCACGCACTCAGCTAGAGTGGTCCGGGGTGCGGGTGAACGCTGCGAGTGAGGCAGAGCGCGACAGCCGCAACTGCATCGATATGCTTTGGTTCCTTGATCCTTCCGGTAATCGTCACGAGATCGTGCTCGGCTTCAAGAGCGATTTCAGTCGCCTTGTCTCCCCGACGGGCACGACCTTCGTCACCGGTGATCTGGGCATGGGCCACGTGGCGCTCCCGGCGATGAACTTTGATGCCTCCGCCGCCTTCCTGCGTGAGGTGATGGGTTTCGGTCTGTCAGACTACATGGTGCACCGCGCAGTCGGCGCGGCGCCGGCGCGGATTATGTTTCTGCACTGTAACAACGGCCGCCACCACAGCCTCGCTATTGCTGAGTTGCCCGCATCAAGTGGCTGCGTACATCTGATGATCGAGGTTCCCGACATGGACGAAGTGGGGCGCGCGATGGACCGTCGTGCACTGCACGGTGCCAAGCTCATGGCGACGCTGGGGCGGCATGTCAACGATCGGATGATTTCCTTTTATGTACAGAGCCCATCGGGGTTTGCAATTGAATACGGCTGCAGCGGCCTGGTATGTGACTGGAACCGCAACGTGGTGCATGAGACCACGGCAGTCAGCCTTTGGGGGCATGACTTCAGCATCGGCTTCGGCTGAGGCCCACTCCCGGTGCACGCGGGTTGGAGCGATACTCAGGAGAAGTAAGAGTGCGACTCGGCAAATAAATTGGTGGCCGCGGCCGCGGCCGCGTGCGCGTTACCGGCCGTATCGGTACGGAGCGTAGTTGTGGCGGCCAGCCGAGCGAACGGAATTGACCGGGAGCGGTCGTACGACCCTTCCAGAAGCTGCCGGTCAAGAGTAACGGAGCGGACATTGACCGCGCAGCCGAGGATCCCTTGCGCAAAGAGCCGCGCTTCCAGGCGAGGCGGTGCCCGTTCCGATGCAATGCCTTGGGTGCCTCGACGACCATTCTAACGTCCGCTGTGCAGAAAATTGAGGGTTCTGCACTAAGGGCGGGGAGACGCACGGGGCCAAAACAGCGTGGGGATAAGCCCCTGATATCACTACCGGGACCGCCAGTCCCATCTTCTGGATTCGTCACCCTGGCTTCGCGGGGCCTTCTGGCCAGTTGTGCCCACTCGGGCGCGGGACTAGAGTTCTGTTCTCGGGCGGGCACATGCCAAGAACTACAGCACCGCCCAGTACAGCACCGCCCAGTACAGATTCACTCGATCACTCGGTAGGAATTGGGCGCAATGGTCCCAGGGGAGGGCCTGTGAGGAAGAACATACTCGCCGCAGCCGCTGCGCGGACCTTGGGGGGTCGGGTCATTCGTAACCACTCGTGGTCGCGTGGTAGCGCGACGCTTCCCGTCCTGATCGTGCTCGCGCTCCTGCAAACCCTGAGCGCGCACGCTCAGCCGCCACCAGTTCTCCAGCGCGGCTATGACGCCGGTGTTTCCGGCGCGACGCTAAGCGAGACCACGCTCAAGCCCTCGAACGTAGCTCCGGGGAGCTTCGGCCTGGCGTTCAAGCTTCCCGTGGATGACAACATCCTGGCCCAGCCGCTGTACGTACCGAACGTCCTGATCAACGGCACTTCTCACAATGTCGTGTACGTTGCGACCATGAGTGACACGCTCTACGCGTTTGACGCCGACATCGGCGGTGCACCGCTGTGGACACTCAATCTAGCCACTCTCGAGAACGCGACCCCGGTGCCAATCGCTCAGTTCACCTACTCCGGGAACAAGAACATCATCAACAACCTCGGCATCCTGAGCACGCCGGTGATCGACCTCTCCACCAATACGCTCTATGCCGTGGCCTGCACCCTGGAGAGCAGCACCCTGGTGTACCGGCTGCACGCTGTCGACATCACCACCGGTGTGCCGCGAGCGGGCTCCGGCGTTGTAATCTCGGGGAGCAACGGCTCGCTGACTTTCAACGCCCGCAACCAGTGGCAGCGAGTATCGCTCGTGCTCTCTGGAAACAATGTGGTCTTCGCATTCGGAGCACTCGAGCTGGAGTCGACCGGCAACCCCTACGTCGGTTGGGTGATGGCCTATAACAAAACTACTCTCGCGCAGACCGGTACCTACGCTACGGTAACAACGGGCAATGGCGGAGGTGGGGTGTGGCAGTCCGGCCGCCCGCCAGCCGTCGACGGCTCGGGCTTTGTCTACGTAATCACGGGCAATGCCTACGGCGGCGGCTTCGACGGCAATGGCAATTTCAGCGAGAGCATCCTCAAGCTCGATCCGGCCAATGCCCTCAAGCGCGCCGACTACTTCACGCCCAGCAACTGGTCCAACATGGACATATACGATCTCGATCTCACGAGTTCTGGGCCCATGCTGGTGCCCGGCACGGGTCTGCTGGTGGGCGGCGGCAAGACTGGCGTGCTGTACGTGCTCAACACGGGCAATCTTGGGCAGAACAGCGCCAACGACACCGGGGCCGTGCAGCAAATCCAGATCTCCACATCGGAGTTGCGCGGGGGGGCCTGTGTTCTGGAACCGTTCCACCGCCAACGGCGGCCCGCTGCTTTACGACTGGGGCGTGACTGATGCGCTCAAGTCATTCGCGTTCAACGGCACAACCTTCGCTACCACTCCCAGTGCCACCGGGAGTGTCGGTAGCCAGATCTGGCCCGGTGGGATCCTGACGCTGTCCGCGAACGCCGACACGCCCGGTACCGGAGTGGTGTGGGCTACGGTCGCCGCGAGCGGCGACGCAGAGAACAATCCACCCGTGCCAGGTACGCTCTATGCTTTCGATGCCGGAAATGTCGCGACCCAGCTCTGGAATTCGGGGATCAATGCGACGCGCGACTCTTTCGGCAACTTCGCGAAGTTCGTGCCCCCATTGGTCGCCAACGGCGGGGTCTATGTCGCGGCCTGGTCGAAACAAGTAGCCGTTTACGGACTGCTCGCACCCGCACCGGTCCTGACCATGGTCTCGCCCATCAGCGGACCAACCGCCGGCAATACGGCGGTGACGTTGACGGGACAGAGCTTTTCATCCGGCGCAACCGTCACCTTCGGCGGTGCCGGGGCAACCTCGGTGGTAGTAGTGAGCGCCACGCAGATCACTGCGAGAGCGCCGCCGCATGCGCAAGGCAGCGTGAACGTCGTGGTGACCAACCCCGACGGACAGAGCGCCATGCTCGCCAACGGATTTACGTACGTGGCTCCCGCACCGATCCTGACCACGGTCTCGCCCACCAGCGGACCAACCGCTGGCAATACGGCGGTGACGTTGACGGGACAGAGCTTTGCATCCGGCGCGACCGTCACCTTCGGCGGTGCGGCGGCGACCTCGGTGACGGTGGTGAGCGCCACGCAGATCACTGCAAGAACGCCGCCGCATGCGCAAGGCGGCGTGAACGTCGTGGTGACCAACCCCGACGGACAGAGCGCCACGCTCGCTAACGGATTTACCTACGGTGCGCCTGCGCCGACGGTCACCAGCGTCTCGCCCAAGACCGGACTTACCACTGGCGGTACGCTCGTGATGTTGAACGGGACGAACTTTGTGTCCGGTGCGACGGTCACCTTCGGCGGTGCCGGGGCAACCTCGGTGGTAGTGGTAAGTGCCACGCAGATCAATGCAAGTGCGCCGCCGCATAAGCCGGGGAGCGTCAATGTCGTGGTGACCAACCCCGACGGACAGAGCGGCATGCTCGCCAGCGGGTTCACTTACCACAAACACTGATTGATCTGGCCGCCTCGGTCTCTCGGCGATTCGGCCGCCAGCTCGTGAACGGTGCCGCCGGGCAGCTCGGGGGCCTGCCGTCGACATTCTCCGGGAGCTGGCGGGGAAAACTAAGGATTCGGCGCGGTCAGTCGCCTGTGGGTCAGCGAGCCGCCGATCGCGGCGGTCCTGTGGAAAGCAGCATTCGCTCCGGTGTGAGCTTGTACGTCCACGGGCACCCGGAGTTCTTCCAGCCATTCTTTAGCCGCTGTCCCGCGAACACGCTGTCGGGATCGGTCACCGTGTCCCCTTCCATGCCATCGAGGATCTGGAAAGCGTCACTGAAGCCGGCCTCGGCGAGCAGGTTCACGGCCATCGCACTGCGGCCGCCAGACCGGCACATCACCATGATCGTGTCGTCGGGGGTGGCGATCTGTCTCACCCTGGCTACGAAATCTGCGGTGGGTCTCATGGGAAATTGCCCCTTGTCGGCGTCCCACTCGTACGCCTGCACGGCCAAGGGTATTTTCCAGGCCATGGGCGCGTGACCCACGAAGATGTACTCCTCAGGTGTACGGACGTCGAGAATCTTCACCTTCTCAGGCGCCGCGCTCCACCGCTCGTAGGCCTGCCTCGCCGTAATGTAAAGCCCGAGGCTTGTCTGCTTTCCCTTGGGGATGTCTGCGCGTGCGTCCGTCATGTTGGGTCTTCAGCCTAGCCCGCCGCCCGATGGAATTCAGCAAGCGGCCAATCGACTTCCCTTATCACCAGGATCTTCATCACGCTCGCGTAGCTTCCGCCGTTGATAGCCTTGAATCCCGCGGCTTCCAACATGTCTTTGGCCTTGCCAGCTCGCTCGCCTGTCCCGCAGTAGGTCAGCACCGTCCTGTTGTGGGGCAGTTCGTCGTAGTGGTGCTTGAGCCTCAGCAGCGGAATATTCGTCGCACCTCGAGCGATCCCCTTTCTCGCCTCCATTTTCGTGCGAACGTCGAGCACAAATGCGCCACCCTTGATCAGCGCAGCCACATCCTTCTCCGGCGAAACGGAAGTGGCTCCGGTTCCGCAGAGAATCGCCTTTAGCTTCTTCATTTGGATCTCCTGAAATGAGACCGCCACTCGCTGGGGCTTCAAAGGTATGGCGCCCTGCCGCTTGGCAGGGCGCCGTGCCCGGTCCGAACTACCCGAGGCGCGTACCGGTGGCCTCGAGCCCGCCGCCCGCAGGAAGCTTGCTCCAGCTGCGGCGCTCCCACTCCTCCTTGAGAACTTCCGCCGCGGCCTTCTCCAGGAATTCTGGTGCCGCCCACTTGTTCACATCGAAGTCATTCTTGATGTAGCCATGACTCACCATGAAATCCTTGCCGATCTTGATGCACTGCAGGTTCTGCGCGCTCAGGCTCGGCACCATGTCGACGTCTTTGATGCCCTGGTACGTATCCTCGGCATCAAGATAGAAGGTTTGCCGATTCAGGATCGCTCCGGCGGCGTGCTTGTTTTCATTGGCCCAGCGCCCGACCTTGATCATCGCTTTCATATAAGCAATGACGAGCTCGGGGTGTTCCTTAGCCATGACGTCGGTGCAGGTGATGACCGCGGGAGTATTGGCCACCTGCATTCTCCAGTCCGGATTCCGGGACAGGTCCGCGATCATCGCGATCTGGCCTGTTGCTTCCTGCAGATGCTGGAAGACCTTGCTCTGGGTGTAGATCGCATCCACCTTCCCGCTTAGCAACGCTGTCTCCAGCGGACGGAAGGCCAGATCGTGCTTGTGATTACGTCGCATCCACAACTCCGATGGATTGTTCATCGGCGGGACTAACATCTCGAGCTTATCGTACCAGTCATCCGCGTAGGGGAACTCCACGAGTTCGATGTCCTTCATGGTCATGCCATTCAGCATCAGCATGTTTTCAATGCCCATGTGCTCCTGGATGCGCCACCAGTCGTTCTTGACAGTGTTCAGACTCTTCGAGAGACCAACCTTCTTGCCCTTCAAATCCTTCATCTGAAAGATCTTGTCGTTGGCACGCACGGCCATGCAGCCACCCTCATAGACCCAGGTCGCGCCCAGCAACACGGTGCGACGAATGTCGGCATGGACGTGGATCGGGGGATACAGGCCGCCGAAGCGGATCAGGTTGTCGAGGTTATGGATGTAGTGCGGATACCAGTTGTTCTCAGGAGCATGACGGAAGTACGCGTATTCCACGCCAATCTTCTTGTACTCCTCGCGGCACCACCCCAGTTCCTGGTCGACGTTGTTGGCTGACACCATGGGGCAGTTGGTAAACCACACCTCTTTCCAATTCAACGGCACCGTGGTGGCGACCCTTTTTGCGCTGGCCACTGGCTTGTCAATAGTTACGGCATTCATGATCGCTTCCTTTACGTTGTGAATCTGTCGCGCCGTTCCTGTTTACGAGCGATCTTACTCATCGTCGTCAGTTGACTCTGCCATCGAAGCGGCGCGCGGCTTCGCTCTACCTTGCGGGATCGCGAATCGTCAGGCCGCAGGCAATTAGTAGTTTCCGCAGTACTCATGGATCGCGATGAGAGCGCAGGGAGACAAAGCGCAACGCTCGAAAGCTTCTCTCGGTGTGCATGTGAGTGGCGCGCCGTTGCTGCTGGCCTTAGCGCCCTGAATTCGCAGGAGTTGTGGGCTGACATTTCCGTTTGGTTCATTTCACTTGGGTTAGCGACTGACGGTTCGGCTCAAGTGAGCAGCGCCCCACTGTCCCGCGCAGCCACTCACGCACAAGGGAGGCTTCCGCCCCCGGGATACTGGGTATTCGGCTCGGTCAGTTGCCCGCGGCGAGTTGTGTGCGGTGCTACCAGGACTACCGCCCAGCAGGCGAGTGAGCGCCCAGGCGGGAAACAGAGGTATATTCGCATTTGGGGGGGCTGCCTTCATGACGAAGGCCAAGGCAGTCTTCCAGGGGTTCCTCACGTGCGCGACGCAACGTTGGTTATTGGAAAAGCGAGGGGGCGTTCAGGGAGATGCCGAAGCTGATGGTTCCTAAAGCGGGTGCTCCCTTGCCCATTGCGCGAGGCTGGTACCTGGCTCTTTACGCCGATGAACTGCCAGCCGGTGGGGTGCAGTCGCTTGAGTACGTCGGGCGCAAACTGGTGATTTTTCGGACTGAGGATGGGCACGCGGCGCTCGTCGATGCCCATTGCCCCCACTTGGGGGCGCACCTCGGCGTGGGTGGCAAGGTCGTCGGCTCTGCTTTGCGCTGCCCCTTCCACGGCTGGGAGTGGGATTACGGAGGGCGTTGCCGCAGCATCCCATACTCAAAGCTCATCCCGCCCAACGCTCGTCTGCGGACCTACCCCGTGGTCGAGCGCAACGGCGCAGTCTGGTTCTGGTACCACCCAGGTGGCGCACCGCCTGAGTTCGAGGTGCCGGTTATCCGGGAGTGGAACAGTCCCGAGTACGGGGCGCAGTGGGATCACCATACATGGACCATCCGCGCGCATCCACAGGACATCCTGGAGAATGGTATTGACTTCCCGCACGTGATGACCGTGCACGGCTTCGATGCCCCGAGCGGCGTCGTCAGTTCCTTCGAAGGTGCGCTCTATCGCTGGGGTGCAGACACGGGCAAGGAGATCGAGCTGCTCGATAAGCGGCGCGAGAACTTCAGTTTTCGGGTCGACACCTGGGGCCTTGGCCTGTCGCAGGTACGGTATCGTGGGCTCTTCTCAGTAATCTTCCAGATCGGCCAGACACCCGTGGATGCGACGATGACACGCATGTCGTTCTCGGTCCTGACGCGTGAACGTGATCGAGCCGATCCAGAGATTGCCGTTGCCCTGAGGCGCTACGTGGCAGACAACGTTCGCACCTTGGAGCAGGACTTCCCGATCTGGGCCAACAAGGTCTACCGTGAGCAACCTCTGTTGTGCGCAGCCGATGGTCCGATTCATGCGTTTCGGCGCTGGGCCGCACAGTTCTACGAGCCCGGGGTCTGAGGTGAGGCGTGTCGCTGCGTAACAAACAAACGCGACGGGCAAGTGACGACCCGCAATCACGCAGGTCGATATGCCTTGCTAGGGCGAAGGGGGTTACTCAGTCGCGTAACCAGTGCTGCGGTGCACATCTGCCCCAAGGGGCAGGTTCGACGCGCCGCGATCGGCGTACATTGTAACAGGAATGTCATTTCGGCTGCCGGTGCCGCTACTGCACGAAAGAAGGAGAACAGGGTCATGATAGGCAAACTCACAACGTTGGTCTTGGCCGCGGCAATGCTCGCCGGATCGCCAGCATGGGCGGACGAGTATTCGGATGCGGTCGATGTCTACAAGAACGCGGGCGAGAGCGGCGCGTTCTTCAAGAACTGTTACGGTTACGCAGTGTTTCCGACGATCGGGAAAGGCGGCCTGGGAATAGGCGCCGCGCATGGTGACGGCAGAGTCTACGAGAAGGGTAAGTACGTCGCTGATACGTCGATGACGCAGGTGAGTGTTGGATTCCAGGCCGGCGGTCAGGCGTTCAGTCAGATCATCTTCTTTGAGAACAAGGCTGCGTTCGACCAATTTGCAAGCGGCAATTTCGAGTTCGGTGCGGGCGTAAGTGCCGTGGCGATCAAGTCAGGAGCGTCGGGCTCGGTAGGTACCACCGGTGCAACGGCAAGCGCCAGCAGTGGCGGTGGGAAGACCGGAGCCGGTACCGCCAGCAACTATCGCAAGGGCATGGCAGTATTCACTATCGCTAAGGGCGGGCTGATGTACGAAGCTTCCCTCGGTGGTCAGAAGTTCTCCTACAAGCCCGTCAAGTAAGCCGGCGATCGGAAGGCTCGCATCGGGTTCAGGTACACGCGCCCTAACCCGATGCCGATTTCCGCGGATGCGATCCGGCCGCCGACGCTCCTGCAATCTGCTGTCGTTGCCCGAACGATCGGCATTCCCCTCCGAGCGGACGCGTAGCGCTTGCGCGCCAAGGATCGGGCGCCAAGCCATCACTCGCGAGCGTCGGCTCCAGCGGCATCATAGCAAGCTTGCTGCGCCTTACCGGCGACCGGCGAAGTGGTCGCGGCGATTTTTATCGGCCGAGGTGGGCGCATTTGAGGACGAGGCCAGGGGCGTTGTTCAATGACTCGCTGAAAATGGTGTCGATCTGAGTCCGGCGGTGGACTCAAGAAGTGGACGAAACCGATAGCGGGGGCCCGCGACTGCGTTGGAAGTTGCTGAATACCAGGGAGTTTCGCGTACGCTGACGCCCGTCAGCACCTGGTGTCCGGGAGCCCGCCCTGTGTGGCGAGTGGCTGGCTCGTTCCTGGGATCGTCTGTAGTTACTGTCGGGGTGGTCGATCAATGGCCGTTTTGAACAAGACTTGGCTGCGGGGGATGGCGATCCTCCCTGTCGTTGCCGGCGCCGCTTTCTTGGCTTGGCACTACCTGCAACCGAAAGGGCTGCCCGAAGGGATCGCCGCGGGCAACGGGCGGATCGAGGCCGTGGAGATCGACGTTGCCGCCAAGACAGCCGGCCGCATCAAAGAGATCTTGGTCGATGAAGGCGATTTCGTCACCGCCGGTCAGCTGTTGGCGAGGATGGACACGGCGGTACTGGAGGCGCAACTCCGGGAGGCCAAGGCGCAACTGCAGCGGGCGCGCATCGGTGTGGAAACCGCTCAAAGCCAGGTCGTGCAGCGTCGGTCTGAAAAGACCGCGGCACAGGCGGTGGTCGTGCAACGCGAGGCCGAATTAGACGCTGCCCAGAGACGCTTGGCGCGTACCGAAGTGCTCGCACCCCAGGGGACGCTGCCGCTCCAGACGCTCGACGACGATCGCGCCCATTTCCAGGGTGCGCAGGCGGCGGTCAGTGCCGCGCAGGCGCAACTGGCGACCTCGGAGTCAGCTATCGGCTTCGCCAAGTCCCAGGTCATCGCGGCGCGCTCGGATGTGGAGGCTGCAATCGCCACCATCCAGCGCATCCAGGCCGACATTGACGACAGTGCGCTGCGCTCGCCGCGCGCCGGGCGCGTCCAGTACCGGGTCGCGCAACCGGGCGAAGTGCTGAGTGCCGGCGGTGTGGTGTTGAACCTGATCGATCTGGGCGATGTGTACATGACCTTCTTCCTGTCGACGAAAGCGTCGGGTCGTGTCGCGCTCGGCGCCGAGGTGCGCCTTGTGCTTGACGCCGCCCCACAATTCGTGGTCCCAGCGCAAATCTCGTTCGTCGCAGATGTCGCCCAGTTCACGCCCAAGGCGGTGGAAACGGCGGAAGAGCGCCAGAAACTGGTGTTCCGCATCAAGGCGCGGATTGACCCGGCCCTTCTCAAGCGGCATCTGCAGCAAGTCAAGACCGGCCTGCCCGGCATGGCCTACGTGCGGCTGGACCCAAAGGCCCAGTGGCCGCCGGAGCTTCAGATCAGGCTGCCGCAGTGACAGCCCCTGTGGAGAACGCCCTGCCGGATGCGTCTCATCCAGCGCCCGTCGCGCGGCTGCGCGACGTAACGTTGCGCTATCGCAAGGCGCGCGCACTGGCCGAGATCAGCGTTGATATCCCGGCGGGCCGCATGGTTGGCGTGATCGGCCCCGACGGTGTCGGCAAGTCGAGCCTGCTGGCGCTGGTTGCCGGTGCCCGCGCCATCCAGACCGGGGAGGTCGGAGTGCTCGGCGGCGATATGGCAGTGGCGCGCCATCGCCGGGAGGTCTGTCCGCGCATCGCCTACATGCCGCAGGGCCTCGGCAGGAATCTTTACCCGACACTGTCCGTGTTCGAGAACATCGACTTCTTTGGGCGTTTGTTCGGCCACGATGGCGGCGTGCGTGCGCGACGCATCGAGGCGCTGCTGCAGGCCACGGGGCTCGCTCCGTTCATCGACCGTGCGGTGGGTAAGCTCTCCGGGGGCATGAAGCAGAAACTCGGCCTTTGCTGTGCCTTGATACACGACCCCGACCTGCTGATTCTCGACGAGCCCACCACCGGAGTCGATCCGCTCTCGCGCCGGCAGTTTTGGGCACTGATCGAGCGCATCCGCGCCGAGCATCCCGGCATGAGTGTCCTGGTGGCAACTGCCTACATGGAGGAGGCGGCGCGCTTCGACTGGCTGGTGGCGCTGGATGCGGGGCGAGTACTCGCGGCCGGCACGCCCTCGGGGGTGCTCGGGCACACCGGAACCCGCTCTCTGGAGGCGGCCTTCATTGCCCTGCTGCCAGAGGACAAGCGCCGAGACTACCGACCGGTGGAGATACCGGCGCGCACGGCCGAGGCCGACGACAAGATTGCTATCGAAGCGCGGGACTTGACCATGCGCTTCGGCGATTTCACGGCCGTCGATCATGCGAGCTTTCGCATCCGGCGCGGGGAGATCTTCGGCTTCATCGGCTCCAACGGCTGCGGCAAGAGCACGACGATGAAGATGCTGACCGGCCTGCTGTCGCCGGATGAAGGGCGGGCCTGGTTGTTCGGGCAGGAGGTGGACCCGCACGACCTCGCGACCCGCCGACGCGT
Organism: uncultured Pseudomonadota bacterium; assembly: GCA_963741745.1. Taxonomy (GTDB): domain Bacteria; phylum Pseudomonadota; class Gammaproteobacteria; order Steroidobacterales; family Steroidobacteraceae; genus 13-2-20CM-66-19. The sequence continues at coordinate 27,024 of CAVUJF010000002.1, read as the reverse complement.
AGGCTACATGTCGCAATCCTTCTCGCTCTACACCGAGCTTACGGTGCGGCAGAACCTGGTGCTGCACGCCCAACTATTTCACGTGCCCGCGGACAAGATTCCGGAGCGCCTCGATGAGATGGTCGCGCGCTTCGGCCTGGCCGGATTTGTCGACGTGTTGCCCGGCGCGCTGCCGCTCGGCCACCGCCAGCGTCTGTCGCTGGCGGTGGCGATGATCCACAAGCCCGAAATGCTGATTCTCGACGAGCCCACCTCGGGCGTCGATCCAGTGGCCCGCGACTCCTTTTGGCGGATCCTGGTCGAGCTGTCGCGCCGCGACGGCGTGACGATCTTCATCTCGACCCATTTCATGAACGAGGCCGAGCGCTGCGACCGCATTTCGCTGATGCACGCCGGCCGGGTGCTGGCCACCGATACGCCCGGCGCTCTGATGAGGCAGCGCAGCGTAGACACCCTTGAGGACGCCTTCATAGGCTACTTGGAAGATGCCACCACCGATGCAAAAGCCGACATAAGGCTTCCGGAGGCCGGGATATCAACACCGGTGGCCGCGGCCGGGGTGCGTTCGCCGGGCGGGGGCGGCTGGCGGCGTTACTTCGATCCCCGCCGCCTGGTCAGCTATGCCCGCCGCGAGGCGCTGGATCTGCGCCGTGATCCGATCCGGCTGACCCTCGCGCTGCTGGGCAGCGTCATCCTCATGTTCGGCATGAGCTATGGCATCAACCTGGATGTCGAGAATCTGACCTTTGCCGTGCTGGATCGCGACCAGAGCGTTACCAGCCGCGCTTATACGCTCAATATCGCCGGTTCCCGGTATTTCGTCGAGCAGCGGCCGATCATTGACTACGCAGACCTCGACCGGCGGATGCGTGAGGGAAAGCTGAGCCTCGCGATCGAGATACCGTCAGAGTTCGCCCAAGATCTCGCACATGGTAGGCCGGTGCAGATCGGGGCCTGGATCGATGGCGCCATGCCGGCGCGTGCCGAGACTGTCCGCGGTTACGTACAGGGGATGCACGCGCAATGGCTTGCGAACAAGGCGCGGGAGGCTGGACAGGGTCAGGTGCCAGCCGGGCTGGTGAATGTCGAAACGCGCTTCCGGTACAACCCCGATGTCGAGAGCCTGGTGGCCATGGTCCCGGCAATCATTCCAATGCTGCTCATGCTGATTCCGGCGATTCTCGCGGCGCTCAGCGTGGTGCGGGAGAAGGAGCTCGGCTCGATCGTCAATTTTTATGTGACACCCACCACTCGGCTGGAGTTCCTGCTCGGCAAGCAGTTTCCCTATCTGGTGTTGTCCATGCTGAGCTTCCTGCTGCTCACGCTGCTCGCCGTGACCGTCTTGGCATCCCGTTTAAGGGCAGCTTTCTCACGCTCACGGCTGGGGCCCTGCTCTATGTCGGCGCGGCCACCGCCATCGGCCTCCTGATCTCGACCTTCATGCGCAGCCAGATCGCTGCCATCTTCGGCACCGCCGTACTTACCATTCTTCCGGCGACCACCCTTTCCGGCATGATTGATCCGGTGTCGTCTCTCGAGGGCGCGGGCAGGCTGATCGGGGAGATCTACCCGACCACGCATTTCCTGACGATCGCGCGTGGCACGTTCTCCAAGGCGCTTGGCTTTGCCGACCTGCATGGTTCCTTCCTTCCCTTGGCTCTGGCCGTTCCGATATTGCTTGGGCTGTCGGTGGCCTTGCTCAAGAAGCAGGAGCGTTGAACCATGCGCTGGACCAATATCCTGCATCTCGGCATCAAGGAGCTACGCAGCGTGGCGCGCGATCCGATAATGCTGGTGCTGATCGTCTATACCTTCAGCTTTGCGATCTATGCGCATGCGACGGCGATTCCGGAGACGCTCAACAAGGCGCCGATCGCCATCGTAGACGAGGACCGCTCACCGCTCTCGGCGCGCATTTCCGGTGCCTTCTATCCGCCTTACTTCATGCCGCCCCGGTTCATCACCCAGGCCGAGATGGACACCCGGATGGATGCGGGCCTCGATACGTTCGCGCTCGATATCCCGCCTGAATTCCAGCGCGATCTACTGGCCGGACGCGGGCCAACGATCCAGCTCAACGTCGACGCCACGCGTATGAGCCAGGCCTTCATCGGCAGCGGCTATGTCCAGACCATCGTCACCGACGAGGTGCGCGCATTCGCGCGCCGTTATCGAGCAATCCCTCAATTGCCGGTCGACCTGGCGCTGCGCGTGCGCTTCAATCCCCAGCTTACCAAGTCGTGGTTCGGTGCCATCATGTCGAGTCATCAATCAGGTGACGATGCTGTCCATTGTCTTGGCCGGCGCAGCGCTGATCCGCGAACGCGAGCACGGCACGATCGAACATCTGCTGGTCATGCCCCTCACCCCCTTCGAGATCATGACCGCCAAGGTCTGGGCGATGGGCCTGGTGGTGCTCGCGGCGGCCGCCTTCGCCCTGGTATTCGTGGTACGGGGCGCGCTTTCCGTCCCGATTGCGGGCTCCCTGACCCTGTTCCTGGCCGGCGCCGCGCTGCACCTATTCGCCACGACCTCGATGGGCATCTTTCTCGGCACGGTCGCACGCTCGATGCCGCAGTTTGGCCTTTTGCTGATGCTGGTGCTGCTGCCGATGCAGATGCTCTCCGGCGGTTCCACGCCGCGCGAGAGTATGCCAGCGATCGTCCAGTACCTCATGCTCGCGGCGCCGAACACACATTTCGTCATGATCGCCCAGGCGATCCTCTTTCGCGGCGCAGGTCTGGATGTCGTCTGGCCGCAGTTCCTCTCCATCGCACTGATCGGGGTCGTCCTGTTCGGCCTCGCGCTGGTACGGTTCCGCCGCACCATCAGCAGCATGGCTTGAGCATGCAGTGGGAATGCAAATGATCTCGAACTCGGGTGAACCCAGCTGAGTTCCGAATCGAAGAGACTGGCGCCAGGCCTCGAATGGCGGGCGAGATTGGCAGCGCGGGCCCACTAACGCGTTGGAGGTCTTTGAGAAAAAGGCATTCGCACCCGCCAGTGCGGCTTAAGCCGTCCGCGCGGGGCGAGGGGGCCACAGCTTGGTTCACTCGTGTTCGCCGTGTGTGAGTTGCACCCTCGGCCTCTCTCTGCTCTAGGGCCGACGTATGTCCTCTTGGGCGATGCCCGGAGTAGGTGAGCCCTTGGCGGCCGGTAGCTGGTGCCCGGGCGTTGCGTCCCAGCTCGAACGTTTGGGGTGGATCGCCGATATAGCGGAGCGGCGCAAGGGAGTGCCACGGCTTCGCCTTCGAGCAATGTTGTGCCTGCATTCGAAGTACCGGCCGCGCAATATGAGTTCGCGATAACCGTTCCCGGCGAAGGTGTCGGCATTCGCGAGCTAGGAAATGTTGACCGCCGTCGTCTGGTCGCCGGTCACCACGATTCCGGTCACGACCGAGCTGAAGGTCACGGCGGTGTCTGCCTGGGCCGGGTTGTCCAGTGCGGCCTGACAGCTCAAGGCCAGCGTGTAGGTGCCCGGTGGCAGTGCCGTGAATTGGTAGGTGTACGGGGGCACCGAGGACGCAACCGGCAGCGTCGAACTCAGTGGCTGGCTGGTATCGGTGGACGGTGCTGAGCTGTTCATGTCTTCGGGCATGGTCACGCTGCCGCTGTACAGATAGACGCCAGGCGTGCATCCATTCGGCAGCGTACTCGTGATTTGCCCCTGGATTCCGCCGAGGGCAATGTCGACCGTTGCGGTCTGGTTGGCAGCCACGGCGGTTGTCGCGATCGATGTGAGTATCACGGACGGATCCGCCTGATCAGGGTTGTCCTGCGCGGCCTCACACGTGAACCCCAGGGTGTAGGTCCCTGGTGGCAGGAACGTAAACTGGTAGTAGTAAGGCGGCGCCGAGGTAGGAGTTGGTACCTTCGATGCCAACGGCTGGTTGCTATCGGTGCTCGCCGCTGTGCTGTTCATATCCTCGAGCTTCCCCACGATGGTGCCGTAGAGATAGACACCGGGCGTGCATCCGCTCGGCAGCGCACTCGTAATTTGCCCCTGAATGTTCCCCACCGAGGTATTGTCGACGAGGTGCTCCACCGGCTTAAGGATGCAGGCGGGAGCCTGTCCCGGCGGACACGTAATCGCCTTGCGCAGATCGAAGTCGATGGTGTAATCGACTACCCCACTGCTCGGAACGGTGAACCCGGAGACCAGCTTGAGGCCCGTTTCGGACCCGCTTGGCACTCGCAGGCCCATCCTTGAGCCGTCGGCGAAATCGATGTAGGAATTGTTGGCGCTGCCGTCCGCGATCACCATCAGCCTGATCTGGCCGTAGGAGCCAGGTGCTATCGGCTCATCGAACAGTACGGCGGACGCAGTGCCGCTCTGTGTCATCAGGTCGATGCTCTTCGGCTCCGGAAAGGTGATGGTCACGGGATTGCCGCCGTTGCCGGTGAGCTCGACCCCGGTGAATACGACCACGACGTGCGTGGCGTCGTCAGCCGGTGGAGCGTCTGCGACCGACAACCTCATCTGACCCATCTGAGTCTGATCCATCGGAGCCGTCATTCCGCCTGAGCCGCACCCGACAACGCCGAGCCCCGTCGCCGCAAGCGATAGCACAAGCTTTAGAAAGCGCGCCTGCTTAATCATGCCGTCCCTCCTTGAGTACCGCGTGTGGTCGAACCCTCTGCCGACGCGCGCGGGTAAGGTGCCCCCTTATTTGTTAGGTCCTCTGGCAGCGCGATCTGCGGGCGCGCACCACAGTAAGAATGGGTGCGACAATGATTATCCTACCGCGGAGAGTGCGTCACTACTGTCTCCGCTAGCCGACAGTGCCCGCTAAATCGTGTGCCAAAGCGACCGGCGGTGTATCTCGGGCGCTCGGCTTCGCGTGGCTGATTTGACATTAGTCACTGGAGCCAATCGCGCGACGTCGAGCGGCATGCGTGCGGTGACGCCCTGGTTAACGGAGGTCGAAGAACACGTGCCGGCGCTCTGCAACCGCCTGGCTCCCCAAAAGGTCGACCCCGAGAATCTGCTGCAGGGCCATATCGAATCCTACAACACCTCTGCAGGCTGCAACCGGCGATCGCCCGAGCGGAGAATGGTGAGGGTCATTACAGTGGCCGTCCGTACCATTGCGGTAGAAGTAAGAGAATGGCGTGGCGGCTGGCGTCTCGCGGCAGGGGCGGCGAGAGAGGCAGGAGGCCCCATAGTTCTGTGGAGACGGACATGCGCTGCGTCCCCGAAAATGTCCACATCTGTGGTTGTCGTTGGCGCTGCCGCCAATGATGAGGTGGACAGTCTGGAGGATTGCGCCGGCATCCATGCGGTTTTTCAACCCGGGAAGACACACTACGCACGCCTGACCATGCGGCCTGGCGGCCCGTTTCTTAGCCCAAGGCAGCGTCCTATCAGTGGGTAGCTGGGGGTTCGATTGCACTTCTGGCTACTTCCGTTCTGAGCTTCTCTATCTACTTGAATTCATAGGATCCTTACCTTCTGTCGTCGCACTCAGTTTCTCCTTTCCGAGGCGACCGACTGTGGATTCGATCGCTGGTCGCCTGCACCCGCGAAGCGGGCTGCCGTCGCAGCGTCTGCGGCTCCCGTTTAAGCCAGGCGTATGCCAGTGCGGTGGGAGCGTACGGACTAATACGGATGGCGGCGTGACCGAACTGGACGCAGGATAAATAGCAAGGGCTCGAAGGAGAGGTCAATGGAGCATCGCTGGGGACACCGGCTCTCGACCAACATGCCAGTGAGACTGAGCTGTGTGCAGTCGCGTGACAGTGGCTGTAGATGTCTCGGCTGCATGGAGAGCGTTAGCGCGAGTGGGGCATTGATCAGAACCGAGTCCGGTATCCGCCCGGCGGCCAATGTCGTCGTCGAGATGCTGGTTCCTGCTCTAGGCCTGCAGGGTCGCGAGCTCCCGGCTTCCATCGTTCGAGCAGGCTCTGGCGAGATTGCTGTCGAGTGGATGGACTTTGCATCAACTGGCGTGGCCGCGGTGATGACGGAGACCATGCTGAACAATGGAGGAGGCGACGGCCAAGGCCCGATGCCCACTCTTGGTCGCGTCCGCTTCTGTGATTTGGCCTCCGCTGCAAACGCATAGGTACGCAGCTGAGCCCCAGGAATCCGGCGTCGGCGCGCTGTTCTCAAGTACGCTTAATGCGTGCTGCCGAGCATCGAGCCTGCTTCCGGAACCGCAACGCACAGAAGGCAGAAACGTTGCTTCGCAGACACGTCGATCAGCGGATGAGCGTGGCGGCAGATCGCGGGACCTGCACTTAGCGGCTAAATGCTCGAACGAATTACATTGCGCCCTGTGGGCGCAGCCGCAATCTCTGGCGGTTCTGTGGGACAAGCGTCAGAGATATCTGACATTGGATCACCATCAACCTTCTCAACCAGGGTGGCGTAATGCGGAATCGCGTACGGGTAGAGGCCTTTAACGAGGCGCTTGCGGAAATCACCTATAGCGGCCCTTATCGGAAGGGTTGAGCATCGGTACCAAGAAGGTCCCTCCTGAGGGGGAAACGAACGATGCCATTAGCAAATACCTCCTCGCGATATGGCTCCGTCAGCCAGGCCGTTCACTGGCTGACGATGGTTCTCGTGATCGCTCTGCTCGTCTCGGCGAAGGTCACTGAAATTGAGGCCGACCATCCTGGGGACATACCGTTCCTTTGGCATGGCTCGCTCGGAGTTCTGGTTCTTGTGCTGGTGCTCTTTCGCATCGTCTGGGCATTTGTCAGCCCTGCACCCCCTTTCCCGTACACCATGACGCGAGCAGCCCGACTCGGCGCGCGAACCATGCACCTCGCCCTTTACGTTCTACTGGTAGCACTCCCGCTTTCGGGCTGGCTTGCGGCATCATCGGAGGGTGCTTCGGTCAACTTCCTCGGAGTCGTATCAATCCCGAGTTGGGACTTAGGCAATAGCCGCGCGGCCCCGGTCGCAGCAGGGGACGAGACGGTGGGTGCTCAGGCCACCGGCGAGGGGAGCAAGGAACTTTTCGAGGAGTCCCACGAGATGCTTGGCAACGCGCTCCTGATTCTCGCGAGCTTGCACGCTCTGGTTGCGCTGAAGCACCATTTCCTCAATCGGGATGATGTGCTGAAGCGAATGTTGCCGCAGTCCAAGCTGCCAAGGCCACCACCGCTCGGACCATAGAGAGGGGAGCATGGTCCCTCCTGACTTACACCAATCCTGAAGCGTCGCATTTCGAGAGCAATTGATTCGGCCGGGAGTCCCCGCGGCAAACTGTCTCCGAGCGCCTCCTCGTCCGGCCGGACGAAGCAACACGGGACTCATTGATCCTCCACGAGCACGATATCCGGAAGTTGAGCCGCATAAGCCAATGCATACTCAAGCTCGCCAGGCGCTTCCGCGTGGACCGTGTACAGGGGCGTTCAAGTTCAGTGAACGCCATTACGTGTACGGCTCCTGGCAAAATCTTCACCGATTCCTTGCGAATCTACCGCCGTGTCGGCGGCGCCACACCGGGGAACGCGTGTCATGTAAGTTGACTCTGTCCAAGGACCAAGGTTGCGGTACGTAGACCACCAGCGATCAGCGCGGAAATCGTCATGCGGTTCTCGATCGGTAGCTAGAAAAGCCCCCACCGAGTGAAGCCGGGCGACGGCGCCAACCAATAGCGATTCTTCGCCCGATTGACTGCCGGGAGCACCAGTGAAAGTACATAATGGCCTCGCTGATGAGGGTAGCGCAGTTTGCACCACCAGTGCCGCGAGAGTCCCTGTGAAAAGGCGCAATGTACACTCGCTGCCGAAAGCCGAAGCGCATGACCTGTCCGGGAACGCTTTGTGGCACCAGTTGCCTACGGATGAAGCGTATATACGCGCCTCGGCGCTCGCGCGCGAGGCGCTGACCGCCGAGGAAGCCACGGGCCGCCGTGCACGCTTTGGTGCGAACGTGCACGATGAGACTCCGCGCCGGTCTGCCCTCGCATATATAACCCGGTGGAGATACATCGATGAGTACGATCAAATCGATTCTTGCCGCCACCGATTTCTCAGCCAACGCTGCAAGAGCGGCACACCGTGCTGCGCATCTTGCGAGCGAACAGGCAGCCGGTTTGAGCTTGCTGCATGTCGTACCTGAGAAAGCACTGAGCGAATTTCGCGAGATCGTGCGTTCCTCGATCCACATCGAGCAGCACATCCTGGAGGACGCCAAGAGTCGCCTCGAGGCTCTGGCAGAGGACCTCCGACCCGTCGCCAACTCCGCCCCCGAGTGCTTCACGCGAGGTGGCAACGTACTCGATGAAGTCCTTGCCGCCGCAGATCACTCAGACGTGCTTGTGCTCGGCGCTCATGGGTCACGCGCCTTGCGAGATCTCTTGATCGGCACGACCGCGGAGCGCCTGCTGTGTAAGAGCCGCCGCCCCATGCTGGTTGCGAGACAGGAGGCAATTGCTCCGTATCGCCGGGTGATCGTTCCGGTCGACTTTTCGGTGCATTCGATGTCAGCGCTACGGTTCGCGCGGCAGATTGCTCCTGCCGCAGAACTCCTCATCTTCCATAGTTACGAGTTTCCCTACGAGAAAGAGCTGCACGCGGCAAACGTACCGGACCAGACAGTCGAGCAGTACCACACAGACCTTCGTAATCAGGCGATGTCCAACATAGAGAGCCTTCGGGATAGAGCTCTGAGTTCCGGCGCAGGCACGAGCATTTCCGTGGAATGCGGTAGTGCCAAGACCGCCATTGCCGCGAAGGCGTTCGAACTAGGGTCTGACTTGATCGTGATGGGCAAACACGGTCGTACCGTCATCGGCGAATTCTTCCTCGGCGGCGTCACCCGGCATACGGTTGCCCGTGCGCCGTGCGACGTGGCTGTCGTGCCGGAGTATCCACGGCTGTAAACATGCAGGAAAAGCCAGCGTCGTGCAATGTGGGGTCTGACCGAGGCAGAAGCGTGTCGACGCCTCGAACAGTTCGGTGCGAACGAGTTGCCGGTTTCACGACCCCGGGGTGTGCTGCGACTGCTTGGAGAGGTTGCTTCGGAGCCGATGTTCCTGCTGCTGGTGGCCTGCGGGGCGATCTACATGGCACTAGGCGATCGCCATGAAGCCCTCATGTTGCTCGGCTTTGTCGTTGTTGTCATGAGCATCACCTTCATCCAGCAGCGCCGAACGGAGCGTTCCCTCGAGGCCCTGCGGGATCTGTCGAGTCCACGCGCCTTGGTTGTTCGCGATGGGCATGCGCGTCGGGTTGCTGGACGTGAGCTGGTCTGCGACGACGTTGTCTTGCTCGCCGAAGGGGATCGTGTCCCCGCAGACATGCATTTGCTCGAATCCTCGAACCTTGCCGTGGATGAATCACTGCTAACCGGTGAATCGGCCCCCGTGCTCAAGCAGGCACGTCCGATCCTAGCTGGCGCAGCTTCCGTGCCAGTCGCCAGCGACGCAGCACAGGTGTTGTCCGGAACAATGGTTACGCGAGGTACCGCACGCGGTCGCGTAATTGCCACCGGCGAGCGCAGTACCCTGGGACGCATCGGGAAGTCGCTTGAAGGTATCGGGGCGAGACCACGCCAATCCAGCGCGAGACACGTCGCATCGTGAAGCGCGTCGCCGTCGTTGGCCTTGCGCTGGCGAGTGCACTCGCGCTTGCCTATTGGCTTCGAGCGGCGACTGGCTCCATAGTTTACTGGCCGGCCTCACGTTGGCGATGGCCATTCTGCCCGAGGAACTGCCGGTCGTGCTGACACTCTTTTTAGGCCTCGGCGCGTGGCGTTTGGCGCGGGAAAACGTATTGGCGCGTAGCGTCCCGGCTGTCGAGCTTCTGGGCGCCACGACCGTGTTGTGCGTCGACAAGACGGGCACTTTAACCGCAAATCGCATGTCGCTGAGGAGACTATGGACCGAGGTCGCATCGTACGACACGGCGCGGGCTGGGTCCGCATCGTTGGAAGAGGCATTGCATGGTGTTCTGGAGTTCGCTGTGCTGGCGAGCCGCCGCCGCGCATTCGATCCAATGGAGACAGCTATCGGTGAGGCCGGGCAACGACTGCTGGCCGACACCGAGCACCTGCACGCTAACTGGACCCTGATCGAGGACTACCCATTATCGGGCGAGATGATGGCGATGTCGAGAGTGTGGCAGTCGCCGGACCGACGCGCGAGGATGATCGCTGCGAAGGGCGCACCGGAGGCGATTGTCGATCTGTGCCATCTTGATGCCGCGCGAAGCACGGGGATCGCCGACGAAGTCTCGGCCATGGCGGGCAACGGGCTGCGTGTACTTGGCGTTGCGTGTGCGACTTTCGACGCCGATATCCTCCCAGAAAAACAACACGACTTCGACTTCGAATTTCTTGGGCTGATTGCCTTGGAGGATCCGGTAAGGCCCGATGTCCCCGCAGCCATTGCCGAATGTCATGCAGCGGGAATACGGGTTGTGATGATGACCGGCGATCATCCGGTCACCGCTATTTCCGTTGCGCGGCAAGTAGGACTTCCTGGCGACGGGGCAGTCATGACCGGGGCCGAGCTCGCCGCATTGAGCGACGACGAATTGCGCGCTCGACTTGCCGACACTTACATCTTCTGCCGAGTTCAGCCCGAACAGAAGCTGCGTCTTGTTCAGGCCTTTCGTGCGCGCGGCGAAGTGGTCGCGATGACGGGCGACGGCGTCAACGACGCACCCGCACTCAAGGCAGCTCACATCGGCGTTTCAATGGGTGCTCGCGGCACCGACGTGGCGCGAGAGGCCTCCGCACTGGTGCTCCTGAACGATGACTTCACATCCTTGGTAACTGCAGTACGCTACGGACGTCGCGTCTTCGCCAATTTGCGCAAGGCCATCGTCTTCGTAATTGCGGCGCATGTCCCGATCATCGGGCTGTCGATCGTGCCGGTGACGATTGGGTGGCCAATGCTGCTGATGCCGGTGCACATCCTGTTCCTGCAACTGATTATAGACCCGGCCTGCTCAGTCGTATTCGAGGCCGAGCCGCTCGAAGATGATGCCATGACCGCGCCACCGCGCCATCCGACTCAACGGCTGTTCGATTCGGCCGTGCTCACGCGCGGACTGTGGCAGGGAACTGGCTTGCTACTGGTGCTTCTCGGAACGTACGCGGGCGTTCGGTTCGCCACGGACTCGGACGGCACGGCGCGCGCAGTGACGTTTATGGCGCTCGTGCTCTCCAACCTCGGCTTGATCCACGCAAATCGTTCGTGGCGGCGCGCAAGCTGGCGCGGCCCCAGAGCTTCTAACCGTCACTTCGCCTGGATCACTCTGGCTACGGTGACTTTGCTGGCCTGCGTGCTTAGTATTCCTGCGGTCAGTCGCCTTTTCGCATTCATGCGACCAACGCCGCCCATGCTTCTGGCGGGTGCCGGCGCCGCAGTGCTGAGTATGCTGTGGTTTCAAGGCGTCAGGTGGGGATTCGGCAGAGGGCGCTCTGATCGTAAAGCCTGGACGACGTGATGCGCGACACCCCCGAGTATCGTCGGCCGGATGCGACCATGTGTACAACCGTCCAGGATGAAGAGCTCTGCGCGCATCGCTCCGACCATCCGATACAATCTGCACCGACGGATGCGGTATCTAGCTTCGACGTGTGGACTTCGGCTTGAATGCCGTGCTGCGAACGGTCAGGTTAACGGACCGCTCACTGTTTCGAGCTCGGCGCCGGTGTCACGCGCACGCCGTTCTGAACGGTATCTGCGGGATACACGACCACGCGGGCACCGTCCGGCAGCCCGCTGAGGAGCTCCGTGAAGACCGCGCCGCGATGGTCGATACGAACCGGCACGCGCCGTACTCGGCCGTTGCCTTGGAGTGCATAGACCGACCATTGGTCGCCGGATCGGAACAGCGCCCCGGTCGGAAGTCTCAGGGCTTTGTCGTTTCGATAGACCTGAATGTGCGCATCCAGACGGTAGCCCTCGCTGAGTGACGCCCATTGGTCTTGGGGCGACAGTAGGTCGACGAGAATATTAACTCGCTGCTCCTCAACGCCTAGTGCGGACACCTTGGTGAAGCCCCATGGCTCTATTTGCCGGACCCGTCCGAGTAAGGGTATCGAGCCACCCCAGTTGTCAAACGTTACCGGGGCCCCAGGTCTGACCCGCGTCGCTTCGTTCGTCAACGCCTCGATCACCACCTCAAGGTTCTCGAGGTCTCCGAATTCGATGAGCGGAGCACCGAAGTTGACGGTCCCGGCACTCTTCTGGTGTACGCGCAGAACGCGCCCCGCGATCGGAGCCTTCAGTAACCAGTCCGCCTCGGTATCTCCGCGAGCGCCGCCACGAACGCGACTGACTGCCGCGACAGCGATGTCGATATCGTGCCGCGCGACATGTACATCGGCACTCGCGCTCTCGAGTTCCCTTTGTGCCATCTGCAACGCCAGCTCATCGGCTTCCAGCGTGGCGGCGGCAATGAGCTTCGACTCAGCAAGCTTGCGGCTACGCTCCACCTCGAGGCGTGCTTGGGCGAGTGCGACCTGACCTTGTGCGAGGCGCGCGTTGGCGCGCTCCTGAATCGCACGCGCCGCTTCGACTCGTCGGCGCAATGCGAGTTCAGTCCGGCTATCGAGCAGGTTGGGTATCACCGGTCGCAACCGTGCAACCGTCGCGCCTTCCGTGATCTCGTCTCCCTCTCTGAGCGCAATGCGTTCGAGTTCCCCAGTCAGGGGCGCAGAGACCACATAATGATCGCGAATGCGGGTCTTCGCCTCTTCGTCGACCGTCTCTTCCAGAAGACCGCGGGTGACCGTGCCGATCTCTACGGCAACAGGGGCGGGCATGAGCATCCAGAGGAGAATTACCGCGATGCCCACCAAGGTCCCTACCAGCAACCACTGATTGCGACGCGTCATCTGCTAATCCCGTGTTTTCAGGACGGCGACCAGGTCTAAATGATCGATCCGCTGGCGCACAATCAGAGCGCTCAGCATACCCGACAATACGATGGCTCCAGCGGCAAAGACATATGTGCGGGGGGCAATGATGACCGGGATACGGAAGGTTTCGCTGCGCATCAAGTTGGTCAGAACGACCGCTAGGCCGTGTCCGAACCACAGACCGAGCGGAATACCTAGGCCGACTTCGATTGCCAGCTCGCCGAGCAGAATTGTTGAAACCTCAGCGCGGGTGAATCCCAGTACACGAAGGCTCGCAAGTTCCCAGGCCCGTTCCGCGAGGGAGATTCGCGCGCTATTGTAGACGACGCCCACCGCGATGGTCGCCGCAAAGACCGTGAAGATGGAGGTGAAGACGAGCACGTTGCGCGCTGAGATTTCTCGGAAACTCGCGAGTGAGTTCTGCTTGATCTGCAGAGAGGCGACGCTGGGCGTCGCCTTTATGAGCGCGAACAGCTCCGCGCGTCGGTTCGCGTCCAGTCGGACGTCGAAAGCGCTCATCGAGTCGCCTTCGTCCATCAGATCATTTAGCGTCGAGCGATTCATATAGGCAAAGAGACCAAACAAGTCCTTGACGACACCGGTCACCGTCACATCCCGGCGCACACGCGACCCTTCGAGCGCTTCGACCTCGATTCGCTCGCCTGGCGAGACTCTGAGCCGCTCGGCCAACTGGTTGGACAGCAGCATCCCCTGGCTCGGGACGCTGACGACGCGCTGTTGTTCGTCCAAAGTGCGGCGCAGAGCGGACGAAGGATCTAGACCGAGGATAGCTGTCCGATATGTGTGCTGAGCGCTACGGAGCTGCACCGCCACGGCGCGGTAAGGCTCCGCCTGAAGCACGCCCGGCAGGCGTGCGACTTCGAACCTCGTTCGACCGCCGCGCGGTTCGACAAACCCGATCACGGCATCGCCTCGCTCGATCGCGTTGAACTGCGTGTCCACCAAGTAGTTGATCGCGTCCCACCAAAAGGTTCCTGACACGATGAGTGCGACCGAGGCGGCGACCCCTGCGATCGCGAGCAGCGAACGAACCGGTCGCCGCTCAAGGTTGCGAAATATCATGCGCGTCGGAGTCGCGAGCCAGCTGGCAAGCCCAAGGCGCGCAAGGAGTAGTTTGCGGTATCGAGGGGGGGAGGGCGGACGCATCGCCTGGGCGGGTGAAAGGCGGACAATCTGCCGAATGGCCAGGAATGCCCCCCCCGCCGCGGCGGCGAAGCTGACACCGGCTGCTACAGAAAGGAGCGGAGGCTCAATCCGGAAGCCAGCTGCGGGAAAGTGGAAGAACGCGCCGTACAGGCCCGTCATGTAGCGGCCGAAGGCGAGTGCCACCACGACGCCGAGCGCAAGACCAATCCCGACCACGATCCCTACGAACTGCAGGTAGTGAGTGACGATCGCATCGTTTCCAAATCCCAACGCTTTTAAAGCCGCAATCTGCTCTCGCTGGGTGGCTATCTGGCGCCCGAGCACAACATTCAAAAGAAACGCCGCGACCCACACGAAGAGAGATGGCATGACGGTGCCGAGTACGCGCTGCTCATTCATCTCCTGAGTGACGATGCGGTGCGAGGGCTGATCGGCACGACCGTAGGCACCGTGCCCGCCATACGGTCGCAAGAGATCATCGAGTTCACGTATGAGTAGCGCGTCGGAAGCGCCCGGTGCCCGTATCAGGGTGAGATGGTTAAAGGCGTCGCGTAGATCAAACGCCGCCGCCAGGCGCTCCTCATCGAGCCAGAAGACGCCCACGCCCTTCGGGTCAGGGAAGGCGCCGCTATGGGAGGGGTTGATGTATTCCGGGGAGAGCCCGATCCCGACGATTGCTAGCCGCGCGCGCTTGCCATTTAGCAGTACGGTAACGTGATCGCCCGGCTGCAGATGACGCGCCGTCGCGAAGCCCTCGTCCACAAGCGCCTCGAGCGTGGATCCGGCTTCGATCATGCGTCCGCGGCGCAGGTACAATTGATTGAGACGCGGACCGACCGAGGGCGGAACCCCAACGAGTTGTGCGGCCAGGGGTTCCGGTACGCCGTCCAAGAGCAGCTGACTGCCCGCGACAACGTTGGCTTCGGCGTCGAGCACCGCCGGAAGCTGGCTGATCGCCCCCAAGGTCGACCGTGGCGCGCGCTTCAGATCAGCGAACACCTCGCCAAAGTGATATTGCGCGTAAAATCCGTCGCGCGCACGGGAGAGTGCCTGGTAGGTACCCACGCTCCCAAGAAAGCCGCCCGTCGCCGATGCGACCACCAGCGCGATCGTGATCACCTGGCCCTTGACCGCCCAAAGATCGCGACGCAGCTTTCTGCGCAGCAGGCTCACCAGCCAAGCTCTGACGGTAATGCCTTGGCGGCGTTAGTTTCCGTTCGGGCTATCCGCCCGTCCTCCAAATGCAGAATGCGATCAGCCATGCGGCCGATAACGACATTGTGGGTGATCAACACCGTGGTTGTCGCTAGCTCGCGGTTGATCCGCACAATCGCCTCCAGTACAAGGCGGCCGGTCTGGTGATCCAGGGCGCCGGTTGGCTCATCGCAGAGCAGCAACTGTGGCCGCTTAACGATTGCGCGCGCGATGGCGACCCGCTGCTGTTCCCCGCCCGAGAGCTGTGCAGGAAAGTGGTCGAGTCTCTCCGAGAGTCCAACCCAGGCGAGCGCGTCCTCCGGCTTCATCGGGTCGGTGGCGATTTCGGTCACGAGCGCGACATTTTCGCGTACGGTCAGGCTCGGAATCAGATTGTAGAATTGAAATACAAACCCAACGTGTTCTCGACGAAAGCGCGTTAGCTCGGCCTCGCTCGCATGCCCCAGATCGTGGTCGTTCCAGAACGCACTGCCACGGGTGGGCGTATCGAGTCCTCCCAGAATGTTTAGGAGCGTCGACTTCCCGCTGCCGGACGGGCCTAGCAAGACGACCAACTCGCCAGCATAGATATCCAGATCGACCTCGGTCAACGCGTGCACCGTGACTTCACCCATCACGTAGTCTTTGGTAAGGCCACGCGCGGTTAAGCATCGGCTGCGGTTGATCTTTGCTGCGCCTGAACACAGCGCTTGATCTGTCGTCGGAATTGGCACGCACCAATCCTGCTCGCTTACGATTGCCTCTACAATGGTGAGTATACGAAGCTCTGGGACCGTTGGCCGACGCCAGAACCAGATTCACGATGATCGCAGAAGTCGCCTATTACATTGCAGAGCAGCGAGGATTCGAACCCGGTCATGAGCTTGAAGATTGGCTTTTGCGCGGAGCGCGAGGTTAGTGACAATTGACGTGAGATGAGATGGGGCGGCGGCAGGTGACGGTTCTCGAGTGTCGTTAGCCGGGCCTCCTTCGGTCAAGTCTCGCGATCGGGCTCGTGGTCTGCCTCCTGGCCTTAGCGAGCTTTTCGGTGCTAACGGCGACGTCTCGCTCTAAGTGCGCACTGACCCGTACGGCCCGAAGTCGTTGATACGGTTGCCGTCGGCGATAGAGGGGCAGCCATTCATAGCGCGTCTCGGGCGGGGCGCCACAGCGTCAACCACGCGAGGACGATCAGCCCTTCGTCGACGGCGGTCGGGATGGCTGGGGGTAGTGGCTCTGAGGAGGGCGCGTGTCCCCATGAAGATGCCGAAGAGGGTGAGGCCGGCGAGCAAACCAAGGCGTGCACTGCGGAAATGCTCCCTAATTTCGCGGCCTGTGGAGGCGGCGAGGCGATTGTAAATAGCCTTCCAAAGCGCTCTGCAGCATTTACGCATCTCCATTTCCGGCACGCGAACAGTCAGATGCCAGGGATGAGCGAATGCCATTCCACTCGACTCTCTGCCAAGCGTTCCTGGGTACGCTTGCACGCCGGCACGCGTCGGTATTAGGACGCTGTGCGGAAACTGCTTATAGAATCCGCATCAGACCGCCGCATTATGTAGCTCTGCTTCCCGCGAATTAGGAGATGGGCTGTGATCACACGACAAACCCTCTTGAGTTCCCTCGTTGCTTCAATGGTGTTGTTGGCTGGTAGCGCGGCCTTTGCTGCGGACGTCCCTCCAGCGAATCGCGCCGCACCCAGCAAGGAAATGCGCGAGAAGATGGCCACCCTGCACGAGCAGATGGCCGCCTGCCTGCGTTCGGAGAAGCCTATTGCTGATTGTCGAAGTGAGATGAAGAAGAGTTGCGGCGAGATAATGGGCAAGGAAGGCTGCCCCATGATGGGGGGGATGCACTATGGCATGATGGACCATGGCACGATGAAGGATCCCTCGTCTGCACCTCCCGAACCTAAGTGAATCAGCCGGGGTAACCGCCGCGGCATACCGTGGCGGGATTCCCCGTTCTGGAGTGTGGCTTGTCATCACGTCAAAACCGGCGCAGAGCGGGACGCTCGCGTTAGTCATCGAGGAGTTAGAACAGAAGCGGTCCAGCCTCCGCCGCGTAGCCGCGAACAGGAACGTGGATCACGATGAACGCAGTCTGGGGAATATTGGGCGGCTGTCGCGGACGTCATCAACGCCTGCGCGGAAGTAATTTCGAGGCCGCGCGGGGCATTGCGCAGCCTGATCGGGAGATTCCGGCTCCGGCCTGGAGGCCTTATCCGTAACCGCCCTTGAAGTAACAAAAGATGGGCCCCGGCACAACGCCGGGGCCCGATGCCCTGGGTCTCAATCGGGGCGGCAGCAGAGCCAGAGCGCGCCGGCGGTTCAGTGATGTCAGCTCTCAAGCGATCCATGCCACGCGAGTTGAGGCTGTCGGAGAAGCCCACATTGTGAAAGGGCAGTTGCTCGGTCTGTCGCCAAACCCGAACACCTTGCACTGAAGATGCGCTGAAGTGACCTGCGTCCCAGACTCTGCCGCGGGATTCGCTAAAATTTTCTTGCGAATACGATGGTTTCGCCGCGGTGATGGAAGCAGGAGATGATATGAACAAATCAATGGTGATGGGCTTGGTGGCCGGCTCTCTTGTCGCCGTAGGTGCAGGCGCTGCGGCGGGCCTGAAGATAATGAGTAAAGGCCCTGAGTACGCTCAGGTACTGAAGGTCACCCCGCTAGCTAAGACGATTCGAACTCCGAGGCAGGAGTGCCACAACGAGTCCGTCACTCACCAGGCGCCGGTAAAAGATCAGCATCAGATCATCGGTTCCGTTGCCGGTGCGGTAATCGGCGGAGTCATCGGGCACCAGATTGGCGGGGGCACCGGACGCGACATTGCGACCGTGGCCGGCGCGGCGGGCGGCGGTTACGCCGGCAATCGCATTCAGAAGAACCTGCAGGACAAAGATACGACCACGACGACGGAGCAGAAGTGCGACACGGTTTACGACAGCTCAGAGAAACGGGTTGGCTACTCTGTGCGATACCGGCTGGGAACGCAGGAGGCGACCGTAAAGATGAATCATGATCCGGGTGATCGGATTCCAGTCCGCGACGGGCACCTCGATCTTGATGCTGACGGCGCTGCCGGGAAGACCGACTGATGGGCCAGCGCCCGGAGTTACGCCATGGACGGTTTCCTGAGATCGACCTTTAACAGGCAAAAGTTCCAGGGACTCTTCATCAACACCGCCCTCGGAAATTTTGGAGCATATGTAGCCGGCTCGGTTGTCACGCTTGTATCCACTCACACTGCGGTCGAACAACGCGCCCTGAGTAATCTCTTCGGCGTCCTGCCGAGGAAGAAAATTGTCATCCACGTGTTGCCGCAGTGGCTCGAGTGGCTCCTGGCGCTGATTTTGGGCTTCCTCGTAATGGAAGCCGTTCGCTACGGGTTCAATCATCGTAAGACGCACATCGACGAAGAACTGAAGCAGCACCGCTAGGCAGTTGCGGAGAGCGCGAATGAGCAGCCCGGGCGTCAATGCGCCACAATCCGCAAACGGTGCGTTCATCTTAGGGGCGGAGAGCCGGGATTTACGCCCCCGCTCCTGCTCTCGCTGCCGACAAGCCTCGGTTGGCCGGGAGGCTGCGCCAAGGGTTAAGCCGCCCGCGTGGCAGCCGGAGGGACCCCACGTCCGGCTTCGGCAACGCATCTCGCGGTCCGACCAATCTGAAGCACCGGTCCGGATCGGCCGCTCAAGTCCAAGCCGAAGCAGTCGTAAGTCACGCATTTTGCGCCGCATAGCTTCGCGTTGTCCGGGAATCCCTTACCGAGGGTAAGGTCATCACGTGCGTGCGCGGTTATGCGCGCGGACGCAAGGGATTTGAACTAGCTGGTGAGAGCCGTCCCAACCTGCGCAGCGTTCACTGTCACACGTGACCGCCGTGGATTGGAACACATCCGTTCGTGTCGACACGCGCTGCGTGTGGACTCAAACAGACTTAGCAATGAGAGGAAGGGACATCATGAAGATTACAGTCAACCTGGCTGCCGCCGTCTTAATCGGAATTTCCTTAAGCGGAATTGCACAAGGACAGCCCAAGCTGAGCTGCGTTAAGGACGTCACTTACGGTAAAGAGTTTCTTGCGAAGTTCCCGGACGCGGGCGTGGCCTGTCGAGAGGTGAAGGTGGTGGGGGGCGAGAAATGGGTACGCTTCGGCGCGGAGGTTAAGCACAACAAGGACGATCACATCACCCTAGACTTTCTTAACTCGTAGGGGGACCACGCGGTCTATCCCATGACATTCATATACACCCCCGATGCGACCCTCACGCTGGAGAACAAGGAAGTCAAAGCCGCTTCCGCGGTCCAAGAGGGCGACAAGATAGTCGTTGGGATACCCGAAAGCCGCTTTGGGCTATATGCGCAACCAGGTGTAGCGGAATCAAAGCAGTTCAAGCTCGCGAGCGAAGACTCAACTATCCGACGCTAGAGCCTTCAGGGCACTGCCTGCGGCCTGCCTCGTCAATGGAGGCGACCGAAGGTTCGCGAGTCAGCCGCTCTTGTGGTCGCGGTATAGCCGATGTTTGCTGGGCTCAGCGAAAGATGAGTGCTCGACACTAACAGGTTGATGCAGCAGCCACCCGCCGTGAGGACCCTTCAGTGGGTCTTCACGCGGCCGGGCTTCGGGGGAAGAGACGGAATTTTCGAAGTTGGTAGCGGGGGCGCGCACGCGAGTAATGACACGCTCATCGTGCCCGCTTCAAAAGATGACTTGCAGCGGGGTCCCCTGCCAGAGCTGCCCGAGTACTGTGGCAGCGGACATTCGCTGAGTCCCAACAATGTCCATATATCTCGGGGAGCCGTTCGCGCTGTCGACAATGAAATGAGGAGAATGGCCAAGGATTCTTCTCAGGATGCCGTGAAAACCATAAAAATCAATTGTATAGGTGGCCTAGTTTCCTCGGTGTGAGGCCGGCCCCTCACCTGGAAGCCAGGAGGAAGGGCGCCAGTGCAGTCTTTGAGGTCGCAACGGCACAGCCGGGAGTTTTCGGCTAACATAGACTAAGAATAGCTAAGTAGGACTATGCATGCGCAAGGTCAATATTCACGAGGCCAAGACCACGCTGTCGCGTCTCATTGATGAGGTGGAGGCTGGCCGGGACGTAATTCTGGCGCGGGCCGGCCGTCCAGTCGCGCGGATCACGCGGGTGCAGACCCGCCGGGGCATACGTCTCGGAACCGGAAAGGGATTGATCCGTTCAATCGCGCCGGACTTCGATAAGCAGCTCACCCGGAAGCAGCAGGAAAAGCTCTTCGGGGGACCGATCGAACCATGAGGTTCCTGCTCGACACGCACGTGGTGCTCTGGGTGCTGGAGGATCATCCACGCCTGGCACCCGCCGCGCGAGCGTTACTGGCTGATCCGGCCAATGAATTCTGGGTCAGCGCTGCCAGCGCCTGGGAGATCGCCATTAAGGTCGCCCTGGGCAAGCTCGCCTTGCGCCAGCCACTGGCAAACTTCGAATCGGCCGTTGTGGAGGCGGGATTTGAAACTCTGGACGTCACGATGCGCCATGCGGCTGCAGCGGCTCAGGTCGCAACCCGACATGCGGACCCGTTCGATAGGCTGCTGCTTGCGCAATGCGAAGTTGAGACCCTGAGGCTCCTGACCGCGGATCGACACCTCAAAGCATGGGCGCAATCCGCCTCGGCGGACTGAGCAGGCAGGGCTGTCACACAAGAGTCGCCAAGTCCGAATGACAGGAGCCGGCGGCCTGATAGTTCGGGTTGCCAAAAGTGTCTCAAGGGCTCGCGGCAAGCTGTGGATGGGTGGCGATACCCTGACGCTGCCACTGCAGCGGCGTCAATGCGGCAGCGAATCTGGCCGTCTCACCCGCAGGCATCCGTGCGGATTCGGTGCTAATCGGTGACCGCATGCTCAGTTGCGAATGAAGCCGCGGTAGCCTTCTGTGACCGCGGACTCACACGCCTTCTTGAATTCGGGAAAGCCGCCGATATAGATCATGAAGCCGCCCTTCTTGCCCGCGATGTTCTTGCCGTTGTACCAGGAATCGGCAAGGCGGTGGATGGTGTGCGAGGCGGCCTCGTCGACCTGCGCGGCCCACCAGCGCTCGGCCGCATGGGTCGTATCGAAGCGATTGACGGCAGACTTGTCCATTTGCTCGATGATCGCGGCGATCCAGTTCACCTGCCATTCGCCGGCGGTGATCATCTGTGCCTGTGCCGCAGGAGTCAACGGACCATGGACCATGAATAAGTTTGGAAAGCCCGCGATCACCGAGCCGAGATAGGCTGTCGGCCCGTCTTTCCATTTGTCGGCGACGGTCAGGCCATCGAGACCTTCGATCTGAATGCGGCTCATGGAGCCGGTGACGGCGTCAAACCCGGTGGCAAGCACAATGTCGTCAAGGATGTAATTGGCATCCTGAGTTTTCAGTCCGGTCTCGGTGAACTCGAGGATCGGCGAACTCTTCACATCGACCAGCGTGACGTTGGCGCGGTTGTACATTTCGAAGTAGCCGCTATCTATCCCCAGCCGCTTGCCGCCGATCGGATAGGACGGACACAGCAGTTCGGCTGTCCTCGGATCCTTAACGATGGTCCTGATCTTGTTGCGGGCAAATTCTGCGACGACCGCGTTCGCTCTGATGTCGCTCAGCACGTCCCTGAAGGCGTAAAGCAGTTGGAAGGCGTTCCTCGAGTGCCAAGCCTTCTCTAAGATCTCCCGTTGCTGCTGAGGGGTGCAGTCAAAGACCGAGTAGGTCGGATAGTCGATTATCGACGCACCCCACATGTCGAGCATCTTCCTGCGCCGGTCAGGATAGTGGTCCTTCCAGTCACGTTCAAACTCTGGATCCAGCGGACGATTTCCCGATGGCATCGAATAGGCTGGCGTGCGCTGGAAAACGCAAAGATGCTCTGCCTGCGCGGCAACAATCGGGGCGATTTGAATTCCGGTCGATCCCGTGCCGACTATCCCGACGCGCTTTCCGGTGAAGTCAAGGCCGCCTTTTGGCCAGCGCGTCGAGTGAATAATGCGGCCCTTGAACTTCTCTCTCCCGGGCCAGTCCGGCTCATTTGGAGCAAACAGCGCGCCGGTTGCGGCGATTACCCATTTGCAGACTACATGGTCGCCATGTGCTGCGTGGACATGCCACCGGTTCGTTTGGCCATCGAACCGAAGGGCGGTAACAGCATTCGCGAAGCGGATGTGCCTGCGCAGCTGAAATCGGTCGGCGACGTGGTTTGCGTACTGTTCGAGTTCTGGTTGCGCTGAAAAATATTCTGGCCAATGCCATTCGTTCTGCAGAGATTCATCGAATCCGTAGGAATATTCAACGCTCATGATATCGACCCGCGCACCGGGGTACCGGTTCCAATACCAGGTACCGCCCACCCCATCACCTGCCTCGAAGCAGGCCACGCTGTGAGTTTCGCGGAGGCGGTGGATGGCGTACATCCCTGAGAATCCTGCGCCGATGACTACGACATCGAACTGTTCAGCCGTTTCCTTTACCATAGTTGCTTCCCACAAGAATATCGACGACTCAGAGCCGCCTGCCGCGTGCGACGCCCCGGGTTTGTTAGGTATTGCATGCGCGCCCCTGGTAGCGCCAGGATATCAACCGAAACTACCCAGAGGTGAGTGGCTCGCTATCATTGGGCCATTGTTCGTGCCGCGTGCGCCGACAACGCAAACAGTCTTCGGGAGACTCGTGCTGTGGGCGTATGCTTGGGAGCGTGGGTACATAAGCATCAGCTGACGGGTGCATTGAAAGCATCAACATTGATGGCGCTGTAATAACGAGATCGGTGCCCCAGGCTATGGCCGAGATCATCCTCGCGTGCCCGTTGCTGCGCAGGTAGTAGTTCTACGTATCCCCGGCTGCCATTATCCGGGCGAGCTCCGGTAAGATGTCCTTGAGTCGCAGGAGCTCACATTTCATGGCGTGGGCGCGATGACGACCGACGCCACTCTGAGCAGACAGACTTTGATGGTAGACACCCGATGGGCTCCTGGCCCGATCAGCAGCCGACGGTCGTAGCCAGCGGCGATAACTTAACGAGGTCAGTTGATGAATGTCACCGTGACTGCGCCGCGCGGACGCGGCCGCGACAGCCGGCGCGAGCGCGCCAAGGGGGCAGCGGCCAAGTATCCCTACATCCGCCGCAAGCTAAAGCCGGTGGAGCTGCTGAGCTCTGAAGCGATTGAGATCATCGAGGCCAATGCGGAGACCATCCTCGAGGAAATCGGCATTGAGTTTAGGCGTGACCCGGAGTCGCTGCGGTTGTGGAAGGGGGCGGGGGCGGATGTGCAGGGCGAGCGGGTACACATTCCGCGCGGTATGGCGCGGCGCTTGCTCGCCACAGCGCCGGAGGAGTTCGAGCTCTTTGCCCGCAATCCGGCGCGCAATGTGCGCTTCGGCGGCGATGCCACCGTATTTTCACCCGTGGGTGGCCCGCCATTCGTAAGCGACATCGAACGGGGACGCCGCTATGGCACGCTTGAGGACCTGCACAACTTCATCAAGCTCGCCCACATGGCGCCGCCGATTCATTTCTCCGGCGGTTGCATGTGCGAGCCAATGGAAATCGCGCCCAATAAGCGGCACTTGGATATCCAGTACGCTTTCTTCCGCTATTCGGATCAGGGATGCGAGGCGACTCCGGAGACCGCCGGTCACGCCGCCGATGCCGTGGCGATGGGGCAGACGTTGTTCGGGGCCGGTTATCTCGAGACGCATCCGGTCATGCTCGGCAACATCAATTCCAATTCGCCGCTGGTGTTCGATGGCCGGATGCTTGGAGCACTGCGGCAATTTGCCTCGCACAACCAGGGCACGATTATCGTGCCCGCGGTGCTGGCGGGCGCCATGGGACCGGTGACGCCTGCCGGCTGTCTCGCGGAGATCCTCGCGGAAACCCTCGCAGGCATGGCGCTGACGCAGCTCGTGCGCCCGGGGGCGCCGGTGATCCTCGGTTCATTCGTCGGGGCGATTTCCATGCGCACCGGGGCACCGACCTTCGGTACGCCTGAGGCGACCCAGATGATCTTCGCAACTGCGCAGCTGGCGCGTCGTTTGAAGGTTCCCTGCCGCAGCGGCGGCTCACTTTGCGCCTCGAAGGTCGCCGACGCGCAGGCCGGCTACGAGAGCGCGCACACGCTGCTGCCGACTCTGCTCGCGGGAGTGCATCTAGTGACGCACGCCGCCGGATGGCTCGAAGGGGGGTTGGTGGCTGGTTACGAGAAGTTCGTGATGGACGTAGACCAGCTGGCGATGATGCAGAAGTTGGCCCAGGGCATGGATCTCTCCGCGCGTGGGCAGGCGCTCGATGCCATCCGCGAGGTGGGGCCGGGTAGCCACTTCCTCGGCTGTGCTCACACGATCGAGAACTTTCAAACCGCCTTTTACCAGTCCAATATTGCCGACTACTCCTCCTTTGAGCAGTGGTCGCTTGAGGGCAGGCTCACCACCGAACAACGCGCTCATGGTATCTGGAAGAAGATGCTGGCCGAGTACCAAGACCCAGGCATTGACCCGGCGCAGGACGAAGCGATGCTGGAATTTATCGCTCGTCGAAAGGCCGTTCTGACCGATACGATCGATGACGAGTAAGTCGCGCGCCCGGCGATTCTGCGGCGTCGGCCTTGATGAGTGCGAGCTGAGCAATCCTTGAACTTACGGTCCTCCTATGGCCGTCCGCAAGGACAGTCGGGCGGCTTCGCGAGGCAATTCCATTGGGGCCCCAGCGTGATCCGGGGGGCGGCCGAACCTGCTGGACGATATCTTCGCCTGGAGGGTACGTGCGCATGATGAGGATGAGCATCCCGTCAGGGACCGGGAGCCAGTTCTTCGAAGCCGCGGCCCTCGAGAAGAAGGCCAAAATGCACAAGAACTTGTCCCAGACATATGGGCAGCCGGGCGGGAGTCTGACCGCATCGGTCCTGGGGCTCGGAGACGAATTGGAGAGGACTGTGCAGGCGAGGGCGTTATCATGCGGAATGATCGGACGCACTCCGGACAGCACTTCCATGAGCCGTAATGGTTTGGTCGTCGCAGAGGAGCAGGAGCTCGCGAAGATCCTCACGTGTCACCTGGGGGATCTCTCCTGCACCGTGCAGTTGGTCTTCGCGTTTCCGCTGGCGGCCGGGGTGCCGTATCCGCTGGTGCTGAGCCCCGAAGTGGCCGCGCTTTCGATGTCCGGCAGCTCGGCGCTCGTCGCCATCAGTGCTTTGCTGCTGAAGCGCATGCGCTTGAGCGGTGGATCCTTGCCGCCGGGGCCGTCCGCCACGGGGGTGGCGGAGCCGCCACGCCCATCAACCTGAACCGCTTAACCGGGCATCAAGCACGCATGACGCTCCGACTCAGCTTTCTCGGCGCGGCCGGCACGGTCACCGGTTCGAAATATTTGCTCGAGATCGGCTCACGACGTGTCTTGATCGACTGTGGCTTGTTTCAGGGACTGAAGCGCCTGCGCGAACGGAACTGGCAACCCGTCCCGTTCGCGCCGAACGCGCTCGATGCCATCGTGCTCACGCACGCCCACTTGGATCATACAGGGTATCTCCCCGTGCTCGTGCGCGCCGGATTCCGCGGTCCCATCTACTGCACACGATCAACGCGTGATCTGCTGGCAATTCTCCTGCCGGACAGTGCGCGCCTGCAGGAGGAGGAAGCGCAATTCGCGAATCGACATCGGTATTCTAAGCACTCCCCGGCGCTGCCGCTGTACAGCGAAGTCGACGTGGCAGGGACATTAAAACTGCTGCGTCCGCTCGACTGGTCGGCAAGCGCTCCGATCGCACCCGGCGTCACCGCGTACTTCTTGCCCGCGGGTCACCTGCTCGGCGCGGCATCGGTGCTCATCGAATCCGTATCGGGACGCGTGCTGTTTTCCGGAGATCTGGGCCGGCCTGATGATCTGATGATGCGCCCGCCGTCGGCACCGCCCGCGGCCGACTGGGTGGTTATCGAGTCGACATATGGCGATCGGCGGCACCCCTCAATCGATGCCGATGCAGAGGTTGCCACCGCGATCAATCGCGCCGTTCAGCGCGGCGGCGTAATTGTGGTTCCCGCCTTCGCCGTTGGCCGTGCCCAACTACTGTTGCATCTGGTTGCCCGCCTCAAGGCACGCCGCGCAATCGCCGATGTGCCGGTGTTCCTCAACAGCCCGATGGCGACGGATGCCACTCGCATCTACAATCAGCACCACGATGAACACAGGCTCTCGCGAGAGGAGTGCACGGCGATGTTCACTGCTGCGCAATTCGTGAACTCGGTCGAGGAGTCCAAGCGGCTGAATACATGCACCGGGCCGATGATTATCATCTCGGCGAGTGGTATGGCGACGGGCGGACGGGTGCTGCACCATTTGAAGACCTTTGCGCCCGATGCGCACAATCTCATTCTGTTCACAGGCTATCAGGCCCCCGGCACGCGCGGCGCTGCGCTGGTCGGGGGTGCGGAGACGATCAAGATCCACGGTGAATGGATTCCCGTGCATGCCGAAGTCGTGCAACTGCGCAGCACTTCTAGTCATGCCGATTGCGATCAGCTCGTGGCCTGGCTTAAGAGCACCCCTGCGCTCCCTGAGCGACTTTTCATCACGCACGGCGAGCCGGCCGCTTCGGATGCCCTCCGGCAGCACATGCGCCGGGAGCTTGCCATCGACGAGGTGACCGTCGCCGAGCTCGGCGAGACCGTCACGCGCGAAGTCAAGAGTGGAGCAGGGCCGGTGCATGCCGGGAGCTGAGTCCCTGATGAGGCCCATACGCGGTGCTCTGGCGCTGCGGCGTCTGGGAATCGACACCTACCAGGACGCGGTGGTTTTCGTGAACCGCGACTGTCACATGTGCCG